>NZ_JXTE01000290.1 GCF_000972385.1 Streptomyces sp. WM6386
CGTCCGGAGCGTCCGGGAACTGAAGGACTGCCTGAAGGAGTTCACGCGCGGGCCGACCGGCGATCTTGACGTCGAGCACATCCAGGTGCACGGCCCACTTCCTGTGGGATTGGCCGTGCGTACGCAACTGGGCAACGCCGACCAGGCACTGGCCGGGCGACGCTGACGGGCACCGAGGCGGCGAGTGGGCCCCGAAGACTGGATCGAGCAGGCCGTCGGGAAGGCAGGCGTGTGGCCCGGGCCGGGCATGGTCGGCCGGCCGGCTTCCAGCAGTGCTTCCGTTCGGCACCCGGCAGCAACCCGAGCAGGAGGGCGCGAGCGGCGGCCCGGGGCTCCACCCGCCCGAACGGGCCCAAGATCCGGGTCACACCGCTGTCTGACCGTGATGTCGGCTGGTGTCCGGGCGTCACACGCCACGTTGAACGGGGCCGCGGGAACACCGCGATGACCCGCCGGAGCCGCGGCCTTTGTGCGCCGGTCCACGACGGCGAGCAGGAGGCGATCCGATCAGCGGTACGGACTCTGTTCTGCGGGTGCACCGACAGGTGCGGCTCATACGAGTCGCTCAGGTACCCACGACCGGCCGGGACACCGGAGACGCTGGCCGCCCGCATTGCCCCGGGCTACGGCGACGGGCGCGGCCACCTCGACGTCCGGCGATCCCTCTGCCAGGACACAATCCTTCGCCGCAAGACCGACACCCTCCCGTGCCGCGGCAGCGGGCGCAGTTCGATCAGAAGGTCACCCGGGAGACTTCGACTCGCTTCAGCGCCTCCTCCGAGCTCTCCGCGGCCCGGATACTCTCGACT
>NZ_JXTE01000291.1 GCF_000972385.1 Streptomyces sp. WM6386
CCCGGCCCGGGCGTCGGCGGCCACTGCCTGCCCGTGGACCCGGTCTACCTGTCCTGGCGCGTCAACCGGGCCCTCGGCCACCGCTTCCGCTTCGTCGAGGACGTCGCACCGCAGCGGCTTGCGGCCGCACTGGCCACCGGGCGCTATCTGCCCACCACCGAGGAGCGCGCGGTCGGCGGCTTCGACGTGGCCGTCATCAGCGTGCCGACGCCGCTGCGCGAGGGCGTCCCCGACCTCAGGGCCATCGAGTCGGCCGCCCGGATCCTGGGCCGGTTCCTGCGCCAGGGCTCCACGGTGGTCCTGGAGTCCACCACCTACCCCGGAACGACCGAGGAACTGGTCGCCCCGATCCTGGAGGAGTACTCCGGCCTGACCGTGGGCGTCGACTTCCACCTGGGCTACAGCCCGGAGCGGATCGACCCGGGCAACCGGGTGTGGACCCTGGAGACCACTCCCAAGGTCGTCTCCGGTGTGGACGAGGCCTCGCTCGCCGCCGTCGACGCCTTCTACCGCACTGTCGTCGACACGACCGTGCCGGTGAAGTCGCCCAAGGTGGCGGAGCTGACCAAGCTGGTCGAGAACACCTTCCGCCACGTCAACATCGCCCTGGTCAATGAACTCGCCGTCTACGCCCGCGAGTTGGGCATCGACGTATGGGAAGCGGTGGACGCCGCCTCCTCCAAGCCGTTCGGCTTCATGCGCTTCACACCCGGCCCGGGCGTCGGCGGCCACTGCCTGCCCGTGGACCCGGTCTACCTGTCCTGGCGCGTCAACCGGGCCCTCGGCCACCGCTTCCGCTTCGTCGAG
>NZ_JXTE01000292.1 GCF_000972385.1 Streptomyces sp. WM6386
ACTCCGGGGCGGGAGAGCGCAGTTCGAGCGGCCCGGGCAGCGGCCACCCGTCCTCCCAGCGCACCGGCACCAGGAAGGTCTCCCGGCCCATGCCGTGGTAGAGGGGCGTGTCGCCGCGCGGCCGGGTGCCCAGCAGCACCATCCACCAACTGCCGTCCTTCGCCTGAACCAGATCGGCGTGGCCGGTGTTCTGCACCGGATGGCTGGTGCTGCGGTGGGACAGCACCGGGTTGGCCGGGTGCGGTTCGAACGGGCCCGGCAGAGTGCGGGCGCGGGCCAGCGACAGCGCGTGTCCGCGTTCCGCCCCGCCCTCCGACAGCAGCAGGTACCACCACTCGCCGATCCGGTAGAGGTGCGGTCCCTCCGGGTACTGCAGCCCGGAGCCGGACCACATCTGCACCGGCTCGCCGAGCAGTTCACCGGATTTCGGGTCGATACGCACCGCGCGGATCCCGCCCGCGGAAAAGACGCACCAGCAGGTGCCGTCCTCTTCCCAGGACAGGGAGGGGTCGATGCCGGGGATGTCGATCGGTACCGGGTCCGACCCCGGGCCGGCGGGGTCCTCGGCGGTCACCAGGGCGTTGCCCGCCCCGGCGACCACGGTCGTGATCAGCCAGAACAGGCCGTCGTGATGGCGCAGGGTGGGTGCGTACACCCCGGTGGAGGAGGGTGCCGTGTCGGGCAGTGCCATCTGGGAGGGCCGGTCCAGGGCGTGCCCGATCAGCCGCCAGTGCACGAGGTCCCGGCTGTGCCAGATGGGCACGCCGGGGACGTATTCGAAGCTGGACGTCGCTACGTAGTAG
>NZ_JXTE01000293.1 GCF_000972385.1 Streptomyces sp. WM6386
GCGTCCGACGGCTCGATCATGGACATGACCTTCCTGACGATGGGCAGGGACGCCTGAGGGGGGCGCCGCTCGGGTCGAGGGGGGCAAAACCGTGGTGCAGGAAACGGACCCTGCGCCGGTGAGTCTGGGCAGCGCGACCTGCGTATGGCTAAAGCCACGAGCGAGCGGCCGTTTCGGCGCTCGGGGGAAGGCCGGGGCCGCGGGGCCGAAGCGGGCCCGGCCCGGCAGTGGCAGGGACAAGGAATGCCTGCGGCGCAACTTGCTGCCATCGCCATGTACTTGGCCCAGGCCTGCGGGGTGGCGAGGCTGGTGCGCAGTCCGGTGGGGCCGCCCGCCTCCCGAAGCACCACCGGACCCGTGACGCCGGGCACCATCGGCCCGCCCTACCGAGGAGCCGACCATGTCCCAGCACGCAGTCCTCGGCGCTCTGGACACCACTGCCGTCGCCCGGCGCCTGGTCCGCAGCGAGCACCCGCGCAGCGCCCCGGCCGGTGAACAGCACTTCGTCCTGCGCGACGACATGCCGCTCGGGCTCCCGCTGTTCAACGACACCCCGGGCCTGCACGACCCCCTGGTCTTCGTGGAACTGGTCCGCCGGGCCGGCCTGCACGTCGGGCACCGTCACTTCGGGGTGCCGGTCCAACGGCCCGCGCTGTTCTACCGGTTCGCACTGCGCCTGTCCGATCCCGCCGTCTGGCAGGACTCCGCCGAGGGCGCCCGGCTGGCTCTGGAGATGCGGGCCGAGCCGACCCGGACGGTGGCCGGTGTGCCGCGCAGCCTGCGGCTGGGCGGGACCTTGCGG
>NZ_JXTE01000294.1 GCF_000972385.1 Streptomyces sp. WM6386
TTGCTGCAGGTCGTCGGCGCCAGTTTGCACAGTGCAGCCAGCGCAGGGGACCTGGTCACATCCCCGGGTACGCCATACCCCGAGGACACCGAGATCAGAGATAACGCCGTACGCATCATGGCCACCCTTGAGCAGGGGTCGGTCGAGGACCGCTTCTACCGCTCCTTGAAGGAATCAGCCGAACGCAGGATTGCGTGGTCCGTACAGGAGGACACCGAACCCGACCATCGCGCCTGGTGACGGACTGGCCAGGGATGTGGTCAGTCGATAGAGAATTTGGTGAACTCGACGTCGGATGCCGTCGGCATGGCGAATCCGAACCGCGCGCGGCTAAGCGTTGTCCCGTAAATGATCTTTCATGTGCTGGATGAACTGCCGTTTCTCCGTCACCCGGCGAGGGTGATGTTGTGCAGGCGGGCGATGCCGAGCATGGCGGGGGGGACGCCGTCGCCTTTGAGGCGGCAGTCGCGGAGGATCTTCCAGGTCTTCATGCGGGCGAAGGCGTGCTCGACGCGGGCGCGGACTTTGCGGTGGGAGGTGTTGTGTTCCTCTTTCCAGTCAGGGAGTTCGGCTTGGCCGGGTTCGCGGCGGTGCGGGATGACCAGGCCGGTGCCGCGGTAGCCGCCGTCCGCGATGACCGTGGTCTTGCCGACGGCGTCCTTCGCGCCGGACAGTTCCCACGCCTTGCAGTCGTTGCGGTTGCCGGGCAACGGGCGGCCGACGGCGACGACGAGCCGGGTGTCGGCGTCGATGACGACCTGGTGGTTGGTCGAGTAGCGGTAGTTCTTCGAC
>NZ_JXTE01000295.1 GCF_000972385.1 Streptomyces sp. WM6386
CCGGTGCGACGGGCGGAGCGGGCAGCTCCGGAAGGAATCCTGCGGTCGGCTCCTGAGCTGATCCGCCGGTCAACTCCCGTACAACGCCCGTGGGTGCCTTGGGCGCTTCGAGTGCGAGGGGTTGCGCGGGACGCTCCGTCGGGCGCGCGGGTCGTGCCTGCTGGGGCGCGCGGTCGGGACGGGCGGGCATCCTCCTCTCCGGCTGCGATACCGGCACGGTCCGGCCCAGCTTGGCCCGTGCGGCGTCGAACCACTGCCGGGCAAGGGCTCCGACCGCGGGCTGCATGTCGTCCTGGGACCCGTCGCGGCCTCCCGCACCCCGCTGGCGCGGGATCGCAGCGGCGCGGGTCGCGTTGAAGGTGCCGGTGTCGCTCTCGGCCCGGTCGTAGAGGCTGTCGATCTTGCGCCGGACCTCGTCGCGACTCGGTCCCTCGCCCTCCCTTGGGACAAGGGAGTTGTCCCTGCCCGGGAAGGGGGTCACTTCAGGGGGCGAGGTTCGTTCCGGCGCCATGGAAACGGCACTCCTTCCGTACGAGAGTGCACGAGACCACCTGCCTAGCGGAGGGAGTCGTGCAGGCAGTGACCAACTTAGCCAACTTGTAAGTCTTACGTGAAGATCGAAGCACCAAATGCCCGATATGCTTCTGTGACCTTCGCCCCTCCAACTCCTCCCTCACCGCGATCCGCTGAGCGGCTGTCAGCGGTGCGTCGAGGTCGTAGAGCCGATGCATGGACGCCGTTTTGCCGGACCGGCAACAAGAGTGGCAGTGCGGGGCGCGGGCGGCGACCG
>NZ_JXTE01000296.1 GCF_000972385.1 Streptomyces sp. WM6386
CCCCGCGGCCCCCCCCACCGGCGGAGGGGACCCGGGACCCCCCGCACGCCCCACCCGCCGGTGACTCCGAGGGACCCCCCGCCCCACCCCTCCCCCGCGCCGGCTGGGAAGCCGTCCAACGCGCCCGGTCCCCCCAACGCCCTCGCGCCGAAAGCTACTTGGGCACCTACTTCACCCACCGCGTCGCGATCTCCGGCGACCGCTGCGGCGGCACGGACCCGGGCATGCTGTGCGGCTTCGGCGAGCACGCGGGGCGGACGGTCGCGTACGCCGCGCAGGCCGGCACCCCCACCCGCCCCGCCGGCTATCGCACCGCCGCCCGGCTGATCCGGCTCGCGGACCGACTCGGCATCCCGGTGCTGACGCTGGTGGACACCCCGGGCGCCGCCAACGACGCGGAGGCGGAGCGGCAGGGGGCGGGGCCGGCGATCGCGGAGGTGTTCGGCGCGGTGGCCTCCGCCCGGACCCCGATCACCACCCTCCTCATCGGCGAGGGCGGCTCCGGCGGAGCCCTGGCCCTCGCCGCGCCCGGCAGCACCTGGGCCGCCCCGGACAGCTACTTCTCCGTCATCGCACCGGAGTCGGCGGCAGCGATCCTGAAGCGGCCACCGGAGGAGGCGGAGGCGACGGCGGACCAACTCCGTATCCGGCCGCAGGATTTGGTGGAGCTGGGGGTGATCCGCGACGGCACCACGCCCTCCCTGTGACCGTACGTCAGAATCTTTATGCCACCCCTACATAGGACATAAGCCACAAAACCCCCCATTCAGCCTCCCCC
>NZ_JXTE01000297.1 GCF_000972385.1 Streptomyces sp. WM6386
GGCCAAGACCGACCCGCGGTTCGTGCAGGTCAGCGACGACCTGAAGCCGTTCATCGAGGCCTACGACCCGGCGACCTGGCGCTCGCCGGCCGACGCGATGGCCACCCGCTTCTACCACTGGGCCTCCTGATGGCGCGCCAGGTAGTGATCACCGGCATCGGTGTGGTGGCCCCCGGCGGGGTCGGGACCAAGGACTTCTGGAACCTGCTCAGCACCGGCCGCACCGCCACCCGCACCATCACCTCCTTCGACGCGACACCGTTTCGCTCACGGGTGGCCGCCGAGGTCGACTTCGACCCCGAACTGCACGGCCTGAGCCCGCAGGAGGTCCGGCGCATGGACCGCGCCGCCCAGTTCGCGGTCGTCACCACCGCCGAGGCCCTCACCGACAGCGGACTGGCCCTGAGCGACCTCGACCCGCACCGCACGGGTGTCACCGTGGGCAGCGGCGTCGGCGCGACCATGGCCCTGGACCGCGAGTACCGCATCGTCAGTGACGGCGGCCGACTCGACCTGGTCGACCACCGCTACGCGGTGCCGCACCTGTACGACTACTTCGTACCGAGCTCCTTCGCCAGCGAAGTGGCCTGGAAGGTCGGCGCCGAGGGCCCCGCCGCCGTCGTCTCCACCGGCTGCACCTCGGGCCTGGACTCGGTGGGATACGCCACCGAGCTGATCCGCGAGGGCAGCGCCGACGTCATGTTCGCCGGCGCCGCGGCCGCCCCCATTTCGCCCATCACGGTGGCCTGCTTCGACGCCATCAAGGCAACCC
>NZ_JXTE01000298.1 GCF_000972385.1 Streptomyces sp. WM6386
GGGCTGCAGTTGACCAGCGAGGCGGGCTGCTGCAGCAGTTGACCAAGACGGTTCTGGAGTCAGCCCTGGGGGGCGAAATCACCGACCATCTCGGCTATGACGAGCACGATCCGGCGGGCAAGGACGGCGGCAACTCCCGTACCGGCACACGGTCCAAGACGGTACTGACGGACGTCGGGCCGGTCGAGATCGACGTGCCTCGCGACCGGGAGGGCTCCTTCGAGCCGGCCATCGTCAAGAAGCGGCAGCGCCGGCTGACCGGCGTGGACGAGATGGTGCTCCCGCTGTCCGCGAAGGGCCTCACGCACGGGGAGATCTCCGCGCACCTGGCCGAGGCCATGGGACGCTGGTCGAGAGAACTCGCCTACTGCTATTCGCAACGATCCGTGGAAACCGCCGCGTCTACCCGGTCGTCTTCATTGACGCTATCAACGTCAAGATTCGCGATGGCCAAGTAGCGAACAGGTCGATCTATGCGGCCCTGGCGGTCACCGCCGAAGGGCACCGCGACATCCTCGGCCTGTGGGCCGGCGACGGCGGCGAAGGCGCGAAGCACTGGCTTCGCGTGCTCTCCGAGCTCAAGAACAGGGGTGTCGAAGACGTCCTCATGCTGGTCTGCGACGGGCTGAAGGGGCCGCCCGACGCGGTCGGCGAGGTGTGGCCGCGAACTGTGGTGCAAACGTGTTTGGTTTTCCTCCCGCGGGCGTCATTTCGATTCGCGGCCCCACAGGACTGGGACAAGATCTCCAAGGTGCTCAAGCCCGTCTACAC
>NZ_JXTE01000299.1 GCF_000972385.1 Streptomyces sp. WM6386
GGGTGAGGGTGGGGGGTGGTGGGGCGGTGTCCGTTGCGTTGGCGTCGGCCTGTGCTGCGGCGGCCTCTTCGGTGGCGCCGGCCTGGGTGTAGGAGTCGGCTGCCTGGAGCCATGCGGCGCGAGCGTCGGCGGGGCGGTGGGCTGCTTCGTGGGCGCGGGCGAGGTTTCCGAGGGTCTCGCCTGCCCGGTACCAGTTAGCGGCCTCTTGGTGGAGTTGTGCGGCTTTGTCGTACGACGTGATGGCCTCCTCCACCCGACCCGCCAGCTCCAGGGCGATGCCGAGGTTGTTCCACGCCATGGCCTCACGATGGCGGTCCCCGGTGGCCTGGTGCAGGTCGCGGGCACGGATGTGCGCCTCGACCGCCTCCTCCACCCGGCCCACCTTCTGCAGGGCGATGCCGAGGTTGTTCCACGCCATGGCCTCACGCCGGCGATCCCCGGTGGTCTGGTGCAGGTCGCGGGCACGGATGTGCGCCTCGACCGCCTCCTCCACCCGGCCTATCTGCTCCAGGGCGAGGCCGAGGTTGTTCCACGCCATGACCTCACCGAGACTGTCCCCGGTGGCCTGGTACAGGTCGCGGGCGCGGGTCTGGGCCTCGACCGCCTCCTCCATCCGGCCCGCCTCCCGCAGGGAGAGGCCTAGGTTGTTCCACGCCATGGCCTCACCGCTTCTGTCCCCGGCACGGTGGGCGGCCTCCCGCGCGACATCCGAGACAGTGATCCAGTCATCGAAGTACCGCCGCCAGTCCAGATACTCCGCCAGACACAGA
>NZ_JXTE01000003.1 GCF_000972385.1 Streptomyces sp. WM6386
AATCACGGGGTAGTCGGCCGCCAGGCCGCGCTGGTTGAGCTCCTCCAGGTTCTCCTTCATGATCACCGTGGACTTCACCAACAGCCCGGACATGCCGATGACGTCGGCGCGGTGCTCCGTGGCGGCTTCCAGGATGGCGGAGACCGGCTGCTTGATGCCCAGGTTGACCACGTTGTAGCCGTTGTTGGACAGAATGATGTCGACGAGGTTCTTGCCGATGTCGTGCACGTCGCCGCGGACGGTGGCCAGCACGATCGTGCCCTTGCCGTCGTCGTCCGTCTTCTCCATGTGCGGTTCGAGATAGGCGACGGCGGTCTTCATGACCTCGGCGGACTGAAGGACGAACGGCAGCTGCATCTGGCCCGAGCCGAACAGCTCACCGACGACCTTCATGCCGTCCAGGAGAATCTCGTTGACGATGTCCAGGGCCGGACGGGACTGGAGGGCCTCGTCGAGGTCGGCCTCCAGGCCGTTCTTCTCGCCGTCGATGATGCGGCGCTTGAGGCGCTCCTCCAGCGGGAGGGCCGCCAGTTCCTCGGCCTTGCCCGCCTTCAACGACTTCGCGTCGGCCTTGCCCGCCTTCAACGACTTCGCGGTGGCACCCTCGAACAGGGCCATCAGCTTCTGCAGCGGGTCATAACCCTCGGCACGCCGGTCGTAGACGAGGTCGAGGGCGGTCTGCACCTCTTCCTCGCTGAACCGGGCGATCGGCAGAATCTTCGAGGCGTGCACGATCGCCGAGTCCAGGCCGGCCTTCGTGCACTCGTCCAGGAAGACCGAGTTGAGCAGGATCCGGGCGGCGGGGTTGAGACCGAAGGAGATGTTCGACAGACCGAGAGTGGTCTGCACATCCGGATGGCGGCGCTTGAGCTCGCGGATCGCCTCGATGGTGGCGATGCCGTCCTTACGGGACTCCTCCTGACCGGTGCAGATGGTGAAGGTCAGGGTGTCGATGAGGATGTCCGACTCGTGGATCCCCCAGTTCCCGGTCAGATCGTCGATGAGCCGCTCGGCGATGGCGACCTTGTGCTCCGGGGTGCGGGCCTGCCCCTCCTCGTCGATGGTCAGCGCGATCAACGCGGCACCGTGCTCCTGCGCCAGCTTGGTGACCTTCGCGAACCGGGACTCGGGACCGTCACCGTCCTCGTAGTTGACCGAGTTGATGACCGCACGCCCGCCGATCTTCTCCAGGCCGGCCTTGATGACGGGGACTTCGGTGGAGTCCAGCACGATCGGCAGGGTGGACGCGGTCGCGAACCGGCCGGCCAGCTCCTCCATGTCGGCGACGCCGTCGCGGCCGACATAGTCCACGCACAGGTCCAGCATGTGCGCGCCCTCGCGGATCTGGTCCCGGGCCATCTCCACACAGTCGTCCCAGCGGCCCTCCAGCATGGCCTCACGGAACTTCTTCGACCCGTTCGCGTTCGTGCGCTCACCGATCGCCATGTACGACGTGTCCTGCCGGAACGGCACCGTCTGATACAGGGACGCGGCGCCCGGCTCGGGGCGCGGGTTGCGCTCGGTGGGCGCGAGGTCGCGCACCCGCTCGACGACCTGGCGCAGATGCTCGGGAGTGGTGCCGCAGCAGCCGCCGATGAGGGACAGGCCGTAGTCGCGGACGAAGTTCTCCTGCGCGTCGGCCAGTTCGGGCGCGGTGAGGGGGTAGTGGGCGCCGTCCTTCGTGAGGACCGGGAGGCCGGCGTTCGGCATACAGGACAGCTGGATGCGGGAGTGGCGGGCCAGATAGCGCAGGTGCTCGCTCATCTCGGCGGGCCCGGTCGCACAGTTCAGGCCGATCATGTCGATGCCGAGCGGCTCCAGCGCGGTCAGCGCGGCACCGATCTCCGAACCGAGCAGCATCGTGCCGGTCGTCTCCACCGTCACCGACACGATCAGGGGGACGTCGTATCCGGCCGTCTCCATGGCCCGGCGGGCGGCGATGACGGAGGCCTTGGTCTGGAGGAGGTCCTGGGTGGTCTCCACCAGGAGCGCGTCGGCGCCGCCGGCGAGCAGGCCCTCGGCGTTCTGCTGGTACGCGTCACGGATGGCGCCGAAGGTGGTGTGGCCGAGGGTGGGCAGCTTGGTGCCGGGGCCGACCGAGCCGAGGACCCAGCGCCGGCGGCCGTCGCGGGCGGCGTACTCGTCGGCCGTCTCGCGGGCGATCCGGGCGCCGGCCTCGGACAGTTCGTGGACGCGTTCGGGGATGTCGTACTCGCCGAGAGCGGTCAGGTTGGCGCCGAAGGTGTTGGTCTCGACGCAGTCGACGCCCGCGTCGAAGTACTCGGCGTGCACCGAGCGCACGATGTCGGGGCGGGTGACGTTGAGGACTGGAGCATGGTGCCCATCGCCCCGTCGGCGACCACCACACGGGTGGCGAGCGCCTCGCGGAGCGCGGACGCACGGGTCCGGCTGTCGGCGGAAGGGGTCGGTGGCAACGAGGCCATGAAGGGGCTCCCTGTGGGTGCGACGGCTGTCGGCTTTGCGTCCTGCCGCGGGGCTTCCCACAGCGGGCGCACGCCGTCAGGGTAGCCGGGACCCGACCCGAACGGTCAGAGCGTCCACGGGACGGACGAGGATGACGGGCTGGTCATTCCCGGGATACGAGTGACGCGAGCGTGCATCACGAGTGACCTAAAGGTGTCGTACGACCATTGGCGGTTGGTCGGCATGGACTAGTAGTGTTCGACATTGCCGAACAGCGGCAGCGACGTCGCGGGTCGACGGCGAAGGGGACGGAGGCAGAACGGCGATGGCACGGAACATCCAGTCGCTCGAACGGGCGGCCGCGATGCTGCGCCTGCTCGCGGGCGGCGAGCGGCGGCTCGGCCTCTCGGACATCGCCTCGGCCCTGGGCCTCGCCAAGGGCACCGCGCACGGCATCCTGCGCACCCTCCAGCTGGAGGGGTTCGTCGAGCAGGACGAGGCGTCCGGGCGGTACCAGCTGGGCGCCGAGCTGCTGCGCCTGGGCACCACCTATCTCGACGTGCACGAGCTGCGGGCGCGCGCCCTGGTGTGGACCGACGATCTGGCCCGCTCCAGCGGCGAGAGCGTCTATCTGGGCGTCCTGCACCAGCAGGGCGTGCTGATCGTGCACCACGTCTTCCGGCCCGACGACAGCCGGCAGGTGCTGGAGATCGGGGCCATGCAGCCGCTGCACTCCACGGCGCTGGGCAAGGTGCTGTCGGCGTACGACCCGGTGGCGCACAGCGAGGCCATCGAGGCGGACCGCAAGGCGTTCACCGATCGCACGGTGTCCGAGCTGGACGCCTTCGAGAACATCCTCGACATCACACGCGCGCGTGGCTACTCCGCGGACGTGGAGGAGACCTGGGAGGGCGTGGCCGGTGTGGCCGCCCCCATCCACGACCGGCGGCGGATGCCGGTGGGTGCGGTCGGCATCACGGGGGCCGTGGAGCGGCTGTGCCGGGACGGTGAGCTGCGTACCGAGCTGATCGCGGCGGTACGGGACTGCGCCCGCGCGGTGTCGCGGGACCTGGGCGCCGGGCGCTTCTAGAAGTCGGTAAGAGCACACCGGGACGCCCTGACGGCGTTCCGGTCTTCGCCGTACCCTGAAGCGGACATATCGGGCGAGGCCCTATAGCAGCCTCATATGAAGATCGATAGCTCACAGCAATCAATAACGATCGTGCTTTCGATAACAGAACCCTTGACGCACATGTAACGCCGGAGCGAGACTCCCGTCCATCGGTCGGCATTGTCGAACACCTACCGGCAATACGCGCTAGAGTGTGACAACGCCAAGGGCCGGCACAGCTCTCACCCGAGAGCAGCTCGAACCTCCGGAGGGACCCGGGGTTCGGTCCCCTGGACGAAGGACAAAGGAGTCGCGGGTGTCCAGCTCCGACATCTTCATCGGCGAGACCATCGGTACCGCCATACTCATCCTGCTCGGCGGCGGCGTCTGTGCGGCCGTCACGCTGAAGGCCTCCAAGGCCCGCAACGCCGGCTGGCTCGCCATCACCTTCGGGTGGGGTTTCGCCGTGCTGACAGCCGTCTACACCTCCGCACCGCTCTCCGGCGCGCACCTGAACCCGGCCGTGACCCTGGCGCTCGCGCTCAAGAAGAACGGCATCTCCTGGAGTGACGTCCCGATCTACTGGGGTGGACAGCTGCTCGGCGCCATGATCGGCGCGGCCCTGGTCTGGATCGCCTACTACGGCCAGTTCCTCGCGCACCTGACCGACAAGGAGATCGTCGGCGGTCCGGGCGCGCAGGCCACCAAGACCAAGGCCGTCGAGGCCCAGGAGGCGGCCGCCGGCCCGGTTCTGGGCATCTTCTCCACCGGTCCGGAGATCCGGGTCGCCTGGCAGAACGTCGCCACGGAGGTCATCGGCACCATCGTGCTGGTGCTCGCCATCCTCACGCAGGGTCTCAACGACGGTGGTAACGGCCTGGGCACCCTGGGCGCACTCATCACCGCACTGGTCGTCGTCTCCATCGGTCTGTCGCTCGGTGGCCCGACCGGTTACGCGGTCAACCCGTTCCGTGACCTCGGTCCGCGTATCGTGCACGCCCTCCTGCCCCTGCCCAACAAGGGTGGCTCCGACTGGGGCTACGCCTGGGTCCCGGTCGTCGGTCCCCTGATCGGCGCCGCGATCGCTGCGGGCATCTACAACGTCGCTTTCGCTTAGAAGCAGCCGTAGCAAGCAGTCGTAGACAGTCCCCCTTACTTACGGAACCAGGAGCACACCGTGACCGACGCGCACACCGCCGGCCCCTTCATCGCCGCCATCGACCAGGGCACCACCTCCAGCCGCTGCATCGTCTTCGACCGCGACGGACGTATCGTCTCCGTCGACCAGAAGGAGCACGAGCAGATCTTCCCGAAGCCGGGCTGGGTCGAGCACAACGCCAACGAGATCTGGACCAACGTCCAGGAGGTCGTCGCCGGGGCCATCCAGAAGGCCGGCATCACCCGCGACGACATCAAGGCCATCGGCATCACCAACCAGCGTGAGACCACGCTGCTCTGGGACAAGAACACCGGTGAGCCCGTCCACAACGCCATCGTCTGGCAGGACACCCGCACCGACGCGCTCTGCAAGGAGCTCGGCCGCAACGTCGGCCAGGACCGCTTCCGCCGCGAGACGGGCCTCCCCCTCGCCTCGTACTTCGCCGGCCCGAAGGCCCGCTGGCTCCTCGACAACGTCGAGGGTCTGCGCGAGCGCGCCGAAGCCGGAGACATCCTCTTCGGCACCATGGACAGCTGGGTCATCTGGAACCTGACCGGTGGTGTCAACGGCGGCAAGCACTACACCGACGTCACCAACGCCTCCCGCACCATGCTGATGAACCTCCACACGCTGGAGTGGGACGAGAAGATCGCCGAGTCCATCGGCGTGCCGCTGTCGATCCTCCCGGAGATCCGCTCCTCCGCCGAGGTCTACGGCGAGGTCACCGGCGGCAAGCTGGGCGAGCTGCTCGGCGGCATCCCGGTCGCCTCGGCGCTCGGTGACCAGCAGGCGGCCCTGTTCGGCCAGACCTGTTTCGCCGAGGGCGAGGCCAAGTCGACGTACGGCACCGGCACCTTCCTGCTGATGAACACCGGCGACAAGCCGGTCAACTCGTACAACGGCCTGCTCACCACGGTCGGCTACCGGATCGGCGACCAGAAGGCGGTCTACGCCCTCGAGGGCTCGATCGCCGTCACCGGTTCGCTGGTGCAGTGGATGCGCGACCAGATGGGCCTGATCTCCACCGCCGCCGAGATCGAGACGCTCGCGCTCTCGGTCGAGGACAACGGCGGCGCCTACTTCGTGCCGGCCTTCTCCGGTCTGTTCGCCCCGTACTGGCGCTCCGACGCCCGCGGTGTGATCGCCGGCCTGACCCGGTACGTCACCAAGGCGCACCTCGCGCGCGCCGTCCTGGAGGCCACGGCCTGGCAGACCCGTGAGATCACCGACGCCATGACCAAGGACTCCGGTGTCGAGCTCGCGGCCGTCAAGGTCGACGGCGGTATGACCTCCAACAACCTGCTGATGCAGACCCTCGCCGACTTCGTGGACGCCCCCGTGGTCCGCCCGATGGTCGCCGAGACCACCTGCCTCGGCGCCGCCTACGCCGCCGGTCTCGCCGTCGGCTTCTGGACCAGCACCGACGACCTGCGCGCCAACTGGCGCCGGGCCGCCGAGTGGACCCCCAACATGGCCGCAGAGAAGCGCGACCGTGAGTACAAGAGCTGGCTCAAGGCCGTCGAGCGGACGATGGGCTGGCTTGAGGACGAAGAGAGCTGACGAGAGCCACTCGTAGGCTCAGCACGCTCTGATGAGGAGTAAGAACCCGAAATGACCAGTCAGACCACCCTGCAGTCCGTGCCTGCCCTCGGTACGCGCCCGGCCTCCGGCTCCAACCCGAGCCGCGCCGAGACCCGGGAGCAGCTCTCCAAGGCGTCGTACGACCTTCTCGTGATCGGCGGCGGCATCCTGGGCATCTCCACTGCCTGGCACGCCGCGCAGTCCGGCCTGCGGGTGGCCCTGGTCGACGCCGGCGACTTCGCCGGTGCCACCTCTTCCGCCTCCTCCAAGCTTCTCCACGGCGGTCTGCGCTACCTGCAGACCGGCGCGGTGAAGCTGGTTGCGGAGAACCACTTCGAGCGCCGTGCGGTCTCCCGTCAGGTGGCTCCCCACCTGGCGAACCCGCTCACGTTCTACCTCCCGGTGTACAAGGGCGGGCCGCACGGCGCCGCGAAGCTCGGGGCGGGCGTCTTCGCCTACTCCGCGCTCTCCGCGTTCGGTGACGGCGTCGGCCACCTCCTCTCGCCGGCCAAGGCGGCGCAGGACGTGCCCGAGCTGCGCACCGACAACCTCAAGGCCGTGGCCGTGTACGGCGACGACCAGATGAACGACGCGCGCATGGCGCTGATGACGGTCCGCGCGGCCGTCGAGGCGGGCGCGGTCGTGCTCAACCACGCCGAGGTGACCGGCCTGAGGTTCACCAAGGGCCGGGTCACGGGCGCCGAGCTGCGCGACCGCCAGTCCGGCGACGAGTTCGGCGTCAGCGCCCGGCTCGTCCTCAACGCGACCGGCCCGTGGGTCGACCACCTGCGCAAGCTGGAGGACCCGAACGCGGCCCCGTCGATCCGTCTGTCGAAGGGCGCGCACCTGGTCCTGAAGCGGACGGCGCCGTGGAAGGCCGCGCTGGCCACCCCGATCGACAAGTACCGCATCACCTTCGCCCTCCCCTGGGAGGACATGCTGCTGCTCGGCACCACGGACGAGGAGTTCGAGGGCGACCCGGCGGACGTCTCGGTCACCGAGAAGGACACGGCCCAGATACTCGACGAGGCCGCGTTCTCCATCCGGGACCAGCAGCTCGACCGTGACCTGATCACGTACGCCTTCGCGGGTCTGCGGGTGCTGCCCGGTGGCCCCGGCAGCACGGCGAAGGCCAAGCGGGAGACCGTGGTGACCGAGGGCAAGGGCGGCATGCTGTCCGTCGCGGGCGGCAAGTGGACGACCTTCCGGCACATCGGCCGTACGGTCATGCAGAAGCTGGAGGCGCTGCCGGGTCACCCGCTGGGCGACGACTTCGAGCCGATCTCCTCGCTGCCGAAGAAGCTGCCGCTGCCGGGTGTCGCCAACCCGCGGGCGGTCGCGCACCGGCTGCTGGTCGACAACCCGGCCCCGGGTCCGCGCATGGCGGCGGACACGGCGAAGCACCTGGCCACGCACTACGGTTCGCTGGCCTTCGACATCGCCCGGCTGGCGAACGACAACCCGGAGCTGGCGCAGCGTGTCCACCCGGACGCCCCGGAGATCTGGGCGCAGGTCGTCTACGCCCGGGACAACGAGTGGGCCGAGACGACGGACGACGTCCTGCGCCGCCGTACGACGCTGACGATCCGCGGCCTGGCCACGGACGACGTCCGCGCCAGGGTCCAGGACCTGCTCGACAAGAAGTAGCCCTCGGGCCGGCCCCTCCCCGACCTGGCCGGCACCACCGAGAAACGGCCCCTCTCCCCTATGGGGGCCGGCACGCGAAAGGGGCGGCTCCGCGCCGACGGAGCCGCCCCTTTCGTGTGCCCGCGTTGTCAGTGGCGGGTGTTCTCATGGAGGCATGAACATGGATCAGGCCGCACCTGAGGATCTCGACGCGCTCCGGAAGGCGTTCGGCGTGGACGACGAGGGTGCGTCGGCGCTCGGGTGGGAGGCGGTGTACGCCTTCGAGGCGGAGCACGGGATCGTCCTGCCGGAGCCGTACCGGACGTTCGTGGCGGAAATATCGGACGGGTCGTTCCAGGGGCCGCCGGAGTACGGGCTGGTGGGGCTTGCCGAGCTGCCGTCCGACTGGGGCGGCGACGGGGCGGAGCGGAGCCTGGCCGAGCCGTTTCCGCTGACGGAGCCGTGGCTCTGGGAGGAGGACGAGGGGCCCTACGAGGACCCGGAAGCCGTCACCGATCAGGTCTTCAACCACGGTTCTGTCGTGCTCGGGACGGACGGGTGCGCGATGAACTGGCACCTTGTCGTCACCGGCCCGCACCGAGGGCACATCTGGCACGTCACGGACGTCGGCGCCATGCCCTTCGGCGCGGAGTTCGGCTTCACGACCTCCGCGCCCGGCTTCGCGGGCTGGGTGGGGCACTGGGCTGCCGGCAAGGAGTGGTTCGACGCCGAGTCAGCCGAGTGAGGTCACGACGTCGCGCACGGCCTGCGGTGACGTCAGCTCCTCGCGCCGCACGACGAGTTCGCGGCCAAGGAGCAGTGCCCGGCGGGACGCCGGTACCGGGTCCGCGAGAGTCGTCAGGTCGGTCAGGTGGGCGAAGCCGATGATGCGTCGGATGATCTCCGTGCCGGCATAGCCCACGGAGTCGGTCCAGACCCGGCGCAGGAAGCGGTCCAGATAGGCGTCGTCGAAGAAGGTGTCGACGCGGGTCGGCCACAGCCGGCGGAACTCCGTCTCGAACGCCTGCCAGGACAGGCGGAGTTGGTCGGGGTGGTCCGACAGCGTGCCCAGCGCGCGGGCGCGTTCCTCCGACACCAGCGCGTTGGCCCAGTACAGGCCGAGGTCGTAGCCGATCGGGCCGACGAAGGAGAACTCGGGGTCGAAGACCCGCACGACGGGGCCGCCTTCGCGTTCTCCGACCATGATGCTGCCGGTGTGCAGGTCGCCGTGGAGCAGGGCCTGGGCGCTGGTCATGAAGGTGTGGCGGAGGTCGGCGACCTCCGTGCGCAGCCCGGTGTCGGCGCGGAACTGCCTCGCCAGGTCGTCCAGGCCCTCGTGCCAGTGGTTGTGCTCGTGCTCGATGTACGGCTCCGACAGGACCACGTCTTCCGTGATCTTGCAGAGCTCGGGGCTGACCGAGGCCGCGATCAGCGCCTTGCGGTCGGCCGACGCCATGCCGAAGTCACTGGTCGCGAAGGAGAACTGGGCGACGAACTCGCCGGTCCTCGCCGAGGTGTGCGGACCGTAGGAGGCGCCCTCGTTCAGCAGGGTCCGCAGCACCTCCAGGTCCGACATGTCCTCCATGACGAGGGCGTAGTTCTCGGGGTCGTAGCCGTGGACCGCCGGGATCTTGTCCGGGGCGACGCGCGCGACCTGCTCGTAGGCCCGTGCCTCGGCGTCGGCGCGGTCCGGGTTCATCGGCCAGGAGGGGCCGGCGACACGGACCCAGGGCAGGGCCTGCTTGAGGGCGAGGCTGCGGGTGCCGTCGGCGTTCGACGCCAGGAACACCCTGTTCATGTTGCCGTCCGAGACCTCGCGGACCTGCGGATCGGCCGCCTCGTCCCAGTGGCCCCGCTCGCGCAGGTACGCGGGGATGTCGTCGGTCTCCAGGATGCGGTAGCCCATGGTCGGTGAACTCCCCTATGCGGTGCGGCGCTTGGACAGGGTGAAGCTGAAGACGAGGGCGAGGATGAGGACCGCGCCCTCGACGACGTCCTGCGTGTAGTACGGCAGACCCTTGATGGTCAGGCCGGTCGTGATGATGCCGATCAGCACCGCGCCGAGGGCCGTGCCCCAGACGTTCGGGCGGCCGCGGCCGAGGACCGAGGTGCCGACCAGTGCGACCGCCACCGCCTCCAGCAGCTGGGACGTTCCGGCGCTCACATCGCCCTGGCCGATGCGGGACGCCAGGATCAGGCCGCCGATGGAGGCGAGGACGCCGGAGATGACGTAGGCGAGGGAGCGGTACGCGCCGACGCGGATGCCGGCCAGGCGGGAGGCCTCGGGGTTGGCGCCGATGGCGTACAGGACGCGGCCCCAGCGGGTGCGGGCGAGGAAGACCCAGGCGGCGATCGTCAGGCCGCCGAAGACGAGGACCGAGATGGGGATGCCGAGGACCGTGCCCCGGTCGATCTTCAGGAAGCCGTCCGTGAACTTGCCGGGTGCCGTGGAGCCGTCGTCCAGGGTCATGCCCGGGGTGATCGACTGGCCGTCGACCAGGATGAGCTTGGTGCCCTGGATGACGAACATCGTGCCGAGCGTGGCCAGCATGTCGGGGATCTTCAGCACCACGATGAGGAGCGCGTTCAGCAGGCCGGCCACCGCGCCCGCCGCGATCACCGCGATGATCGCGACCGTGCCGACCTGGTTGTGGACGACCATCGTCTGCGCGGCGACGGAGACGCCCAGTCCGGCGACCGCGCCGACGGACATGTCCATTCCGCCGACGGCCATGGTGAGGGTGACGCCGAGGCCGAGGATGGCGGCGACGGAGACGTACCGCAGGGTGTCGAGGAGGGTGGCCGACTCGCGGAAGGAACCCTCGCTCAGCGCGAAGTACAGGAAGAGCGCGACCGTCACGAAGATGAAGCCGTACTTGATGACGGCGTTCTGGACGCGCACGGCGGTGGTGGTGGCGGGCGGGATCGCCGCCTTCACCGGGACCTCGGTGCTCTGCTGGGTGGTCATGGGGGGACTGCTTCCTTCGGCGGCCGGTGTCAGCAACGGCTAGACGGACACGGCGATGGTCTGGATCACGCGGTCGCGTTCCGCGTCTTCGCCGTACGCGTCGAGATGGATCTCGCCGGACGCGAGTACGACGACCCGGTCGGCGATCTCGAGGATCTCGTCGACGTCGGCGGACAGGACGAGGACGGCGGCGCCCTCGGCGGCGAGGGAGCGGGCGCGGCGGCCGATGTCGCGCCGGGCGCCGATGTCCACGCCTCGGAACGGCTCGTCCAGGATGAGGACACGGGGCGTGTGTGCCAGCCAGCGGCCGACGACGACCTTCTGCTGGTTGCCGCCGGACAGCTCCTCGACGGTGCTGTGTTCGTCGCGGGCGACGACGCCGAGGGCCTCGATGGTGGCGCGGCCCAGGGCGTCCTCCTTCCCGCGCTGGACGAGCCCCGCCCTCGACAGGGACTTAAGGAACGGCAGCGAGACGTTCTGCGCCAGCGACCAGCCGGGCACGAGGGCGTCGGCGTGCCGGTCCTCGGGGACCAGGTGGAGGCCGGCCCGGATCGCGTCGGCGGGCCGGCGGGGCGCGAAGTTCTTGCCGTCGAGCTCGACGGAGCCGGCGGCGAAGGGTTCGGCGCCGAACAGACCGCGGGCCAGCTCGGTCTTGCCCGCGCCCAGCAGGCCCACGACACCGGTGACTTCGCCGGCGCGGATGTCCAGATCGAGGGGCGTGCGGCCCGCGAAGAGCCGTACCCCCCGAAGGGACAGTACGGCATCGCCGGACGCCCCCTCCCGCACCGGGCGGGCCGTGGTCGTCTCCTGGGCCTGGGCGAGCATCGCCCGCAGGGCCGCGTCCCAGTCGAAGGGCTTGACCTGGTCCTCGGTGAGATGTCCGTCCCGCAGGACGACCAGTCGGTCGGCCAGCGCGTCGATCTCGCCCAGGCGGTGGGAGACGTAGAGCACCGCGATGCCGTCGTCGCGCATCTTCTCGACCAGTGCGAACAGGCGCTCCGCCTCGGCGGCGGACAGGGCGGAGGTCGGCTCGTCGAGGATGAGCAGGCGGGGGCGGGTGGCCAGGGCGCGGGCGAGGATGAGCAACTGGCGGTCGGAGATGCCGAGTTCGGTGACGTCCCGCTTGAGAAGGCTGTCGCTCCAGTCCAGGCCGAGGCCGGCCTGGATCTCGCGGGCGCGGGCGAGCAGCCTGCCCCCGTTCAGGAACGGGTTGCCCCGGCTCTGTGCCAGCTCCTCGAAGACCAGGTTCTCGGCGACCGTGAGGCCGGGCACGATGCCCTCGCTGATGCGCTGGTGCACGGTCTGGATGCCCAACTGGCGTGCGGCCAGCGGCGACTGGAGAGCTACGGATTCCCCTGCGACCCGCACCTCGCCGCCGTGGTCGGTGTGCACGCCGGACAGGATCTTGATCAGCGTGGACTTGCCGGCGCCGTTCGCACCGAGCAGCGCGACCACGCTGCCCGGTGCGATGTCCAGTGAGACGGAGGCAAGGACGGTCTTGCCTCCGAAGGCCATGCTGACGTCGGTGAGGCTGACCGCGGGCGTCTCAGTCGTCTCAGTGGGCGACATTCGAGATCCAGTCCGCGGTCGAGACCTGGGACAGGTTCAGCGCGGGCAGCGCGGTGCGCAGCTGGTCCATGTTCTCGATCTTGTTCTTGTTCAGGAAGTCCTGGGTGATGGCGACGGCCGGGAACTCGACGGAGGCCTTGTTCAGCTGGCCGGCCAGTTCCAGGGCGGTGGTACGGACGACGGCGGCGCCCACCGCGGACGGGTCGGTGCCCGCCGTGGCGACCCACGGGCTGTCGGCGGCGGTCATCTGCTGGATGTCGGCGTTGGAGACGTCCGCGCCGAAGACCTTCACCTTGTCCTGGAGCTTCTTGTTCTGGACGGCGAGGACGGTGCCCTTGGCCAGCTCGTCGTAGGGGGCGAAGACGCCCGCCACGTCCGAGTGCTGGGTGAGCGCGGCGGAGACCAGGGGAACGTTGTCGGTGGCCGTGGAGTCGGTCACCTTGCCGACCTTGAACTCCTGCTTCCAGCCCTGTGCGGCGAGTTCCTTGGTCCAGACGGTGTTCCGCTTGTCGAGGGCGGCGTAGCCGGCGACGTTGACGTAGCCGACCTTGGCGTCCTTGCCGACCTCCTTGGCCATCACGTCGAGGACGGCCTGGGCCATGCTCGCGTCGTCCTGCTTGGTGGAGACGACACCCTTCGTGGCCGTCTCGACGTCGTAGACGACGACCTTGATGCCCTTCTTCACGGCCTTGTCGATCTCCGGCTGGATGGTCGCCGGGAAGCCGTGGTCGATGATGATCGCCTTGGCGCCCGAGTTGATCGCCGAGGAGAGGTCGGTGGCCTGCTTGGCGTTGTCGGCCTGCGCGTCGTACACCGTCAGGTCGATGCCGAGGGCCTTGGCCTGGGCCTTGGCTCCGTTGCCCCACTGCTCGAAGTAGTCGCCGGCGCCGCTCTGCCGGACCAGGGCGACCTTGACCGCGCCGTCGCTGAAGGGGGCGGGCTTCTTGCCCGTGGCGGCCGACGCGGAGGCGGCGGTGCTGCCGGTGTCCTTCGAGGCGTCCGTGGACTGCGAGCAGCCGGCGAGCAGGAGCGCGGAGACGGAGGCCAGCGAGAGCGCGGCGAGGGGGAGGCGGACACGGGACATGAGGGGCTCCAGGTGCGGGGTGGTGCAAAGGGGGGTGAAGCGGAGGGGAGCGCGCGACCCGGAGCGAGGGAAAGGAATGCGCCACCTCAAGCAGGGGCGGCGGCCCGCGGCGACAAGGGCGTACGGGGCTCCGGGTGGGGTCAGCGACAGCTGGCCGTGGCCGTCCGGAGCAGATCCACGTGCAGCCGCCGCACGAGCAGCAGCGTCTTCATGCACAGATCATGGGAACGATTCCGGCCATTCGTCAAAGCAATGAACACGCTTTCTCACTGCTTGAGACAACAACTTCGTCACACCGGGTTGACCTGCCGGGTCGAGTTACCATCACGGAACCGGCACCCCACCCCGGACCAGTGAGGCCCTGATGACGACCCCACGCGCGACAGCGCTGCGCATGCCCCGCTGCTGTCCCGGCGCCGCGTGTCGCGGCTGACCGGCTGTCCGTCGCCGCCCTCTTCCTGCCCCGCCCGTCCGGTGCTTGTCTCGGTATCCGGACATCCCTTCCAGACGCCTGGAGTTGTTCCCATGACCCTGCTGACGACCTGGTCCGAGTCCGGCCCCGAGACGCTGGTCCGCCGTACTTCGGACCCCACCGAGATCGCCGAGGCCCTCAAGCCGCTCGGTGTGCGCTACGAGCAGTGGCCCGTCCGGGAGGACGTCCCGTTCGACGCCGACAGCGACACGGTGTTCGCCGCGTACGGCCCGGAGATCGACAAGCTGAACGCCGAGGAGGGCTTCACCACCGTCGACGTCCTCGGCCTGCACCCGAGCGACGACCCGGAGTTCCCGGCGAAGGCCGCGGCCGCGCGCGCGAAGTTCCTCCAGGAGCACACGCACGACGACGATGACGAGGTCCGCTTCTTCGTCTCCGGCTCCGGCATCTTCTATCTGCACGTCAACGGCGAGGTCCACGCGGTCTTCTGCGAGAAGGGCGACCTGCTGGGCGTGCCGCGCGGCACCACCCACTGGTTCGACATGGGCACCAGCCCGTCGTTCACGGCGATCCGCTTCTTCCACGAGGAGGACGGCTGGATCGGCAACTTCACCGGCTCGACGATCGCCTCCCGCTTCCCGGACTACGACACGATCGCGGCGGGCTACGAGGCCGACAAGGGCGCGGCGTGACGCAGCAGGGCCTGACGTACGACGTGGACGCCGTGGTGCTCGACATCGAGGGCACCACGAGCGCCACGGGCTTCGTCGTCGACGTGCTGTACCCGTACTCGCGCGCGCGTTTCGGCGCGCTGCTGAACGAGCGGGCCGACGATCCGGACGTGGCGCGGGCCGTCGCGCAGGTGCGTGCGGAGCTCGGCGATCCGCAGGCCGACGCGGCCGCCGTCGAGAAGGCCCTGGGCGCCTGGCTCGACGAGGACCGCAAGGCCACGCCGCTGAAGACCCTCCAGGGGATCATCTGGTCCGAGGGCTTCGCACGCGGCGACCTCGTCTCGCACTTCTACGACGACGTCGTGCCGCGGCTGCGTGTCTGGCACGCGGCGGGGGCGAGGCTGTACGTCTACTCGTCCGGCTCGGTGGCCGCCCAGCGGGCGTGGTTCACGAACAGCCCGGAGGGCGACCTCACCTCGCTCGTCTCCGGTCTCCACGACACCGAGAACGCGGGACCCAAGCAGGAGCCGGAGTCGTACCGCCGTATCGCGGCGTCGACCGGCATCGAGCCCTCGCGGCTCCTCTTCCTCTCCGACCGCCCCGGCGAGCTGGACGCGGCCCGCGCGGCCGGCTGGCACGCGGTGGGCATCCGGCGGCCCGGGGAGCCGTACTACGAGCAGGGCGTCGGCGACCACGCCGAGGCGGGGGCGTTCGACGAGATCACCATCAGCACCACCGGGAGCACCGTATGACCGCCGAGATCACCGAACTGGACCTGGAGGAGGCGGGGGCGGTCCTCGCCGCCGAGTCCGCGCGCTTCGCGGGCTTCGGCTGGATGCGGGGCACCTCCGGCAACCTGTCCGTCGTGCTCACCCGTGAGCCGCTGCGGCTGGCGGTGACGGCCAGCGGCCACGACAAGGGCGAACTGACGCCCGCGGACGTGGTGTTGGTGGACGGCCAGGGCGCCGCGGTGCGGGGCGGCAAGCCGTCCGCGGAGGCCGAACTGCACGCGCGGGTCGCCGCGCTGACGGGGGCCGGGGCCGTGGTGCACGTCCACACGGTCGCCTCCGTGGCCATGGGCCGGCGGGAGCCGGGCGGGATCGTCTTCAGGGACGTGGAGATGCTCAAGGGTGTCGGCCAGCCCGCGCACGACGTCGAGGTGACGCTGCCGGTCATCGCCAACAGCCAGGACATGAAGGTGCTCGGGGACCGCCTGGAGGCGGCACGCGACCCGCGGATGCCGGCCGTGGTGGTCGCGGGGCACGGCCTGTACGTGTGGGGCGCCGATCCCCGTCAGGCGCGGCACCACACCGAAGTCGTGGAGTGGCTGCTGGAGTTGGAGCTGTCGCAGCGCTGAGCTGCACCGGGAAGAAGAAGGGGACCTCCGGGCTCGGGGGTCCCCTTCTTCGTGCCGCGGGTTCTACTGCAGGTGGTCACCGGGCAGTTGGCCGGACGCCACCTCCAGCACGCCTCGCTCCGTCACCAGTCCCGTCACCAGCCGTCCCGGCGTCACATCGAAGGCGGGGTTGTGGCCGCGCGACCCGGCGGGAGCCGTCCGTATCCCGCCCCACTCCAACACCTCGTCCTCGCCGCGGAGTTCGATGTGGATGTCGTCGCCGGTCTTGGTCGACAGGTCCACGGTCGTCGTCGGCGCCGCCACCAGGAACGGGATCCCGGCGTCCGCGCACGCGAGCGCCACCCCCACCGTGCCGACCTTGTTCGCGGTGTCGCCGTTGGCGGCGATGCGGTCCGCGCCGACGATCGCCGCGTCGACCTGGCCGCGCAGGATGGTGCCGGCGGCGGCCCCGTCCGCCTGGACGTAGTGCGGTATGCCCTCCTGGACCAACTCCCAGGCGGTGAGGCGCGATCCCTGGAGCAGGGGGCGCGTCTCGTCGGCGTAGACCACCTCAAGGCGTCCGCGCGCGTGGAGTTCGCGGATGACGCCGAGTGCCGTACCCCATCCGGCCGTCGCCAGCGCGCCCGTGTTGCAGTGGGTCAGGATGCGCAACGGCCGGTCGGCGCCGACCATTTCGAGCAGCCAGTCGGCACCGTGGGCGCCCATCGCCCGGTTCGCCTCGACTTCCTCGCGCTGGACGGCGACGGCCTCCTCAAGGACGGCGTCGAGGCCCTCGTCGAAGCGGGTCATCACGCGGTCCACGCACACCATCAGGTTGACGGCGGTCGGCCGGGCCTCCCGGATGCGCGCGACGGCGGCCCGCACCTCGTCCACCGACCAGCCCTCGCGCTCGCCCTGCACCAGCGCGAGCGCGACGCCGTACGCGCCGGCCGCACCGATCGCGGGTGCGCCGCGCACCACGAGGCGCTGGATCGCGTCGACCAGAGTGTCCACATCGTGGACAGCCATCGTCTCGTTGCGGTGCGGGAGCAGCGTCTGGTCGATGAGTGCGAGGCCGTCTCCGGTCCAGTCGACGGCACGCAATTCCTGGGACATATCGGGACACTCCTGATGTTCCGGTGGTGTCCGGCCACGGTACATGACCTGGTAGAACCATAGTTCGAGACAGTCGGGCAGGTGTCCGGAAACGGATGCTACTGTCCGGCAATCAGTCCGCAGACCGAGACGAGGGAGGAAGCCCGTGCTGCTGATCAAGCGCCGTTTCCTCGACTTCGGCCGGTGTGCCGGTGACGGCTGTCGACGCTGACCCGTCCCCGTTCCAGCGTCCCCTCTCCCCTCATCGCCGCCGCCGCTCCCGCCCGAGCGTGCCTCGCCGTACTCGGAAGGTCCCCCGATGTCCCGTAGACACCATCGTTCCCTGCAGATCGCCGCCGCCACCGCCCTCATGGTCACCGCGGCCACCGCCTGCAACGCCGCCGCGAAGAGCGACGCCTCCGACAGCGCGAGCGGCGGCAGCGGCAAGACCTTCACCCTCGTCACGCCCGACGCGGTCGGTCAGAACGAGTTCCTGAAGCTCGCCGTCAGCGGCGTCAAGAACGCGGCGAAGCAGCACGACGGCTCGCAGAAGGTCTACGAGTCCACGGACACCGCCTCCCAGCAGCAGAACGTCCAGGCCGCGGTGGACGCCAAGCCGGACGTCATCGTGCTGGTCGGCTTCGAGTTCGCCGACCTCGTCGCGCAGCAGGCCCAGAAGAACCCGAAGCAGCAGTTCCTGATCATCGACGCCTGCACGACCAAGACCTTCAAGAACGTCGGCTGCGCGGTCTTCCGTGAGCACGAGGGCGTCTACCTCGCGGGCGCCGAGGCCGGTCTGCTCAGCAAGTCGGGCAAGGTCGGCGCGGTCGACGTCCTCGACACTCCCCAGTTCCGCCGCTACAGCGACCCGTTCGCGGCCGGCGCCAAGAAGGTCGCCGCCAAGACCGAGACGTCGACGCGCTTCGTCGGCGGCCAGTCCCCCTTCGACGACTCGGCACGTGCCAAGGAGCAGGCGAACACCCTGCTCTCCAAGGACTACGACCAGATCATGGCGGCCGCCGCGGCCGGCAACTACGGCGTCTTCGAGGCGGCGAAGGCCAAGGGCGCCTACGCGTACGGCGTCGACGTCAACCAGTGCGTCTCGGCGCCGGGCACGGTCGTCGACAACGTGATCAAGCGCACGGACATCGCCGTGGAGAAGGGCATCGAGTCGGTCCTGGCCGGTAAGACGGGCACCGTCTCCTACGGCCTCAAGGAGGGCGGCATCAGCCTGACCGGCCTGGAGGACGGCGTCGACTCGTCGAAGTGCGTGATCGCCGACCACAAGGACGTCCTGGCGAAGGTCGAGGGGCTGCGCGACCAGATCGTCTCCGGAGAGCTGAAGGTCGATGACCCCGCCGCGAGCTGACGCCGAGGGCCTGGCTGTCGAGCTCCGGGGAATCACCAAGCGGTTCCCCGGCACGCTCGCCAACGACTCCGTCGACCTGACCGTCCGCCACGGCGAGATCCACGCCCTGATGGGCGAGAACGGCGCGGGCAAGTCCACGCTCATGTCGATCCTGTACGGCATGGAGCGCGCCGACGCGGGCTCGATCCGCGTCGACGGCCGTGCCGCGCACTTCGCCAGCCCGAGCGACGCGATGGCCGCCGGGCTCGGCATGGTCCACCAGAGCTTCAAGCTGTTCGACTCGCTGACGGTCGCCGAGAACGTCGTCTACGCCGCCGAGCCGCGCCGCTTCGGCCTGGTGGACCGCGCCGCGGCCCGCCGCCGGGTGCGCGAGCTCGCCGAGGAGCACGGCCTCGCCGTGGACCCGGACGCGCGCGTCGGTGATCTGCCCGTGGGTCTGCGCCAGCGCGTGGAGATCCTCAAGCTGGTGCACCGCGGTGCCCGCACGCTGATCCTCGACGAGCCGACGGCGGTGCTCACACCGGCCGAGGCGGACGCCCTGTTCGCGGTGCTCAAGTCGCTGGCCGCGCAGGGCCGTACGGTGATCCTCGTCACGCACAAGCTCCGCGAGGTGCTGGAGGGCAGCGACCACGTGACCGTCCTGCGGGACGGCAGGGTGGTCGCCCGCCTGGTCACCGCGGAGACCTCCGCCGACGAGATCGCGGCAGCCATGACCGGCCGCGCGGTCGAACTCGACCGCATCCACGCCGAGGGCACATCCGGTGACGCCGTACTGGAGGTGACCGGTCTCGCCACCGACGGGGTGCACGGCGCCGGACTCACCGTCCGCGCCGGCGAGATCGTCGGCATCGCGGGCGTCGCGGGCAACGGCCAGAGCGAGCTGGTCGAGGCGCTGGCCGGTCTGCGGCCGACCACCGCCGGGCGGGTGACCCTCAAGAACGAGGACATCACCCATGCCTCCGCCACCGAGCGCCGTCTCAAGGGCCTGGCGTACGTCCCCGAGGATCGTCACGCGGTCGGTACGGCGCCCGCGGCGTCCGTCGCCGACAACCTCGCGATGGGCCACCACCGTACGTCCCTGTCCTCCCGCGGCCTGCTGCCGCCGCATGCCGTACGGGCGCACGCGCAGCGGCTGATCGAGCGGTTCGGCGTCAAGGCGTCGAGCCCCGAGGTCCCCGCCTCCGCGCTGTCCGGCGGCAATCTCCAGAAGCTGCTGATCGGCCGCGAACTCGCCCATGACGCCCCGTTGTTGCTCGTCGAGCAGCCCACGCGCGGTGTCGACATCGGCGCCATCCAGAACATCCACGACCAGATCGTCGCCTACCGCGACGCCGGCCACGCCGTCCTCCTCGTCTCGGCCGAACTGAGCGAGATCCGGGGCCTGGCGGACCGGGTGCTGGTGATGTACGAGGGCCGGATCACGGCGTCGTACGACAAGAACGAGGCGGACGAACGGACACTGGGCCTCGCGATGGCAGGCGCCCAGGTCACGGTGGAGGCCGTCGACTGACATGACCAACCGGATATCCGGAGCCCTGCGCTCCCCCATCACCTTCTCCGTGCTCGCCGGCGTCCTCATCGGCGCGCTCTTCCTGGTCGGCACCGGAGCGGACCCGATAGCGGCGTACGAGGCGGTCCTCACCGGCTCGCTCGGCGCCGACGGCATCGGCTCCACGCTCACCACCGTCACCAGCGTGCTCGGCATGGCCCTGGCGCTGGCGATCCCGCTGCGCGCCGGGCTCATCAACCTCGGCGGCGACGGCCAGATGGTCCTCGGCGGCATCACCGCGGCCGTGACCGGCCTGTACTCCCCGCTGCCGGCGCCCCTCACCGTCGTACTCGCGCTGCTCGCGGGCATGGCGGCGGGCGCCGCCTACGCCACGCTGGCCGCCCTGTGCGAGAACCACCTCGGCGTGCCGCTCCTGGTCAGCAGCCTGCTGCTGAGCTACCCGGCGGTCTCGCTCGCCTCCTACCTGGCGCGCTACCCGCTCAAGGAGCCCGGCTCCAGCCTGCCGCAGACACGGGCGATGCCCGACGGCGTGGCACTGCCCGCCTTCGGTGACTCCACGGTCACCTTCGGTCTGGTTCTGGTCGTTCTCGCGGCGGGCGCGTACTGGTTCACGGACAAGCGAACCGCGTTCGGGTACGAGATACGCATGACCGGTCTCAACGCGCGCTTCTCCGCGTACGCGGGTGTCGAACGCCGGGGCCTGACCCTGAAGTTGATGTCCGTGTCGGGAGCGATCGCCGGACTCGTGGGCGCCATCGGGGTGTTGAGCTTCCCGTACCGCTTCGTCGACGGCTCGCTCACCGCCCCCGGCTACACCTGGACGGGACTTACGGCCGCCCTGCTGGCCACGGCGGCTCCGCTCGGTACGGTGATCGCGTCGTTCTTCTTCGCCGTCCTCTCGGTCGGCGGTCTCGCGATGGAGCGGACGACCGAGGTGCCGCGTGAGCTGACACAGGTGCTCCAGGCGATCGTGATCGTGTTCCTGGCGGCCCGGCTGACCTTCCCGCGCTTCACCCGCCGCAAGGCCAAGACAGACGTCAACGTCAAGGAGGCCGTGTGATGTTCTTCGACTCCGACCTCCTCATGTCGGCGCTGCGCGCGCTGACGCCGATCCTGCTGGCCGCGCTCGGCGGAGCCGTCTGCGAGCGTGCGGGCGTCTTCAACATCGGCCTCGAAGGCATGATGCTGATGGGCTGCTTCACCGCCGTGGCCACGAGCTGGTTCACCGGCAGCCCCTGGCTGGGAGTGCTCGCGGCGGCGCTGGCCGCGGCGGCGTACTCGCTGATCCTCGCGGTCGGGACGGTCACGCTGCGCGGCGACGCGGTGGTTCTCGGTATCGCGATGAATCTGCTGGCCGTGGGGCTGACGAGCTTCCTGCTCCGTACGGTCTTCGGCGTGCAGGGCACCTTCGACGACCCGTCCCTTCTCGGCCTGCCCCTGATCGGCGGCCTCAGCCCGCTCGCCTATCTGGCGTGGGCGGCGGTCGCGGTGGCCGCGGTGATGCTGTCCCGGCATGTGTGGGGACTGCGCCTGCGCGGGGTCGGCGAGGCACCGGACGCGGCGGCCACGCTCGGGGTGAGCCCGGCGAAGTACAAGTACGCGGCCGTGCTGGTCTCGGGTGTCCTGTGCGGTCTCGCCGGGGCCCAACTCGCCCTCGGCAACGTCACGTTGTTCACCGAGAACATGACCGCGGGCCGCGGCTGGATCGCCGTCGTCGCCGTGATGCTCGGTCGCGCCCTGCCCCTCGGTGTGCTGCTGGCCGCGCTGCTCTTCGGCCTCGCCGAGGCGGCCGGCTTCCGTCTCCAGGGCCTCGGTCTGCCGCAGCAGGCGACCGACGCCGCGCCGTACGTCGTCACGCTGGGCGCCCTCTTCCTCACCACGGCACGCCGTCGCCGTACCCGTCCGTCCACCGGAGCCGCCGCATGACGCAGGACCTGCTGCCCATCACCCGCATACCCCGCACCGGTCTGCCGCCGCACGCGGTCGTCGTCGGCGACCCGGCGCGCGCCGCGGCCGTCGCCGCGCTGCTCGACGGGGCCGTGGAGGTCTCGTACCACCGCGAATACCGTACGTTCAGCGGCAGTTGGAAGGGCCTGCCGGTCGTCGTCGCCTCGCACGGGGTGGGCGGTCCGGGCGCGATCCTGCTGTTCCAGGAGCTCGCGGACGCGGGGATCCACACCATCCTGCGGTTCGGCACGGCGGGCGCGATGAAGCCCGGGATCGGCGACGGCGACCTCGTCATCGCGGAGGCGGCCGTCCGCGACGACGGTGTCACCCACCAGCTGCTCCCGCCGGAGTACCCCGCGGTCTCCTCCCCCGAGGCGGTCATCGCGCTCCAGCGTGCGGCCCGCGAGGCGAACGCCCCGCACCACCGCGGCATCGTCTGGACCCGGGCGGCCTTCCAGCCCGGCCTCCTCCCGCTCTTCTCCTACGACGGTGCCGGCCTCGCCGCCATCGAGATGGAGCTCTCCGCACTGCTGGTCACGGCGTCGCTGCGCGGGCTGGTCGCGGGCGGCGTCCTCGTCATCGACGGGGCGAACGCGGACGAGCTGGTGAACGAGGAGGGCGCCAGCGCATACGACCCGCACCGCGATGTCGTCGCGGCGGGCGTCGAGCGGGGTGCGCTGGTGTCGCTGGAGGCGCTGCGGCTGCTGGCGGAGGAGTACCGGGCGTGAGCATCGACCTGCTGATCCACGGCGGCGACGTCCTGACCGTGGACGACGAGGGAACTGTCGTACGGGACGGGGCTGTTGCCGTCCATGAGGGCGAGATCGTCGCCGTGGGTTCCGCCGAGGAGCTGGGTACGCGCTTCACGGCCGCCGAATCCATCGACGCCACGGGCTGTCTCGTCCTTCCAGGGCTGGTCAACACCCACACCCACCTCGCGATGACCCTGCTGCGCGGCCGCGCCGACGACGTCACCCTCCAGGGCTTCCTGGAGCGGGTGCTGAAGTGGGAGGCCGAGCTGCTGACGCCGGCGAACGTGGCGGCGGCGGTGCGGCTGGCGGTCGCCGAGAGCGTACGGGCGGGGGTGACCTCGGCGCTCGACATGTACTGGTTCCACGAGGCGGCCGAGCAGGCGGCACGTGAGGCGGGCTGGCGGCTGCACACCGGGCCCACCTTCATGGACGTGCCCGGCCCGCCCGACGGCATCGCCTACGAGGACCGCCTGGACTGGGCGCGCCGGGACCTGGCGGCCCGCGGCACGGCCCGCCCCGGTACCCGCCCGGTCCTCTTCGCGCACTCCACGTACACCCTGAGCCCGGACCAGCTCACCGAGATCTTCGCCCTGGCCCGGGAGTTCGGCGCTCTGCTGCACATCCACGCCTCGGAGAACGCGACCGAGGTCGCCACCGTCGAGGTCAAGTACGGCAAGCGTCCGGTGGAGTTGCTCGACGCACTCGGTCTGCTCGGCCCGGACGTGCTGCTCGCACACGCCGTGGACCTCACCGGACCGGAGATCGCGGCGCTGGCCCGCACCGGCACGGCGGTCGCCCACTGTCCGGTGTCCAACCTGAAGCTGGGCTGCGGGATCGCGCCGGTGCCACGGCTGCTGAGCGCCGGGGTGACCGTCGGGCTCGGCACGGACGGGGCCGTCAGCTCCAACACGCTGGATGTGCTGGGGGCCGTGCGGCAGGCGGCGCTGGTGCACAAGGCGGGCGGCGACCCCACGGCGGTCGGCGCCGAACAGGCCGTACGCATGGCGACGATCGAGGGTGCGCGGGCGCTGGGGCTCGGGGAGCAGCTGGGCTCGCTGGAGGCCGGGAAGCGGGCCGACCTCATCGTGCTCGACCTGGACGCACCACACCTGCGGCCCGTGCACGATCCGTGGTCGACGCTCGCGTACGCGGCGCACTCGGCGGACGTGCGGGACACCGTCGTCGACGGTCGGGTGCTCCTGCGGGACCGGGTGCTGACGACGCTGGACGAGCGTACGGTGATCGCCGACCTGGAGGACCTTGTCTGAGCGGGGCGTTTGGCACCCCGATCGGCAGGTCGGCCCCCATAATGGCGTAAGACATCGGATGTCTTGACGGGCATGCGGGAACCACTGGGAGGCCGGCCATGGCAGTCACCGACGAGGCGATCGAGAAGATCAAGGGCATGATCGTCTCGGGCGCCCTGCGCCCCGGCGACCGGCTCCCCAAGGAGAGCGAGCTCGCCTCCGAGCTCGGGCTGTCCCGCAACTCGCTGCGGGAGGCCGTGCGGGCCCTGTCGCTGATCCGGATCCTGGACGTGCGACAGGGCGACGGCACGTATGTGACGAGCCTGGACCCTCAACTCCTCCTGGAGGCGCTGAGTTTCGTCGTCGACTTCCACCGCGACGACACCGTCCTGGAGTTCCTGGCCGTCCGCCGCATCCTGGAGCCGGCCGCGACCTCGATGGCGGCCCTGAGGATCAGCGAGCAGCAACTGAACGCCCTGTCGGCCCAGTTGGACAAACTGGGCTCCGACCCCTCCGTGGAGGAACTGGTCGCATGCGACCTCGACTTCCATCGGGGCATCGTGCAGAGCTCCGGCAACTCGGTCCTCTGCTCCCTCCTCGACGGCCTGTCGGGCCCCACGACCCGGGCGAGGATCTGGCGAGGCCTGACGCAGGAGGACGCGGTCAGCCGCACGCTGCACGAGCACCGCATGATCCTCGCCGCGCTTCGGGATCGTGATGCGGAGGCGGCGCGGTCGTGGGCGACGGTGCACATCGCGAGCGTGGAGCAGTGGCTGCGGGCCTCGCTCTGAACTGCCGTTCCGTGCCTCGCCGGGTCATCCGACGTCTACCCGGGTCACCGAGCCGCTGTGGGGGCAGGCGTGCACGGTGATCCGGCACAGATCCGAGGAATGGAGAGTGTTCCGGGGTGGCTAATGGGGCAGTGATGCGTTCACTCCCCCGTGCAAGGGGGCTGCGGACGCCCCCGTTGGACGCCGTAAGGTTGGGGCGTACGTGAGGGCACATCGGAAGGAGGCACTGGGTGATCGAGCTCGAGGGGGTACCCGAGCTGATCGACCCGGTCATGGTGGCCGCGTTCGAGGGCTGGAACGATGCCGGCGACGCCGCCTCCACCGCGGTCGCGCATCTGGACAGGGAATGGAAGGGCGAGGTGTTCGCGGCGCTGGACGCCGAGGACTACTACGACTTCCAGGTGAACCGCCCCACGGTGTGGCTGGACGGCGGTGTACGGAAGATCACATGGCCGACGACCCGCCTCTCGGTGGTCCGCGTCGGCGGCGACAAGCCGCGTGATCTCGTACTGGTCCGAGGTATCGAACCCTCCATGCGCTGGCGCTCGTTCTGCAACGAGCTCCTCGGCTTCGCCCACGAGTTGGGCGTGGAGCTGGTCGTGATCCTGGGCGCCCTGCTCGGCGACACCCCGCACACGCGTCCGGTCCCGATCAGCGGGACCACGTCCGACCCGGACCTGGCCCAGCGCATGGACCTGGAGGAGACCAAGTACGAGGGCCCCACGGGCATCGTCGGCGTCCTCCAGGAGGCCTGCACGCACGCGGGCGTACCGGCGGTCAGCCTCTGGGCGGCCGTACCGCACTACGTGTCGCAGCCGCCGAACCCGAAGGCGACGCTGGCGCTGCTGAACCGGCTCGAGGACCTGATCGACGTACGCATCCCGTTGGGCGAGCTGCCCGAGGACGCGCGCGCCTGGCAGGTGGGTGTGGACCAGCTGGCCGCCGAGGACACCGAGGTCGCCGAGTACGTGCAGACGCTGGAGGAGGCCCGGGACACCGCGGAGCTGCCGGAGGCGACGGGCGAGGCGATCGCCCGCGAGTTCGAGCGGTATCTGCGCAGACGGGACGGCGGCGGCCCGACCCCGCCGGGCGGGCACGCGACCGAGGGCGGCGACGGTACGTATCTGCGGGACAACCCCAGCGGTCGTCCGCGGCCGCCGAAGCCGCCGAAGTCGGGCGGCGGCGGCACGGACGAGGAGGAGTCGTCGGAGGAGTGAGACGGAGGTGGGCGGTTCGCACCGCCCACCTCACGGTCACACCTGCGGTACCGCCACGACGTCGTACTCGGTGTCGGGCGTCGGTTCCACGTCGAAGCGGGCGTTGGGCAGATACAGCTTCTCGCCCCAGGCCGCGACGGTCGTCGGGATACGGAAGCGGGAGTCGGTGATCCTGACGATCGCCGTGCCCTTCGTGCCGGCGGCGTTCAGCCGGAACACATCGATCGCGTTCTGCTGCTGCTGGACGACGTAGAGGGTCCTGCCGAGCAGCAACAGGCCGTCCCCGTTGGGGATTTTGGCCCCGCCGAGGTCGACGGCGCGGGCGACTCCGGTGCGCGGGTCGACCCGTTCGAGGGTGCCGCCGTCGGCGAAGCCGTTCACCACGAGCAGGGCGCGACCGTCGGGGGTGCGCTCGATGCCGTTGGCCGTGAAGTCGTCGCCCTGGACCCAGTCGCCGGTCAGCGGGACGGTCTCGACGCCCTTGGGCTCGTCGTGCTTGCCGAGGTTCAGCCTGTAGAGCTGTGGCTTGAAGGAGTCGGTGAACCAGGCGGCGCCCGGGGTGAGGATCACATCGTTCACAAAGGTGCCGCCGGTGGCGTAGACCTTCTCGATCTCCCCGGAGCGGGCGTCCACCGTGCGGATCTCGCCGCTGCCGCCGCCGGCGAGGAAGAGCCGCCGGCCATGGCAGTCGATCTTCAGGCCCACGGTCTGGTGCCCGTCGCCGAGGCCCTTGCTGATCACCGAGCCCCGGCCGGTGGCGAGGCTCGCCCGGTAGATGTCGCCGTTGAGGAGCGAACCGAAGTAGCCGAAGGGCTTGTTGCCGATGGCGATGCCCTCGGGCTGGAAGCCGTCCGGCAGGGGGAACTGGTCGGGCCAGGCGGCCTTGTGTGTCTCGGCCGCGTGGGCCGTGCCGCCGAGCAGCGCTGCTCCCGTCAGCGCCGCGGTCGCGGTGAGGAGTCTTCGACGTGCGAAGGAACGGTCCGTGGGTGCCACTGTGCGTCCTTCTGCCAAGGGCCGACGGGATGGCCGGCCGAACGGTCAACAGACGCTCCCACCCCATCACATGACCGTCACCTCCGCAGTCTTTGGCCGGATTGCCACGTGACATCTGTTTCAGGACGGATTGCACACGTTACCCAATTCAACTTGTTTCCAAACCGAGTTGGCGAACACGGGGTGGACGGGGCGCCGTCGGAGTGCTTGGTTGTCCCACGGAGGCCCACCACCCGCAACCAGGCACCCGCAAGGACCGAAGGGAGCGGAACCCGATGACCGACCAGGTACAGCCGGCGCAGGGCCCGGGAACGTCCGGGCCGGGGCCCGACGGAGCGGGATTCAGCTATCGAGGAGCCGAACAGGAACTGATCGTCGTCGCCCGTCCCGAGGCCCGGCTGCGTGCCCAGGCCGACGGTGTTCGGTCGGCGGCGGGCGCCGACGTCTCGGCCCTCAACATGTTCCTCAGCGACGAACAACTCGCTCTTGAACCGCTGTTCGGAAGCGAAGAAAGGTTGCAGCAGTCGGCCGTCCCGGACTCCGGGAACGTGCCCGACCTGGCGCTGTTCTACCAGGTGCGCGGCGACCGCAGCCGCGCCGAGGAACTGCGCTCGCGGATCGCCGCGCTGCCGGGTATCGACACCGCGTACGTGAAGCCGGGCGCCGTACCGGCGGCCCTCAAGCAGGTCGGCGAGGAGAGCGGGCGACTGAAGGAAGGCGCCCCGGTCACACCGGACTTCAGCAGTCGGCAGGGCTATCTGCGGCCGACCCCCGAGGGGATCGACGCGCACTGGGCCTGGCAGCGGCCCGGCGGGACCGGTCACGGCGTGACCGTGATCGACGTCGAGGGCTCCTGGCAGCTGGGCCATGAGGACCTGGCCGCCAAGCTGGCCGGTGTCGTCGTCGGCACCCCGCTGACCGACATCGCCTGGCGCAACCACGGCACCGCCGTGATCGGCGTGATCGGCGGCGACCAGGGCGAACACGGCGTCACCGGCATCGTGCCGGAGGCGACCACCGCTGCCGCGTCCTTCCAGGGCATCGGCACCGCGGCCGCGATCCACGCGGCGGCGGACCGGCTCGGCCCCGGTGACATCGTCCTCGTCGAACTCCACCGGCCCGGACCGCGGTCGGAGTTCGCCGAGCGCGACGACCAGCGCGGCTACGTCGCCCTGGAGTGGTGGCCGGACGACTTCGCGGCCGTCCGCTACGCCACCGCCAAGGGCGTCCTCGTCGTGGCGGCCGCCGGCAACGGCGGCGAGTCCCTCGACGACGCGGTCTACGAGCGCCGCCCCGACGAGTTCCCGGCGTGGTGGCGCAACCCGTTCAACCCGTCCAACCAGTCCTCCGGTGCCGTCCTGGTCGGCGCGGGCGCCCCGCCGCCCGGCACCCACGGCCGGGACCACGGACCGGACCGGTCACGGCTCGCGTTCTCCAACTACGGTGCCCGCGTGGACGCCCAGGGCTGGGGACGCGAGGTCACGACCACCGGCGGCTTCTGGGACAAGCCCGGTGACCTGCAGGGCGGGCCCGAGGAGATCGCCTGGTACACGGACACGTTCTCCGGGACCTCCTCGGCCTCCCCGATGGTGGTCGGCGCTCTGGCCGCGCTGCAGGGCATGCTCAGGGCGGCCGCCCAGGCACCGATGTCCCCGGAGCGGGCCCGCGCGGTGCTGCGGGCGACCGGGGCCCCGCAGCAGGACGCGCCGGGCCGGCCCGCCTCCCAGCGGATCGGCAGCCGGCCCGACATCAAGGCGGCGGTGACCCATCTGCTGCCGCACGCGGTCGGCTCCGGCCAGGCCGAGCGGTACTGGGACGAACTGGTGCCGTATCCACGCGAACTCCCGCCCAGGCTCCGGCTGTTCGTGGCCGGCGGCTGGCGGAACCTGAACCACCCGTCCCCCGAGATCCGCCAGGCGGTGCACTCCGCCTTCGCGGGGGGACGCCCCGACGTCCGCGTCTGGTACGCGGACGACGAGATCGTCGGGCTGGTCGTCACCGGCTGACGGCCGGCACATCCCCACCATCACAAGGGAAGGTGGCACCCGCATGAGCACCACCCCGCAGATGAGCCAACTGGGACAACAGCAGGGACAGCAGTTCCCGAGCACCTCGCCGTACCAGCAGCAGCCGTTCGGCCAGCAGCAACAGCCGTTCGGGCAGCAGGGCTTCGGTCAGCAAGGCCAGCAGGGCTACGGCCAACAGGGCCAGCAGCAGCCGTTCGGCATGGGGGGCGGCTCGTTGGAGCAGCTCCAGCAGCTCGGCCAGCAGCAGCCCTTCCAGCAGCTGCTCCAGCAGCTCGGTCAGCAGCAGAGCCAACAGGGGCAGCAACAGGGCCAGCAGAGCCAGCAGCAGGACCAGCAGGCGCAGCAGATCGAGCAGCAGGTGCAGCAGCATCTCCAGCAGATCGTGCAGCAAGTGGTCCAGCAGGTCGCTCAGCAGGTCCAGGCACAGCCTCTGGCGGCCGGTGTGGCCAACGGCTTCATCGACATCATCCAGCCGCTCCAGGGCCAGCCGCGGCAGATCTTCCTGCGCATCAACAACCAGTTCCGGGTCCTCAACAACCCGATCCCGCAGATCCAGCAGCAGATCCAGGAGGCCTTCGCCTTCGGCCACCAGGTGATCGGCGTCTGGGACACCCAGTCCCCGAACGTGCTGCGCAGTGTCAGGATCCAGCGGCTCTGAACCGCGTCTGACATGACAGAGGGCGCTTCCTCACGTGGAGGAAGCGCCCTCGCCTATGTTCCGGTCAGAGCGCTACGCCCAGCAGCGCGTCCACAGTCCGCGACACGAGGCCGGGCGCACCCTCCTCCGTACCACCCTGTTCCTGCTGCAGTGCCGCCCAGCGGTCCACGGCGGCCAGCGCGGTGGGGGCGTCGAGGTCGCCCGCGAGGGCCTCGCGGATCTCCTCGACGAGGGCGTCGGCGGACGGGCCGTCGGGCCGGGAGACGGCGGCACGCCACCGGCCGAGCCGGGCGACGGCGTCTTCGAGCACCTGGTCGGTCCACTCCCAGTCGGAGCGGTAGTGGTGGGCCAGCAGGGCGAGCCGGATCGCGACCGGGTCGACGCCGTCGTAGCGCAGCTTCGAGACGAAGACGAGGTTGCCCTTGGACTTGGACATCTTCTCGCCGTGCAGGGCGACCATGCCGGCGTGGACGTACGCCTTGGCCATGGGGAACTCGCCGGTCAGCACCTGGGCGTGCGAGGCGCCCATCTCGTGGTGCGGGAAGGCGAGGTCGGAGCCGCCGCCCTGGACGTCGAAGCCCATGCCCAGGTGGTCGAGGGCGATGGCGACGCACTCGATGTGCCAGCCGGGCCGGCCGCGGCCCAGCGAGCCGCCGTCCCAGCTCGGCTCGCCCTCACGGGCGGCCAGCCACAGCATCGGGTCGAGCGGGTTCTTCTTGCCCGGACGGTCCGGGTCGCCGCCGCGCTCGGCGGACAGCAGCCGCATGGCGGCGGCGTCGAGGTTCGAGACCTTGCCGAAGTCCGGGTCGGACTCGACGGAGAAGTAGACGTCCCCTTCGAGCTCGTACGCGGCACCCGCGTCCCGCAGCCGTTCGACGAGCGGGACGATCCCGGGTATCGCCTCGACCGCGCCGATGTAGTGCTTCGGAGGCAGCATCCGCAGGGCGGTCATGTCCTCGCGGAAGAGGGTCGTCTCCTTCTCGGCGAGGGCGGCCCAGTCGACGCTGTCCCGCTCGGCGCGCTCCAGGAGCGGGTCGTCGATGTCGGTGACGTTCTGGACGTAGTGAACCTGCCGCTTGGTGTCGAGCCACACGCGCTGAACGAGGTCGAACGCGTTGTAGGTCGCCGCGTGTCCCATGTGGGTCGCGTCGTACGGCGTGATGCCGCAGACGTAGAGACGGGCGACAGGACCGGGGACAAGGGAGACCAAGCCACCGGTCGCGGTGTCGTGGATCCTCAGGTCGCGGCCCTGACCAGGCAGGGCGGGGACCTCGGAAGCGGGCCAGGCATGCATGTCATGAGCCTAACCGGACGGATGTTCCGTATACGAACCGGACCGGGCCGGATGGCCGGTAAGGCGGTCTTGCGCGAAACGCTCCGCAGGGGTAACCGTGGCAAAACTGCCGGCCGGTGGGGGCTGGTCGCGCAGTTCCCCGCGCCCCTTCGGGGCGCGATGCCACCGGTCTGCTCCTATACCGGCGGCCAGGGAATGGCCGGCCACTCCCCGCTCGGCTCCGGGTGCATTCCGGACGTCAGGAGGGCGTCGACACGCGCGCGTGTGGCGTCGAGTTCGGCCGGGGTGATCAGTGCGGCCAGCCGGGTGGCCAGCTCCCCCGTCAGGGCTTCCCTGAGGCCTTTGAGTACGTCGACGGCCTCGCCCGGCAGTGGCTCGCCCGCCCAGCCCCACAGCAGGGTGCGCAGTTTGTTCTCGGTGTTGAAGGTCACGCCGTGGTCGATGGCGTACAGGCGGTCCCCGGCCGGCAGCAGATGGCCGCCCTTGCGGTCCGCGTTGTTGATGACGGCGTCGAGCACGGCCAGCCGGCGCAGCCGCTCGTCGTCGGCGTGCACCAGCAACGCGGTCTTCCCGTCGCCGACCTCGGCGAACCCGATCGCCTTCCAGCCCGGCCCGGGCTCCTCCGTGTCGACGAGCGACAGCAGCTCGGGGCCCGGCTCGGCCTCGATCCACAGCTGGACCATGCCCTCGCCGTAGGGCCCGTCCCGCAGCACGGTGGGCGGTACGAGCCCCCAGCCGGTCGCCTCGCAGACCTCGTACGCGGCGACCTCGCGCTGGGCGAGGGTGCCGTCGGGGAAGTCCCACAGGGGGCGCTCACCGCGTACGGGCTTGTAGACGCACGTGGCCTCCTGCCCCTCGTAGGAGACGGCGCAGTACAGCACCGCGTTGGAGGCCTCGCGGATCTGTCCACGCACCGTCAGCTCACCTCGGGTGAGCAGCTCTGCCGTGGTCACGCTCCGCGGCGGTATCCGTTCTGGCGCGGACATACGTGTCCTTCCGGGTCGAGCGGGAGACTGCACAGCGGACACGGCGGCCGCCCGGCGTTGACGACGTCCAGGGCACGCTTGGCGAAGGCTCTCGCCTGCGCGCCGGTGAGCCGGACCCGCAGCATCGGGGGGCCGTTCTCCTCGTCCTGGAGGAGCCGCTCCTCGGCCTCGGCGAGGTCCTCCTCGGAGTCGGCGTCGAGCTCCACGAGGGCCTGCGCCTCGACGATCATGCGCTGCTCCTCGCCGTCCCAGGCGAGCGCCATGGTGCCGACGCGGAACTCCTCCTCGACGGGGGTGTCCAGCGGGGCGGCGTCGGACACCTCGGTGGGTGCCATGGCCGGAACGGAGGCGCTGCCGCCGCTGCGGCGCACGACCTCGTCCAGCAGCTCGTCCATCCGTTCGGCGAGCGCGGCGACCTGGGTCTTCTCCAGGGCCACGCTGGTCACCCGGGGGCCGGCGGAGGCCTGGAGGAAGAACGTACGGCGCCCGGGCAGTCCGACCGTGCCGGCCACGAAACGCTCCGGTGGGTCATAGAGGAACACCTGACGGGACACGTCCTATCTCCATTGGAATCGTGAGTACGGCGCTGCTTCGACCGCTTCACCCTACTGCGCCCGACGATCACGGTGCGCCCGCACCACCACCGACCGTGGCATCGCCGGCGGGAGGCTCCTCGCGGGGTGCGAGCGAGGCGAAATCACCGGTGTCGCCGAGGCGCACGAGAAACGGCCGCAGACGGGTGTAACGGATCGCCGTGATGGAACACGGTTCTACGGAGATCCGCTGGAAGAGGTCGAGATGGAGTCCGAGCGCGTCCGCGACGAGCGACTTGATGATGTCGCCGTGCGAGCACATGAGATAGGCGGCGTCGTCGCCGTGGTCGCGCTCCACGCGCGCGTTCCACTCGCGTACGGCCTCGGCGGCGCGGGTCTGCATCGCGCGCATCGACTCGCCGCCGGGGAACGCGGCCGCCGACGGGTGGGCCTGCACGACCTGCATCAGCGGCTCGTCCATGAGTTCGGCGAGTTTGCGGCCGGACCAGTCGCCGTAGTGGCACTCGCCGATCCGCTCGTCGGTGTGCGGGTTCAGCTCGGGACGGGCGTCGAGGAGCGGCTGAATCGTTTCCTGGCAGCGCTGCAGCGGGCTGCTGACGACCTCGGAGATCGGCAGCCCGGCGAGCCGTCCGGGCAGCGCGGCGGCCTGCGCGGCCCCGCGCTCGTCCAGGGCGACCCCGGGCGTCCAGCCGGCGAGCAGTCCCTCGGTGTTGGCGGTGGATCGTCCGTGGCGGACGAGGATCAACGTGGGCATGCGGCCCAGCGTAGGCGTACGCGCGCGTGCGGCGGATTGCGAGCGACGGGAGAATACGCAGCGTGATCGTCGACTGTGCCATCTACCGGGACGGGCACCGCAGCGAGGGCCCCGAGGACCTGTCCGACGCCCTGGACGAGGCGCGGGCCGCGGGCGGGTTCGTCTGGATCGGGCTGCACGAGCCCTCGGAGCGGGAGTTCGACCTCGTCACCCAGGAGTTCGGGCTGCACCCGCTGGCGGTCGAGGACGCCCTCAAGGCCCACCAGCGGCCCAAGCTGGAGGTCTACGACGACTCGCTCTTCCTCGTCCTCAAGCCCGTCGTGTACGAGCCGGAGAGCGACAGGGTCTCCACCGGCGAGGTCATGCTCTTCATCGGCGACGCCTTCGTGGTGACCGTCCGGCATGGCGAGGGCTCGCCGCTCAAGGCGGTGCGACAGCGCCTGGAGCAGGAGCCGAAGCTGCTCGGCAAGGGCCCCACGGCCGTGCTGTACGCGGTCTCGGACGCCGTCGTCGACCACTACCTGGACGTGGCGACGGAGCTCCAGACCGACCTGGAGGAGTTGGAGGCGGAGGTCTTCTCGCCGGACGGCGGCGGTTCGCGCCACACGGCGTCGCGGATCTACACCTTCAAGCGGCAGATCCTGGAGTTCCGCCGGGCGACCGGCCCGCTGGCGCTGCCGCTGACCCGGCTGGCCGCCGTCGGCCAGTTCGGCTCGGGCGTGCCGTTCGTCAACGAGAAGGCGCGGCCCTTCTTCCGGGACGTCAACGACCACCTCACGCGCGTGAACGAGTCCGTGGAGGGCCTTGACCGGCTGGTGTCGGACATCCTCTCCGCGCATCTCGCACAGATGAGCGTCCGTCAGAACGACGACATGCGGAAGATCTCCGCTTGGGCGGCCATGGCCGCGGTCCCCACGATGATCGCGGGGATCTACGGCATGAACTTCGAGCACATGCCGGAGCTCCACTGGGTGTGGTCGTATCCGGCGGTGATCGCGCTCATGGCCGCCCTGGAGGTGCTGCTGTACCGGCTGTTCAAGAGCAGGGGCTGGCTGTAGCGCCGCGGCTCAGGCGACCTCGGGGGCCGGGGTCGCCGGTCCGCCGAGGGCGTCGCGCCGCTCCGGCATCCGCAAGGAGACCATCCGGCGCCAGCCCGCGACGCGTTCGTACGCGTACACGGCGTGGATGCCCGCCGCGAGGACGGCCGACTTCGCCGTCGGCCAGCCCAGGATGCGGCCCATGTGGGCCATGACCGCGAGGCTGACGTCCCGGTAGACGCGGATCTCGGCGAGCGCGCACTCCCGAAGGGTCCGCTGGATGTCCCGGCCGTGCCCCGCGGAGGCGAAGCGCAGCAACTCCTCGTGGCAGTAGGCGAGGTGGTTGTCCTCGTCGTTGGAGATCATCTTCACGGCGCGGCCGAGGTCGGGATGGTCGGCGAAGTGCTTGCGCAGCAGTTCCATCTGCTCGGAGGCACGCTGCTCGGTGACGCGGCTGTGGGCGAGGTAGGTCACGATGTCCTGCACGGTCAGTGTCCGGTCGGCCCTGAGCTTCTCGTGGGCGAGACCGATGCCACTGTGCTCCAGGAGCATGGTGTAGTCGGTGTCGGGCGGTACGGGAACAGGCTCGAGGCCGCGCTTCTTCATCAGGGCGTCGAAGATCCGCCCGTGCTTGTCCTCGTCCGCGCCGTGCCGGGCGATCTTGGGGGCGAGGGCGCGCTCGCCGTCCGGGACGAGCGCGGCGATGCGGGCGTTCTCCCAGCCGCCCTGCGACTCTCCGCCGGCCGCGATGGAGCAGAACAAGCGGAAGGACTCGTCGTTGTCGATGATCTCCTGGAACAGACTCTTGGCCGAAAGCATCGTGGGCACCTCTCTGCGGGACTCCGCGGCATTCCGCAAAGAACGAGTCAAATGCGGCGCGAGAGGTGCTGCAACAGCTGTGTCGGACAACTCCGCCAAAAGGAGGACCCCGGGAGTCACGACAGGGGCGTAACCACACGGGCGCCGGCGCGTTGTTCTGCGTGACGGCCGTGGCGGGGAAGACCCCCGAGCCCCCACCACGGCCGCAGAAACCTCCGGCGGTTGCGGCGCGTGTTTACGCGAGTCCGGCCCGCTCCAGTGCCTCGGACCCGGCCCGCAGCCCGGCGATCCGCTCGTCGAGCGTGAAGCCCGCGGGGGCGAGGCTCAGCGTGGTGACGCCCGCCGCCGCGTACTCCTTCATCCGGTCCGCGATGCGGTCCACGGAGCCGAGCAGCGCCGTCTTGTCGATCAGGTCGTGCGGGATGGCTGCCGCTGCGCCCTGCTTGTCGCCGGACAGGTACTTCTCCTGGACCTCGGCGGCCGCCGCCTCGTAGCCCATGCGCTGGGCGAGCTGGTTGTAGAAGTTCTGCTTGGCGCTGCCCATGCCACCGACGTACAGCGCGGTGTAGGGGCGGAAGGTGTCGGCGAGGGTGGCCACGTCCTTGTCCTCGCCGAGGGCGAGCGGGAGCGTCGGGTGGACGTCGAACCCGTCGAGGGTCTTGCCCGCCTTCGCGCGTCCCGCGCGCAGGTGCTTGAGCGTCGTCTCGTCGAGGTGCTCGGCGGACGGGAAGATGAGGAGCGCGCCGTCGGCGATCTCGCCGGTCTGCTCCAGGTTCTTGGGTCCGATCGCGGCGATGTACAGCGGGATGTGCTCGCGCTCCGGGTGCACGGTCAGCTTGAGCGGCTTGCCGGGGCCGCCGGGCAGCGGCAGCGTCCAGTGCTCGCCCTCGAACGACAGGCGCTCGCGCGTCATCGCCTTGCGGACGATCTCGACGTACTCACGCGTGCGTGCCAGCGGCTTGTCGAACTTGACGCCGTACCAGCCCTCGGAGACCTGCGGCCCGGAGACGCCGAGGCCGAGGCGGAAGCGGCCGCCGGAGAGCGAGTCGAGGGTGGCGGCGGTCATCGCGGTCATCGCCGGCTGGCGGGCCGGGATCTGGAAGATGGCCGAGCCGATGTCTATGCGCTCGGTCTTCGCCGCGACCCAGCTGAGCACGGTGGCCGCGTCGGAGCCGTAGGCCTCGGCGGCCCAGCACACGGCGTACCCGAGTCGGTCGGCCTCCTGGGCGACGGCGAGATTGTCCGCGTCCATTCCGGCGCCCCAGTAACCGAGGTTGATGCCGAGCTGCATGGCCGATTCCCCTTACCCATCAGTAACGTCCTGGTTTCCCGACCTTAGCGTGGGGTGTGCGGATCGGGGCAGCCGACAGTCGTGTTCTTCCGCCCACATGAACGCGTGTGTCGCTGACGGAAACTGGTTGTCCACAGGCCCCCACACCACTGGTTCCGGCCAGTAATGTCGCCGTTCATGGAGCAGAGGCATCTCGGCCGCACCGGCCTGCGTGTGTCCCGTATCGGACTCGGAACCCTCACGTGGGGCAGGGACACCGACGAGCACGACGCCGCGGACCTCTTGAAGACGTTCTGGGAAGCGGGCGGCAGCCTCGTCGACACCGCGGACGTGTACGGCGACGGGGAGTCCGAGTATCTGCTCGGACGCCTCATAGAAGGGCTGATCCCGCGCCGGGATCTGGTCATCTCCACCAAGGCGGGCAGCGTGCCCGACCCGGACCGGCGGTTCGACGGCTCGCGCGGCCACCTGCTCTCCGCGCTGGACGCCTCGCTGGCCCGGCTCGGCACGGACTACGTCGACGTGTGGCAGGTCCACGCCTACGACCCGGACACCCCGCTGGAGGAGACCCTCCAGGCGCTCGACCTCGCGGTCAGCAGCGGCCGCGCGCGGTACGCCGGGGTCTCCAACTTCTGCGGCTGGCAGCTCGCCAAGGCCGCGACCTGGCAGCTGGCGGCCCCGGGCACCCGGACCCGGCTGGCCGCGACACAGCTGGAGTACTCGCTGCTCCAGCGGGGCATCGAGCGCGAGGTGCTGCCCGCCGCGCTTGACCTGGGCATCGGCCTGCTCCCGTCGTCCCCGCTGGGCCGCGGGGTACTGACGGGCAAGTACCGGGACGCCACGCCGGCCGACTCGCGGGGCGCCTCGGACCACCTCGCCCCCTTCGTCGCGCCGTACCTCGACGACACGGCCGGGCACATCGTGGACGCCGTGCAGACCGCCGCCGACGGGCTCGCGGTCACCCCGCTACAGGTGGCCCTCGCCTGGGTCCGCGACCGGCCCGGCGTGACCGCGCCGATCGTCGGCGCGCGCAACGCGCAGCAGCTCACGGCGGCATTGTCAGTGGAGGCCCTTAGTCTTCCTGACGAGATCTGCCGGGCGCTCGACGATGTGTCGGCGCCCGTGCACCGCTATCCCGATCACGACTGGAGCACGCTGTGAGCACGGAGCCGGAGCCCACGCAGGAGACCGAGCCGCAATCGCCGGACACCGCGCAGGACGCGGTCGCCGGCGACGCCGAGGCGGGGGCGGCGGTCGCAGGCGACGGGGCCGAGACGCCCGCGGTCGCCGAGGGCGACTCGGACGAGGTGTCCGGCGAGGCTTCCGCGGCCGACGGCGAACAGGGCGAGGCCGCGGCGAAGCTGTCCGAGGCCGCTGCCGAGCTCGCTGCGCAGAAGCTCGAGCGGGAGCGGATCGCCCGGCGGAAGGCCGAGAAGCAGGGTCCCGTCGAGGCCGGGACCAAGCTCAGCGGAAAGGCCGCCGATCTACTGGCCGCCGTGCGGGCCGTGGAGAGCGGTGACAAGCCGGCGGCGACCGTCTTCGCCGAGCCCGAGCCGCCGCGCCGGCCCGCGCCGGAGCCCGTACAGCGCCCTCGGCCGGTGACGGCCGGCGCGCCCCCGGCTCCCGCGGCGCAGACCGTCGAGTCCGTACGGCGGGTACTGGCCGACGGCGGTGCGCCGGAGGCCCTCGTCCCGCAGGTCGCCGCCGCGCTCGGCGAGGGCGCCGCCGAGCAACTGCGCGAGGACCCCTGGCAGTTGCTGCGGGTCGCCGGGGTGCGGCCCGAGCAGGCCGACGGCTTCGCGCGGGCGCTGCTCGGTGCGGAGTGCGGTCCGGACGACGAGCGGCGGGGCCGGGCGGTGACCGTCTGGCTGCTGGAACAGGCGGCCGTGGCCGGGCACACGGCTCTCGAACTTCCCACGCTCACGGTGGCATTGGGCAAGCAGGGGGTGCCGGATGCCGAGGCGGCCGTCCAGAGCACCCTCGCGGAGGCCGAGGCGCTGGTCTTCCAGGACGCCCTCGACCCGCGGGCCCCTGAACCGGAGGAGGGCGAGGAGCGCCCGGTCCGCGTCCTGGTCGGACTGGAGCGGTACGCGATGGCGGAGGAGAGCCTCGCCGACGGACTGGCCCGGCTGATCAACTCCGTGCCGAAGCAGGACGGTTCGGCCGAGGACTGGGAGCGCGCCGCCGACTCGGCCAAGGGCTCCGCCGGTGAACTGATCCGCGCGGTCGCGGGCAGCGGCCTGGTCCTCCACACCGGCGGCGAGGCATCCCTGGCCGAACCCGCGGCTCTGCTCCACGCGGCCCGTGAACTCGGCCTGCGTGCCTGGGCGGCAGCCCACGGCCCCCTTGGACGGGACCGCTTCGCGGCCCTGGCCTCCGACGACACCGCCACCACCGTCAGCGGTCTCCTCACCGGGACCGAAGGCCCCGGCCGCGATGCCGACGGTGCGCTCGATCTCGACCTCCTCGTGGTTCTCGACGCGCCCCAGCTGGACGTGGAGAGTGCGGCGCTGCTGTCGGAGTCGTTGCCGGACGGGGCGCGGCTGGTGCTGGCCGGGGACCCGGCGGTGCTGTGGTCGGCGGGGCCGGGGCGGGTGTTCGGTGATCTGCTGGCCGCGCGCGTCTGCCCCCAGATCGCCTCCCGGCGGCCGGACCCGGGCCCCCTCGGCGAGCTGGTCTCCGGTATCGGCATCGGCGAGCTGAACCAGGTCGAGGCCCCCGGCAAGGAGGTCGTGATCGTGCCGGCGCGGGACGCGGGCGAGGCCGTGCACCGAACCGTGCAGCTGGTCGCCGACTCGGTACCGCGGGCCATCGGTGTCCCGCCCGAGGAGACCCAGGTGATCACGCCGGGCCACGGCGGCGCGGCGGGCACACGAGCTCTGAACGTGGCCCTCAAGGAGCGTCTCAACCCCGGCCCGGGCCGTTTCGGCGGCTTCGACCCCGGCGACCGCATCGCCTACTCGCCCACGCCGGGCCGCACCCTGCCGGGCCACGTGGTGAAGGCCGACGCGGAGGGCCTCCACCTCTCCTGCGCGGGTGAGGCCGTCGTCGTACCGAAGGAGCGTGTGGAGGAGTCCGTACGCCACGGCTGGGCCCTGACCGCCCACCAGGCGGCCGGCGGCCGCTGGCCGGCGGTGGTCGTGGTCCTGCCGGGAGACGCGACCCAGTCGCTGACCCGACCGTGGGTCTACACGGCGTTCAGCCGAGCGGAGCGCCACCTTTCCGTGGTCCAGGGCGCGGACCAGGCTCTGCCGAGGGCCGTGGCCGAGATCCAGGCCAAGCCCCGCACGACCCGCCTCCCGGTCCTGCTGGGGACGCAGGTACCCACGTCCAGCTGACTCACCTCAGGGGCGCGGGGAACTTCGCGATAAGCCCCCGACCACTCGCAGTCGCCCACCGTCCGCAAGACCAACGGCGCGCCGCATCGACCACGCCCCGCACACGCCGACGGCGGCGGCCACGGAACCCCTCCGCGACCGCCGCCGCCCAAGTCCAGCGCAGCGTTACGCGTGTTGCTCCAGATCCTCGTCCTCGTCCAGCTCCGCGTCGAGATCGTCCAGCTCGTCCTCGCCGTCATCGATCTCGTCGTCGAACACCGCGCTGACGTCGAACCGGCACACCACCCGCTGCGGGTCGATCTGCTCGAACGGCCCCGCCAGCCACTCACCGGGATCCGACTGCTCGTCCGCCGCGGTCACCCACAGCGTGGAGTCGCCCTCCTCCAGGCCGAACTCCTTGTGCCGGGAGGCGATCTCGTCCGGTTCGAACTCTCCGAACAGGATGCCCAACGCTCCGTGCACCGTGCCGGCGGCCTCCGCACCGGCCTCGTAGTCCGCCGCCTCGATCCGCTGCGCCTGCGCGAGCAGCCGCTGCGGCTCCTCCACCGCGTAGTCACGGCGGATCAGCACGCTCACCGCATGCGGCTCCTCGGGGCCGGTGTACGGCGGGAGAGCGTCCTCCGTGCCGGGGATCTCGAAGGGGGTGACCTCGTCATAGCGGTCGTAGAGCAGCTCGTCGTACACCTCGGCGGCCGCGGCGAGCTCGTTGAACGCCTCGTACACGGCCGGGTCGTCCTCCCCCGACCGGCGTTCGACCGCGGCCAGGTGGCGGTCGAGCGCGGTCTTGACCGCCTCGGCGGCGGCACGTACCTCGGCAGCGGTGGGCTGCACAGCATCAGACATAGTGCAGACGCTATCCGTACCGGGCCCCAGCCCGCACAATAGATGCGATGCCGGAATACGAATTTGTCGACGTGTACGTGCCGCGCGGGGTCTCCCGCAAGGACGCCACTCGACTGCTGACGGACCATGCCGAGTACGGACACTGGGAGTTGGACCGCCTGAGCCTGCTGCGTGACGGAAGCCGCAGGGTGCGGCTGCGCCGCAGGATCATCCGCCAGGTTCGTGCCACCTGGTGAGATGACGCGACGAAAACGGAGCGGGCCCCGCCGATGCGGGGCCCGCTCCGTCATGCGCCGTGCCCGTTATGCGGCTGCCCGTGCCTTGCGGTAGAGCACCGCGCCCGCCAGCAGGGCGCCCGCCCCGACCGGCAGGGTGAGCCCCAGCGGGAGGTCGCTGCCCGTGTGGGCGAGCTGCGCTTCTCCGTGCGGCTGGGTGACCGTCTGCGCCCCGGGGTGGTTGCCGCCCGGCGAGCCCGGCGTCTCCTCACCCGAGGACGGCGGTGTGCCCGGGGATCCGGGGTTGCCCGGCTCCACGGGGTTGCCCGGGTTGTTCGGCTGCCCGGGGTTGCCGGGCTGGTCCGGGCCTCCGGGCGGTGTCTGGCCGCCGCCGGGAGGTGTGCCGGGGTGGCCGCCGCCGGAGCCGTCGTTCGCGCAGTCGTTGCCCGTGGTGGGGTTGCCGATCCCGATGATGTCGACGCTGTTGCCGCAGACGTTCACCGGGACATCCACCGGGGCCTCGACGTGGTTGCCGGAGCCGACGCCCGGCGAGCCGCTCGCGTGACCGTCGGACGACGAACCGCTGCCGCCGGAGCCACCCCCGTACCCACCGTCGTCGCCGTACCCGCCGGACGATCCGCTCTGGTTGGCGCACTTGTTGCCCATGGCCGGGTTGAGCACCCCGACCACGTCGACGGTGTTGCCGCAGACGTTCACCGGCGCGTGCACCGGCGCGTGCACCGTGTTGCCCGACAGTACGCCGGGCGAGTTCGAGCTCGATCCGTTCGCGGCCGAGTCGGCGTGGGCGGCACCGCCCGCGGCGGCGATCACGCCGGTCGCGGCCGCCACGGTCATCAGGCCTTTGCGGGTGACCTGTCGCATTCCTGAATTCCCCCTGCCTTTTCGATTCCGACCTGCAATTCTCGTGAAAAGACCGGTCGGCCCCGGAGCGCATGGCGCGCGCTCCGGGGCCGACGGGTGTCAAACGACCCTCAGCGGATCGACGTCACTTGTTGATGCAGGTGTTGCCGAAGGCGGGGTTCAGCAGACCGATCACGGAGACCGTGTTGCCGCAGACGTTCACCGGGATGTGAACGGGCACCTGAACGACGTTGCCGGACAGAACACCCGGGGAGTGCACGGCGGCACCCTGGGCACCCGAGTCGGCGACGGCCAGGCCCGCACCCGCGAGAACCAGGCCACCAGTGGCAGCCGCAGCGGCGACGACCTTCTTGATCATTATTCCTCCTTGTTGGCAAAAGCGATCTCGTGTTGCCGATCGCATCACCTGTAACGAGGAGGGAGTAATGAAGCTACGAGCCTATGAGTCCATTCACCCTTCTCATTCGTTTCCGCACAGGCTGTCGAATATCGACGTCAATTCTCGGCTTACCGCCGTCAGGACGCGTCGATGAACCGGTCGAGCACCCGCACACCGAACTTGAGCCCCTCCACCGGCACCCGCTCGTCGATGCCGTGGAACATCCCGGCGAAGTCGAGCTCCGGCGGCAGCTGGAGCGGCGCGAAGCCGAAGCAGCGGATGCCGAGGTCGTCGAAGGACTTGGCGTCGGTGCCGCCGGAGAGCATGTAGGGCACGGCGCGCGCGATCGGGTCCTCGGCGCTCAGGGCGACCTGCATGGCATCGACGAGCTTGCCGTCGAAGTCGGTCTCCAGGGCCTTGTCGCCGTGCACGTCCTCGCGGCGCACGCGCGGACCGAGGATGCGGTCGAGGTCGGCGAGGAACTCCTCCTCGTAGCCGGGCAGGAAGCGCCCGTCGACGTGGGCGGTGGCCTGGCCGGGGATGACGTTGACCTTGTAGCCGGCCCCGAGCATGGTGGGCGCCGCCGAGTTGCGCAGGGTCGCGCCGACCATCTTGGCGATGCCGCCGAGCTTGGCGAGGGTCTCGTCCATGTTCTCGGGGTCGAGCTCGGTGCCGAGCGCGTCGGAGAGCTCGTCGAGGAAGGACCGCACGGTCTTGGTGACCCGCACCGGCCACTTGTGCCGCCCGAGCCGGCCGACGGCCTCGCACAGCTCGGTGATCGCGTTGTCGTTGTTGGTCATCGAACCGTGGCCCGCGGTGCCGTCCACGGTGAGCCGCATCCAGTGCATGCCCTTCTGGGCGGTCTCGACCAGGTAGAGCCGCAGGTTCTCGTTGACGGTGAAGGAGAACCCGCCGACCTCGCCGATCGCCTCGGTGACGCCCTCGAAGAGATCGGGGTGCTTGTCGACGAGGTACCGGGCGCCGTACATGCCGCCCGCCTCCTCGTCGGCGAGGAACGCGAGGACGATGTCGCGCGGGGGCTTGCGCCCGCTGCGCAGCCGGTCGCGGACGACCGCGAGGGTCATCGCGTCCATGTCCTTCATGTCGACGGCGCCCCGTCCCCACACGCACCCGTCGGCGACCTCGCCGGAGAAGGGGTGGTGGGTCCAGTCCGCCGCGTTGGCCGGTACGACGTCGGTGTGCCCGTGGATGAGCAGCGCCGGCTTGGAGGGGTCCTCGCCCTCGATGCGGGCGACCGTGGAGGCGCGCCCCTGGTGGGATTCGAAGATCTGCGGTTCGAGGCCCACCTCGGCGAGCTTCTCGGCGATGTACTCGGCCGCCCTGCGCTCGCCCGGGCCCGAGTGGTCGCCGTAGTTGCTGGTGTCGATCTGGATCAGCTCACGGCAGAGGTCCACGACCTCGTCCTCGCCGGTGACGTGCCTGGTCGTGTCCGTCCCGCTCACGCTGGTTCCTCCCGCTGTCACTGCTGGTCGTTCCCCTCATCCTCCCCCTCCGACCGGCCGCGCCCAAGAGCGGACCCGGCCCGTCACACGCCGTTCACGCCGGGACGAGGGGGTGATCGGGGCGCCTCGAAAGCCTGGTAATGTTTCCTCTGTCGCCGCGAGGGGAACCCCGCGCGACAGACACCTTGTCCGGGTGGCGGAATGGCAGACGCGCTAGCTTGAGGTGCTAGTGCCCTTTATCGGGCGTGGGGGTTCAAGTCCCCCCTCGGACACCAGCTGAAACCCCTGTTGATCAGGGGTTTTTTGCTTTTTCCGCACATCTCACCTTCGTGATCACCAGCGCGAACGGCACACCACAAACAGCTGAATTCGAGACGTACGCCGAGTAAACAAAAGCACCAACTCGGCCTGTTCCCGTTGCTCTTGGGTGATGTGGGGCATGTCTCGTCCAGAGCCAGGAGCCGCAGGTCAGACCATGTGCGGCCCGTTCGGGCACCCACCCGGACGGGCCCCCGCGGTGGCCGCTCCCAGGGCACGGACCTAGCGTCGTACTAAAATTTCCGGCTTGTTACGGAGCTGGACCCGGACAACCCCAGGCAGACCTGCGGGCCCGCCAGCACCCCGGGGCTTCCGGGATCGAGACGCGAGGACCGATGGCAGCCATACACGAGAGCAGTGCTCTCGGCCTGCTCGAGGAAGAGATCCGCGAGCGGTTCGGCGATACGGCACGTTTCTCCGGGGGCCCCGCGGCCTCTCCGCGCACGCTCGTCGACGTCTTCGACGCGTCGGTGCGGTCCTACCCGGACGAGCCCGCGCTGGACGACGGGACGACCTGCCTGACCTACCGTGCGCTCGCCGTGGAGGTCGAGCGGCTGCGCCGCGGGCTCACGGACGCCGGGGTCGGGCTCGGCGACCGGGTGGGTGTCCGCGTTCCGTCCGGGACCAACGACCTCTACATCGCGATTCTCGCGGTGCTCGCCGCCGGCGCCGCCTACGTCCCCGTGGACGCCGAGGACCCGGACGAGCGGGCCGAGCTGGTGTTCGGCGAGGCGGACGTACGGGCCGTCGTCGGGGCCGGTCACGAACTGACCGTCACCGGACGCAGCGAGGTCCCCGCCGCGCGGCCCGGCATCGAGCACGACGCGTGGATCATCTTCACCTCCGGATCGACCGGAAAGCCCAAGGGCGTCGCCGTCAGCCACCGCAGTGCCGCCGCGTTCGTGGACGCCGAGGCCGCGCTGTTCCTCACCGACGACCCCATCGGTCCGGCTGACAGGGTCATGGCGGGGCTGTCAGTCGCGTTCGACGCGTCCTGCGAGGAGATGTGGCTGGCGTGGCGGTACGGGGCCTGTCTGGTGCCGGTGCCACGTGCGCAGGTCAGGAGCGGTGCCGATCTGGGGCCGTGGCTGGTGGAGCAGGAGATCACCGTCGTGTCGACGGTGCCGACGCTGGCCGCGCTCTGGGAGCCGGAGACCCTCAATGACGTACGGCTGCTGATCTTCGGCGGTGAGGCCTGCCCGCCCGAGCTGGTGCAGCGGCTGGTGACCGAGGGGCGCGAGGTCTGGAACACGTACGGGCCGACCGAGGCGACCGTCGTGGCCTGTGCCTCGCTGATGAGCGGCGAGGAGCCGATCCGGATCGGGCTGCCGCTGGACGGCTGGGAGCTGGCCGTCGTCGACGAGGCCGGGACGCCCGTACCGATGGGCGCCAGTGGACAGTTGGTGATCGGCGGGGTCGGGCTCGCCCGGTACCTGGACGCCGAGAAGGACGCGGAGAAGTACGCGCCGCTGCAGTCGCTGGGCTGGGAACGGGCGTACCGCAGCGGTGACCTCGTCAAGGCGGAGCCGGAGGGGGTGGTCTTCCTCGGGCGGGCCGACGAGCAGATCAAGCTCGGCGGGCGTCGTATCGAGCTCGGTGAGGTCGACGCCGCTCTTCAGGCGTTGCCGGGAGTCGCGGGAGCGGCTGCCGCCGTGCGCACCGCCCGCAGCGGCAACCAGCTCCTTGTCGGCTACGTCGTCACGCAGGACGGCTGGGACCAGGCGACAGCGGTCGAGAAGCTGCGGGCCGAACTGCCCGCGGCCCTGGTGCCGTTGCTGGCACCGGTCGACGAACTGCCGACCCGGACGTCGGGCAAGGTGGACCGCGCCGCCCTGCCGTGGCCGCTGGAGAACCTCGAGACCAGCGGTCCCGCCGAGCAGCTCTACGGCACCGAGGCGTGGCTCGCCGAGCAGTGGAGCGAGGTGCTCGGCATCCCCGTGTCGAGTGCGCGTGACGACTTCTTCGCGATCGGCGGCAGCAGTCTCGCCGCCGCCCAGCTCACCACACGGCTGCGCACCCGCTATCCGAGCGCGGCCGTTCTCGACATCTACCAGCGGCCCGTGCTGCGGAAGTTGGCGCGGCACCTGGAGGAGTCCTCGCAGGACGACGGGGCCGCGCGGATCGTCGCCCCGGTCCCGGTGCGCGCCCAGGCGATCCAACTCCTCGCCATGATCCCCCTGTTCACCCTGCTCGGACTGCGCTGGACCGTGGTCCTGACCGCGCTGGGCAACGTACTGCCCTACACGTGGCTGCCGACCGCCTCCTGGTGGCTGGTCGGGGCGGCGGCGCTCGTGCTGTTCAGCCCGCCCGGCCGGCTCGCGATCGCCGCGGGCGGGGCGCGGCTGCTGCTGCGGGGTGTGCAGCCGGGACGGTACGCGCGCGGTGGCGGTGTGCATCTGCGGCTGTGGGCGGCCGAGCGGCTGGCGGAGTTCTCCGGGGCGACCTCGCTGACCGGATCGTGGCTGGAGCGGTACGCGCGGGCGCTGGGCGCCAAGATCGGCCCTGATGTCGACCTTCACTCGCTGCCGCCGGTGACCGGCATGCTCAAGCTGGGCCGGGGCGCTGCCGTCGAGTCCGAGGTGGACCTGTCCGGGTGGTGGCTGGACGGCGACCGGCTGGAGATCGGCCCGGTCAGGGTGGGCGCGCACGCGGTCGTCGGGACGCGCAGCATCCTCTTCCCGGGCGCGCGGGTCGGCAAGCGGGCCGAGGTGGCGCCGGGTTCGGCGGTCACCGGGCAGATCCCCACGGGTCAGCGCTGGGCGGGCGCGCCCGCGGTCAAGCTGGGCAAGGCCAAGCGGAACTGGCCCAAGGAACGGCCGCGCAAGGGCACGTACTGGCGTGCGATGTACGGCGTGACGGGCTTCGCGCTCACCGCGCTTCCGGTGCTGGCGGGGCTGGCCGCGTTCCTGGTCGGTCGCGTGTTCTTCACGCCGGACGCGCCCCTGACGGGCGCCGCCGCGGCCCTCGTACCGGCGACGCTCGCCTTCGGGCTGGCGTACGCGCTGCTGATCCTGGTCGCCGTACGACTGCTCAGCCTGAGGCTGCGCGAGGGCACGCATCCGACCCACAGCCGGATCGGGTGGCAGGCCTGGACCGTCACGCAGCTGATGGACCGCTCGCGCGAGACCCTCTTCCCGCTGTACGCCGGGCTGGTCACGCCGGTGTGGCTGCGGCTGCTCGGGATGCGGATCGGGCGGGGTGCCGAGGTGTCGACCGTGCTGGCGCTGCCGAGCCTGACGACGGTCGGCGAGGGCGCGTTCCTGGCCGACGACACGCTGACCGCGCCGTACGAGCTCGGTGGCGGCTGGATGCGGATCGGGCGGGCGGAGATCGGGCGCCGGGCCTTCCTCGGGAACTCGGGGATGACCGCGCCGGGCCGGTCCGTGCCGGACGGCGGGCTCGTCGGGGTGCTGTCGGCGACGCCGAAGAAGGCGAAGAAGGGCAGCTCGTATCTGGGGCTGCCGCCGGTGAAGCTGCCGCGGGCCGCCGCCGGCGGTGACCAGAGCCGGACGTACGACCCGCCGGCGCGGCTGCTGTGGGCGCGCGGTCTGGTCGAGCTGTGCCGGATCGTGCCGGTGTTCTGCTCGGCGGCGATCGGCGTGCTGACGGTGGCGGCGCTGTGTGCGCTGGGTGTGTGGGCGTGGGCGCTGGCGGGGCTTGTGCTGCTCGCGGCGGGTGCCGTGGCCGGGCTGGTGTCCGTCGTCGCGAAGTGGCTGCTCGTGGGGCGGCACCGCGGTGGGGAGCATCCGCTGTGGAGCGGCTTCGTGTGGCGCAACGAGCTCGCGGACACGTTCGTCGAGGTCGTGGCGGTGCCGTGGCTGGCCGGTTCCGTGCCCGGTACGCCGCTGATGACGGCGTGGCTGCGGGGGCTCGGTGCGCACGTCGGCAAGGGCGTCTGGGTGGAGAGCTACTGGCTGCCGGAGACGGATCTGGTGACGCTGGGAGACGCGGCGACGGTGAACCGTGGCTGTGTGCTCCAGACGCACCTCTTCCACGACCGGATCTTGCGGACGGATACTGTGGTCCTCCGTGAGGGCGCGACGCTGGGTCCTGGCGGGATCGTGCTGCCCGGCAGCACGATCGGGGCCCGGACGACCTTGGGCCCCGCGTCGCTCGTCATGGCAGCGGAGTCCGTCCCCGACGACACCCGTTGGCTCGGCAACCCGATCGAGGCATGGCGTCCCTGAACGCCGGCCACTCGGCACGGGAGAGCGGTGCACCCGAGCGGAGTGGTGGCATGGCACAGGGAGTAGACACAGCGGTGGCGGTTCAGCAGGCGGCGGGTTCGGACCCGTATTTCCCGGAGAACGGTGACGCGCGGTACCGGGTGCACCGGTACGAGCTCGCGCTGGACTACCGCCCGGGCCCGAACCGGCTGTCCGGCACGGCCCGGATCAACGCCATAGCGGGACGGTCGCCGCTGGGCGAGTTCTTCCTGAACCTGGCCGACTTCAAGGTCGGCCGGGTGCGGGTGGACGGCCGGCAGCCGCACTACACGCATCGCGGCGGCAAGCTGCGGATCCGGCCCGCGAAGCCGGTCCGGCCGGGGGCCGCGTTCACGGTCGAGGTGCACTGGGCGGGCAACCCCAAGCCGGTGAACAGCCCGTGGGGCGGCCTGGGCTGGGAGGAGCTGGAGGACGGGGCGCTGGTGGCGAGCCAGCCGATCGGGGCGCCGTCCTGGTACCCGTGCAACGACCGGCCGGCGGACAAGGCGTCGTACCAGATCTCGATCACGACACCGTCGGCGTACTCGGTGGTGGCGGGCGGGCGGCTGCTGACCCGTACCACGAAGGCCTCCACGACTACCTGGGTGTACGAGCAGTCGGCGCCGACGTCCAGCTATCTGGTGGGGCTGTCGATCGGCAAGTACCAGACGGTGCTGCTGGGCGACCCCGGCCTCGGCGGGGTGCCGCAGCACGGGCACATCCCGTCGCATCTGCTCCCCAGGTTCTCCAGGGACTTCGCGCGTCAGCCGCAGATGATGGACCTGTTCCAGGAGCTCTTCGGCCCCTACCCCTTCGACGAGTACGCGGTCGTGGTGACGGAGGAGGAGCTCGATGTCCCCGTCGAGGCACAGGGGTTGTCGCTGTTCGGCGCCAACCACGTGGACGGGGCGCGGGGTTCGGAGCGGCTGGTCGCGCACGAGCTGGCCCATCAGTGGTTCGGCAACAGTGTGTCCATCGCGGACTGGCGGCACATCTGGCTGAACGAGGGGTTCGCGAAGTACGCCGAGTGGCTGTGGTCGGAGCGCTCCGGCGGGCGGACGGCCCAGCAACTCGCCGCCGTCGCACATCGGTTGCTGTCGGGACTCCCGCAGGATCTGAAGCTGGCCGATCCGGGCCGCAAGTCGATGTTCGACGACCGGCTCTACGAACGGGGCGGGCTGACCGTGCACGCGGTGCGGTGCGCGATGGGCGACGTGGCCTTCTTCCGCATGCTGCGCGGCTGGGCGGGGCTGCACCGGAGCGGCGCGGTGACCACGACGACGTTCACCGCGCATGCCTCGCGCTTCTCGCCCGAGCCGCTGGACGAGGTGTTCCAGGCGTGGGTGTACGGGACGGCGCTGCCGCCGGTGCCATTGCCCGAGACGCGGGCGGCCGGCTAGTTCCGGGAGAATGACGGCCATGAGCACGCGTTCCTGCCCCTGCGGCCTGCCCGAGCCCTACGACAAGTGCTGCGGCCGCTATCACGTCGGCGCCGCCGCGGCACCGACCGCCGAGGCGCTCATGCGGTCGCGGTACTGCGCCTTCGTCAAGCAGGACGCCGCCTATCTGCTGCGGACCTGGCATCCTCGGACCCGGCCCGCGAGCCTCGACTTCGACGCTGGCATGCGGTGGACCGGTCTGGAGATCCTCGGCACGGGGGACGGGTCGGCGTTCCACTCGGTCGGGACGGTGACCTTCCGGGCCTCGTTCCGGGGCGGGTCGCTGCACGAGCGGAGCCGGTTCGAGCGGGTGGACGGGGCGTGGGTCTATGTGGACGGGGACTTCCTGGAGTGACCGTCCTGGCGGGCACTCGGTGCCGTCGGAGTGGGAGACCTCTTCAGCGGATCGATGACCCGCTCGATGTCCGTGCGTCGGTCTCCCCCGGTCCCGGTGCGAGGATGTCCAGCTCCTGCAACGCGCCCACCGTGATCTCCCGGGTCAGCGTCTCCGCGCGGACCGCGTCGCCGGCGCGAACCGCCTCGGCGACCTGGACGTGCAACGTCACCGCGGCGGGGTCGGGGTCCTCGAACATGACCTCGTGGTGGGTGCGGCCGGCGAGGACCTCGGCGACGACGTCTCCGAGGCGGGCGAACATCTCGTTGCCGGAGGCGTTGAGGATCACGCGGTGGAAGGCCATGTCGTGGATCAGATAGCCCTCCAGCTGGTGGCCCCGTGAGTGGGCGACCATGCCCAGTGCGCACTCGGTGAGTTCCGCGCACTGCTCCGCCGTGGCGTTCTTCGCCGCCAGGCCCGCCGCGACCGGTTCGAGCGCGGAGCGCAGGACCGTCAGTGACCGCAGCTGCCCGGGGCGGTCGGCGCCGGCCAGGCGCCAGCGGATGACCTGCGGGTCGTAGACGTTCCACTGCGCCTTCGGACGGACCGTCACGCCCACGCGGCGGCGGGACTCGACCAGGTGCATGGACTCCAGGACGCGGACCGCCTCCCGCATCACCGAGCGGGACACATCGAACTGCTGGGCCAGTTCGTCCGTGCGCAGAACGCTGCCCGGCGGGTACTCGCCCGCGGTGATCGCGGGGCCGAGGGATTCCAGTACTTGGCCGTGCAGCCCCCGGCCCGATGTGCTCATGCACTCAGCGTACGCGTCAGGTCACGGACTCAAAAAGTCAGACTTATTCATCACAGACTCTTGAATTTGTCGTACCTAATGGGTTTCAGTTGCGTCGACGCCCCGAGGGCGTCCACGTGTCGATGAAGACAGCAGACAGTGAGAGCACCATGCAGCAGCTGCACACCCCCCATGTCGTCGTGGTGATGGGCGTCGCGGGCACCGGCAAGACCACCATCGGTCCGCTGCTCGCCGCCCGTCTCGGCGTCCCGTACGCCGAGGGCGACGACTTCCACCCGCCGGCCAACATCGCCAAGATGTCGGCCGGCACCCCGCTCACCGACGAGGACCGGTGGCCCTGGCTGGACGCCATCGGCGACTGGGCGGACGGACGGGCGGGGCTCGGCGGGGTGGTCAGCTGCTCGGCGCTGAAGCGCTCGTACCGTGACCGGCTGCGCGCCGCCGCTCCCGGGCTCGTCTTCGTGCACCTCGCGGGCGATCGCGCCCTGATCGAGGACCGCATGTCCCATCGGCAGGGGCACTTCATGCCGACCGCACTGCTCGACTCCCAGTTCGCGACCCTCCAGCCGCTTCAGGAGGACGAGGCGGGAGTGGTGGTGGACGTCACCGGCAGCCCCGAGGAGATCACCGGCCGGGCCGCGAAGGCCCTGACCGAACTCCCGTAACCCCCCGCGCAAGACCCCCTCCCCCATCCCCGTACCTGCAAGGGAACCCCCGTGACCAGACTCAGCGTCGAGTTGCTGGCAGCGGATCCGGTCGAGCCCATCACCTCGGCCGGTCACGCTCAGCTGGGCATCGCAGTCCTGGCGGGCATCGCCGTCATCGTCCTGCTCATCACCAAGTTCAAGCTCCACGCGTTCCTGTCGCTGACCATCGGATCGCTGGCGCTGGGCGCGTTCGCCGGAGCGCCGCTCGACAAGGTCATCACCAGCTTCACCGGCGGCCTCGGCACCACCGTCGCCGGCGTGGGCGTGCTGATCGCGCTCGGCGCGATCCTCGGCAAGATGCTCGCCGACTCCGGCGGCGCCGACCAGATCGTCGACACCATCCTCGCCAGGGCGGGCGGCCGCTCGATGCCGTGGGCGATGGTGCTGATCGCCTCCGTGATCGGTCTGCCGCTGTTCTTCGAGGTCGGCGTCGTGCTGCTGATCCCGGTCGTGCTGATGGTCGCCAAGCGCGGCAACTACTCGCTGATGCGGATCGGCATCCCGGCGCTGGCCGGTCTGTCCGTGATGCACGGCCTGGTCCCGCCGCACCCCGGCCCGCTGGTCGCGATCGACGCGATCGGGGCCGACCTGGGTGTCACCCTGGCGCTCGGCGTGCTCGTCGCCATCCCGACGGTGATCATCGCCGGTCCGCTGTTCTCCCGGTACGCGGCCCGCTGGGTGGACGTCCCGGCGCCGGACAGGATGATCCCGCAGCGCCCGTCCGAGGACCTGGAGAAGCGTCCCGGCTTCGGTGCCACGCTGATCACCATCCTGCTGCCGGTCATCCTGATGCTCTCCAAGGCGCTCGTCGACATCGTCATCGACGACCCCGAGAACACCACGCAGCGGGTCTTCGACGTCATCGGTTCGCCGCTGATCGCCCTGCTCGCCTCGGTGCTCCTCGGCATCTTCACGCTGCTGCGGCCCGCCGGGTTCGGCAGGGAGCGCCTCACGCCGCTGGTCGAGAAGGGCCTCGCGCCCATCGCCGGCATCCTCCTGATCGTCGGCGCGGGCGGCGGCTTCAAGCAGACGCTGATCGACACCGGCGTGGGCGCCATGATCCTGGACATCTCCGAGGACTGGTCGATCCCGGCGCTGCTGCTGGCCTGGCTGATCGCGGTGGCCATCCGGCTCGCGACGGGCTCGGCGACGGTGGCGACCGTGTCGGCCGCGGGGCTCGTGGCTCCGCTGGCCGCCGACATGTCGACGACCCACGCGGCCCTGCTGGTCCTCGCCATCGGCGCCGGCTCGCTCTTCTTCAGCCATGTCAATGACGCCGGGTTCTGGCTGGTCAAGGAGTACTTCGGCCTGAGCGTCGGCCAGACCCTCAAGACCTGGTCCGTCATGGAGACGATCATCTCGGTGGTCGCCGGTGGCCTGGTCCTGCTGCTCTCGCTGATCATCTAGGGATACGAGGAGTACGACGATGAGTCACCCTCTGTTCGACATCAGCGGCAGGACCGCCCTGGTCACAGGCTCCAGCCGGGGCATCGGACTCGCCCTGGCCCGGGGTCTCGCGGAGGCCGGCTGCACGGTGGTCCTCAACGGGCGGGACGCCGAGCGGCTCACCAAGGCCGCCGCCGAACTGCCCGGCGACCGCATCCACACGGCCGTGTTCGACGTGACCGACGGCGCCTCGGTGGCCGCCGGGATCGCGGACGTCGAGGACCGGGTCGGCCCGCTCGACATCCTGGTCAACAACGCGGGCATGCAACTGCGCGCCCCGCTCCTGGAGTTCACCGACTCCGACTGGCACCGCATCCTGGACACCAACCTGACCAGCGCGTTCCTGGTCGGCCGGGAAGCGGCCCGGCGGATGACGGAACGCGGCCACGGAAAGATCGTCAACATCTGCTCGCTGCAGAGCGAGGTGGCCCGTCCCGGCATCGCGCCGTACGCCGCCACCAAGGGCGCGCTGAAGATGCTCACCAAGGGCATGTGCGCCGACTGGGGCCCGCAGGGCGTCCAGGTCAACGGTCTCGGCCCCGGCTACATCGAGACCGAGCTGACCCAAGCCCTCGTCGAGGACGAGGAGTTCAGCTCCTGGGTGCGTCGCCGCACCCCGGCCGGCCGCTGGGGCCGTACGCAGGACCTGGTGGGCGGGGTGCTCTTCCTCGCCTCGCCCGCCGCGGACTTCGTCAGCGGGCAGATCCTGTACGTCGACGGCGGAATGACGAGCGTGCTGTGATGACCCTCGGTTGTGTGATCCATGGGCAGGGCGACCTGCGGGTCGAGGAGTTGGCGGCGCCGTCGCCCGGTCCGGGGCAGGCCCTGGTCGCGGTCCGCTACGGCGGGGTCTGCGGCTCCGATCTGCACTACTGGCGGCACGGCGGGGTCGGGGACTTCCGGCTGAGGGAGCCGATGCTGCTCGGGCACGAGGTGGTCGGGACGGTCCTCTCCTACGGTGCCGGTGCGTCAGGTCCTGTTCCCGGTACGGCTGTTGCGGTGCACCCGGCCACTCCCTGCGGGGTGTGCCCGGAGTGCGCCGACGGTCGGCGCAACGTCTGCCGGGACACCCGCTACCTCGGCAGCGCGGCGCGCTTTCCGCACGTCCAGGGCGGGTTCGCGGCCCAAGTGGTGGTGCCCGCCGAGCAGTTGAGGCGGCTCCCGGACGGACTTGACCTTCGCCGGGCGGCTCTCGCGGAGCCCCTGTCCGTCGCATTGCACGCGGTGCGGCGGGCCGGGGAGGTCGCGGGCAAGCATGTGCTCGTCACCGGGGCCGGGCCCATCGGCTGTCTGGTGGTCGCGGCGGCGAAGGCGGCCGGTGCGGCCCGGGTGACGGTGACGGACCTGCTGCCCGCGGCCCTGCGGTACGCGGGGACCGCCGGCGCCGACACCGTCGTACGGGCCGACGATCCGGATGATGCCGGGTGGCCGTCCGAGGTGGACGTGGCCGTCGAGGCGTCCGGGGTCGCGGCCGGGCTGGACACCTGTCTGCGGCTGGTGCGGCGCGGGGGTGTGGTGGTGCAGCTCGGGATGTTGCCGCCGGGGCAGTCGCCGTTCGCCGGTAATCTGGTCGTGAGCCGGGAGATCGAGCTGCGGGGGGCGTTCCGTTTCGACGGGGAGTTCGAGGCGGCGCTGGAACTGCTCGCGGCCGAGCCGTCGTTCGACGGGCTGGTCAGCGCGGTGGTCCCGGTGCGGGAGGCGGAGTCGGCGTTCGCGCTGGCCGCGGACCGGAACGTGTCCTGCAAGGTCCTGCTGGACTTCGGGGGCTGAGCCGGCCGCCGGCGCCGGCGGCCGGACCGGGCCTTCGCCGCCCTGCAAGATCCTGCTGGGCGTCGGGGGTTGACTGCGGCTTCCGCTTCGCAGAAGTGGAAGCCGCAGGCCCGCCGGCTTGCAGGATCCTGCTCGACTTCGGGATTTGAATCGGCTTCCGTCCCGACGCGGTCGGCCCGATGATGGGAGACCCCTGGGAACGGCATCCCAGGGGCGACCGTGTCGGGGGGCGTCATGGCGGTTTCCCTCGGGAGGCGCATCTCGGGGCTGCTCGTCGTCGGAGCGGTGGCGGTGGCCGCCGCGGCCTTCACCGGTGACGGGAGTGATACGTCGGACAGAGGCGACGGCGGGGGCACGATCGTCACGGTCGGTCCCTCGGGCCGTGCGCCGGCGGGGCGTACCGGCTCCCCCTCCCCCTTGGTCCCGGCGCAGCCCAGGCCCGACGGGCAGGTGATCAGCCCCGCCGCGCCTCCCGTGCCGCTGCGGAGCCCGGACGCCTCGCCCGCCCCCGCCCCCGCCCCCTCTCCTTCCGCGAGCAAGAGCCCCCTCGACATCCCCGTCTGGCTGCCGCCGGGGCCGGATTCGCCTGACGCCGACGGCATACCGGACCCGTCCGGCGTCTACGACGGTCTCCGCGCCCCCACCGAGTGCCGGACCGCCCTCGAGGCCATCCCCGGGAAGCCGGCGGACGACGAGTGGCGGTTGCTGCGCGGGCTCGCCTCCGCCTGTCTCGCCGTGCAGGGCAAGGGCGGCAGCTGGGAGACGGCGTCGCGGGACTTCGCCGCGCTCGTGGGGAAGTCCGACACCTGCAAGGGGCGGGCCGGGTACACCGTGCTGGGCGGGCTGCTCGACTTCCACCGGCGGCACCCCACCGCCACCGTGCGGCTCCAGGCCGCCTCCGGCGGCACGCCCGCGTGCGCGTACGCGATCGCCGGAGTCGACTCGGGCGACGACGGTCAGGCGCGGCCCGGGGAGACGGTCGGCGTCGAGTTGGCCGGAACGTACTTCGACCATGCCGAACTGCTGCGGAACGGGCGGGTGTTCATCGACGGCCAACAGCTGGAGGGGCCGCCGGTCCTCGCCTCGGAGGCGGGTGACCATCTGGTGCTGAACGTGGTGGTGCCGGTGGTGGAGGGTCTGCCGAGGGCCGTCGACGTGGCCGTCCGGTTCGGGGGCGTCGAGGTGCGGGCGCAGGAGGCGTTCACCGTCGTGGCGCCCGCACCCACGGTGTCCGAGCCGGAGACGCCCACCGCGTCAGTGGCGCCACAGGGAGTGTTCCCGCTTCGCCCACTCCCGGCTCACCGTCCCCGTCCGCAGGCCGCGCCGCGCCTCCGGGTCCCCTAGCGCCATGCCGATGTGGCCGGCGAGGACGATACCGACGGTCAGGGCCAGCCAGTCGTGGACGAAGGTCGCGCTGGTACGCCACTGGATCGGGGTGAGGTGGGTGAACCACATCAGCAGACCGGTGCCGAGCATCACCAGCGTGGCGCCGGCGATCCAGGAGGCGTAGATCTTCTGGCCGGCGTTGAATTTGCCCGCCGGACGCGCCGAGGGCCGCTTGTCGCGGCGCAGGGCGGCACGCACCCAGAGCCGGTCGTGCGGGCCGAAGCGGTTCAGGAAGCGCAGGTCGGTGCGGAAGTGGCGGGAGGCGAGGCCGGCCAGGACGGGGACCGGCAGGGCGAGGCCGGACCACTCGTGGATGCGGACGACCAGCTCACGGCGGCCGACGAGCTCGGCGAGCTGGGGGATGTAGAGACAGGCGGCGGTGAGCACGCAGACGCCCATCAGGGCGGCGGTCGTGCGGTGCACCCAGCGCTGGGAACGGCCGAAGCGGCGTACGCGCGGCTCCGGCGGGGCTTCAGCTCGTAGGGTCATCGTCCCGTCCGTTCGACTTGCCGACCCAGGCGTCGACGTCGTAGCCGCGCTCCTCCCAGTAGCCGGGTTCCACGTCCTCGGTGACGGTGATGCCGGAGAGCCACTTGGCGGACTTGTAGAAGTACATGGGTGCGACGTAGAGGCGGACCGGACCGCCGTGGCTGTGGCCGAGGTCCTTGTCCTGCATGCGCAGGGCGACCAGGACGTCCGCGCGGCGGGCCTGGTCGAGGGTGAGGCTCTCGGTGTAGGTGCCGTCGAAGCAGGTGAAGCGGATCGCGGTGGCCTTGGCCCGTACTCCGGCGGCGTCGAGCAGCCGGGAGAGGCGTACGCCCTCGAAGGGGGTGCCCGGGACCCGCCAGCCGGTGACGCACTGGACGTCCTTGACCATCCGGGTCTGGGGCATCGCCCGCAGGTCGTTCAGGGTGTAGGTGGCCGGGCGGTCGACGAGGCCGTCGATCTTCAGGCGGTAGTTCGAGGCGTTCTTGTGGGGGACGGAGGAGGCGACCGAGTAGTAGCGGAAGCCGCCGCCGTTGGGGAGCAGGCCGGTGAGGCCGGTGGGGTCCTTGTCGGCGGCGCTGCCCAGGAAGGACTCCAGGCCGCGTTGCAGGGTGGGCGCGGCGACCACGCCGAGGGCGCCCAGACCGAGGGTGCCGAGGAGGACACGGCGGCCGATGGGCCTGCCCTGTTCCTCGGGTTGTCCGGAGTTCACTCGTCCATTCGAACACCCGCGAGCCCCGGCGGGCCAGGGTTCGCGAGTGCCCGTCAGACTTCCGTAACCACCTCTTACGAAGAGGCGGCCTTGTCCAGCTGGAACGCCTCGTTGCCCAGACCGATGCGGGCGTGGGCCTCGGGCGAGCGGGCGCGCAGGAACAGGCCCTGGACCAGGCCGGCGACCAGGGCCAGGCCGATGATCCCGGGCAGGAGCCAGCTCAGGGACGAGTCCGGTCCGGAGCCGACCAGGACGTCGAAGTCCTTCACGGTGTAGCCGGCGATGACGAGCAGGGCGATGCCGGCGACCGCGGAGGTGACCAGGCGCCAGGCCTGCGCGCCGACGGCGCCGCGGCGGGCGAAGAAGACGACCACCGAGAAGGAGGCCGCCGCCATCAGCACGATCACCCCGAGGGCTCCGATGTTGGCGAACCAGGTGAACAGGTGCAGGACGGGGACGGTCGGGTCGCCGGTCGGCTTGTCGTCGGCGGCGGCGAAGGCGGCCACGACCACCACCGAGACGACCGTCTGGAGCAGGGACCCGGTGCCGGGGGCACCGCTGGTGCCGGTGGTACGGCCGAAGGCGGCGGGGAGGAGTCCCTCGCGGCCCATGGCGAAGGCGTAGCGGGCGACGACGTTGTGGAAGCTGAGCATCGCGGCGAACATGCCGGTCACGAAGAGGATGTGCAGGACGTCGGTGAAGGTGCCGCCGAGCCGGGACTCGGTGAGGCCGAAGAGCAGCCCGGCGCTCTGCTTCTGCGACTCGCCGACGATCGCGGAGGGGCCGGTGGCGACGGTGAGGGCCCAGCTGCTGACCGCGAAGAATACGGCGACCCCGCCGACTGCCAGGAACATCACGCGCGGCACCAGGACGTGCGGGCGGCTGGTCTCCTCGGCGTACACGGGTGCCTGTTCGAAGCCGAGGAAGGCCGCGATGCAGAAGCACAGGGCGGTGCCGACGCCCGCGCCGGTGAGGGTGTCCGGGTTGAAGGCGTGCAGGGACAGGCCCTCCTTGCCGGGGTCGGCGACGGCGGCGATGTCGAAGATGACGACCAGGGCCACCTCGATGACGAGCAGGACGCCGAGCACCTTCGCGTTGACGTCGATCTTCAGCCAGCCCAGTGCGCCGACGGCGAGCGCGGCCACCAGGGCCGGTATCCACCAGGCGACCTCCACCTCGGCGTAGGTGGCGAAGAGGCCGGAGACCTCGAAGCCGAAGATGCCGTAGATGCCGACCTGGAGGGCGTTGTAGGCGACCAGGGCGACCAGCGCCGCGCTCGCGCCGGCCGTGCCGCCGAGGCCGCGGGAGATGTACGCGTAGAAGGCCCCCGCGTTGTGGACGTGCCGGCTCATCTCGGCGTAGCCGATGCCGAACAGGACGAGGATCACGCCGAGGAGGACGAAGAGCAGGGGCTGTCCGACGATGCCCATCACCGCGAATGTGGTGGGCATGACACCTGCGACCACCATGAGGGGGGCGGTCGCCGCGAGCACGGAGAGCAGCAGGCCTCCGGTGCCCAGGCGGTCGGCGCGCAGGGCCCGCTCCTGGCCCTTGAAGGTGCTGATGCCGTCGGTTCTCTTCGTACTCGAACTGTCCGTTGTCACGGGAGACCGTCCTTTTCGGGAAGGGGAGGGCGTCACACCGTGCCGAGCGCGCTGTCGCGTGCGGCACGGAAGGCTGAGGTGGAGTCGCGGTCGGGGTACGCCCAGGGGGCGGGGGTGGGGTGCTCGCCGATGCGGTGGAACAGGGCGGCGGCCTCGGCGCCCCGGCCCTCGCAGACCTTGGCGTGGGCGAGGAAGTTGAGGTCGACGAGGCGGCGGGGGTGGCCCTCGTGCTCCCACTCCAGCCACCAGTCGAAGGCGGCCTTCATCACCTGGCGGGCCCGGCGTCCGACCCAGTGGCCGGAGGCGGCCGGGTCGGGGGGCTCGTGGCCGGCGTGGGCGAGGACGCGGTAGCGCTCGGCGTGGGCGATGACCGGGAGTATCGCGAGCGGGGAGTCGGCGGGGGCCTGTTCGGCGGCCCAGTTGGCGAAGTCGTAGACCTCGTGCAGCGGGTCCGGGCCGGCGTCGGCGCGGTGCTCGGCGAGCCGGGCGACCATCAGATGGTGGGCGTGGTGGTGGTCGGCGTAGCGGCGGCGGACCTCCTCGAAGATCCGGACGGCGCTCCCGGCACCGGCCGTGCCCTGCTCCAGCATGAGCAGGCCCAGCCAGGGGGTGGGGTCGGCGGGAGCGCGCTCGGCGGCGGTCCGGCAGGCCTCGCGGGCGCGTTCCGGCTTCTCCTTGCCGCGCAGGGCGCGCTGGACCTGGGCGAGGGCGAGCAGGACGCAGGCGTCGGCGGACTCGGGTTCGGCGAGCAGCCAGTCGCGGGTCCAGGCGGCGCTGTACGGCTCCAGGGCGAGGACGGTCACCCGGTGGCCGCGTAGATCCCACTCGTCCCCGGACTGGGCGATCAGGGAGCGGGCGGCCTGCCAGCGGCCCTGGGCCAACGCGGAGCGGGCGGAGACGAGTTCGGCGTCGTCGAGGGCCGCGTCGAAGGCCTGGGCCGCCCGTCTTCGGCTGCGGCCCAGTGGTGGTGGGGGTGGAGACACCGCGGAGACTTCCTCACGCGACGTGCTCGACGTCGTAGTTCGTTGCGTGGGCAGATGGTCACGGACAGCAAACCCGCAGCCAATGCTTCTCGTCAAGGCTGGGACGGGTGTTACACGGTTCAACTGTCGTGACTGAAGGGGCAGTTGTGATCACCAACGGCAGGTCACCGGGCCCCTGTGTGGCGTACGCCATGGCGCCATGGGCCCCGCCCCCGCACCATGGCGGGACGGTCGTACGGGTGACCGCGTCAACCGCCCGGTTCCGGGTACTCCTGGGAGCAAGCCCGGCCCAAGGGCGCTACAGTCGGCCCCTAACCCGCCCCGCAGCCCGGCCCAGTGATCGAGGTACGCAGCGTGTCGGTTCTTGTTCTGGTTCTCGCCGTGAGCGCCGCCTGCTGCCTGGGCTTCGGTTTCGTCCTCCAGCAGAACGCGGCTCAGCGGGCACCCCTGAACGACTTCCTCTCACCCCGGCTCCTCCTGGACCTGGTCAAGGTGCCTCGCTGGCTCGGCGGTATCGCGCTCATGGTGGCCGGCATGGTTCTCGGCGCCATCGCGCTGGGCCAGGGCGAGATCTCCCTGGTGGAGCCGCTGCTGGCGACGAACCTGCTGTTCGCGATGGCTCTCTCCCGCCACCAGACCAAGCAGTCGCTGGGCCGCCAGGGCTGGGCGGGCCTGCTGCTCCTCGCGGGCGGTGTGACGGCGTTCATCGTGGCGGGCGAACCGCGCGGCGGTACGGCGGTCACGGACCCGTTCCGGCACTGGCTGATCATCGGCGCGATGATCGGTCTCGCGCTGCTGCTGACGACGTACGCGAAGCGGTCCCGGCTGGTCGCGGGGCCGGCGCTGCTCGCGGTGGCGGCCGGACTGCTGTACGGCGTGCAGGACGCGCTGACGCGGGTGAGCGGCGAGCGGTTCTCCGAGGGCGGCCTCGTGCACGTCCTCACCGGCTGGCAGCCGTACGCGGTGCTCGCGCTCGGCGTGACCGGCCTGGTGCTGGTCCAGAGCGCCTTCGAGACGGCCTCCCTGCGGATGTCGCTCCCCGCCCTCACCGCCGCCCAGCCCCTCGCCGGGATCATCTGCGGCGTGGGCTTCCTCGGCGACCGGCTGCGCACCGACGCGGGGGCGCTCGCGTGGGAGGCGGCGGGGCTGGCCGCGGTCGTGGCCGGGATCGTGCTGCTGGGGCTGCATCCGGCGATGCCGTCCGGGGCGGCGGAGCGACCGGTGCGGGCGCGGGATCTGCAGCCGAACTGACGACGCCGGGCAAAGGCCGGAGCCCCACTGACAGGCCTGCTTGTATGGTCCCCATGAGCTCTGCTGACGAGATCCTCGACATCGTCGACGAGAACGACCAGGTCATCGGACAGTCCCCCCGCGGTGCGGCGTACGCCCAGGGTCTGCGTCACCGCTGCGCCTTCATCCAGGTCCGGGACGCCGTCGGCCGTCTCTTCGTCCACCGCCGCACCCCGACCAAGCTGGTCTTCCCCTCCCTGTACGACATGTGGGTCGGCGGAGTGGTCGGCGCGGGCGAGACCTACGACGAGGCGGCACTGCGGGAGGCGGAGGAGGAACTGGGCGTCTTCGGCCTCCCGTCCCCCGAGTTCCTCTTCAAGTTCCTGTACGACGACGGCGCCGGGCGGACCTGGTGGTCGGCGGTGTACGAGGTCCGCTGCGATCTGCCGGTGAATCCTCAGGTCGAGGAGGTCGCCTGGCACGCCTTCCTGCCCGAGGAGGAGGTGGAGCGGCGGCTGCCGGAGTGGGAGTGGGTTCCGGACGGCTTGGACGCGTACGAGCGACTGCGGGCCTACCGGGCGGCCGGCTGATCCGGGCCGGACGCCCGGTAGGGTCCAGGACGTGATCGATTTTGCACGGAACGTCCGGCTCTGGTTCGCGCCCGAGGCGATTCGGGAGGACGGCAGGACGCCCGACTACCGGTTCTCGCTCGCCAATGAGCGCACCTTTCTGGCCTGGCTGCGGACCGCGCTCGCGCTCATCGGCGGCGGGTTCGCGGTGGACCAGTTCCTGCCGGATCTGCGCTGGGGATGGCGGGTCGGGCTGGCGCTCGCGCTGCTCGGGGCCGGGGTGCTGTGCTCGTTGCGCGCGGTCAATCACTGGATGCGGTGCGAGCGGGCGATGCGACGGGGTGAGGATCTGCCCGTGTCCCGGTTCCCGGCGGTGCTGAGCGTCGTCGTGGCGGTCGTCGCCGTCGCGATGGTCTTCGTCGTGCTCGTCGGGTGGGAGGGGTGAGTACCCCGGCCACCGAGGCACGGGACCCCGGACTCCAGCCCGAGCGCACCCGGCTCGCATGGCGTCGTACGACCCTCTCCGGCACCGTCTCCGCCGTACTCGCCGTCAAGACCGCGCTGCACGGCGGCCCGTCCGCCTCCGGGGTCGTCGCCTGTGCGCTGGCCTGCCTCCTCTGGCTGGTCGTCCTGCTGCTCGCGCACCACCGTATCCGCGCCCTCGCCACCGCCGAAACCCCCTCCGCGATCGCCCCGCGCCATGCCATGGCGGCGGTCCTGTGCACCGTGGCGATGGCCGCGTGCGGGGCCGCCCTGGTGCTCTAGCTCCCGCCAAGGGCTCCGCTGGTTGTGCGGTTCGTCTACCGCGGGCCGGTGGGGCTGGTCGCACAGTTCCCCGCGCCCCTTACGGGGCCGCGGTTCCGCAGCCGGCTTCACCAGATCCGCTTAGCCCACCTCTCCGTCACCCTCCCCCTCGGCCTCCCGGTCGACCGTCACCACGATCTTCCCGCGGGTCCGCCCCTCCTGATTCAGCCGCTGCGCCTGCGCCGCCCGCTCCAGCGGGAACGTCTGCGACACATGCACCGACACCACGCCCTGATCCGCGAGTTCGGACAGGCGCTGGAGGTCCTCGGCATCCGGGCGCACCCAGTAGTAGCGGCCGCCGTAACCGACGACCTCCCCGTCCGCGATGGACACCAGGCGGCCCTCGGGTGCGAGCAGGTTCGCCGAGAGCCTCAGGGTCTCGCCGCCGATCGTGTCGAACGCCGCGTCCACGCCCTCGGGGGCCAGCCCGCGCACCCGTTCGGCCAGGCCCTCGCCGTACTCGACGGGCTCGCCGCCGAGGCCGCGGACGAAGTCGTGGTTGCCCCGGCTCGCCGTACCGATGACCCGGGCACCGAAGTGACGGGCCAGCTGTACGGCGATGGAGCCCACGCCTCCCGCCGCCGCGTGCACCAGGACCGTCTCGCCGCGCTTGACCTGGAGCGCCTTCGCCAGCACCTGGTAGGCGGTGAGCCCCACCAGCGGCAGGCCGGCCGCCTCCTCGAAGGAGAGGTTGCGGGGCTTGTGGGCGAGGGTGCGGACGGGGGCGGCCACGTACTCGGCGAAGGTGCCCCGGGAGAGGAAGTCCTCACGGACGTATCCGATGACCTCGTCGCCGATCGCGAACTCCGTGACGGAGACCCCGAGGCCGACCACGACCCCGGAGACGTCCCAGCCGGGGACCACCGGGAAGACGGGGTCCAGGATCGGGTCGAGGTGCCCTTCGCGGGCGTGCCAGTCGACCGGGTTGACCGCCGCCGCCCGGACCTTGACCAGCACCGCGTCGACCCCGACCTTCGGGTCGCGCACGTCCCCGTAGGCGAGGACCTCGGGTCCGCCGTAGCGTGAGTAGCTGATGCCCTTCATGGCACCGAGCCTCCGGGGTACTCGGACGCCACGCAAGCGGGATGCCCGGATATGCGGCGTTCGCGTGGCAGCCTTTCCGACGGCATCGGCAACATCTCCGAAGGTGAGCAGCATGAGCACCCTCCACCAGGAACACGCCTCGCACGCGCACGCCCACGGCCCCGACTGCGGGCACACCGAGGTGCCGCACGGGGACCACGTCGACTACGCGCACGGCGGGCATCTGCACCGCGAGCACGGCGGCCACTGGGACGAGTGCGAGCCGGGCGGGCACGTCACCCACGACGGTCACGAGCACACGCACGGGGACGCCTGCGGCCACGAGAGCGTGCTGCACGGTGACCATGTCGACTATCTGCACGACGGTCACCGGCACGCCCGCCACGAGGGCCACTGGGACGACCACTGATCCAGGCCGCCCGGCCGAGAAGCATCACCCGACAGCTCCCCGTCGCACCGCGCGGGGAGCTGTCGGCCTATGGTGGCGAAACAGGGCGTTTTCCCAAGGTGGCTCAGATCACGTTCGCGCTACGCACTGGACGGCATACCGACCGGTCGGCATCATGATGCGGGAACCGTTCACCTGCCCGTAGGAGCGACGCATGAGCCCCGACCATCCGCCCGGACTCGACCTCGACCGGCTGCGCGGCCTGCTGGAGCGCGAGCGGCCCGGACTGGCCCGCGGCCCCCTGACCGGCCGGCTGATCGAGGGCGGACGGTCGAACCTCACCTACGCGCTCTCCGACGGTACGTCGAAGTGGGTCGTACGACGGCCTCCGCTCGGCCATGTCCTGGCCACCGCGCACGACATGAAGCGCGAGCACCGGGTGATCAGCGCGCTGCATCCGACGAACGTGCCGGTGCCGCGGCCGGTGCTGCTGTGCGAGGACGAGGAGGTGCTCGGGGCGCCGTTCTACGTCATGGAGTTCGTCGAGGGCACTCCGTACCGCACCGCGGACCAGCTCGTCCCGCTGGGCGCGGAGCGCACCCGGCAGGCGGTGCTGTCCCTCGTGGACACGCTCGTCGAACTGCACGCGGTGGATCCGGCCGAGGTGGGTCTCGCGGACTTCGGGCGCCCCGAGGGGTTCCTGGACCGTCAGCTGCGCCGCTGGGGCAAGCAGCTGGACGCCTCCCGCAACCGTGAGCTGGCCGGCATCGACGAGCTGCACGCGGCGCTCGGCCGGCAGCTGCCGACGTCCCCCGAGGCGACCGTGATCCACGGCGACTACCGGCTCGACAACGTGCTGATCGGTGACGACGACAGCATCAAGGCGATCCTCGACTGGGAGATGTCGACGCTCGGCGATCCGCTCACCGACCTGGGCCTGCTGGTGATGTACAGCATCCCGCTGCAGATGCCCGACTCCCCCGTCTCCACCACCGCCGCGGCCCCCGGGCACCCGGATCCGGCCGAGTTGATCGAGCGGTACGCGGCCCGTTCGGGGCGCGATGTCTCCACGGTCTCCTGGTACACGGCGTTCGCCTGGTTCAAGCTCGCCGTGATCCTCGAGGGCATCCACTACCGCTACACCCTGGGCCAGACGGTCGGCCACGGCTTCGACCGCATCGGCGACCTCGTCCCCGTCTTCATCTCGCACGGCCTGACCACCCTTCAGGAAGGCTGACCCGCCATGGACTTCGCGTTCGACGCACGCACCGAGGAACTGCGCGCCAAGCTGCTCGCCTTCATGGACGAGCACGTCTACCCCGCCGAGGCCGTCGCCGAGGAGCAGCGCGCGCAGCTGGCCTCCCCGTGGGACACCCCGGCCGTGGTGGAGGAGTTGAAGGCCGAGGCGCGCAGGCAGGGCCTGTGGAACCTCTTCCTGCCCGACTCCGAGTACGGTGCCGGGCTGACCAACCTGCAGTACGCGCCCCTCGCCGAGATCACCGGCCGCTCCCCGCAGCTCGCGCCCACCGCGCTGAACTGCGCGGCGCCGGACACCGGCAACATGGAGGTGCTGACGCAGTTCGGTGACGAGCAGCAGAAGAAGCAGTGGCTTCAGCCGCTCCTTGCCGGTGAGATCCGCTCGGCGTTCGCGATGACCGAGCCGGAGGTGGCCTCCTCGGACGCCACCAACATCACCACGTACATCGAGCGGTCCTCGGACGGCACGGACGAGTACGTCGTCACGGGCCGCAAGTGGTACATCTCCGGGGCGATGAACCCGGACTGCAAGATCTTCATCGTGATGGGCAAGACGGACCCGGACGGCGAGGACATCCGCCGCCAGCAGTCGATGATCCTGGTCCCCCGTGACACCCCGGGCGTCACGGTCAAGCGGGCGATGCAGGTCTTCGGTTACGAGGACCACTCCCACGGCGGCCACGCCGAGGTGATCTTCGACCACGCGCGCGTGCCGGTGTCGAACCTGATCGGCGAGGAGGGCGGCGGCTTCGCCATCGCCCAGGCCCGCCTCGGTCCGGGCCGGATCCACCACTGCATGCGGCTGATCGGCATGGCGGAGCGGGCGATCGAGCTGATGTGCCGCCGGGCGGTGTCCCGTACGGCCTTCGGCAAGGCGCTGGCCCAGCAGGGCGTGGTGCACAACTGGATCGCCGACGCGCGCGTCACCGTCGAGCAGCTGCGGCTCCTCGTGCTGAAGACGGCCTGGCTGATGGACACCGTCGGCAACCGGGGCGCCCACACGGAGATCCAGTCCATCAAGATCGCCACGCCGCGTGCGGTGGTCGACATCATCGACCGGGCGATCCAGCTGCACGGCGCGGGCGGCGTCAGCCAGGACTTCCCGCTGGCCGAGCTGTACGCCGGCGCCCGGACGCTGATGATCGCCGACGGGCCGGACGAGGTGCACCAGCGGTCGCTGGCGCGGCGGGAGCTGAAGAAGTACCTGTGAGGTGAGTTGTAAGGGGCGGTCGCCATTGGCGACCGCCCCTTACCCGTGTCCTCATGCGCTCAGGGGCGCAGGGCTCTCAACAGCAGGTCCGCCAGGTGGTCGGCGACCTCCTGCGAGCTCATCGGGCCGTCGGGGCGGTACCAGGTCGACAGGTGGTGGACCGAGCCGAAGTGGTAGTCCACCACCAGGTCGGCCGGGGTCGCCTTCGAGAAGACGCCCGCCTCCTGGCCCTCCTCGACGAGTGCGCGGAACTGCTCGTGGTAGCGCCGGCGCTCGGCGCGCACCTGCTTGTTCTTCTCCGGGCTCAGATGGTGCATGGAGCGGAAGAAGATCATCGCGTCGTCGAGGTTCTCGATCGTCGTGACGACGACGTCCGCGGCGGCACCGCGCAGCCGCTTCTCGATCGGCTCGTCGGAGCTCGAGAAGGCGTCGAGGCGCTCCTGCTGGACGCGCAGCACGCGCGCGTACACCTCGTGCAGGAGGTCGTCCTTCGAGCCGAAGTAGTGGTACAGCGCCCCCTTGGTGACGCCGGCCGCCTCGACGATCTCCTGCACGGAGGTGCGGTCGTAGCCCCGCTCGGCGAAGAGCCGGGTGGCGGCGGCCAGCAGCCGCTGCGGGACGGGCGTACCGTCTCCGTCGGTCGTCCTTGGCACTGTGCCGCCTCCTGCTTTTCCGTTCGCTACTGCTCGTTCTGCCTGCGGGAACGCAGTTCCCGCCGGAGGATCTTCCCACTCGCCGTCTTCGGCAGGTCCGGCAGGATCTCCACCTGTCGCGGGTATTTGTAGGCGGCCAGTCTCTCCTTGCAGTACACCGCGAGTTCATCCGGGTCCGTGTCGGCGCCCGGACGCAGGCTGATGTACGCCTTGACGGTCTCCCCGCGATATCCGTCGGGAACCCCGACGACGGCCGCCTCGCGCACCGCCGGGTGGGTGTACAGCACGTCCTCGACCTCGCGCGGCCACACCTTGAACCCGGACGCGTTGATCATGTCCTTCTTGCGGTCGACGACGTAGAGCCAGCCCTGCGCGTCCATGAAGCCGATGTCGCCGGTGCGCAGTTCGCCGTCCGGGAAGGTCTCGGCGGTGGCCTCGGGGCGCCGCCAGTAGCCGGGCACGACCTGCGGGCCGCGCACGAGGATCTCGCCCTGCTCGCCGAAGGGCACCTCGGCGCCCCGGTCGTCGACGATCCGTACGACCGTCTGGGGACCCGGCAGGCCCACGGCCAGCGTCCCGGACACCGGATCGACGGGCGCCTCCAGCTGGGGCGGCACGGAGGCGCAGGGGGCGGTGCACTCGGTGAGCCCGTAGCCGTTGCGGATGTACGGCCCGAAGCCCGCCCGGAACTTCTCCACCAGGGCGGGCGGCAGCGGGGCACCGCCGGAGGAGATGTTGACGAAGGAGGAGAAGTGCTCGCGGGTGACATCCGGGTGGGCGGCGAGCGCCATGAAGGCCGTCGACGGGCCGACCGTGTAGTGCGGCCGGTGCTCGGCGAAGGCCTCCAGGACGACACCCGCCTCGAAGCGGTACGTCAGCACCAGCGTGCCCGCGCTGTTGAGGCAGGCCCCGAGCTGGCACACCATCCCGGTGATGTGGAACAGCGGCGCCAGCGCGTAGTACACGGGCGCGTCCGGAAGGGCCAGGCCCGCGCGCTGCCGCTCGGCGTTGCACATGATGTTGCCGTGCGTGTTGGTGGCGCCCTTGGGGGCGCCGCTGGTGCCCGAGGTGTAGCTGATGAGCGCGATGTCGGAGGGGGCCGGGTCACGGCCCTCGGGCGCCTGGTGGCCCGCGCGGGCCACGGCGGCCAGGTCGTCGGCGTCGGCGGCCCGCGGCAGCCGCTCGAAGGCCAGCACGCGCGCGTCGTCGCGGGTCTGGAAGTCCAGCTCGCAGCCGGTCAGCACGATCCGCACCGGCGAGTCCGCCGCCGTCTCGCGCAGATACGACTCCCAGGCGCGGTCGGAGCAGATCAGCGCGGCCACCTCGCCGTCCCGCAGGACGTGGGTGACCTCCCCCGACTTGTACATGGGGTTGACGGGGACGACGGTCGCGCCCGCCTTCCACGCGCCCAGCAAAGCGATGACGAAGTGCGGGGAGTTCTGCAGCAGGATCGCCACCCGGTCGCCGCGCTCCAGGCCGCGCGCGGCGAGGTGCCCGGCGACGGAGTCGCTGAGCTCGTCGATCTCACGGTAGGTGAGGCGGCCGTCGAAGTAGGCGAGGAAAGCGCGGTCCGGGGCCTCGGCGACGACCCTGCGCAGGGCGTGCACGAGGGAGTCGTCGGGCGCTATGGGAGCGCGCTGGGCCTCGTTGAGCAGGGCGACCCAGGGCTTGGCGGCGTACAGGGACTCGGTCACCGGGCCTCCTCCCACTTCTGCTGGAGGTGGTTCATATTGCCCAGCCAGCGGTCGGGGTCGGCGGCCCGGGCCTCGTAGTACTCGGCGACCTCGGGGTGCGGCAGGATCAGGAAGCGGTCCTCGGCGATGCCCTTGAAGAGAGCCTCCGCGACGTCCTCGGGCTCCACGGCGGTCGGCCTGAGCACCAGGTCGCCCGCGCTGCCGGTGGCTGAGAGCATGTCCGTGCGCACGCCCTGCGGACAGATGGCGTGGACTTTGATCCCCCGGTGGCGGTAGGTCAGCGACAGGTACTCGGCGAAGGCGTACGCCCCGTGCTTGGTGACGCTGTAGGGCGCCGCCCCGATCATGGTGAGCAGTCCGGCGGCGGACACGGTGGACACGAACCGTCCGTTGCCCCGCTCCAGCCAGTCCGGCAGCAGCTCATGAGCGGCACGCACGTGTGCCATGACGTTGACGTCCCAGGACAGGTCCCAGGCCCTGGCGTCCGCGAGGTCGTCCACGTCGGGGCCGCCGAAGGCGACGCCGGCGTTGGCGCAGTAGACGTCGACGGTGCCGCCGAGCGCGGTGCGGGCCTGGCCCACGACGGCGGACGCGTCGCCGGGCAGGGCGATTCCGCCGATCTCCTCGGCGACGGCCTTGGCACGGTCCCCGTCCAGGTCATTGACGACGACGCGGGCCCCCTCCGCGGCGAACCGCCGGGCAAGGGCGGCCCCGATGCCCCCTCCGGCCCCTGTGACGACGACACCAGCACCTTGCACGGCTTCCACCATCGGTCTCCTTCGACGCGGCTCTGCTACTCCGCCAGACTAACCAGTCGGTATGTAAGAAAGGAAGGGTGAGTCAGCCGACCCGGGGGCGCGGGCCGCATCCCTTTGCGGCTCCGCCGCGGGGCGCGACAAGCCACGACTCACCGGTACCTTCCACACGACCTGCGGGAGCAATACCGTGCCCCCCATGCGCCTATCCAGACGAGCTCTCCTCGCAGCGACAACGGCAGCAACGGCATTCTCCAGCGCACCGCCCGCCTCCGCGGCCGAGCGGCATCGCCCACTGCGTACCGGCTTCGAGCGGCTGGCGGCCGGCGGCTACGCGCTCCTCGAAGGCCGACGCGTCGGCATCGTCACCAACCCCACCGGCATCACCCGGGACGCCCGCCACATCGTCGACGTCATGCACGCCGACGACCGTGTGAACCTGACCGCCGTGTTCGGCCCCGAGCACGGCTTCCGGGGCACCGCCCAGGCCGGCGGCTCCGAGGGCCGCTACGACGACCCGGCGACCGGGCTGCCCGTCTACGACACGTACCTCAAGAGCGGCCGGCCGCTGGCCGACATCTTCAACGCCTCCGGCGTCGACACCGTCGTCTTCGACATCCAGGACGTGGGCGCGCGCTTCTACACGTACATCTGGACGCTGTACGACTGCATGGAGGCCGCCCAGCTGGCGGGCAAGCGGTTCGTGGTGCTGGACCGGCCGAACCCGGTGACCGGGCGCGCGGCCCAAGGTCCCGTCCTGCACAAGGAGTTCGCCACCTTCGTGGGGCGACAGCCCATCTCACAGGCGCACGGCATGACCGTCGCGGAGCTGGCGCGGCTGTTCAACGGGGAGTTCCTCACCGCGCCGGTGGCCCTGGAGACCGTACTCATGACCGGGTGGAAGCGGTCGGAGTTCTACGACAAGTCCGGGCTTCCCTGGGTGCCGCCGAGCCCCAACATGCCCACTCCCGACACCGCGTTGGTCTACTCGGGGACGTGTCTCTTCGAGGGCACCAACCTGTCGGAGGGACGCGGGACCACCCGGCCCTTCGAACTGCTCGGCGCGGAGGGCGTCGACGGACGCTGGGCCGCGGCCGTGGGCGAACTCGCGCTGCCGGGCGTGCACTTCAGGGAAGCGTACTTCGCGCCGACGTTCTCCAAGTTCCAGGGCAGGACCATCGGCGGCGTGCAGATCCATGTCCACGACCGGGCGGCCTACGACCCCGTGCGCACCGGAATCGCCCTGCTGGTGACCGCGAAACAGGTGTGGAGCGGCTTCGCCTGGCGGTCGGACAACTGGATCGACAAGCTGACGGGCTCCACCGAGGTGCGTACCGCGATCGACGCGGGGGCAGGCCCTGACGAGGTCGTGGCGGGCTGGCGGGAGGAGCTGGCGGCGTTCCGGGCGACCCGCAGGGAGTACCTCCTGTACAGATGATCCCCCGACAGTTGAGCCGTGGAGTATGGCCAACTTCGCGCCCTAGCAGGACGATGCGACCGCATCGCACCACTTCGGGGGACAAGGGGGCCTGTCATGGCGGATCCGGCGATGAGTGTGAGTCCGTACTGGGAGCTGACCTTCGACGCGGACGGCGATCCGGACGGCAGTCGGCGGGAGCGGCTCATCGCCGGTGTGGCGGAGCGCAAGGTCCGGGATCTGATCGTCTTCGCGCACGGCTGGAACAGCGACCGCTCCGTAGCGACCCGGCTCTACAGCCGCTTCTTCGAACCTCTCCCGGCGCTGGCCCCGAACGCCCGCCTCGGGTTCGTGGGTGTGGTGTGGCCGTCGATGCGGTTCTCCGACGAGCCGATCCCGGACTTCCCGCGATCCGTGGCGGCCGAGTCCGCCCGGCGTCCGGTGCTCGACAAGGACACCCGGCACGCGCTCCTGGAGACGTTCCCCGGCCGGGCGACCATCGTCGAGCAGATCACGCGACTGCTGGACCAGCAGCCGCGTGAGGAGGCCGAGTTGGAGGAGTTCGGCCGGCTGGTGCGGATGCTGGTCGAGCTGGTGCCGCCGGGGCCGCAGGCGCTGTTCGGGGCGGACACCCTGGCGGAGGGGGTGCCGCAGAGCGAGCCGGGCATGTTCTCCGGGCCCGTGACAGCGGTCTGCGAGGACTTCGCGCAGGCGCTGGCGCATCTCGAATCGACGGACGGGACAGCGGGGTTCACGATCCCCAATCCCTGGGACGGCGCCCACGAACTGCTGCGGCAGGCGACGTACTACGCCATGAAGCGGCGCGCGGGAACGGTCGGCGAGCGCGGCCTCGGACGGGTGATCGGGCAGCTCGCCGCGAAGGCGCCCGAGGTGCGGGTCCATCTGGTCGGGCACAGCTTCGGCGGGCGGCTGGTGTCGTTCGCGCTGCGCGGGCTGCCCGACGGAGTGCGCACGGTGAAGTCCGTGACGCTGCTCCAAGGGGCCTTCTCCCACTACGCGTTCGCCTCCCGGCTGCCGCACGACACGCGCGCGGGAGGTGTGCTGCAGGGCCAGCAGAACCGGATCGACGGTCCTCTGGTGTGCTGTTTCTCCCGCCACGACTCCGCGCTGAGCACGATGTATCCGCTGGCCTCACGGATGGCCGGGGACGCCCAGGGGGTCGCCGGGGCGGACGTCGGGCGGATGCTGGGCGCCAAGTGGGGCGCGATGGGCTTCGACGGGGTGCAGGCGGTACCGGGCACGCGTGCGTGGAAGCTCGCCGACGCGCTGCGGACGACGCTGCCCACCTCGGGGTGCGTCAACATCGACGCGGCCGAGGTGGTCCGGCGTGGCGGGGCGCCGGCCGGGGCGCACAGCGACATCGTGCACCGGGAGCTGGCGCGGGTGGTGCTGGCGGCGGGCCGCATCAGGTGACCCGCCGCCGCTGACGCGTCACCGGTGTGACGTGAACTCCACGACCTGCTGGTAGGTCGGCCGGTTCTGCCAGCTGATGTTGTAGTGCTTGATGCCGCCGAGCGTGCGCTGGACGATCGAGTCGGCGCACCACTGGTTGCCCGCCGCGCACAGGTCGTCGCCGGGGTAGACCTGGGCCGCGGTCTTGCCGGCCGCCGTCTTCAGGGTGCTGATCAGGATGTCCCGGCAGGCGCTCAGGGTGCCGCCGCCGCAGTACTTCTGCGCCAGCGGACCCTGCACCGTCTCACCGAGCACGGCGCGGATGTCCTTGTCCACGTAGGACCACCAGCCGTACTGGAAGGAGCTGCCCGCGTGCGCGCCGGTCGGGCCGTGGGCGGCGGACGGGGTCTCGTCGATGGGCAGGTTCGCGGTCATCGCCGTGTAGAGGGCGGTGCCGAGTCCGGGTTCGAACTCGGCCTTCACCAGCAGCGGCCACCACGCGTCCAGGATGCGGATCGCGTCGGTGTCGGCGTACGCCTTCGAACCCGCCGACGTCTCCGTGCGTTTTCCGCCCGCCGTGAGCCAGGTCTGGAGCTTGCTCACCGCGGCCGCGGCCGTGGAGTCGGTGACCGTACTGCTGTTGATCACCTTCAGCAGGTCCGGCAGCACGTCCTCCGCGCGCAGGTCGGCCAGGGCCGCGTCGGCCATCGCCTTCACCAGCGCGGCCCGGGTCACGCCACCCGCGGTGACCAGCTTCTTGACCCGGTCCTCGAGCAGGTTGCCGCGGTGCACGGACCCGTCGCCCCAGGGCGCGGTCGAGTAGTCCGCGGCCTGTTTGTTGTTCCAGGAGATGTAGTAGTCCTGGTCGATGGAGTTGGGGTGGGCCGAGGCGGGCGTGTAGGTCGCCGCATTGGTGGTCGGGTTCCAGCCCTGCCACTCGTGCGCCGACCGCGCCCATACCGGGAAGTCGGCGTCGACGCCGGTGGCGCGCACCGGGTTGTCGCCGCTGTTGTAGTACGCGGTGTGCGTGGAGTCGGCGTAGAACCAGTTGAAGGTGTAGTTGATGTGCTGCGCCGCGCTCTGGAAGGTCTCCGGACTCTTCACGTAGTCCGGGTCGTTCAGCATCTGGAAGCCGATGATCGAGTCGGCCTCGCGCATGAACGACGAGCGCAGGGTGGTGTAGGCGACCTTCTTGCCGCCGACCATCGCCCGGTACTCGACGGGCCCGTATTTCGTGCGCCAGACCCGCATGGTGTACGAGCCCGCGGCGGTGTCGTCGGCGGTGGTCGGGGCCCAGGCGTTCTTCTGCTCGATCTTCTCCATCGCCGTACAGGTGCCGTGGAACAGGTAGTGGTAGTCGTCCTGGCACAGCTCGACGGCGTAGGTGTCGATGATGTCCTGGCCGGAGGTCGTGGCGCTCCACGCGTAGTCCTGGCCGCGGCCGAGTTCGACGTACATGCTCAGGCCCGCGAAGGAGGCGCCGCGCGCGCTGAGGCCGGGGCCCTGGATCTCCTGGAGCATGAGCAGCTGGGGTGCGAAGTAGCCGGTCTGCGGGCCGAAGACGGCGACCGGGTGGCCGCTGGCGGAGTGCTTGCCGTTGACGACAAGGGCGTTGGACATACCGCGTCTGGCCGAGCTGAGGGCGGTCGCGGTCGCCGTGGCGGAGGCCGCGGTGGCGCTCTGGCTCGCGCCGGTGCCCGTGGGGTCGTAGACCAGCGGCTCGGTGGTCACGGAGCCGGCGTCCGGCAGTGCCTGGCCCTGCGGGTCGGCGGGCTTGGTGGCGTACGGGAAGCTCTTGTCGTGGACGGTGACGACGGCTTCGGGGTCGTTGCGCTCGCGGAAGGACTCCCAGACCTTCGTGCCCTCCGTGACGCCGTACTGCTGCTGGGCGGCGAGCAGCGAGAGCGCGTTGTTGACCTCGCCGCCGCCTCCGGAGCCGAACAGCGCGCCGATCACCGAGGCCAGCGCGACCAGGTCGGTGGTCTTGAAGTGCTCGATGGTGCCGGCGTTGGTGACGGAGTCCTTGTGGCCGGTCAGGACGTACTCGCCCGGGAAGTAGCGGCCGCTGTCGGAGGCGTCGATGTAGGCGTTGATGCCGGCGACGTAGGCGTTGACGTCGGCGAGGGCCTGCTGGCCGCGGGCCCCGGCATTGGCCACCGCGCTGTCTATCTGGGCCTGCAGATCGGCCTCGGTGTAGGGGGCGTTGCGCCAGAACTGCTGCTCGAGGCCCTGGTTGGAGGGGTCGCCACCGGCGAAGGTGGTGAGCTGGCCGCGGCCGACGTGACGGAAGACGTCCATGAGCCACAGCCGGTCCTGAGCCGCCGCATAGCCCGCTCCGTACTCAGTGCCGTATCTGGTGGTACCGGTGATGTGCGGCACGCCCGTCTTCTTGTCGCGGACGATCGTCACGTCGCTGCGGCCACCGGGACTGAGAGTGGAGGCGACTTGGTCGGACGGGACGCCGAAGGAGGCGTCGTTGAAGAAGGTGTTGATCGTGGCGTTGGTCAGCGACGGGTAGCCCTTGGCCAGGTTGGCGTAGGGGCCGAGCTGGTCCTCGGCATGCTCGGGCTGGGTGCCGAAGGCCTGGTTGAGGAGGATCTGGGAGAGGGTCGCGTTGCCGTTCTGGCCGGGCGGCAGGATGTCGGAGCACTGACTGCCGCAGTAGTCGTTGGCGGCCGTCGCTTCGGCGGCCGCGGCCGCTTGACCAAGTGGGGACAAAAGACCTGCAATCAGGGCGCATACGGAAGCGGTCTTCAGGAACCCGGTGACTCTGCCGGGAGTTCTCAGTCTGTCGAGTGCGGTGCGCGAGGTGCGCCGAGGCATGGCAGCTCCTACCGACGGGAGTTGAGTCGGACGTTACCGCCGGTATCCCCGGGTTCGAAGATGAACATGCGTCAAGTTTTGGTAGCCGGTCCGGAGGCTGATGGGAGGCATCGGAAATCGGATGGAGCCGAATCGTGTGTCGATACGTCTATTCGGCGACGTCCGAAGCGACGACGCCGAAGTGACCGAAGTACAGGTGCAGGTGTGACGGAGGTGCAGGGCGATGGCCGGTTTCCGGAGTCTGGCGAGACAGGTGCGAGATCCGCGGTGCGATCTGGCGCTGCGACGCTATTCGTTGCGTAAGTGCCTGGAGCGTTTTGCCCCCTACGGGCACAGGGCGACCTGGGACCATCTGTGCTCCCGGGCCGGATTCGGCCCTGAGGACCGGTCCCCCGACCCGGCGCGGCTCGTGGCCGCGTTGGACGAGCTGGAAGAGGCGCGTTCGGTCTGGCTGGCCTATGAGGTCGAGTTCGCCGAGCGGCGCAAGAAGGAGAAGCACGACGGGCTGCGCAGGCCGGGCAGTGTCGACGACTGGCACCGGCTGACCTGGGGCGGTTTCGGCGTCGCGTGGTGCGACGACCCGCGGCTCCACCCCCGTGAACCGCTGGCCGAGGTGCTGCGCAGGCTGATCTCCGCATTGGAGCGTGAACCGGGCTCGGTGTGCCCGGTGTGCAGCGGAGAGCGGTTGACCTGGATGTACGACCTGGCCCACGAACCCTCCTCGGGCCCGGTGTGCACGGACTGCGGGGTCGTGGTGCCGCGTCCGGTGCTGACCCCCGAAGCCCTGGCGGCGTCCCGACGTGGACGGCTGCTGGTGTCCGCCTGAGCGAGTGGAGCGACCGGGGGTGCGCCGGGGATGCCGCACCCCCTCTTCGAGCGGTTCGCCGCGGTCCGGCCCTGATGTGGGCAGTTGGTCACTGCCGGTGTCCGGTGGCCTTGCGACTGGCACCATCGAGGCATGGTTCAGGTGTGTCTCAACGGGCCCCGAGGGGCCGCCGACGGAGCGGTTGTGCCGCTGTCACCGCAGGCCCTGGCCGCGTCGGGGGCTGCGGCTGTCGCGGCCGGGGCCACGGACATTCACGTTCATCCCAAGTCTCCGTGTGGTGACGACACCTTGTCGCCCCGGGTGCTCGCGGCGACCCTCGACGCCATACGGGAGCGGGTGTCGGTGCCGGTCGGGGTGACCACGGGCGCCTGGACGGAACCCGATCCCGCGCGGCGGCTGGAGCGGGTGCGGGACTGGACCGTGCTTCCCGATCACGCCTCCGTCAACTGGCATGAGCCGGGGGCGGAGGAGCTGGCGGCCGCACTCATCGAGCGGGGTGTGGGGGTGGAGGCCGGCATCTGGTCCGGGACCGACGGCGCCTCCCGGTTCGCCGTGTCGCCGCTCGGGCCCCGGGTACTGCGGGTGCTGGCCGAGGTGACCGATGGGTCGCCGCAGACCGCCCAGGACACGGCGCGTGCACTGTTGGCCGAGGTGGGGGCCGCGCACGGCCGCCCGGTGCTGCTGCACGGTGCGGACGGCGGTGCGTGGCCGGTGCTACGGCTGGCCGGGCGCCTGCGGCTCGCGACGCGGATCGGGCTGGAGGACACGCTGGTCCTGCCGGACGGGGAACCTGCCTCCTCCAACGCTCAGTTGGTGGCTGCCGGGCTGGTCCAGTATGGGTGGGCCCAGCGGTCGTCATAGGGCAGGGCGAGGAGTTCGGCGCGGGTCGCGAGGTCGTGCTCGCCCTGGGTGCGCAGGCGGGCGGCGCCGGGACCGGAGAGCCAGGTGCGCAGATCTGCGACGCCGGTCTCCTCGCTGTCGTCGTACCACCAGGTGAACGGGGAGGCGTCGGACAGCAGGTCGTAGAGCCAGACGTCGGTGCAATGGGCGAGGTGGGCGTCGGCGACCGGGGTGCGGGGCCAGTCGTCGAGGAACGGGGTCACGGTTCTGGCGATCGTGGCGCACGTGTCGAAGATGTCGTCGATGCCGTAGCGCGGGCCGGGCGTGGTGAGGACGTCCTGCCACCAGGCGCGCAGGAAGGCATCGATCGCGGCGGCCTGCTCCGGGGGCCAGGAACGCCAGTCCACACGGGTCAGTCCGTGGGCTCCGTGGTTGATCGCGCCCAGGGTGCCCTCGGCCATCGCGCGGGCCGCCTGTGGCAGGAGGCGGCGCATGACGGCTGCGTGGTCGTCGAAGTGGTCGGAGACCTCGAAAAGGTAGTACTGCACGACATCCAGGGGCACGGGGATGTCCGGCGTGCGCAGATACGCGGTCTCCTCGGGGGCATGGCAGTAGCCGCAGCCCGTCTCCTCGGGGCTCGATGCGCCGTGGAAGACCGTGGATATCCGCGTGAGGGCGGTGGCGAGGGTCGGTGAGGACATGGTTCGTCCCGTCAGGACTCCGTGCGCGGCGGTCCCGCCGGCCGAAGATCGCGACGTTACCAGGGGCCGATCCGGTCGATCCACCCCATTCCCGCACCCAACGCCGGGTTGGGTCCCGTCCGGTGTGCGTCAGCCGCAGTGGGTCGCGTTGTCCTGGTGGCCCGGCTTCCGGGGGGTGCGCTCCACCAGCAGGCGGGAGCCTGCCTGGCGTTGGCCGAACGCGTCGTCCGGGTTGGACAGGACGCAGGTGTCCAGGGAGAGGCAGCCGCAGCCGATGCAGTCGGTGAGGTGGTCGCGAAGTCGGTTGAGCTGCTTGATGCGTTCGTCCAGCTCGGAGCGCCAGGCCTCGGAGAGGCGGGCCCAGTCCTCTCGGGTGGGCGTGCGTTCCTCGGGGAGTTCGGCCAGGGCCTCGCGGATCGTGGCGAGGGGGATGCCCACGCGTTGGGCGGCTCGGACGAAGGCGACCCGGCGGAGGGCGTCGCGGTGGTAGCGGCGTTGGTTGCCCGTGGTGCGGCGGCTGCTGATCAAGCCCTTTGACTCGTAGAAGTGCAGGGCGGAGACGGCGGCGCCGCTGCGGGCGGCGAGCTGGCCGACCGTGAGTTCGTGGATCTTCTCGGGAATCTGGGGCACCCCTCGAAGCCTACCCATGCCTGCGTTGACACGGGCCCTACGGCCGACCATACTAAGCAGTCGCTTAGAGTTCGGGACGAGGAGGCGGGACATGGCAGAGCCGAGGGTGTTTGCAGGGGCCGACGAGTTGAAGGCCGCGGTGGGTGAGCAGCTGGGGTACACCGACTGGCTGGAGGTCGATCAGAAGCGGATCGATCTTTTCGCCGAGGCCACCGGCGATCACCAGTGGATCCATGTGGACCCCGAGAAGGCCGCCGCCGGGCCGTTCGGGACCACCATCGCGCACGGGTATCTGACCCTGTCGCTGCTGCCGTTGTTCGGGCCGCAGCTGATCACGGTCGAGAACGTGAGGATGGGGGTCAACTACGGCACCAACAAGGTGCGGTTCCCCGCGCCCGTGCCGGTCGGCTCGCGACTGCGGGCCACCGCGACGATCACCGGGGTCGACGACGTGGCCGGGGGCGTCCAGGTCACCGTCGCCTTCAGCGTCGAGCGTGAGGGCGGCGACAAGCCGGTGTGTGTCGCCGAGTCGGTGTCGCGCTACTACCTCTGAGCGGCTACTTGGCCGCTCCCACCATCCGCAGCACGAGGTCGGCGTAGAGCGCGCCGACCTCGTCGGGCGTCATGGGGCCGTCGACGGTGAACCAGCGGGCCACGTCGATGCAGAGGGAGAGGACGGCGAGGGTCGTGCCCTTGACGTCCAGGACGTCGAACTCGCCGGAGGTCACGCCGTCCTCGATGATGCCGCGCACCTCGGCGTCGCACTGGCGGCGCAGGGCGAGGATCTCGGCGCGGGCGTCCGGGCCGAGGGAGTCCAGTTCGTACTGGACGACCCGGGCCGTGGTGCGGCCGCCCGCGTGCCAGCGGACGAAGGAGCTGACCGCGTCCGCGAGGCGGTCGGTCGCGGTGCCCTCGCGGCGGGCCGCGGACCGGAGGATCTCCAGGGCCTTCGCGTGGCCGATCCTGCTGATGCGGTGGAGCAGCTCCTCCTTGGTCTTGTAGTGGATGTAGAGGGCCGCCGGGCTCATGCCCGCGCGGCCCGCGATGTCCCGGGTCGTCGTGGCGTGGTACCCGCGCTCGGCGAAGGCCTCCACCGCGGCGACCAGCAGTCTCCGTGCCGCGTCGGGCGTGACCTCGCCCCACGCCTGCGTCTCGCCGCCGGCCGTGTCCTCCGCCGTACTCATCGCTTTGCCCCTCTCCACTGACAGAGGCACCACCATACCGCCGAAGCTGAGCGAGCGCTTAGCCCGGCCGCTCAGAGCTTCTCGAACGGGCTGTACGCGCGGGTCTGGGCGTCCTGCCGGTCCCGGATGACCTTGGCCAGCGTGAAGGCGGAGGTGACCAGGTACAGGACCGCGATCGCGAGGAAGGCCCGCACCCAGGCGTCGGCGTTCAGCTTGAAGATGCCGGCCGCCGTGGCGGCCATGGCGACGGCGAAGGACGCGACCGCCTGGCCGTAGAAGGCGGCGGTGTTCTGGGGCTTGCCCGATGTGTCACTCATGGGTCGAGTGTGGGCGGGCGGGGGGCGGGGCACATCCGTCGAGGTACTCAGGTCCCGTACTCAGAAGGCCGAGACTCCGGTCAGCGCGCGGCCGATGACCAGTTTCTGGATCTGGCTGGTGCCTTCGTAGAGGGTCATCACGCGGGCGTCGCGGAGCAGTTTGCCCGCCGGGTACTCGTCTATGTAGCCGTAGCCGCCGAAGACCTGGAGGGCGTTGTTGGCGGCTCGGACCGCGGCTTCCGAGGCGAAGAGTTTGGCCTTGGAGGATTCCGTGGTGAAGGGCTCGCCGCGGTCGATCAGGTCGGCGACCCGCCAGGTCAGCAGGCGGGCCGCGTCGACGTCCACGGCTATGTCGCTGATCAGTTCCTGGACCAGCTGGTGGTGGGCGATCGTCCTGCCGAACTGTTCGCGTTCACCGGCGTACTTCACCGCCACGTCCAGGGCCGCCTGCGCCAGGCCCACACAGCCCGCGGCGACCGACATCCGGCCCTTGGCGAGCGCCGACATCGCGACCGAGAAGCCCTTGCCCTCGGGAGCGAGCATCGCGGTCGCGGGGACCCGTACGTCCTCCAGGACCAGTTCGGCCGTCGCCTGGCCGCGCAGGCCGAGCTTGCCGTGGATGGTGCGGCGGCTCAGTCCGGGACTGTCGGTGGGGACCAGGAAGGCGGAGACGCCCCTGTGGCCGGGCGCGTCCGTGGAGCGGGCGAAGAGGAGGACGACGTCCGCCCAGGTGCCGTTGGTGATGAACATCTTCGTGCCGTTGATGACGTAGTCGTCGCCGTCGCGTACGGCACGGGTGGCGAGGTTGCCCGCGTCGGAGCCCGTGCCCGGTTCGGTGAGGCCGAAGCAGCCGACCCGCTCACCGGAGGTGAGGCCCGGCAGCCACTGGCGCTTCTGGGCCTCGCTCCCCCAGGCGGCGATCGTCTTGGCGACCAGGCCGAGGGAGACGGACACGATGCCGCGGACCGACGAGTCGCCGCGGCCCAGCTCCTCCGTCACCAGGCAGTACGCGAGGTGGTCGCCGCCCGAGCCGCCGTACTCCTCGTCGACCGTCAGGCCCAGGAACCCGACCTCGCCCAGCTTCTTCACGATCGAACGGTCGACGTCCTCGGCACGGTCCCAGGCGATGACGTGCGGGGCGATCTCGCGGTCCACGAAGTCCCGGGCGAGCTGCCGTACGGCCTCCTGCTCCTCGCTGAGCCCCAGGTTCACCACGAGATCACCTCACTTGAAAGCCGTACATTTAAATTAGCACTGCTAGTTTCTTGTCGCAGCCCTACTATGTGCGCCATGGCCCGACCGCGCAAGCCCCTCCTCAGCACCGACCGGATCGTCGAGACGGCACGCGCACTCGTGGACGCGGAGGGCCTCGCGGCCGTCTCCACGCGTCGGCTCGCCGCGCAGCTGGGGGTCAGCGGACCCTCGCTCTACAACCACTTCCGCACCAAGGACGAGATCCTCGAAGCGGTCGCCGACTCGGTCAGCTCACAGGTCGACCTGTCGATGTTCGAGGACGGACGGGAGTGGCGGACCGCCCTGCACGACTGGGCCGTGTCCTATCGAGCCGCCCTGCGGGACCACCCGAACATCGTCCCGGTGCTGGCCCAGGGACCCGGGCGCCGGCCCGCGGGCCTGCGGCTCGCGGACGCGGTGTACGGCGCGATGGTCGACGCCGGCTGGCCGCCCGCTCAGGCCACTTCCATCGGTGCGCTGATGCGGTACTTCATCATGGGCTCCGCGCTGGGTTCGTTCGCCGGCGGTTTCGTCGACGACCAGAGCGCGTACGACCCCGCCGACTATCCCCATCTCGGGCAGGCCCATCTGCTGGCCGAGCAGCAGGAGAAGATCGACGAGCGGGCCTTCGAGACAGGGCTCACGGCACTGCTCGACGGGCTGGTCCAGCAGTACGAGCAGGTCCGGCGGACGGCGTAGCACGCTTCGGTGGGCGCCGAACTGTCCGGGGCCCATGCTGGAGGGCATGACCTCCAGAGATCCCCAGGCCGCTGAGCTGGCCCGACTGGCCTCGCTCGTCGCCGACGAGACCCGGGCCTCCTGTCTGCTGGCGCTGCTCGACGGCCGGGCCTGGACCGCGAGTGAGCTGGCGCGGCATGCGGGGGTCGCCGCGTCGACGCTGAGCGAGCACCTGGGCAAACTGGTGGCCGGCGGGCTGCTGACCGAGGAGCGGCAGGGGCGGCATCGCTATGTGCGGCTCGCGGATGCGCGGGTGGCCCAGCTGGTCGAGGAACTCGCCTCTCATGTGGCGCCGGGTTCCGCCGTACGGCCGCGGAACCTGCGGGAGTCGAGTGCCGGGTCGGCGATGGCGCGGGGGCGTACGTGCTACGACCACCTCGCGGGGCGGCTCGGGATCGCGGTGACGGATGCGATGACGGTGCGTCAACTGTTGCGCCAGGACGCCGGGTTCGCCCTCACGGAGGCGGGGCTGCGGTGGTTCGGCGCGGTGGGCATCCCTCTCGATCGCAAGGGTCGGCGGCCGTTGGCACGAGCGTGCCTGGACTGGACGGAACGGCGGCCTCATCTGGCGGGGGTCGCGGGCGCGGCGCTCTGCCGACACGCGTTGGAGGCGGGTTGGTGTGTACGGATCGGCTCGGAGCGTGCGGTGAAGGTGACGGAGGCGGGCGAGAAGGCACTGGCCGAGTTGCTGGGCGTCTCGTCAACGGCGCTGCGTTGACCCACCCAAGGGGCGCGGGGCTGTATCGATCTGCGGCTCCGCCGCGTGGGCGCGACCACCACAGCGGACCCGCAGCTACACACCGTCCGAAAGCCGCGAGCTCTTCTCAGCCACCTTTCCTAACCTCAGGACCATGATGAACCCCCGCCGCCCCGACCTCCTCGCCGCCGGCGCGGCGACCGTCACGGTCGTCCTCTGGGCCTCCGCCTTCGTCTCCATCCGAAGCGCCGGCACCGAGTACTCACCGGGCGCCCTCGCCCTCGGGCGGCTGCTGGCGGGAGTCCTGACGCTGGGCGCCATCTGTGTCGTACGACGGGAAGGGTTGCCGGCCCGGGCCGCGTGGCCCGGCATCCTGATCTCCGGCATCCTCTGGTTCGGCTTCTACATGGTCGCCCTGAACTGGGGCGAGCAGCAGGTGGACGCCGGAACCGCCGCCCTCGTCGTGAATATCGGCCCCATCCTCATCGCCCTGCTCGGCGCACGGATACTCGGCGACGCCCTGCCGCCGAGGCTGCTCGCGGGGATGGCCGTGTCGTTCGCGGGAGCGGTCGCGGTGGGGCTGTCGATGTCGGGTGAGGGCAGGTCGTCCGTACTCGGGGTCGTACTGTGCCTGCTCGCGGCCGTCGCGTACGCCGGTGGGGTCGTCGCGCAGAAGCCGGCCCTGGCGTCGGCGAGCGCGCTCCAGGTCACCACGTACGGCTGTCTGGTCGGCGCCGTCGTGTGTCTGCCGTTCGCCGGACAGCTCGTCCACGAGGCAGCCGACGCACCCGTCTCGGCAACTCTCAACATGGTCTATCTCGGCGTCTTCCCGACCGCCCTGGCCTTCACCACCTGGGCGTACGCCCTGGCCCGTACGACCGCCGGACGCATGGGCGCCACCACCTACGCCGTGCCCGCGCTCGTCGTGCTGATGTCCTGGCTGGCGCTCGGCGAGGTGCCGGGGCTGCTCACCCTGGCGGGCGGGGTGCTGTGTCTTGCCGGTGTCGCGGTGTCCCGTTCGCGGGCCGCGGCCGCTGGGCCACGGCCCGCGAAGGCCACCGAGTCAGCGTGAACGCGCCCTGTCCGCAAGGACCTTGATGGAGATCAGGGCGATCGCGGAGAGCGCGATGATGTAGGCGGACACCGACATCGACGTGCCCGTCGTCTCCAGCAGCAGCACCATCAGGAAGGGCGCGAGGCCGCCGCCGCAGACCGCCGCTATCTGATAGCCGAGGGAGGCTCCGGTGTAGCGCATCTCGGCCGTGAACAGTTCGGCGAACAGGGCGGCCTGGGGGCCGTACATGATGCTGAGGAAACAGCTGGCGACGAAGGTGCCGACCGCCAGCCACAGCAGCGAACCGGTGTCGATCAGGAGGAAGAGCGGGATGGCCCACAGGGCGATGCCGACGGCACCGAGCGTGTAGATCCGGATGCGGCCGTAGCGGTCGGAGAGTGCGGCGGCGGCCGGGATCAGTACGAGCTGGGTGAGGCTGACGCAGAGCGAGATGGTGAGGACCGCGCTCTTCTTCATGTCCAGTTCGCGGGTCGTGTAGTCGAGGACGCCGGTGATGAGGATGTAGAAGGTCGCGGTGTTCACGGCGAAGGAGCCGCCGGCCAGGAGGACCGTGCCGAGGTGGTCGCGCAGGATGGTGCGCAGCGGGGAGCTCTGCTGCGACTTCTCCTTCTCGGCCAACGCCTTTTCCGCGTCGCGGAATTCGGGCGTCTCCTCGACCTTGGCGTGGATGTACCAGGCGAGGCCGAGCACGAACAGGCCGATGAGGAAGGGCACTCGCCAGCCCCAGGCCGCGAACTGGGTGTCCGTGGTGAAGGCGCCCGCCAGCAGGAAGACCGTGTTGGCGGTCACCACGCCGATGGGCACGCCGAGTTGGACGACGCTGCCGTAGATGCCGCGCTTGCCCTCGGGGGCGTACTCGGTGGCCAGCAGCATCGCGCCGCCCCACTGCGCGCCGACGGCGACGCCTTGGAGGACGCGAAGGGTCACGAGGAGGATGGGCGCGGCGACGCCGATCGTCTCGTACGTCGGCAGGAGACCGATGCCCGTGGTCGCCAGGCCCATGAGCGTGAGCGCGAGGACCAGCATCGGCTTGCGGCCGCGCTTGTCGCCGAGCTGGCCGGCGACGATGCCGCCGACCGGGCGGGCGAGGAAGCCGACCGCGAAGGTCGCGAAGGAGGCGAGGACTCCGGCGGTGGAACTGCCCGCCGGGAAGTACAGGTCGCCCAGGACGAGGGCGGCCGCGATGCCGAAGACGAAGTAGTCGTACCACTCGACGGCTGAGGCGAGCGCTGCCGCCGTGGCGACGCGGCGGCGGTTGACCGTGGGGAGGGCGGTCGGGGTGATGGGCTGAGCGGAGGGGGCCATGTCCATGCGGTGCACACTCCGATGGGTGCGGTGGGGACGTTGGCGGCGAACATACTAACCGGACGGTATGGAGGCAATGGGTGTGTGGGAAGGTTGCCCGGAGCACTCAAGGGGCCGGTGGGCATGGCGATGGCCCCAGCCTCTTGTGAGGTCGGGGCCTGCGACAGGAGGGCGATGGGCGCTGAGCGCTCCGCCGGAAGTACCGCAATGAGCCGTCGGCCGGCTGCGGCGCCGTCGTGGTTGGTCGCGCAGTTCCTCGCGCCCCTTCAGGGCACTGCCGAACCGCAGCCGACTTCACCCGGTCCGCTCAGAAGACGACCAGCGCCCTGCCGCCCTTGCCCGCCAGCATGTTCTCGAAAGCCGCCGGGATGCCGTCCAGGGCGATCCGCTCCGTCACCAGCGCGCCCAGGTCCAGACGGCCCGCACGGACGTGCTCGGCGAGCAGCGGGAGATCCTCCGCCGGGTTCGAGTTGCCGTAGACGCAGCCGGCGAGGGTGCGGCCCCAGTGGAAGATCTCCAGGGCGTTGAAGGTGACCTGCTGGTCCTTGCCGCCGATGCCGACGACCGTGGTACGGCCGCCGCGGCGGGTGGAGTCCCAGGCGGCGCGGATCGTCGTCGCGCGGCCGACGCACTCGACGGCGACGTCGACGCCCTGCCTGCCGGTCAGGCCGCGGATCTCGCGGGCCGTGTTCTCGGAGGCGACGACGTAGTCGGTGGCGCCGGCCTCGCGGGCCAACTCCTCCTTCGCCGGGGAGACATCGACCGCGACGATCTTCGCGGCGCCCGCGATCCGGGCCGCCTGGAGAGCGGCGAGGCCCACTCCCCCGACGCCGTACACCGCGACCGTCTCTCCCTCGCGGACCCGCGCCGAGTGGTGGACGGCGCCGTAACCGGTGAGGACCGCGCAGCCCAGGAGGGCCGCGTCCGTGAGGGGGATGCCCTCGGGGAGCGGCAGGACGCAGGAGGCCGGGACGACCGTCTCCTCGGCGAACGCGGCGACGTTCAGGCCGGGGTGGAGGTCGGTGCCGTCGGCGGTGCGGGCGTAGACGTTCGCCGCGCCGTTGAGCGCGTTGGCGCACAACCAGACCTCACCGAGCGAGCAGGCGTGGCAACTGCCGCAGGACGGAGCCCAGTTGAGGACGACATCGGCGCCGGGCGCCACGCCCGTGACGCCCTCGCCGACGGCGATCACCGTGCCCGCGCCCTCGTGGCCGAGCACGGCCGGGACCGGTACCCGCATCGTGCCGTTGGACAGGGACAGGTCGGAGTGGCAGACGCCGGCGGCGGCGAGGCGGACACGGACCTGGCCGGGGCCGGGGTCCGGGAGCTCGATGTCGGTGACCTCCAGAGGAGCGCCCACGGCGGGAAGGACTGCTGCGCGAACCACGTGAAGGCTCCTCAGAACTGCAGGGACTTGGTCTGGAGATACTCGGCGAGACCGTGCGAGCCGAGCTCGCGGCCGACGCCGGACTGCTTGTAACCGCCGAACGGGGCAAGGGGGTTGAAGCGGCCGCCGTTGATGTCGACCTGGCCGGTGTCCATCCGGCGCGCGAAGGCCACCGCCTCCGCCTCCTCGCCGGCCCAGACGGCGCCCGCGAGGCCGTAGACCGTGCCGTTGGCGATGCGCAGGGCGTCCTCCTCGTCCTCGTAGCGCAGGATCGACAGGACCGGGCCGAAGATCTCCTCCTGCGCGATCGTCATGTCGGGCGTGACGTCGGCGAAGACCGTGGGCGACACGAAGCAGCCCTGCTCACGCGGGGATTCGGGGCCACCGGCGACGAGTCGCGCGCCCTCGGCCACGCCCTTCTCGATGTAACCCCGCACGCGGGCCTGCTGCTTGGCGTTGACGACCGGGCCGATGCGGTCGCCGTACTTGGCGGCGGCCGTGGCGGCGAGTTCGACCGCCTCCTCGTACTGCTCCCGGTGTACGAGCATCCGCGTCCAGGCACTGCACGTCTGGCCGGAGTTGGACATCACGTTGGCGACACCGACGTTGACCGCCTTGGCGAGGTCGGCGCTCGGCAGGATCACGTTGGCGGACTTGCCGCCGAGCTCCAGGGCGACCTTCTTGATCGCTGCACCGGCCGTCGCACCGATCTGCCTGCCGACCGCCGTGGAGCCGGTGAAGGAGACCAGGTCGACGTCCGGGTGCTCGGCGAGGGCCTGTCCCGCGACCGGGCCGAGGCCGGTGACGAGGTTGAAGACGCCCGCCGGTACGCCGGCCTCGTGGACCGCCTCGGCGAAGAGCTGGGCGACGAGCGGGGTGTCCTCGGCGGGCTTCAGGACGACCGTGCAGCCTGCCGCCAGTGCGGGGGCGACCTTGGCGACGATCTGGTGCAGCGGGTAGTTCCAGGGCGTGATCGCGCCCACCACACCGATCGGCTCCTGGCGGACGATCGAGTTGCCGACCTGCTCCTCGAAGGCGTACGTCGCCGCCAGCTCGGCGTACGAGCCCGCGACCGCGAGGGGGACGGCGGCGTGGACGTTCTCGGAGAACTTCAGGGGCGAGCCCAGCTCGGCGGTTACCGTCTCGGCGATCTCGTCCTTGCGGGCCACCAGGACGTCCCGGAGGGCGGCCAGGCGGGCGGCCCGCTCGGCCGGTGCCGTCGCGGCCCAGGCCGGGAGGGCGGCACGGGCGGCCCGTACGGCTGTGTCGACGTCCTCGGCGGTACCGGCCGGGACCCGGCCGATCACCTGCTCGTCGACCGGGTTCACGACCTCGATCGCGTCCCGGCCGGCGGCGGGCCGCCACTCGCCGTCGATGTACATGCCGTCATGTGCCTTCATCGTGCTTCCTCCCGGCGGGGCCGTGTCGTCGTCCGGCTCAGTCCGGTTCATAAACTAGCGGCGATAGTTTTCGCGCGCCAGACGCCCCGGTACGTGACTCATGCCATCAGAAGTCGACCCGGGCCCTGTCGTCCACCCTCCCCACGGACTCCTGACCGAAAGCCTTCTCGTACGCCCGCCGGATCTCCTCGATCTTCCGGTCGCTCGCCCCCGCCTGCGCGACCGGGTAGAGCAGGACCAGCTCGTAGGACCGCTCCTTCTCGATCGTCCCGCCGGCGTCCCGCCACTGCCCGCGGCCGGTCTGCACCGTGAGGCCGTCCGGGAAGTCGGGCGTGACCTCCTTGTCGACGAAGCTCATGAACTGCTTGTCGGTGACCGCCGGGCCGCCGTCGGGCCGCTCGGTGCCGAAGAGGAGCGAGGTCTCGATGTACGGCTCCCCGCGCTGCGGTGTCCCGTCGTCGAGGGTGGCGTACGCGGTGGGAGCGCCGACGGCGAGCAGGAGACCGACGGCGGTGAGGACGGCCCGGGACCGGGTGAAGTGCACATTCATGTGCCCATGCCTAGCGGGCCTCGCTCCTCGGGATCGGGGAGCCGCGCCGGGCGGGGCGGATGCGAGGCCTGTCCGGCGGAACAGCGGACGACACCGCGCTCTTTGCGCTCACTCCTCCAGGTCCGGCAGCCGTGCCGGGGCCGGGCAGACGCGTTCGCCGTGCTGGTCGAAGACGAAGAGGTGGGCGAGGTCGACGAGGAGGGGGACCTGCATGCCGTGGCGGAAGTCGATGTCGGGGGTGGTGCGGACGATCAGGTCGCCCGGGAGGCGGCCGTCCGGGGCTGTCACGGGGGCGCTGTCCCTCGGCTCGTCGAGGACGACCACCGGCCCCGCCCGCAGGGCGCCCGCGCGTTCCCTGAGGCGGTCCAGGACGCGGGGGCCGCCCTCGCGGCGGCGGCGCCGGGTGGGGCGGGCGGCGGGGCGCGGGGCCTCCAGGTCCGGCACGACGGCGGGACTGGAGCCGGTGTTGAAGTGGACGAGGACCTCATGGCCCTGGAACTCCACGTGCTCGACCAGGCCGTGGAGGGCCACCTCGCCAGGTCGCGCGGCGGACGGCTTGGCGATCCGGACCGCCTCCGAGCGCAGGCCCACGATGACCTCCCGGCCCTGCTGGACCCGGAGCAGCTGGTGGTCCATGGAGAGCGGTTCGGGCAGACGCAGAAACTGCTTGCCGAGGCTGATGGTCATCGCGCCGCCGAGCGGGGCGCGCACCATGCCGCGCAGGAGGTTGATGCGCGGGGTGCCGATGAAGGCGGCGACGAAGACATTGCGGGGCAGCGCGTACACCGAGCGCGGGGTGCCGACCTGTTGCAGGACGCCGCCGCGCATGACGGCGACCCGGTCGCCGAGGGACATGGCCTCGGACTGGTCGTGGGTGACGTAGATCGTGGTGACGCCCAGCTCGCGGGTGAGTGCGGATATCTCGGCGCGCAGATGGTTGCGGAGTTTCGCGTCGAGGTTGGACAGCGGCTCGTCCATCAGGAACGCGGAGGGGTGGCGGGCGATGGCCCGGCCCATGGCGACGCGCTGGCGTTCGCCGCCGGAGAGCTGGGCGGGGAAGCGGTCCAGGAGCTCCTCGATGCCCAGCATGCGGGCGGTGGCGTCGACTCGGGGGCGCGGGTCGGCGCCGGGGGCCTCGAAGCGCAGCGGGAAGCCGATGTTGTCGCGGCTGGTCATGCTCGGGTACAGGGCGAAGTTCTGGAAGACCATCGCCATGTCCCGGCCGGACGGCTGCAGGTCGTTGGCGTACTCGCCGTCGAGCAGCAGTCGGCCCTCGTCGATCTCCTCGAGGCCCGCGATCATCCTGAGCACGGTGGACTTGCCGCAGCCGGAAGGCCCGAGCAGGACGAGGAATTCGCCGGGTTCGATGTCCAGCGACATCCGGTCCACCACCCGGGTGCCCCGGGTATAGCTCTTGCTCACGTCGTGCAACGAGATGGCGCGTGTCATGGCAGGTGTCCCCGAGGGCCGGCTGAGCGCTGATGCTCGGTGGTCGGATGCCCCGCCCGAGTCGAACGGGGCTCGTGGGTCACGGAAGTTAACGGAATGTGCGCGCCGGAGGGAAGAGAATGGGCAGGATCGGACGGTGCCGTCCAGCAGGTGAGAAAACGGACGCTCGCATTCAGCGCCGGACGGCGCGAGCGGGCGGCTCGCGGGTCTCGACGAGGTGGGCGAAGACGACCACGTTGCCCGAGTAGCCGGTCCTGCGGTCGTAGTCGCCGCCACAGGTGATCAGCCTCAGTTCGGGGCGGCCCCGGTTGCCGTACACCTCGCGGTTGGGGAACCGGTCCTTCTCGTACGACTTGATGGCGTCGACGGCGTAGACGGCGACCCGCCCGTCGGCGCGCGTCACCTCGACCAGGCGGCCGCGCCGCAGTTCGCCGAGGCCGCCGAAGACGGCCGGTCCGGTGTCGGTGTCGAGGTGGCCCACGGCGACGGCGGTGCCCTGCTGCCCGGGGGACGGGCCGCCCTCGTACCAGCCGACCCGGTTCGCGTCGTCGTCGGGAGGTGCGGGCAGCCGCCGTTCGCGGTCGAGCCGCAGGCCCATGACCGGGGCGTCGACATCGAGGAAGTCGATGGCGAGACGGGTCGCGCGGGAGCGCGGCAGGGAACGGGGCCGCGGTGCGGGTGACGAGGGCGGGGCGGCCTTCGGCGGGGACCGCCGCGGCACGGCGGGACGGCGCGGAACCGGCTCCCCGGTGCGCGGCGGTGCACCCGGGCGACGCGGGGTCGGCTCCTGGCTTCGCGGCAGTGCGTCCGGACGCCGCGGGTTCGACACCCCGGTGCCCCGCGGACGCTGTTGCGCGGCCCCCCGGGCGTCGGTCCGGTCCATGGCGGGCGCTGTCGCCGGGGGGCCGGGCCGGGCGGCCTCGACCGCCCCGCCCGACTCCTCGCCCTGGGTCCACCAGACGCCGCCCGCCACCAGCGAGACGGTCATCACGACCGTTCTCGCCAGGCGGTAGGCGCGCGTCCGGTGCCAGGGCCTGCGTCGACGACTACGCGCCATGCGGGCGGCGGCGGAGCCGGAACCACACCACCCCGCCGACCGCGGCCATGCCTACGGCCGCGGCGCCGGCGACCGGGGTGAAAGCGTCGGCCCGGGCGAGCCCACCGCCACCGGCGGGCGGACCTCCGTGGGGGCCGCCGGGGCCACCGCCGGGTCCGCCGGGGCCACCGCCGGGTCCGCCGGGCGGGCACTCCACCCAGAACACCTTGTGCTTGTTCTGGCCGTCCCCGTCCCCGGTGGCCCACGTGAGCTTGTAGTGCCCGTTGGCCAGCGAAATCACCTCGGTGCTGCCCGCACCGGCCGCGGTGAGCGTGAGGTCGCCCTCCTTGACCGTGCCGCCGGTGGACGGGGGCTGGGTCGCGATGGTCCAGTGGACCTCCTCACCCGCGTCGAAGTTGAAGGCGTCGAGGTAGAACCTGCACACGTGGGGATCGTTGTCCTGCTCGGCCGTCGGCTCGTACTGCGCGTGGATCTTGACGTCTCCATTGTTGGCCGCGACCGCGGGTGTCCCGGTCAGGGCGCACCCCGCGAGGGTGAGGGCCGCGACGGCGGCGGCGCGGCGTTGGCGGGCCGTGGTGGTCATGCGAAGTCCTCCGAGTCAGACGATTGTCGTACAAATCGCGCTTCACCTGACTCTTTGTCACATGTCCGTCGCGAACGGGGGGAGCCCTGCCCTACGACCCGTCAGTCTTCGCTCTTCCGGCCCAAGGTCGCCCCGGACCGGCGGGGCGCGCCGGGCGCACCTGGCTCCGCGACCGGCCTCGCCGGTGAGCGCAGCGCCACGCCCGAGGAGAGCAGCAACAGCACGCCCAGCATCACGAACGGCGCCGCCACGCCTGCCACGCCCGCGACCAGGCCCGCGGTGGCGGGGGCGGCGACCTGGCCCAGGCGGTTGCCGGTCAGACGCAGCGCGAGGGCCGTGGAGCGGGCACCGTCGGGGGCCGCCTGGACGACCGTCGTCATGGAGAGCGGCTGTCCGACACCGAGGCAGAAGCCGAGTGCCGCGAGCATCAGGGCCAGCGCCCACACCGGCACGGGCAGGGCGATCCCCGCGCACAGCACGGCCGCCAGCAGGCAGGTGACGGTGAGCAGGAGCGAGCGGCCCAGCAGTCGCAGCAGCGGGGACAGCACCAGGCGGCAGGCGATCGTGGCCGCCGCGCGGAGGCTGAGCAGCAGACCGATGACGGAGGGCGCGATGCCGCGGTGTTCGCCGACCACCGGGAGGTAGGCGGTGAGGATGTCGGTCGCGGACAGCACGGCGAGGCTGACGAAGATGCCGGCGGGCACGCCCCGGGCCCGGAGGATGCGCTGGACGGGGACGCGATCACTGTGTCCCGCATGGGACTTGGCCGCCGTATCGCGCTGTTCTGTGCGCCACAACGAGGTGAGCGCGACCGCGCCGCCCGCCCCCGCCACGATCAGCGCCAGGGCGCTCGTGCCCGCCATGTCCGGGCCGCCGATCAGCGCGCCCGCCGCGACGGGGCCGACCAGTTGGCCGAGGGAGGCGCCGATGGTGAAGTGGCCGAAGTTGCGGTCCTGTTCGTGCGGGGCGGACTGGCGGGCGACGAGGGACTGGGCGCCGATCACGAAGCAGAGATGGCCCAGGCCCATCACTCCGCTCCAGACGGCCATCGCCCAGAGGGAGTCCGCGATGCCGCTCAGCGCACAGCCGCCGGATATCAGGACCACGCCGACCGGCAGCAGGGGCGCGCACCGGCCGTGGTCGGTACGGCGCCCCAGGGGGACCGCGGCGAACAGCGGGAGCAGGGCGTAGACCCCCGCGATCACACCGATCGCCCGCTCGTCGGCGCCCAGCGCCAGCGCCCGGTAGGAGACGGCGGGCCGGGCCATCGACACCGCCCCCTGCGCGAAGCTGAAGGCGATGACGAGGCGGAGCAGCCAGCCGCGGTTCCCACCGGGCGCCATGTTCACGTCCTCCGTTTCAAGTCCCCTGTGCCGGGGCCCCTGTTGCATGTCCTCGGGTCCAAGTCCCCCGTGGACCCGGTCAGATGATGCCGAACACGATCCCCGCCGCCAGGATGAGCAGGCAGGTCAGCGCCGCCCACTTCACCACGAACTTGGTGTGGTCGCCGAACTCGACCTTCGCCATGCCGACGAGGACGTAGACGGCCGGGACGAGCGGGCTCGACATGTGCAGCGGCTGGCCGACGAGGGAGGCGCGGGCCATCTCCAGCGGCGAGACCCCGTGCGCGGCACCGGCCTCGGCGAGGACCGGGAGGACACCGAAGTAGAAGCCGTCGTTCGACATGAAGTAGGTGAGCGGGAGGCTCAGCAGACCGGTGACGAGGGCCATGTGCGGGCCCATGCCCTCGGGGATGACGTCGACCATCCAGCGGGCCATGTGGTCGACCATGCCGGTGCCCTGCAGGACGCCCGTGAAGACGGCGGCGGCGAAGACCATGCCGGAGACGTTCAGGACGTTGTCGGCGTGGGCGGCGAGCCGGGCCTTCTGGTCGGGGATGTGCGGGAAGTTCACGGTGAGCACGAGCGCGGCGCCGAGGATGAACAGCACCGGGATCGGCAGCCACTCCATGATCATGGAGGTGAGCAGGGTGACGGTGACCAGCGCGTTGAACCAGTAGAGCTTGGGACGCAGGGTGGCGCGGTTCGGGTCGAGGACCGTGAAGCGCTCCTCGTCGTCGTCATCCTCGGCGTCGGTGCCGGAGCCGGAGCCGCCGGAGGTCGCGGCAGCCTTGGCGTCACCGGAGCCCGAACCGGAACCGGCACCCACGAGAACCGTCTCGGACTCCTTCTCCTCGGCCTTCTCCTCCACCAGGATCTCGCCCAGCGTCAGCACACCCAGCCGCTTGCGCTCACGCAGACCCAGGAAGTACGAGAGGACGAAGACACCCAGCAGGCCGACGAGCAGGGCCGGGATCATCGGGACGAAGATATCGCTGGCGTCGAGCTTCAGCGCGGTGGCGGCGCGGGCGGTCGGGCCGCCCCACGGCAGGGTGTTCATGACACCGTTGGCCATGGCGGCCACACCGGTCATCACGACCAGGCTCATCTTGAGGCGCTTGTACAGCGGGTACATCGCCGAGACCGTGATCATGAAGGTGGTCGAGCCGTCGCCGTCGAGCGAGACGATCGCGGCGAGGATCGCCGTACCGACCACGATCCGCATCGGGTCGGCCTTGGCGAACTTCAGGATCCCCCGGACGATCGGGTCGAAGAGACCGACATCGATCATCACACCGAAGTAGACGATCGCGAACATGAGCATCGCCGCGGTGGGGGCGAGGCTGGTGACGCCGTCGATGACGTAGTCACCGAGGTGAGCGCCCTTCCCTACGAAGACGCAGAACAGTGCCGGGATCAGCACGAGCGCCGCGATCGGCGACATCTTCTTCATCATGATCAGGACCAGGAAGGTCGCGATCATGGCGAAGCCGAGGATGGTCAGCATGAGTGGATACCTAACGTTCGCCCTTGAACTCCCACCGGAGTCGGCAGTGCGTTGACGTTAGGACTCGTCAAGCGGCGTTAACAAGACGTTGACATGCGAGCAATAAGCGCAAAACTGCTGGTCACAGCTTTGCGCTGCTCACAGGGCCGTGACGGTGGCTGTTTTCGGCTGGAGGTCCGGGGGCCGCGCGGCGGTAGCCGCATATCGACTCAGCCCCCGGGAAAAAGCAGCACGGGTACGCCGTTGAGGACGGCGTTGCCCGAGAGGGGGTCGAGCAGGCTGCCGTCGAGGAGCTGGTTGACGTTGACGCCGGGCTCCTTCAGGGCGTGGTTGAGCCGGGTGCCGGGCCGGTCGTGCCCCCAGCCGTGCGGCAGGCTCACCACGCCGGGGCGCACGACGTCGGTGACCTCGGCCGGGGCGATCACCTCTCCCCCGGCCCCCTTCACGCGTACGGCCGCCCCGTCCGTCACACCGAGCCGCTCGGCGTCCTCGGGGTGGATGTGCAGGGTGCAGCGGTTGGTGCCACCGGTGAGGGCGGGGACGTTGTGCATCCAGCTGTTGTTGGAGCGCAGATGACGGCGTCCGACGAGGACGAGCCCCTCGGGACGCTCGGCCAGGGCCCGCCGCAGCCGCGGCAGATCGTCGACGATCGGCTGTGCGAGCAGCTCGACCCTGCCGCTGCGCGTCTTCAGCGGCTGCGGCAGCCGCGACGCGAGCGGTCCGAGGTCGATGCCGTGCGGTTGCGCCAGCAGCCGCTCCAGGGTCAGTCCGTCCGGTCGTACGCCGAACCCGTCGCCGTAGGGGCCGAGGCGCAGCATCATGTCGAGCCGTCGCTCGGGGCCGCTGACTCCGGTGAGCCGGGCGGCGAGCTCCTTCGGGTCGCGGCCGTGCACCGGGGAGTGCGACTCCTTGACCGCCTTGCCGAGGGTCTGCCCGATGACCAGGTCGTCGACGGCCGACGGGTCGGCGCCGTGCATACCGGTCGCGGCGAGGACCAGCCGGGCCAGGATCTCGGTCTCGGCCATCCGGCCGGGCTCCAGGGGGACCGCGGGGCGGTTGTAGCGGACCTGGTTGCGGACGGCGAGGGTGTTGAAGGCGAAGTCGTGGTGCGGGCTCTGGGAGGGCGGGGGCGGCGGCAGCACGACGTCGGCGTGGCGCGAGGTCTCGTTGAGATAGGGGTCGACGCTGACCATGAAGTCGAGCGAGTCGAGCGCCTTGTCGAGCCGGTCGCCGTCGGGCACGGACAGCACGGGGTTGGCGGCGACGGCGATGAGCGCCCGGATCGGCTCGCCCTCGGGGGTCGCGGTGTCGATCTCCTCGGCGAGCGCGGAGATCGGCAGCTCGCCCTTCGCCTCGGGGTGCCGGCTCACCCGGGAGTGCCAGCGGCCGAGCGCGAAGCCGTGGCTCGGTCCGGCGGGCCGGGGCGTCCGGTCGGTGGCCGCCTGCGGGAAGAGCGCGCCGCCGGGGCGGTCGAGGTTGCCGGTGAGGATGTTCAGTACGTCGACCAGCCAGCTGGCGAGGGTGCCGTGCGGGACGGTGCAGCTGCCGATGCGGGCGTAGACGGCGGCGGTGGGGGCGGCGGCGAGTTCGCGGGCCAGGGTGCGGATGGTGCCGGCGTCGATGTCACAGGCTCCGGCGACGGCCTCGGGGGTGAAGTCCCGGAGTTCCGTGGGGAGTTCGTCGAGCCCGAGCAGGTGCGGGGTCAACTCCCCGGTGTCCACGAGGCCTTCCTCGAACAGCACATGGGCCATCGCCGCCAGCAGCAGTGCGTCCGTACCGGGGCGGATCGCGAGGTGGCGGTCGGCGAGCTTGGCGGTGCGGGTGCGGCGGGGGTCGATGACGGTGAGGGTGCCACCGCGGGCCCTGAGCGCCTTGAGCTTGCCCGGGAAGTCGGGGGCGGTGCACAGACTGCCGTTGGACTCCAGGGGGTTGGCGCCGATCAGCAGCAGATGGTCGGTGTGGTCCAGGTCCGGCACGGGGATCGCGTTGGCGTCCCCGAAGAGCAGCCCGCTGGAGACGTGCTTGGGCATCTGGTCGACCGTGGAGGCGGTGAAGACACTGCGGGTGCCGAGGCCGGCAAGCAGGACCGGCGGGTAGAGGGCGCCGGCCATGGTGTGGACGTTGGGGTTGCCGAGGACGGCGCCCACCGCGTTCGGCCCGTACCGCTCGACGACCGGCCGGATCCCCGCGGCCACCGCGTCGAACGCCTCCTCCCAGGTGGCCTCGCGCAGCTCTCCGTCCTTGCGCACGAGCGGGGTGCGCAGCCGGTCGGGGTCACCGTCGATGGCACCGAAGGACGCGCCCTTGGGGCAGATGAACCCCTTGCTGAAGACATCGTCCCGGTCACCGCGGGCGCCGGTGACCCGGGCCCCCTCGATGGTGAGCGTCAGGCCGCAGGTGGCCTCGCAGAGTGGGCAGATGCGTAGGGCGGTGCGGGACACGGGTCCTCCTGGGGGCGACGGTGCCTGTTCCAGCGAGGATACCGACCGGTAGGCATGGAGGGGAGGGGGTGCGGGGGTGAGGTCGCGAAACGGCGAGGTGTCGTGCGGCGGCGGGTCAGCCGAAGCGGATCACGCCGTTGCGGGTGCTGTTCAGTCCAGCACCCGCGCCAGATACGCCCGCAACATCTCCCGCGCCTCCTCGATGACCCGCTCATCCCCCTCCGGAGCCACCCGGAAGGCCAGGTGCACCAGGGTGTCGGCCGTCTCCACGGCGATCAGGAAGGTGCGCCGCAGGTCCTCGTCCGGCTCGCGGTCGAGGTATCCGGAGAGGAGGTCGGCGAGGCGGTCGGCGACGCGGTGGTTCGGTTCGGCGTGGCGTGCGCCGACCGGGATCTGGTTGCCGAAGTCGACGAGGGAGAAGCCTGGGGCGGTGCGTTTCATGGCGAGGTACTCGTCGAGGACGGCGTCCATCGCGTCCCGCCAGCCCCCGCCCGTGGCGTCTTCGAGGCGCTCGGTGACGCGGACGGTGAACCGTTCGAGGTTGCGCTGGGCGAGGGCGTCGGCCATCTGCCGCTTGTTGCCGAAGAAGCGGTAGACGGAGCCGATGGGGACGCCTGCGCGCTGGGCGACGGCCCGGGTGCTCAGGTCGTCGTAGCCGACCTCGTCGAGCAGGTCGGCGCAGGCGTCGAGGATTCTGGTCAGCCGTTCGGCACTGCGCCGCTGCACGGGCGCTCGGCGTAGCGATGTCGCGTGGGGCACGGACTTCATGATGCCTTTCCGCCGCGGTCCGGTGAACCTCGCCCCCCTGTACGAAGATGGTTGGCCGGTGCACTCAGTGCGGACGGTCCTGCGGTGGCCTCGGCACCCGACGCCGTGATGTCGGCCGCGCTCTCGACGGGGTCGCCGTCGACGACCCATACGGTGCCGTCGTCGGCGTAGAGCCGTGCGGTGACGGTGTGCGTGCCGCGCGGGACGAGGTCGCCGGGGATGTGGCACTCGGGGGTGCGCAGCCGGGAGACGAGGGTGCCGTCCACGAAGAGGTACACCAGGCCGCGGCCCTTGACCGCCTTCGGTTTCGTGCCGGACGGGGAGAAGCGGAAGTTCTGCACGGTCAGGCGCACGTCCCAGCTGTCGTCGCTGTCCGGCTGCACCTCGATGTCCACCTCGGGCGCGTTCCGGTCGTCCACCTCGCGGTAGTGGCGCCCGTCCTCGTCGGTGTCGTCGAGCACCTTGCCCACCGGTGACGGCGACACCGCGCTGTTCTCCTGCTCCCGCGCATGATCGGAACCGCAGCTCGCGGTTCCGGCCCACAGGAGGACACAGACCGCGAGCGCGGCCGGCAGCGTCCGCGTCCACGACATGCCCGGGAGACTAGAACAACGTTCCGAAAGCCGAATCCCCCTGGAGTCTGGTTCTCCTCCTCCCTGATGAGGAGGCGCGCCCGCCGAAAGCACCCCCCGCGGTCCCCTTGCGCCCGCGAAACCGCAATCCTACGGTGGTACATAGGAATCAGAGTCGCAAGGGAGCGATCATGAGCGGGGAAGCGCGGAAGACCGCGGAAGGGCTGACCTACCTCTCCGGTTTCGGCAACGAGCACAGCTCGGAGGCCGTCCCCGGAGCACTGCCCGAGGGTCGCAACGCACCACAGCGCGCACCCCTCGGCCTCTACGCGGAGCAGCTCAGCGGCACGGCGTTCACCGAGCCCCGGGCCCACAACCGCCGCTCCTGGCTGTACCGGATCCGCCCCTCGGCCGCGCACCCGGCGTTCACCCACACCCACCATGGCTGGATCCGCTCGGCCCCCTTCACCGAGTCCGTGCCCGACCCGAACCGACTGCGCTGGAACCCCCTGCCGGAGCCGAGGGAGGGGACCGACTTCCTGGCCGGCCTGTGGACCCTGGGCGGCAACGGCGACACGACCCAGCGCACCGGCATGGCCGTGCACGTCTACCACGCCACCGACTCCATGGACCGCGTCTTCAGCGACGCCGACGGCGAGCTGCTGATCGTCCCCGAACAGGGCGGCCTGCTGCTGCGCACGGAGTTCGGCCTGCTGCACGCCGAGCCCGGCCATGTGGCCCTGATCCCGCGGGGGGTCCGCTTCCGCGTGGAGCTCCTCGACCCCTCCGCCCGCGGCTACGTCTGCGAGAACTACGGCGCCCCCTTCCAGCTCCCCGACCTCGGTCCGATCGGCGCCAACGGCCTCGCCAACGTCCGTGACTTCAAAGCCCCCGTGGCCGCCTACGAGGACGTCGACGGCCCGGTCGAGGTGGTCAACAAGTTCTGCGGCAACCTCTGGACAGCCGTCTACGACCACTCCCCGCTCGACGTGGTCGCCTGGCACGGCAACCACGTGCCGTACGTCTACGACCTGCGCCGCTTCAACGTCATCGGGTCGATCTCCTACGACCATCCCGACCCGTCGATCTTCACGGTGCTGACGTCCCCGTCGGACACCCCGGGGCTGGCCGGCGTGGACTTCGTCGTCTTCGCGCCGCGCTGGCTGGTCGGCGAGGACACGTTCCGGCCGCCGTACTTCCACCGGAACGTGATGAGCGAGTACATGGGTCTGATCGAAGGCGCCTACGACGCGAAAGCCGAGGGCTTCGTGCCCGGTGGCGGCTCGCTGCACAACATGATGTCGGCGCACGGTCCGGACCGGGAGACGTTCGACCGGGCGAGCGCCGCGGACCTCAAGCCCCAGAAGGTCGACGACGGGCTCGCGTTCATGTTCGAGACGCGCTGGCCGGTGACGCTGACCGCGCACGCGGCCCAGGCGGATCATCTGCAACGGCACTACGACGACGTGTGGCAGGGGCTGGAACGCCACTTCCGCCCGTTGCACTGATCGTCGGCGACCGGTACGGATAGCCCCGTGACCTCCTTCGCCCCGGACTCGATCGTCCTGAACCGCAAGCTGCCGCTCTGGTACCAGGTCTCGCAGTCACTGCGCGCCTCGATACTCGGCCGCTCGCCCCAGGATCCGCTGCGGCTGCCCACCGAGGAGCAGCTGGCGGGCCATTACGGGGTGAGCGTGCTGACCATGCGGCAGGCGCTGAAGGAGCTGGAGGACGAGGGGCTGATCACCCGCCATCGCCGGCGCGGCACGTTCATCGAGCCGGACGCGCTGCGCGGCGCCCCGGTCCGGCTGCTCGGCTCGGTGGACGCGATCGTGGCCCAGCAGTCGGGCATGGCCACAGAACTGCTCGACCACGGCAAGGGTCCCGTTCCGGCCGAACTCGCCGAGTACTTCCCGGACCTGGACGAGGTGGCGACGTACCACCGCCTGCGCGGCGACGAGAAGACGGGCGAGCCGACCAACCACGCCCGCAACTGGATCCGCCCCGAACTCGGCGCGTGCATCGACCTGGACGACCTGGTCCGCTGGCCGATGACCAAGGTGCTGCGGGATGTCGTCGGGGCGGACATCAGCCGTATCACGGACACGGTGGAGGCACGCCTCGCGGACCCGGAGACGGCTCGGCTGCTCCAAGTGCCGCTGCTGAGCCCGATCCTGCACTACACGGGCGTCACGTACGACGGGGAGGGACGGGTGCTGGACGTGGCGGTGATCCACTACCGGGGCGACCGCTTCTCCTTCACGGTGACCCTGGAAGCCAACTGACCCGTGTGACCCCCACTGCCTGCCGGTCGAACGTCGTACGATGCCCAGCGTGACGCACGACGACGCTCCGCTGCTCGCGGACCTCATGCCGTGGTCCGTCGCACCGCCGCGGCTCGGCCGGGGGTGGCCGACGGGACCCGACCCGGCGTCCCTGAAAGCCCGCTGGGACGCCCTGCTGAAGGCCGAGGGCCCGGATCGGGAGGCCCTGTTCGAGCCGACACGCTCGCGCACCCTGCGTTCCGCGGTGGGGCAGCTGCCGGGGCAGACGGGCGGCACGGAGAAGCTCGCCCGCGCGGCCGGGCCCTGCGCCGAGCCGGTGCGCGTCCTGCACGCCCCCTTCGACGAACACTGGCTGATCCCCGACCACCGGCTGATCGACACGGCCCGGCCGGAGTTGTGGCGGGTGGCGGACGAGCACCAGGTCTTCGCCGCGGAGACGGGCGGCGGCCCCGGCCCGGTGCTGATCGCCACGCCCCTGCTCCCGCTGCTCCGCCCCGGCCGCGTCCGCCCCCTGTACCGACGGCCGGACGGGGTGGAACCCAACCTGGCACCGGGCCTGCCGGAGTATCTGGGCGAGCGGCTCGGCCGCTCCGTGACGCCGTCGGACGTCCTCGCCTGGACCCTGACGACCGTACGCCCGGACCTCGCCGTCCCCCTCACCGACGACCCCGAACTCTGGTCCCGGGGCACCGGACTGGGCCACCGCCTCCTGTGGCTCATGCGCCGCGACGGCGACCGCCCCAAGCTCCCCGGCGGCCGCCGCCCCTACGTCCGCGCCCCGCTGCCGACCCGCCCCCTCGGCCTCCACTACGACCGCGACGAGGAGACCCTCCACCTCGACGAGGGCCGCATCTCCCCCGTTCCCCCGGAGGCCTGGGACTTCGAGGTCAACGGCGTACGCGTCCTGGAGGAGTGGTTCACGGCGAGGACGGCGGAGCCGGAGCCGGGCACCCTGTCGGCCATCCGCCCGGCGACCTGGCCGCAGACCTGGACGTCGGAGCTGCTGGAACTGATCACGATCCTGGCGCTGACCGCGGAAGTGACGCAGCAGCAGGCCGAGTTGACGGTGCCGGCACGGATCACGGCGACGGACCTGCGCAGGGCGGGCGTGTTCCCGGTCCCGGAGGCGGCGCGCAGGCCCGCCTCGGTGCTGGACCACCACGAAGAGGGCCCAGAAGGCCAATTGGGCTTGCTCTAGGCACCCTGGGGGCACGGGGATTCACCCCCGCGGCGCGAACGAATCCAGCAACCGCCCGATCATCCGATCGAACGTCCCCTCCGGATCGTCCGGCGGCGCCATCCCCTGCGCGAACAACGCCGCCAGGTGCGGATACTCCCCCGTCCCGACCCGCCCCATCAGGTACGCCCCCCGCACCGCCTGCTCCTGCTCCGCCGACCAGGGCACGGACCGCGACCGCTCGGCGATCGCCTGCTCGTTGGCGACAAAGGTCATCACCGACCCGTTCACCATCCCGAACAGCTCCAGCTTGGTGCCGGCCGGCACGTCGAGGCCCTCCAGACAGGCGAGCACGCGGTCGAGAACGTGTAGCGCGTTCGGGCTGACGGCGTACGCCGTCGACATCACTCGCACCACCCAGGGATGGCGCCGCATGATGCCGAGCGCCTGCCGGGCGAAGTCCGTCATGTCCGCCCGCCAGTCCCCGCGGCCCTCGGCGGAGAACTCGTACTCGCCGCTGATCAGATCGACCATCAGCTCGTACAGGTCCTCCTTGCGCGGCACGTAGTTGTAGAGCGACATCGTGCCGCAGCCGATCTCGGCCGCCACCCTCCGCATCGACACCGCCTCCAGCCCGTCCGCGTCGGCGATACGGACCGCCGCCGCGGCGATGTCCGCACGGCTGTACGCCGGTTTCGGGCCTCGGCCCGTGCGCTCGGGGCGCGCCCAGATCACTTCGGGTTCGGCCGCTCGGCCCGCCATTGATCATCACCTCGCCACCATCTTAGTTACGTACAGCGTACGTAGTGAGGTACCGTGGCCGCATGACTTCTACGTACGCTGTACTTAGTGAGGGTCTGGAACGTCGCTTCCGCGATGTCCACGCGCTGCGCGGACTCGATCTCGCGGTCGAGGAGGGCACGGTCTGCGGGCTGCTCGGGCCGAACGGCGCGGGCAAGACGACCGCGGTGCGGGTGCTGACCACCCTGCTGAGGCCGGACGCGGGGACGGCGCGGGTCGCCGGGTACGACGTGGTGCGCGAGGCCGCGCAGGTCCGCCGCCGGATCGCGGTCACGGGGCAGTACGCCTCGGTGGACGGCGACCTCACCGGCGCCGAGAACCTGCGCCTGTTCGCGCGACTGCTGCGCGCCCCGCGGACCCGCGCCGCCGAGCTGCTGGAGCGGTTCGGACTGAGCGACGCCGCCGACCGGCCAGCGCGCACCTACTCGGGCGGCATGCGCCGCCGCCTCGACCTCGCCGCGAGCCTCATCAGCCGGCCCGCCGTGCTGTTCCTGGACGAGCCGACGACCGGGCTCGATCCGCACAGCAGGAACGAGATCTGGGACGCCGTACGGGAGTTGGTGGGCGAGGGGACCACCGTGCTGCTGACCACGCAGTACCTGGAGGAGGCCGACCGGCTGGCCGACCGTGTCGTGCTGATCGACGAGGGGAGGGTCGCGCACCAGGGCACTCCCGCCGAACTGAAGTCCCAGACAGGGCGGTACGCCGAGGTGGTGGTCGCCGAGGACGGCGGCACCCCCGCACTGCACGCGGCCGCCGTGGTCCTCGACCAGCTGACCGGCGCCCGTCCGGTGCTCGACGCCGAGCGGCGCACCGCGGGCGCGGTCGTCCTCGACCCCGGCCTCACCCTCCCCCGCATCGTCCGCGAACTCGACGCCGGCCGGGTGCCGGTCGTCGACGCGAGTCTGCGCCCGCCCACCCTCGACGAGGTGTTCCTGCGCCTCACCGCACGAGAGGAGGTCGCCGCATGAGCGCGGTGATCCACGACGGTACGGCGGTGCTGGGCCGCCATCTCCAGAAGGTCCGGCACGCTCCCGCGATCACGGTCATGACGCAGACGATGCCGATCGTCTTCCTGCTGTTCTTCGGTTACGTCTTCGGCAGCGCCCTGGCCATGCCGGGCGAGGTGTACCGCGCGTTCCTGGTACCGGGGATGCTGGTGGCGACGGTCGCGAACGGGATCATGACCGGGATGTTCACCGCCGCCGCGGACTCCCACCGCGGGGTGATGGACCGCTTCCGCACGCTGCCGATGAGCCGCTCGGCGGTCCCCGCGGGCCAGGCGGTCGCCGATCTGCTGGTGACGGCGGCCGGGCTGGTTCCGCTGCTTCTCGTGGGGCTCGCGATGGGCTGGCGGGTCGAGGGCGGGTGGCTCGCGGGGGCGGGCGCGTTCGGCCTGCTGCTGCTCTTCCGGCTGGCCGCCACCTGGGTGGGCATCCTGCTGGGGCTCGCCTCACGCAGCGAGGAGGCGGCCGGGCAGCTGGGCGGCGCGACCTTCATGCTGCCGCTGCTGTCCAACGCGTACATCCCCGTCGACGGCATGCCGGGCTGGCTGCGCACACTCGCCGAGTGGAACCCGATCAGCGCGGTCACCACGGCCGTACGGGATCTCTTCGGCAACGCGCCGGTTCCGGAGGGGGCTGCCTGGCCGGTGGCACATCCGGTCGCCGGGTCGCTCGCGTGGTGTGCGGTACTGATCGCCGTGTGCGCGCCGCTCGCCGTGCGTCGGTATGCGCGAGGGGAGCATTGAAACAGGGAAGCGCGGAACTGCTGTTCGCCGGAGGCGACTTCGGAGCGTTCGCGACCCAACTGACGGGCCCTGCCGGTGAATTCGAGCTAGGTGGGGTGGGTGGTACCCGCGCCCGGTGGACGTACCTGGCGCTGCCGCATGCCGTGGGGATGACGGAAGACGGGTTCGCGGCAGGGCGCCGGGCGGTAGGGCCGGCCGGGCGCGGGTCAAAAACGCCTGAGCGTGCGGGCTACCGCCCGCCGAACAGCGACCGGCGCAGTCGACGCAGCGGAGCGAAGAGCGAGACGCGACGGACGCGCGCACCCCTGTCGCTGCGATTCTGCGCGGGTTCACGGGCGGTCAGCTCACGCATCAGCGAAGTCGCCTCAGCCGCCTCACGCTGGGGGACGACAGGACCGCCCAGCACCGAGAGATGGCGGTCGAGGCGCGAACTGGTCGCGCTGCTCCCGCAGGTGATCGCAGGGACCCTCGCCCTGCTGCGCACTGTTATCTGTTCCATGTCACTCCCCACCCGTACGAGTCCACCCGGCCCGGGCAGGGTAACCCTATCGCCCCCTGGGGGCACTCGTGTATCGCGGTCACAGGATTCACCTTCCCCGTAAGGGTGTTGACGACCCCTCCGCGGTTACTCTCCGAATCCAACCGATTTCAGGGCGAGTTGGACAACTGGCTGGGTAGTGGGCTGCACCGATCCGCCGTCGGGCTCGACGGTTACAGCCAGTGACGTGGCGGCCTTGTCGAGACCGGACGTGACCAGGGGCGTGTCGGCGTCGAAGAGCCCGAGGGAGCGCGGTTGCGCGCCGGGGCGCATGAGCCACAACTGGTTCACGCGGTCGGTCGGGATGTCGTCGTATCCGCTGAGGGTGACGACCGCCCTGCCCTCCGATGCGGACGCGACAACTCCGATACTGCGGCCCTGCGCGTCCTTGCCGGTGCTCGCCCGGGCGTCGGGAGCTGCGAGAACGTGGGCGATCTCACTCGCCCGGACCCGCTCGGCGTTCAGCTGGTCCTGGGTGTCATTCGCCTGTACGGCGAACAGGGAGGCGACCACGAGGGCCGCGGCGGCCGTGGCGGTGGCGAACGGGACGAAGAGGGGGCGGCGCTCCCGGGGCGCACGGGTGCGCGACGGGGGTGCCTGTGTGCCCCAGACGTGCGGCGGCAGCTGTGGCTCTCCCCCACTGCCGAAAGCGTGGGAGGGGCCCCCAGCACGCAGCGGTTGCGCGCGCACCGGTTCCTGCGCGGTGGTGCGTACGGCGGCCAGGACCCGGTCGCGCATCGCGGCCGGCGCCGGGGCGGCCGTCGACCAGGCGAGGCGCACGGCGTCCTCGGTCAGGGCACGGACCTCGGCGGCGCAGACCGGACAGTTCTTCAAGTGCTTCTCGAAGCGGGCCCGCTCGGCGGGCTCCAGGGCGTCGAGCGCGTAGGGCGCGGCCAGGGAGTGCGGGTTGTCGCGGCGGAGCAGTTTGTCGAGGAGGCTCACGCCACACCTCCCATGCACTCGCGCATCCGGGTGAGTCCGTCGCGCATACGGGTCTTGACGGTGCCCAGCGGCAGAGAGAGCCGCTCGGCCACTTCACGGTAGGTGTAGCCGTCGTAGTAGGCGAGGGTGACGGACTGGCGCTGGAGCTCGGTGAGCCGTTCCAGACAGCGGCGCACCCACTCGCGTTCGAGTCCGGCCTCGACCTCCTCGGTGACATGGTCGAAGGCGGGGCCGTTCGCCCGCCGGGCCACCCGCAGCTCGCGCTCACCGGCCGCGCGGGCGCTGCGCACCCGGTCGACGGCCCGGCGGTGGGCGAGGGTGAGGACCCAGGACAGGGCGCTGCCCCGGCCGGGGTCGAACCGCGCGGCGGACCGCCAGAGTTCGAGCAGCACCTCCTGGGCCACCTCCTCCGACTGCGCGGGATCCCGCACCACCCGGCGCACCAGCCCGAACACCGGCCCGGAGACCAGTCCGTACAGCTCCTCGAATGCCTTCTGGTCCCCGCCCGCAACGAGCACCAGAAGCTCGTCCGCCTCCAAGTCCCCTCCCCCTCCCGCAAAACCGCATCTGGGCCGTCCGGCCCCCCGAGGTATTCGCAACGAACACACCTCCGGATGGGGTTACGGATCGACGGGCCGAAAACGCGGGTCCCCGTTCGATGAAACATGATCCCGAATCCGCCGTAAGAACGTTTGGGATTCGACCAATCCGCCCTGCCGACCGCTCCGAATCAGCGTTCGTCAGGCAAGTTGGGACTGAGGACGGACGGCATGACACCTATCTCCAGGAGCGGTGCGGGGCGCAGGAGCGTCGCGACCCTCATATGCGCTTCGCTGGCCGCCGGGGGGCTCACAGCCGCCGCTGTGGCCGCGCTGGAACCGGGGGCGGCCAGCGCCTCCAGTCACCGGGAAGCCCCGCTCATCTCCGGGGACCCGCAGTACGACAACACGGACGTGTACGCCTTCGTCAGCCCGGACAAGCCGGACACGACGACGCTCATCGCGAACTGGATCCCGTTCGAGGACCCGGCCGGCGGACCGAACTTCTTCACGTTCGCCGAGGACGCCCAGTACGACATCCACATCGACAACAACGGCGACGCGCAGGGCGAACTGCTCTTCCGCTACACCTTCAAGACGCATGTGAAGAACGACAAGACGTTCCTGTACAACACGGGCCCCGTCGAGTCCCTCGACGACCCCGACCTCAACGTCACGCAGACCTACGACATCGAACTCATCAAGCTGAAGAACCAGCATGAGGTGTCGAAGACCAAGGTCGCCGACGACGTGCCCGTGGCACCGTCGAACGTCGGCAAGGCGTCGATGCCGGACTACAACAAGCTGCGCAAGGAAGCCATCCACGAGCTGCCGGGCGGCTCGACGACCTTCGCCGGCCAGGCCGACGACCCGTTCTTCCTGGACCTGCGCGTCTTCGACCTGCTGTACGGCGGCAACCTCTCCGAGGTCGGCCGGGACACCCTCAAGGGCTACAACGTCAACTCGGTCGCCCTCCAGGTACCGACGGACATGATCACGGAGTCCAAGGACCAGCCGATCGTCGGCATCTGGTCGACGACCCAGCGCAAGAACGCGCAGGGGTACTACTCACAGGTCTCGCGCCTGGGCATGCCGCTGGTCAACGAGGTCGTCAACCCCATCAAGGACAAGGACAAGTTCAACGCGTCCGCGCCCTGGAACGACGGCGACTTCCTGCAGAACGTGACCAACCCGGAGCTGCCGAAGCTCATCGAGGCGATCTACAAGATCGACGCGCCCGACGAGCCGCGCAACGACCTCGTCGACGTCTTCCTGAAGGGCGTCGAGGGTCTCAACCAGCCGCCGCACGTGCGGGCGGCGGAGGAGCTGCGGCTCAACACGTCCATCAAGCCGACCCACGATCCCAAGCGGCTCGGTGTGCTGGACGGCGACAACGCGGGCTTCCCGAACGGGCGTCGGCTCTCCGACGACGTGCTCGACGCCGCGCTGCAGGTCGTCGAGGGTGAACTCCTCGGTGCCAAGAACGACTTGGGCGACGCGGTCGACAAGAACGACAAGAAGTTCAAGAAGTCCTTCCCGTACCTGGCCAACCCGACCGCGGGTTCCCGCGGGGCGCTGGCCAAGGGCACGAGCGGTGGGAACGACGTCCGTAACCAGCTGGGCGACGCGCTCCAGCCGGCCGGCTCCTCGACCGGGATGGACGACACCACTCTGGTCGCCGCGTCCGCCGGTGCCGGGGCCGCCGGTATCGCTCTGATCGGTGCGGGTCTCATGTGGTGGCGTCGGATGCGGACCCGGCCGTACTAGGCCGTATCCGAGCCGCGGGCCGGTGGGGTTGTCCGCGCCCCTGAAAGACGGGGCGTTGCCCCCACCGTCCGCTTCGACTGGCGCGGCCCGCTCGTACTCATCCCCCACGGCGCGGGCCGCGCCTGCACATCCAGCCAGAGCGATCCCTAGGAGAGGGCAATGGTCCCGGGTACGAACGACGACCAGACGACAGCCACCGGAGGCCGGCTGCGTGCCGTGCAGCTCGGCGGTTCTGCCGTTCTGCTGGCCGTTGCCCTCACCGCCGGTTCCATCGCCGTCGGTGCCCTGCGTGACGACGGCGGTACGACCGTCGCGGCCGCGCCGAGTGCCATGTCGCCGGCGGTGCTCTCCAGTGGGGACCTGGACGCGAGCATCTCCTCGCTGCAGGCCCATCTCCGTTCCCAGCCGAAGGACTTCGGCGGCTGGGCCACCCTCGGGCTCGCCTATGTCGAGCAGGCCCGCACCAAGGGCGACCCCTCCCGCTACCCGCAGGCCGACAAGGCCCTGAAGCGGTCGCTGGAACTGAAGGCCGACAACGAACAGGCCCTCGCCGGCCGAGCCGCCCTCGCGGCGGCCCGGCACGACTTCGAGGACGCCCTGAAGTACGCCGACCGCACGCTGAAGCAGAACCCCTACAACGAACGCGCCCTGTCCTCCCGTATCGACGCCCTCGTCGAGCTCGGCCGCTACGCCGACGCCGCGAAGGCCGCCGACACGGCGGACTCCCGGAAGCCGGGGATCCCGGTCTTCACGCGGTACGCGTACGTCCATGAGCTGCGCGGCGACGTGACCACGGCGAAGCGGGTGCTGAAGCAGGCCTTCGCGTCGGCCTCCACCCCCGGTGACGTGGCGTACGTCGCCACCCAGCTCGGCCAACTCGCCTGGAACCAGGGCGAGTACAAGGAAGCCCTCAACCACTACGCGCGGGCCCTGGCCGCCGACGAGGACTACCTCCCCGCCCTCGAGGGCCGCGCCCGTGCGCAGGCCGCGAGCGGCGACGAGAAGGAGGCGGTCCGAGGGCTCGAGAACGTCGTCGCCCACTATCCGCTGCCCGGCCCGCTCGTCGAGCTGGGCGAGCTGTACGCGGAGCGCGGAGACCAGGCCGCGGCCGATGACCAGTTCGCCCTGGTCGACGCCTGGACGGCGCTCGCCCGCGCCAACGGCGTCAACGCCGACCTGGACACCGCGCTCGCCGCCGCCGACCACGGCGACAAGAAGGCGGCGCTGCGCGCGGCCCGCGCCGAGTGGGACCGCCGGCACACCGTGCACACGGCGGACGCCCTGGCCTGGGCCCTGCACGTCAACGGCAAGGACGAGGAGGCCCTGCCGTACACCCGCCGGGCCACCGCGACCGGCTACCGCAACGCCTCGTTCCTCTATCACCGAGGTGTCGTCGAACGCGCCACGGGCCACGAGAAGGACGCCCGCACCCACCTGGCGGCGGCCCTGAAGCTGAACCCCGGCTTCTCGACCCTGGGTGCCGGCGAGGCCCGCAAGGCGCTCAAGGATCTGGAGGCGGCCAAGTGAGGTCCCGTTCTCTGTTCGCCTCCGGTGCGGCCGTGCTCACGGCCGCATGCGCGCTCGTACTCCTCCCCTCCGGAGTCGCGAGCGCGCACCCCCTCGGCAACTTCACCGTCAACCGCTACGACGGTCTCGTCGCCGCCCCGGGACAGCTGCGCGTCGACCACATCGAGGACCTCGCCGAGATCCCGGCGACCCAGGCGAAGCCGGACATCGAGAAGCTGGGCATGGCCGGCTGGGCCGCACAGCGGTGCGAGACGGCCGCACGGGACAGCGCGGTCACCGTCGCCGGCCGTACGGCCGCCCTGACGGTCCAGGACAGCAAGGCCCGTGTGCGGCCCGGTCAGGCGGGGCTCGACACCCTGCGGGTGGAGTGCGAGCTGACGGCACCGCTCCCCGAGGGCTCCACGGTCGCCCTCGGCTTCCGCAGCGCGGGCACGGACTCCGGGCCCGGCTGGCGGGAGATCACCGCGCGCGGCGACCGGATGACGCTCACGGCATCGGACGTACCGACGAAGTCGCTCTCCCGCGAACTGACCGAATACCCGCAGGAGCTGCTCTCCTCCCCCGCCGACACCACGACGGCGGACCTGCGCGTACGCCCCGGCGGCCCGGCCCTGTCCGAGGAGCGGACAAACGCCCCGGCGGCCTCCGTACTCCCCCGCGGCGCCGACCGCTGGACCCGGGCGCTGGACTCCCTGGTGGCCCGCCACGACCTCACCTTCGGATTCGCCGCGCTGGCCCTGTTCATCGCCATAGCCCTGGGCGCGCTGCACGCGCTCGCCCCCGGTCACGGCAAGACCCTCATGGCGGCGGTGGCGACGGCCCGGGGCGGCAAGGCCCGTCTCAAGGACGTCATGCCCCTGGCCGCGTCGGTCACGGTGACCCACACGCTCGGCGTGGTCGCCCTGGGCCTGCTGGTCACGGCGGGTTCGGGGGCGGCGCCCTCGGTGATCACCTGGCTGGGCATCGCGAGCGGGGTGCTGGTGACGGGGGCCGGGCTGACGCTCGTACGACGGGCTTGGCACCACCGCAGGCATGTGCAGGGCCATGGGCACACACACGGACGCTCCCATGACCATGGGCATGACCATGGGCATGACCATGGGCATGGTCATGGTCATGGGCATGGGCATGGGCATGGTCATGGGCACGACGGCGGGCACGGGCACGACGACGGCGGACATGGGCACGACGACGGCGGACATGGGCACGAGCACGAGCATGCGCACGAACCCGCCCCCGCCCCCGCGCGTCAACTGGCCCTGGTCGCCGCGCACAGCCACTCCGGCACCGGCCCTCACGGCCACACACACGACGACCCACACCACTCGCATGGCCATGGCCATGGCGACGACCACACTCACCCGCACCCCCATCCCCACACCCCTTCACACACCGTCGAGCACACCCACGGCGGCTTCACCCACACCCACTCCACCGCCCCCACCCTCCGCGGCACGATCCTCCTCGGCTTCGCCGGTGGCCTGGTCCCCAGCCCCTCCGCGGTCGTGGTCCTCGTCGGCGCCATGGCGCTCGGCCAGGCCTGGTTCGGCTTCCTCCTGGTCGTCGCGTACGGCGTCGGTCTCGCGCTCACTCTCACCGCGGCGGGGTTCGCCGTCGTGAAGCTGGGTACCGGGATGAATCGGCTGCTGGACCGGCGTCCCCGCTGGACCACGCATCCGGTGACGGCGCTCGTCCGCAGGTCCGCACCCCTGATGTCGGCGCTCCTCGTCGTGACGCTCGGGGCCGGATTGGTGCTCAAGGGGGCGGCATCCGCACTTGGCTGAGCTACTTTTGGGGAGAAATGACGCGAAGTCACGCGGAATTGCGAATGGGGGACGCCCGTGTCCGAAGATCCGGGCAGTGAACGTCTGATCGCGGGCCGCTACCGCCTCCTGTCCCCGCTCGGCGAGGGCGGCATGGGGACCGTGTGGCGCGCCCGCGACGAGGTGCTGCACCGTGAGGTCGCGGTCAAGGAGGTGCGCGCGCCCTCGGGCCTCGCGGTCTCGGACGTCGAGCGGTTGTACGCCCGGCTGGAGCGCGAGGCGTGGGCCGCGGCCCGGGTCTCCAACCGCAACGTGGTGACGGTGTACGACGTGGCCACGCAGGACGGCCGCCCGTGGATCGTCATGGAGCTGGTCCGCGGTGTCTCGCTGGCCGACGTCCTGGACGCGGAGGGTCCGTTGCCCCCGCAGCGGGCCGCGCACATCGGCGCCGAGGTCCTCTCCGCGCTGCGGGCCGCGCACGAGGCGGGGGTGCTGCACCGGGACGTGAAGCCGGCCAACGTGCTGCTGTCGAACGACGGCCGCGTGGTGCTCACCGACTTCGGCATCGCCCAGGTGGAGGGCAGCTCGGCGCTCACGATGACCGGCGAGGTCATCGGATCGCCCGAATTCCTGGCCCCGGAACGGGCGTTGGGCCGCACCCCCGGCCCCGAGTCCGACCTGTGGTCGCTGGGCGTGCTGCTGTACGCGGCGGTCGAGGGCAACTCGCCGTTCCGCCAGAACACCCCGCTGAGCACCCTGCGCGCAATCGTCGACGAGGAGCTGCCGACCCCGTACCGGGCCGGTCCGCTCACCCCTGTCATCGAGGGGCTGCTGCGCAAGGACCCGGCGGAGCGGCTGCCGGCCGACCGTGCCGAGCAGGACCTGCGGCTCGTCGCGGCGGGGGGCCCCACACGCGTCGAATCCGTCCCGCCGGTCCCGTACCCGCCGACGATGGCCGGCTACCGGGAGGAGCCGCCGACCACGCCCTTCCCGACGGCACCCACATCCCCCCCGCCGGCCGCTCCGACGGCCAGGACGTCCTCCGGGCCTCCCGACCGCAACCGCCGTGCCGCGGTGGTGCTGATCGCGGGCCTCGCCGCTCTGGCGTTCGCGATCGCGGGGCTGACGTACGCCCTGCTGAACCGCGACGACGACGGGGGCACACAGGGGAACAACGAGACGAGCCGGTCGACGGGTGAGACCACGCCGACCGGGACGGACGAGGACAGTGAGGAGCCGCCGCCTCCTTCCACCCCGGACAAAACTACGACGAGCGCTCCACCGCCGGTGACCGTCCAGGCCACGCTCACGGGGGCGAACACGGAGTACGCGGGGACCTGTCCGCCGCCGAACGCCGAGGCCCCCGCCTTCACGGCGACGATCACGGTGAGCCGGGTGCCGGCGGAGGTGCGCTACCGCTGGGTGTCGTCGGACGGCGATGTCATGGACAACGGCTGGAAGACGCTGTCGTTCCCGGCGGGCGGCGGCACCTCCAAGCAGGACAAGGTGGTCGCGACGACGAACAACGACAGCGGGACGTTCGAGAGCGACATCAGTGTCGAGGTCCAGGACCCGCAGCACGTGAAGTCCAACTCGGTGCCGTTCTCGGTGACGTGCGAGACGGAGACCCCGACGGACGGGGCCTCCCCTTCTCCTTCGGCTACCGAGTGACGGGTCAGGCCGCGCTGTTCAGTACGGGCAGATAGCCGCCGGCCTGGCCGGCCGCGGTGGGGTGGTACGACTCGCCGATGTTGAGCCAGTTGAGGCTGTGCAGCCAGGAGCCGCCGGAGCAGATCTCGTGGCCGGTGAAGGTGGGGCGGACGTCGCCCCAGGTGAAGCCGTGGTTCGCGGCGCGCTTCTGGATGGCGGTGTCGAGATAGTCGGCCGCGTCGTTGATCGCCTTCCGCTTGGTCTCGGAGAGGCCGACGCAGGTTGCGCCGAGCTTGTAGAAGCGGGGATAGCCGAGGACCACGACGTGGGCGTTCGGGGCGCGGGTGGTGATCGCCGAGTAGACGTTGTCCAGCCGGCCGGGCAGCGTCGAGTCGACGTAGGCCTTCGCGGTGTTGATGCGGGACAGGCAGGAGCTGTCGGACTGGAGCACACAGGTGGTCATGACGTCGGAGAAGCCGGCGTCGTTGCCGCCGATGCTGATGGAGACCAGGGCGGTGGCACTGTTCAGCGGGGCCAGCTGGTTCGCCAGAACATCACCCGTTCGAGCGCCCGAGCAGGCCGTGAAGGCGAACGACGAGGGTGAGTTGGCGGCTGCCCAGAGGTAGGGGTGCGCCTTCGTGCTGCGCTTGCAGTCGCCGCTGGAGGAGATGTAGCTGCCGGCGCCCACCCCGGAGGAGTAGGAGTCGCCGAGGGCCACGTACGGGCCGCTGGCGGCCTGCGCGGGGGTTGCCCCCGCGAGTGCGGCGCCGACGGCGAGGAGGAGCGTGGTGACGTAAGCGGCAAATCGGGAACGTCTCATGGAACCTCCCTTTAGCAGGATCTCTGCCTCAACCGTCGTAGCAACTACGCGTGTTGACGGGAAGTGTCCATGCCAAGACTTTTCCTTCCTTACTCACCGCGTTCCTGTGTGTTCACAGTGTGTTTGATTACGCGCACATGACAAATTTGTTGACGGGTACTCAACTGCCTTGATCTACACCCGTAGATCGCCCAGTCTTTACCCCAGCCGGTAGCGGAACGCGACGCTCCCGGTCGTGCGCGTCATGACGCGCGCCCCCCACTGACGCGCCCTCACCCAAGCGCGCGTCGCCTAAGAGGAGGACTCCCTCGTATGGCACCACTGCGTAAGTTCCGGTTCGCCGCGATAACCAGCCTGGCGACCGCCGCCCTCGTGGGCGGACTCACCGCCCTTCCCGCCGAGGCCGCTCCGGCCGAGGGCAAGATCCTTGCCGCCGACTCTCCCACGGCGATCAAGGACAGCTACATCGTCACCCTGAAGAAGGGCTCCACCGGCTTCAAGTCGGCCTCGGCCGCCGGAAAGAGCCTGGTCAAGGAGTACGGAGGCACGGTCAGGAAGACGTTCGGCAGCGCGCTGAACGGCTACTCCGCCACGCTCTCCGCGGCCGAGGCCAAGAGACTGGCGGCCGACCCGGCGGTGGCCTCCGTCGAGCAGAACCAGCGCGTCCACGTGGACGCCACGCAGTCCAGCGCCCCCTGGGGCCTCGACCGCATCGACCAGGCCGCCCTTCCGCTTTCGGGCACCTACACCTACCCGGACACCGCGGGCGCCGGAGTGACGGCCTACGTCATCGACACCGGTGTGCGCATCACCCACTCGCAGATCAGCGGCCGTGCCTCGTACGGTTACGACGCGGTCGACGGCGACACCACCGCCTCCGACGGCAACGGTCACGGCACCCACGTGGCCACCACGATCGCGGGTTCCACCTACGGTGTCGCCAAGCAGGCGAAGATCGTGGCGGTCCGGGTGCTCGACAACGCCGGCTCCGGCACCACGGCAGGCGTGGTCGCGGGTATCGACTGGGTGACCGCCAACCACTCGGGTCCCTCCGTGGCCAACATGTCGCTCGGCGGCGGCGCCTCGACCGCCCTGGACACCGCTGTGCGCAACTCCATCGCCAGCGGCGTGACCTACGCGATCGCGGCCGGCAACAGCAGCGCCAACGCCTCCTCGTACTCCCCCGCCCGGGTCACCGAGGCCATCACCGTCGGCGCCACCACCAGCACCGACGCCCGGGCCAGCTACTCGAACTACGGCTCGGTCCTGGACATCTTCGCGCCGGGCTCCTCGATCACGGCGGGCTGGTACACCAGCGACACCGCGACCAACACCATCTCCGGTACGTCGATGGCGACCCCGCATGTCGCGGGCGCGGCCGCGGTCTACCTGGCGGGCCACACCTCGGCCACCCCGGCCCAGGTCGCCACGGCGCTGACCGGCGGTGCCACCACCAACGTGGTCACCAGCCCGGGCACCGGTTCGCCGAACCGGCTCCTGAAGCTCGTCTCGTAACGCTCCCGCAGCGCACCATCTGAACGGCCGTTCCCCGGAGGTGACTTCCGCCTCCGGGGAACACTTGTCTCATTGTCCGTACCAACCGTGATACGCGGCCCTTTTCGGTCTTGACGGCCCCGGCACCCCTGCGCGACATTGAAGCCTCGCATCCGGCGCTTCGGGGGGCAAAGTCGCCAATGCAGACCATACGTATCAAAGGATCTTCAACGGACACCGAACGCGCGCGGACAGGACCGGAGAGAGACCTCTCGCCGCTGCTCGCGGGCGCCGCGACGGCTGTCGGCGGGTTCGGCGCGATCCTCGCGCTCGTCGGCTCGGACTCACCGCTGCGCGGCCCGTTCACGCTGTTCTTCCTGCTGATGGCACCGACCGTGGCGATCGCCGCCGCGCTGCGCGGGCTCGAACCGCTCGGCCGGGTGCTCGCCTCGCTCGCGGGCTCGGTCGTCGTCAACATGCTGGTGGCGCAGGGCATGCTCGCCACGCACCGCTGGTCGTGGCGCGGCGGGATCGTGGCCGTGACCGCGATCAGCTCCCTTCTTCTCCTGCTGGTCTGGGTGCGGCGGCGAGGCGGCCGTACGACGACGGGACGGACTCCCTGACGTGGACATCAGCGTGTACCGCCCCGGCGAGCTCAGTGCCGCCGACCGGGCGGCGTGGACGTCGTTGCAGTCCAAGGCCCATCTGCAGGGATCCCCGGAGCTGGCGAATCCGTTCCTGTCCCCCGAGTTCGCGCTCGCGGTGGGCCGGTACCGGCGGGGTGTGCGGATCGCGGTGGTGCGCGAGGGCGGGGAGCCCGCCGCGTTCCTGCCGTACCAGAGAAGCGTCACCGGAGTGGGCCGGGCCGTCGGACTCGGCGTCTCGGACGCCCAGGGTCTGGTGCACCGGCCCGGGTTCGCGTGGGACGCGCAGGAGCTGCTGCGCGCCTGCGGGCTCGCCGTATGGGAGTTCGACCACCTGGTGGAGGGCCAGGAGGCGTTCGCCGTCGGGGCCACCGGCAGCTTCCCGTCGCCGGTCATGGACGTCGACCAGGGCTACGAGGCCTATCTGGCCCATCTGCGCACCCACGCGCCGAAGTTCACCAGGACCACGCTCGCCAAGGAGCGCAGGCTCGGCCGGGACGCCGGCGAACTGCGCTACGTGCACGACGAGCGCGATCCGGCGGCCCTGCGCACCCTGATGGGCTGGAAGTCCGCGCAGTACCGCAGGACCGGGCGCAGTGACCGCTTCGCGCACGAGTGGATCACCCATCTCGTGGAGCGGCTGTTCCACACCCGTTCCGATCCGCTCGCGGGGATCCTGTCGGTGCTGTACGCGGGCGGCAAGCCGATCGCGGCGCACTTCGGGCTGCGCAGCGAACGGGTGCTGGCCTGCTGGTTCCCGGCGTACGACCCGGCGTTCTCGAAGTACTCGCCGGGCCTGGTCCTGCATCTGCGGATGGCGGAGGCGGCCGCCGCGGACGGCATCGCGTATCTGGATCTGGGGCGGGGACAGAAGGAGTACAAGGACTCCCTGAAGACACGGGAGATCACCGTGTCGGAGGGGTGGGTGACCCGGCGTCACCCGGTCGCACTCGGGCACAGGGCGCGCCGCGCCCCGGTCCGGGCGCTGCGCAACACCGTCCAGTCACGGCCGGAGCTCTTCGAGCCGGCGGACCGGATTCTCAAGAGGATGGGAAGGATCCGCTCGCGGAGCCAATAGGTTCCGTAACGGTCAAACCAACAAAAAACGTGAGGCCTGGTTCCAGGTCTTGCCATACGGGTTCAATCATCAATACCGTCGTACATCTCACCCGCATCGGAACGTCACCCAGCGGTACTAGGGGAGGGCTCAAGGACCGCGACGGACCGGGGCGGGGCGCGGTAGGGGGGTGCCGTGCTCGGTGACCGCACTTGTGACCGAGTCGTGCCGCGCGACCGGCGGCCGTTTCGGTTGTCGGCCGGCTTTGCCAGCTCACCCGGGCATGCTCGGAGATCCCTTTCGGCATGCCGTAGGTGAAACAAACCCCCCTTTCGAACCGGACAACAGCCGGGCCGCCCAGGGGCGGGCGGTCCAGCCGGACGAGAGGGAACCAGACTCATGAGCTCTGTTCTGCGCTCGGCGACCACGGGCCAGGATCCGTCCACGGCCGCGAAGTACCGGCCTGTCTCCACTCACCTGGCGATCGCGCCACCGGTGAGTGTGGTGATTCCCGCCATGAACGAGGCGGAGAATCTTCCGTACGTCTTCAAGACCCTGCCCGACTGGATCCACGAAGTGGTCCTGGTGGACGGGAACTCCACCGACGACACCGTGGAAGTGGCCCGCGGGCTGTGGCCGGAGGTCAAGGTCGTCAAGCAGCGCGGCAAGGGCAAGGGCGACGCGCTGATCACCGGGTTCGAGGCGTGCACCGGCGACATCATCGTGATGGTCGACGCGGACGGCTCGGCCGACGGCCACGAGATCCTCAGCTATGTCTCCGCCCTGCTCTCGGGCGCGGACTTCGCGAAGGGGTCCCGTTTCGCCAACGGCGGCGGCACGGACGACATGACCTTCATCCGCAAGCTCGGCAACTGGGCGCTGTGCACGATCGTCAACCGCAAGTTCGGCGCCCGCTACACGGATCTCTGCTACGGATACAACGCGTTCTGGCGGCACTGTCTCGACAAGATCGACCTCGACTGCACGGGCTTCGAGATCGAGACCCTGATCAACATCCGGGTGGTCAAGGCGGGCCTGAAGGTCCAGGAGATACCCAGCCACGAGTACCTGCGCATCCACGGCACGAGCAATCTGCGTGCCGTGCGCGACGGGTTGCGGGTGCTCAAGGTGATCCTCGGCGAGCGCTCCAACCGGCGTGAGCTGCGCCGCCAGGCCCATCACTCCCCGATGCTCGACTCGGTCCGGGGAGAGGTGTCTTGAGCGGTCCCGACATCTCCGTCGTGATCTGCGTCTACACCGAGGACCGCTGGGAGGACATCCTCGCGGCGGTCTCCTCGGTCGCGGCGCAGTCGTGTCCGGCGCGGGAGACGCTGCTGGTCGTCGACCACAACGCGGCGCTCCTGGACCGGCTGGCCAAGGAGTACAAGGAAGCCGGCACGGTGCGGGTGCTCGCCAACGCGGGTCCCCGCGGTCTGTCCGCGGGCCGCAACACCGGGATCGCCGCCTCGCGCGGCGAGGTGATCGCCTTCCTCGACGACGACGCCGTCGCCGAGCGCGACTGGCTGCGCCACTTCGCCGCGGGGTACGCCGATCCGCGGGTGATGGCCGTGGGCGGTCGTACGGTGCCGATCTGGGCGTCGGGGCGCCGTCCTGCCTGGTTCCCCGAGGAGTTCGACTGGGTGGTGGGCTGCACGTACAAGGGTCTGCCGCCGGGCCTGGTCCGCGTCCGCAACGTGCTCGGCGGCAACGCCTCGTTCCGCCGTACGGCGTTCGACGCGGCCGGCGGTTTCGCCACCGGTATCGGTCGGGACGGCGACAAGCGGCCGCTGGGCTGCGAGGAGACCGAACTGTGCATCCGGCTCACCCGGGCCAGACCGGACGCGGTCCTGCTGATCGACGACCGGGCGGTGATCCACCACCGGGTGCCCGAGGCGCGTGAGCATTTCGGGTACTTCCGCACGCGTTCGTACGCCGAGGGGCTGTCGAAGGCTCTGGTGGCGCGCAGTGTCGGCGCGGACAAGGGCCTTGAGTCCGAACGCCGGTACACCACCCGGGTGCTGCCCGCCGGGGTGGTGCGCGGGCTGCGCGACGCCGCGCTGGCCCGGCCGGGCGGCGCGGGCCGCGCGGGCGCGATCGTCGCGGGGGTGCTGACGGCCGCCGGTGGGTACGTGGTGGGCAGTGTCCGGGCCCGCAGGGGCGGCGCCACGTTCCAGGTGGCGCGGATCGAGGGGGACGCGCATGGGTGACGCACGTGTGCCGATTCTCATGTATCACGCGATCGCGACCGACCCGAACGAGGCGACCCGCGAACTGTCGGTGTCCCCCGAGGCGTTCGCCCAGCAGATGGAGATCGTCCGCGACTCGGGGCACACCCCGATCAGTACCGCGCAACTGGCGGCGAGTTGGCGCTCGGGCCGTCCGCTGCCCGAGCGGCCCGTCCTGGTCACCTTCGACGACGGTTACGAGGGTGTGCACCGGCACGCCCTGCCCGTGCTCGCCAAGCACGGCTTCGCGGCCACGCTGTTCGTGTCCACGGGGTGGCTGCGCGGCCCGCACGACAACGGCCACGCCCTGGACACCATGCTGGACTGGCCGCAGGTGCGCGAACTCGCCGCGGAGGGCGTCGAGATCGGCGGGCACAGCCACACCCACCCGCAGCTCGACCAGCTCGACGACGACGCGCTGCGCCGTGAGCTGATCCTCTGCAAGGAGATCGTGACGGACCAACTCGGCACCGTCCCGGCCTCGTTCGCCTACCCGTACGGCTACTCCAGTCGCCGGGTGCGCGAGAAGGTCCGCGAGACGGGGTACGCCCAGGCCCTCGCCGTCGGCAACGGGCTCGCCCGCCGCCACCAGGGGCCGTACGCGCTGCTGCGGGTCACCGTGCGCCGCGGCACGGACGCCGAGGAGTTCCGTCGGCTGATCGAAGGCCGGGCCATCGCCCGGAACTTCGCCCGGGACCGCGCGTTCACCAAGGGATACGCCATGGTCCGAAGAGCACGACAGGTCCGCCGGAAGGCCATCCGTTCCCGTGTCTGACACGACGACCACCCCTGAGGCCACCGAGCCCGCGACCAAGGCGCCCGAGCAGCCGGGGCGCCGCCTCCGGCTGCCCGGGCTCGGCCGGTCGCCGGGCGGCAGCCAGCTGTTCCGCAACGCCTATGCCCTGATGCTGAACACGGGGATCTCCGCCGTGCTCGGCCTCGGCTTCTGGCTGGCCGCGGCCCACTACTACTCCGAGTCCGCGGTCGGCCAGGGCTCCGCCGCGATCGCCGCGATGAAGCTCCTCGCGGGGCTGACCGCGGTGACCCTGACCGGCGCCCTGGCCCGCTTCATACCGGTCGCGGGCCGGGCCACCGGACGGCTCATCTTCCGTACGTACGCGGGCAGTTCGGTGATCGTCGCGCTGGCCGCGGGCGTCTTCCTGCTCACGCTGGACGCGTGGGGGCCGTCGTACCGCTTCCTGCACGGTCCGGTGAACGGCCTCGGCTTCATCCTGGCCGTCGTCGCCTGGAACGTGCTCACCCTGCAGGACGGGGTGCTCACCGGGCTGCGCAGCGCGCTGTGGGTGCCGGTCGGCAACACCGTGTTCTCCGCGGTGAAGCTGGCTCTGCTGGTCGCGTTCGCGGTGGCGATCCCGACGGCCGGCGTCTTCGTGTCGTGGGTGGCGGCCATCGCGGTGTCCGTGCTGCCGCTGGGCTGGCTGGTGTTCCGCCGGCTGGCTCCCCGGCATGTGAAGGCGACCGAGGACCGCGCGCGTCCGCCATCGTTGAAGGAGATCGGGCGCTTCCTCGCGGGTGACTACACCGGCTCGCTGTTCTCGCTCGCCGTGGTCTATCTGATCCCGGTGATCATCGCCTCGCAGGTCAGCTCCGAGGACAACGCGTACTTCTACATCACCACGACCATCGGCGGCACGGTCAACCTGCTCGCCATCAACATGGGCGCCTCCCTCACGGTCGAGGGCTCCCACGACCCGGCGCGGCTGGCCGCCAACACCCGTGCCGCGCTGAGGCGGATGGCGCGGATCATGCTGCCGATCTGCGGGCTGCTGTTCTTCGGCGCGCCCTGGATCCTCGGTGTCTTCGGCCCGGGCTACGCCGACGCGGCGACCCCGCTGCTGCGCTGGTTCGCGATCGGCGCGGTGCTGCGGGTCGTCATGGAGACGTACTTCGCGGTGCTGCGCGCACAGAGCCGTACCGCCGGACTGGCGTGGCTCCAGGGCCTGTTGTGCGCCCTGGTGCTCGGGCTGACCCTGGTGCTGCTCCCGCGTATGGGGCTGACCGGCGCCGGTGTCGCGGAGATCTCCTCGCTCGCGGTGATCGTGGCGATCGCCGCGCCCAAGCTGTACAAGGTCCTCAAGGGCTCGCCCGCGGGGACCGTCGCCGAGGACGCGGCGCCCGACGGGGACCTCGCCGACCTGGGGGCGCGCGAGGCCACCGTCCCGCTGGGCGTCCGCAGGCGCGGGCCCGCCTGGGCGCTCGACCAGGACACGCTCGGCCTCGGCATCCACGTCGACTTCGACCACCTGGAACGCCGCCCGGACGTCCGGCCCGGTCCGGGCACACCGCCCACGGGTACGCCCGCGGTACGACCCCGGCAGCATGCCGAGCCGCACCGGCCGACCTGGGCGAAGCTGCCCGAGGTGGGGCTGCCGGTGGAGGCGCGGGAACCGGGGTCCGAGGCGTCGCTGGGACCGGTCCAGACGTCGTCCGGGGTGTCTTTGGAGGCATCGTCCGAGGTGGAGGTGGACGCGCCGTTCGAGGCCGCCCGTCCGGTCGTACGGGAGGAGCCACCCGTACCGGAAGAGGTGCCGGTGTCCGAGGAGCCGCCGCTCCTGTCGTGGCGCGAGCGCCTTCAGCCCAGCCGGGTCGGAGTCGTGCTCGGCTGTCTGCTGACCGCCGCGCTGCTGCTGTACTGGGTGCCCGCGCTGCGCCTCGGCGAGGCGGACCTCGACGAGATGGGCGGGCTCGGGCTGATCTCCGTGCTGCCGCTGCCCACACTGATCGGCGCCGCACTGCTGGCCGTGGCCTTCGCCTCGCTGCTGTGGCTGGCCCGTGAGCACAAGGCACTGCTGCTGATCACCCTGCTGGCGACGGTCGTGTCGCTGCACGCGCTGCCCGCGGTGATCGAGACGGAACCCCGGTTCGCGACCGCCTGGCAGCATCTGGGCTTCCTCGACTACATCGACCGGACCGGCTCCGCCGTGCCCGACCTGGACGCGCGCTGGAGCTGGCCGGGCTTCTTCGCGGCGGCCGCGTTCGTCGCCGAGGCCTGCGGGGTCACGGACTTCACCGAGGTGATCCGCTGGTGGCCGCTGGCCATCCAACTGCTCTATCTGGCCCCGATGTTCCTGCTGGTCCACTCGATGAGGGCGAGCTGGCGGGCCAAGTGGACCGGCCTGTGGGTGTTCGTGCTCAGCGGCTGGGTCGGCCAGGACTACTTCTCCCCGCAGGGCTTCACCTATCTCCTCTATCTGGTGTTCGCGGCGCTCCTGCTGGTCTACTTCCGCGCCCCGCGCGTGATCTGGACGAAGAAGCGGCCCGGCGAGGCGGAGGTCGAGCCGACGAACCGGCGCCAGCGCGCCGTGCTGCTGATGGTCGTCATAGGGCTGTTCGCGGCGAGCGTCCCGGCCCACCAGCTCACCCCGTTCGTGATGCTGGGCCTGCTGGCGGCCCTCGTGATGATCGGCAAGTCCGAACTGCGCGGTCTGCCCATCCTGTTCGCCGTCATGGTGGCCGTGTGGGTGGGCTTCATGGCCGAGCCGTACTGGTCCGGGCACTTCGACGAACTGTTCGGCGGGGTCGGCGGCGTCGGCGGCAATGTGCAGTCGTCGGTGGGCGGCCGGATCGAGGGCGGCAGTTCGACGCACAAGCTCGTCCTCTACACCCGCGTGCTGCTGGCCGGCGGTGTGATGGCGTTCGCCTGCTGGGGCTGGTGGCGCCGGCGCGACCACCACTACCGGGAGCGCTCGCTGCTCGCCTTGACCTTCGTGCCGTTCCTGGGCTTCGGGATGCAGTCCTACGGCGGTGAGATGGCGCTGCGGGTCTTCATGTTCGCCCTGCCCGGCGCGGCCCTGCTGATGGGCCTCGCCCTGTTCCCGCGCACCGGGATCACGGCGAAGGAACGCGACAAGGACCGGGTGAGCCTGGCCCCGCTGGCCGCCCTCATGGCGGGTCTGCTCCTCATGGGCGGCTTCCTGATCGCCCGTTGGGGCAACGAGCCCTTCGAGCGGATCCGGCCCGGCGAGGTCGCCGCCATGGACTACGTGTACGCCCACGACGATCCGACGGTACGGCTGCTGTGGCTGAGCAACGACACGGTCGACAACGTGACGCCGGCCATGCCGTGGGGTGCCCGGGACATGGAGAAGATCGAGTATGTGCCGACGCTGGCGCCGACCGACCCGGTGCTGGTGTCGAGCCTGGTCAAGGCGCTCAGTGACGCGGGCCCGAACTCGTATCTGATGATCAACCGCAGTCAGGTGACGTATCTGGAGCTGGACGTCGGCTACTCGAAGATGTGGGAGCCACGGCTGATCCGGAACCTGGACAAGCGGGCGGAGCTGAAGAAGGTCTTCGTCAACGCGGACGTGACCATGTACGCGCTGGCCAAGCAGCCCGCGGGCAAGGCGCCGAAGGCGGATCCGGGTCCGATCGGGCCGCAGGTGACATGGACGCCCTGGTCGGTGGTCGGGGGCCTCGCGGCGCTGGCGCTGATCGTGCTGCTGACGGCACGCGAGGTGGTCCGGGTCGCGGTCCGGCCGAGCGTGCGGCAGTTGCGGTGGCTGCAGAGCAGCTTCTGGTTCTCGCTGCCGCTGCTGGCGGTGCTGCTGGCCTCGCTGGTGCAGCGGTTCATGACGATGAAGTGAGGGCGATTGCGGTGACGGTGGTCGAGTGGCTCAGTGGGTGAGCCACTCGGCCTCTGCGTGACTCAGCGGGTGAGCCACCCGGCCTCTGCGTGGCTCAGCGGCTGAGCCACTTGACCTCGTAGGCCGCCATGTCGAATGTCTTCCCGTCCACCTTCGCGCTGATCTGCCGGTCGAGGGTGTTGACCACCAGGACCGTGTCGTCGGTGGCGAGGACCCGCACATTGGGCACGTCGTCGGCGGCGACGGACACCGTCCGGTACGACGTGCCCGGCGGGAACGCCTTGCTGAACCGGCTGACGAGATCGAACATGGGCAGCTTCTGCCCGCCGTTCCTGCCGCTGGTCGGCGTCCAGAGACAGCCCGCGCAGTCCGTGCCCTTCTCGTTCTCCGGGTTCCAGTAGAAGGCGGAGGTGGTGCCGCCCTTGGCCAGCGCGATCATCCCCGCGGCCTGCACGGCGACGCGACGGTTCTCGGACCAGCCCTCGCGCTCGTCCCTGCTGTCGGCGGGCTCGACGTAGTACTCGGCCCACCACAGCGGCAGATCGTCGGTCTGCTCGCGCACCCACCGGCTGACCGCGGTGAACTTGTCGGTCGCCGCGAACTCGTCCGGAAGCAGCTCGTCGTCGTTGGTGTAGCTGGAGCCGTCCACGACCACGAAGTCGGCGCCGGCCTTGTTCTTGTTCCAGTAGTCGAAGGCGTCGAGAATCCGCTGGTCCATGGCGCCCCACGGGCCCTTGAAGGTCTTCGAGGCGTCCGCGGCGCGCGGGTCGAGACTGTCCATCACGAGATACGGCCCGCCGACCATGATCTGCGGGTTGACCTTCTTCAACGCCTTGTAGACCAGGTTGTAGAGCTGGGTGTAGCCCTCGTAGTCCCAGCGGGCCTCGGCGTCGTTCCAGAAACCCTTGAACTCGTTCCAGACGACGAAGTGCCGGACATCCGGGTAGCGCTTGGCGACCGTGGCGGCGAGGGCGGCGTAGTCCTTGAAGTGCGCGGGCTCCGGCGCGGTCTCCAGCGAGGCCTGGCTCCAGTCGGTCTTGCCGACGCCGGACTCGCCGCCCTTCATCCAGTCCGGGGCGCAGCACAGCGTGACGACCGGGGTGGAGCCGGAGGCGCGGATGAAGTCGATCCGGCGGTCCATGTCCTCGAAGTCGTAACGCCCCCTGACCGGCTCGGGGTTGTCGGCGCCCCAGCCCATGATGTGCTGGTTCTGCGGCAGCCCGCCGAGGTCCGCGAGCCGCCCCTCGACCCGCTCGATCGCGGTGGCGGCGCCCTCGTCGGCGCTGAACTGGGTGTGGGTGAAGCCCCAGCCCACCTCAGGGGTCTCCGCGTCCGGCGTGCTGGTGGGAGTGCCGTGTGCCTTGCTGCCGTTGCGTGTGGTGCCGTCGGTGCTCGCGCCGTTCCCGGGAAGCGTGTTGAGGAGGGTCACGGCCAGGGCCAGCGCCGCCGCACCCACTCCGAGCAGTGCGGTGAGCCGCCACCGCCGTGCCCCCGAATTCCACCCATGACGTCCCATCAAGGGCAACAGTAATCGGGGGGCCACAGCTACGGCAGAGCTTTGAGATGCACAGCTCTGTAACAGGACGAGGCCCCGCAAACGGTCTCACCCGACACACCGGACGCAACGCGGAAACCGGATGCATGCGACGCCCCCGTGCCGGATCATGGCGGGCATGTCTGCCAACCCGCACGACGCTCTGCCGATCCGGCTCAACGTCGACGACAGCGACTCGCCGTCCGACGTCGTCGACGCGCTGTTCCTCGGCCGCTTCGCGACGGGCGAGCAGCCGTACTCGCACGCGGCGAACATCGACCGCGTACGGTCCGGGGCGACCTTGCTCCCGGACAACGCCCGGGTGCTGCGCATCGCCCGCGACGACGACCGCAGCGCGACCCTGGCGGAGGGCGACGGCTGGACCCTGCTGGTCTCCCGCTGGAACCGCGGCGCGGACGTCACCGTCACGGCGACCAGCGCCGAGCTCGCGCAGAAGGTCCTCGACCAGGCCACCGAGGGCGCGTCGGACGAGCCCGAGCCCCAGCCCGAGAACGTGAACATGGGCTTCTGGTACTACTCACCGCGCCGCGGCCCGCACCGCACGACCCGGCAGATCGCGGCCGGCACCTGGGACGAGGTGCGGGAGAACTACACGGCGCCGGTCGCCGAGGCGATGCACAGCCTCATGGGCACGACCCCGGAGGGCATCGCCGGCCGGCTGCTCCTGCTGCACGGTCCGCCGGGCACCGGCAAGACGTCGGCGCTGCGGACCCTGGCCCGGTCCTGGCGGGACTGGTGCCAGGTGGACTGCGTACTGGACCCCGAGCGGCTCTTCACCGACGTCGGCTATCTGATGGACATCGCGATCGGCGAGGACGACTCGACGGGCAAGGGCCGCTGGCGGCTGCTGCTCCTGGAGGACTGCGACGAACTGATCCGCGGCGAGGCCAAGCACACGGCGGGCCAGGCCCTGTCACGGCTGCTGAACCTGACCGACGGCCTGCTGGGCCAGGGCCGCAACGTCCTGGTCGGTGTCACCACCAACGAGGACCTGGAGCGTCTGCACCCGGCCGTCGTCCGCCCCGGCCGCTGTCTGGCCCGCATCGAGGTGGGCCGGCTGACCCGCCGGGAGGCCGTGGACTGGCTGGGCTCGGAGGAGGGGGTGGGCCGCGAGGGAGCCACCCTGGCGGAGCTGTACGCGCTGCGCCGGGGCACGTCCCCGACGGCACTGCCGGAGCCGCGCGAGGGGGCGGACGCGGGGCTGTATCTCTAGCCGGTGCTTTGATGGATGTATGACCTGGTTCGTCGGCACGTCCGGATGGCAGTACAAGGACTGGCGGGGCGTTCTCTATCCGGCCGGCTGTCCGATGCGGCTCTGGCTGGAGGAGTACGCGACGCGCTTCCCGACGGTCGAGATCAACAACGCCTTCTACCGGTTGCCGTCGCGGGAGAACTTCGCGGACTGGCGGAAGCGGGTCCCGGGGGACTTCGTGGTCGCGGTCAAGGCGAGCCGCTATCTGACCCACATCAAGCGGCTGAAGGAACCCCGGGAGCCGGTCGGCCGGCTGCTGGCACACGCGGAGGGCCTGGGCCCGCGTCTGGGGCCGGTGCTCCTCCAGCTCCCACCGACGCTGAAGGCCGACGCGGAGTTGCTGGACGCGTGCCTGTCCTGCTTCCCGTCCGGCGTCCGGGTCGCGGTCGAGCCACGGCACGAGTCGTGGTGGACGCCGCAGGTGCGCGAGGTCCTGGAGTCCCGCGGCGCGGCCCTGTGCTGGGCGGACGTCCGCGCCCGCCCGGTGACCCCGCTGTGGCGCACGACGGACTGGGGCTACGTCCGTTTCCACGAGGGGCGGGCGCGGGAGTGGCCGCGGTACGGCGGGCGGTCGCTGGAGACCTGGGCGGGCCGGATCGGGGACACCTGGGCCGCGGACGAGGACGTGTACGCGTACTTCAACAACGACCCGAACGGGGCGGCGGTGCGGGACGCGACGGCGTTCACCGGGCTCCTCGGCCGCTGACCCACGCGGTGGCCACGGCGCGGTGCCGAACCCCGCTCAGCCCGTCCCGTAGGCCGCCCGCACCGCGTCGCTCACGGCGGCCAGTGCCGCGTCCTCGGCCACTCCCAGCCGCCGGGCCCGCTCCACGTAGGCCTGGGCCGCAGACGCCAGCTCCCGCTCCGCGGCCGCGCCCGCCGCGGCGACGAACGTGCCGTTGCGGCCCCGCGTCTCGATCACCCCGTCGGTCTCCAGCGCCCGGTACGCCTTGGCCACCGTGTTCGGCGCCAGGCCCAGCGACTCGGCCAGCCCGCGCACGGTCGGCAGCCGGTAGCCGACCGGCAGCGCCCCCGTCCGCGCCTGTTCGGAGATCTGCGCCCGCACCTGCTCGTACGACGGCGCGCTGTCGTCGATGTCGATCTTCAAGGTCACGGGCCGATTGTCCCGCACCCCTCGGAAAATTGAGAGGCGGCCGCGTCTGTCTCCCCCGTAGCGTCCGATCACATGACTGTGACCGTGCGCGCCCTCCGCCCCGGCGTCCGGAGCGACTTCGAGGCCTTCGTCCGCGTCCGCGACGCCGCCCTGCCCTTCGTGATGTTCACCCCGCACTCGCTCGCCTACGACGTCGCCCAGACGCACCCCGACGCCCATTACCGCCCGCTCCTCGCGGAGCAGGACGGCGAGGCGATCGGCACGGCCCAGGTCGGCCTCGTGCACGACAGCCCGGAGCCGGGACAGGGCTACGTCAACGTGTACGTGCACCCGGAGCGCGTCCGGCACGGCGCCGGCACGCTGCTGGTGCGCACCGCCGAGGAGTACCTCGCGGGGCTCGGCGCGACGAAGCTGTTCGCCTGGGCCCTGGACGAGCCGGGCAACCGCGCCTTCGCCGAGCGCCGCGGTTACCGGGCGAGCCGCTCCGCGCACTTCTTCCGTCTGGACCTCGCGAACGGCACCCTGCCCCCGCTCCGGACCCCGCCGCCCGGTGTCGAGCTGCGTACGGGCGCCGACTTCGCGGACGATCCGCGCCCGCTGTTCGAGCTGGACTCGGCGACGCTGGCCGACGAGCCGAGCGATGTCGACTACGAGTTCACGGACTACGAGGCCTGGCTCAAGGAGACCTGGCACCAGCCGCTGATGAGCCCCGAGCTGACCACGGTCGCCGTGGTCGACGGTCGTCCCGCCGCCTTCAGCCTGGCCCGCACCGACGGCTCCACCCGCTACGGCACCGCCATGACCGGCACGGCCCGCGCCCACCGCGGCAGGGGCCTGGCCAAGCTCGCCAAGAACGACTCCCTGCACCGCGCCCGCGCCGCGGGGTTCACCCACGCGTTCACCGGCAACGACGCCGGGAACGGCCCCATGATCGCCATCAACACATGGTTCGGATACGAGATCTGCGCCACGGAGGTTCGGTATGTCCGCGAACTCGGCTGAGACGACAGAGCGGTTGGACGTGGTGCTGGTCAAGGCAGGCCGCACGAAGATCCGTTACCCGGCCGAGCTGGTCGGCGACGACGGCAACCACGTCACGGTCCGCGCCGCCTGGGCCGGCGAGGGCGTCCGTGACTTCGGCTTCGTCCGCTTCGAGCCCGGGGACGTCTTCACGGAGCACTACTGGCGGGACCGCTGGTACGCGGTGAAGGAGGTCCGCGCCGGCGACGGCACGCTCAAGGGCTGGTACTGCGACATCACCCGCCCCGCCGTGCGCTCCGGTGCCGAACTCGTCGTGGAGGATCTCGACCTGGACCTGTGGCGCTCCGCGGACGGGGCGGACGTACTGCGCCTGGACGAGGACGAGTTCGCCGAGAGCGGTCTGGCGGAGTCGGATCCCGAGGCGGCGGGCGCCGCCATGACGGCTCTGGACGAGCTGGAGGCGTTCGCCTCCGTCGACGGCGGCCTGGAGTCGCTGCTGGCCTGAGCGCTCCGCCGGAGGGGCCGCGACGCGTCGTCGGCGTCTGCGGCTCCGCGCCCCTTCGGACCGCTGTCGAGCCGTGGCGGACTTCACCGACCTGCCTCAGACGGCCGCCACCACCGCGTACCGCTCGTCGTCCACCGCTCTCCCCCACAGCACCGCGTCGCCGGACAGCCGCTCCACCCGCACCTGTCCGGCGACGGGCTCCAGGAGGGCGGTGAGGCGCTCGGCGGGTATGCCCACCGGGGCGACCGCACCCCAGACGCCCTCGATCAGCACCAGCCGGCCTCCCGGCCGCAGCAGCTCGCGCCAGTGGCGCAGGGCGCGGCCGGGGTCCGGGAGCGCCCACAGCACATGCCGTACGAGGACGACGTCGAAGCGCTGCTCCCCCACCGGCGGCATCGCAGCGTCACCGACCAGGAACGCCGCGTCACGTCCGGCGAGCTTGGCGCGGGCGAGGTCCACCATCGCCGGGGAGCTGTCCACGCCGGTGACGTGGTGTCCCTGCTCGGCCGCGAGGAGCGACAGACTGCCGGTGCCGCAGCCCAGGTCGAGGATGTCGCAGGCGCGGTGGGGCAGCCAGGAACGCAGCCGGTCGGCCCAGGCGGCGCGCACCTCGGGGTCGCGCAGACCGTGGTCCGGCTCGTTGTCGAAAGAAGCGGCTTCCGCGTCCCAATCCATGCCCGCGTCGGCGCCGAATTCCCTGTGATTCGCCATGGTCCACAGCGTGCCACCCGGCACTGACAATCAGACGGCGGTGGAACACCACTCGAAAGCCAGTCGAAATCGTGATGGTCGCCACTGACAGATTCGCTCCGATGAGTAACTCTCCCCAAAAGGGTCTACCTCCGCGAGAACGCGGAACACGGTAGGCACTGAAGGAGGCAGCCATGCGCCGCGTAACCGTGCAGAAGCCCCTGAAGAAGTCGGACACCCGTCGGATCCGCGAGGAGGCCGACGAGAGCTCCGCCGGACGCCCCGAGGTGCGAAAGGACATCGCGCGCACCTGGTGGCCGGACGGCTGACGCCGGCATGACCCGGCGCATGAGACGCGTCAGTCCAGTCGCTTGCGGTAGTGGACGCGGTCATAGGGCCCGTCCACTCTCCGTTCCACGACCTCGTATCCGTACTTCGGATAGATCTCCTGGTTCTCCCACATCATCGCGTTCGTGTAGAGCCTGACCTCGGGCAGACCCAGCGCACGCGCGTGTGCGTCCAGGAACCGCAACAGCCGTCCCCCGACGCCCTTGCCGTGGGCGTCGGGGTGGACGGCGATGCTGTCGAGGTGCAGATGATCCGCGTACTCCTCGACGACCACCAGCCCGACCACGGGCTCCCCCGTCACGAACACCCGCCCTGCGGCCACGTTCGCCGCGTGATCCGCCTCCATGGGCTGCGGCACCACCCCGATGCGCTCGATGTAATGGCGATACGCCGCATCGGTCACGCTCTTCACGGCCGCCACGTCGGCGGCGACGGCCTGCCGGATGTCCTCGTCGGTCATGCCGCGACGGTACCTACCTGATCGCAGTCTGAGCACTCCCTTAACGGCACCATAAGGATCTCCGTCAGCCGCTCCCAGCAGGCGATTTCGCGGTTTCTTGGGGCTAGCTTGCTGATCGCCCCCACGGGATCCCCAAGAACCGCTGCGAGGAGTTCTCCCATGCCTGCACGCCGTAAGGTCGCCGTCGCCGCCGCCCTCGGCCTGACCCCGCTCGCCCTCACCTCGCTGGCCGCCGCGCCCGCGTCGGCGCACGGCACGCTGGGTGACCCGGTCAGCCGGGTCGCGCAGTGCTACGCGGAAGGTCCCGAGAGCCCGAAGTCCACCGCGTGCAGCGCGGCGGTCGCGGCCGGCGGCACGCAGGCGCTCTACGACTGGAACGGCGTCCGCATAGGCGACGCGAACGGACAGCACCGGTCGCTGATCCCGGACGGCAAGCTGTGCAGCGCGAACAGCGACGAGTTCAAGGGCCTCGACCTGACCCGCGCGGACTGGCCGACGACGAGCGTGAGCAGTGGCTCGTACACCTTCAAGTACCGCGTCACCGCCCCGCACAAGGGCACCTTCAAGGTGTACCTCACCAAGGAGGGCTACGACCCGACGCAGCCGCTGGCCTGGGACGACCTGGACCTGGACAACCCGGTGGCGACGGCCGCCGACCCGACCGCGACGAACGGCTACTACACGTTCTCCGGCACCCTCCCGAAGCGTTCCGGCGCGCAGCTGCTGTATGGGATCTGGCAGCGCTCGGACAGCCCGGAGGCGTTCTACTCCTGCTCCGATGTCACCTTCGGTGGCAGTGGTGGTCCGACGAGCGGCGCGTCCCCGGCCCCGAGCGCGTCCGCCCCTTCCGAGGAGCAGATCGAGGAGGGCGAGGACGAGTCGACGGTGGAGCACCACGGCCACGGCGACCAGGACGCCGACACCTCGGCGGAGACGGCCGCGACGGAGTCGGAGACGGCCGCCGCCGTGCCCGCGAACGAGGTGAAGGCGGCCGGTGCCACGGAGGACCTCGCCGAGACCGGTGGCGACAGCAGCACGGCGTATGTCGCCATGGGCGGCGCGGCCGTCCTCGCGATGGGTGCGGCGATCCTCTTCGGGTCGGTCCGCCGGCGCGCGATGAGCGGTGGTCGGCAAGGCCGCTGAGACCACCACGGGGGGCGGGGGCTGTCCGGCGGCTCAGGCCGGACAGCCCCCGGTCATGCCTTATCCGAGGACCGACGCACAGGTGGTCGGGGTGGCGTGCGCGGGGTCGAGCGCGTTGGTGACCTCGTGGAAGGCGATCAGGTCGAGCAGTCCGATCGCCGCGTGTTCGGAGAGGTCGAGCGGGCACAGGTCCTGGATCACCACGTTGTTGACGCCGGATCCGCTGAGGAACTGGCTCCGGTACGGCGTGACCACCTCGTCGTACTTGGTGGCGAGGACCGTGTACTTCACGCCGGGGACGGTGTCGCCGCCCTCGTTGAGTTTGGTGAGGAAGGGCGATCCGGCGACCTGGTCGGCGAGGGCCGGGGTGTTCTGCGAGAGCAGGTCGCCGGCTCCGGGGAAGTAGTCCAGCAAGTGGGTGAAGCCGCTCAGTGTGGTGCCGTGGTTGCTGGGCGCGATGCCGACGAGGGCGTCCACCTTCGCGGCTCCGCCGAGGAACTTGAGGTAGTAGCGGGGCATCATGCCGCCCTGCGAGTGGCCGACGAGGTCGGTCTCGGTGGCGCCGGTCGAGCCGAGCACCTTGTCGACGAAGGTGGACAGCTGCTCGGCCGACTTGTCGATGGGGCCGAGTCCGTAGAAGACGGGGACTCCGGGCAGTTGGCCGTAGTCGAAGGAGTAGACGCAGTACCCGCGGGTCTTCAGGTACGGCGCGAGACCCAGCCAGTTGTCGACGGAGTTGGCGAAGGTGCCGTGCACGAGGACGACGGGGTGGGGATGGGCGGCGGACGGCTTGCAGGAGAAGTCGTTCCAGCCTCTGCTGGGTGCGTCGGTCGCGTGAGCGGTGGCGGCGGGGGCGATGGCGACCGCGGCGGTGAGCAGCAGTGCGGTCAGGGGTCTGAGCAGGCGTTTCCAGGGCAGCATCGGGTGATCTCCTTGCGGCTCAAGGGAGTTGCGACGGCCTTACGCCCTGTGATCCGGATCACGAGGATGCTGTTCACTCGTCAAGTTACGAATGGGTAGTGCACTTGTGAAGTTACGCGTCAGTAAAAACTTCCAGTGCTAATCGAAGACGAGTGCCGCTCAAGTGCATTCACTGATGAACCATCACCAGGCAGGCCTGATGGGACCATAGGGGGCGATGCGCGCCAATTGATCACGCAACGCCCGCACTTCACCCTCACCGATCAGTTCGACCCACCCCCGAACGGCCTCCGCGGCCGCCTCCTCCGCAGCCCGGGTGCACGCCCACCCCCGTTCGGTCAGCACGACGAGCCTGGCCCGCGCGTCGCCGGGATGCGGCCGCCGTTCGACGTACCCCTTCCGCACGAGATCCTCGACGAGCTGACTGGCGGCCTGCTTCGTCACTCCCAGATGGACGGCGAGATCGGTGACCGTGGCCCCGTCCGGGGCGAGCCGGGTGAAGGCGAACCCGTACATGGGCCGCGCCTCGAACCCCCGCGCGACGACACCGTCGTTGATGCGATGCGTCAGCTCACCCGCGGCGGCGAGCAGGACGGCGGACAGGGCCAGGGCTTCGGAGTTCTGCACGGATGCATTGAAACACCCTTGACAGGTTGGTCAAGCAGCTTGACCATAGAGCACATAGTCAAGCTGCTTGACCAATTACCGATACGCCGATCCGGAGGCACTCCATGCCCGTCATCCGCTCGTCCGAAGCCGTCACGCACGAGATCCACGGCGCCCGCTTCGTCTCGTACGCCACTCCCCTCACCGGCAGCAAGGAGCTGTGCGCCTGGCGCGGCGAGATCCCGGCGGGGACGAAAGCGCCCGCTCACACGGTCAACCGCGAGGAGATCTTCCATCTCCTCGACGGCGAACTCCTGATCACCCTCGACGACGACACCCACCGCATCACGGCGGGTGACACCCTGATCATCAACCCCGGCGCGACCCTGAGCGTCGAGAACCCGACCGACCGGACCGCGGTCTCCTGGGTCACCACATCCATCGGCCTGCAGGCGAAGCTGGCCGACGGCGCGGTCATCACTCCCCCGTGGGCCAACTGAGCTCGGAGCGGACCAACTCCAGCAGCCGGCCGATCCAGTTGCGGCCGCCGCGGGAGCCGGCGTCCCGCCAGTAGGGGGACTCCTTGTTGCCGGTGTAACTGATCGTCGCGTTGCCGGTGGCAAGGAGGATCTCGGCGAGGTCGGGGTGCCGGGTGAACTTCGCGCGCAGGAGGCCGGCCATGACGGCGAGGCGTACGTCGGACCAGTCGTCGCCCCGGTGGCTCTCGGCCAGGGTCCAGTAACCCTCGTGCACGGAGGGATGGGTGCCGCCGGCGAAGTGGACCTCGGCGGGGTAGTTGTTCCGCAGCACGAAGAGGTCGAGTTCCTCGGGCCAGCCCCGGGGGTAGATGACGTCGCGCAGAACGACGGGTGGCGGGACGGCCTCGGCCGGGTCGTCCGCGTACACCGGTCGCGGCCGCTCCGTGACTCCGTGGTCGTACTCCTCGAAGAACTCGAGAACGTCCCGGTGCATCTCCTCCGTCACCACCGGGCCGTCCCCGTCCACGGGCTCGCCCACGTCGGTGAGCAGGATCCGCAGGGGGCGGTCCTGGCGCTCCATGTCGCCCAGGACGTAGACGCGAAGGTGCGCCGGAATCGCCAGGTATGCCTTTCGAAGGGCCTCACGGCCGAGCTCGGTCGACTCCTGCCGGTAGTGCCGGATCGCCTCGTGACAACGCTGGGCCGTCGTCGGTCTGCCGCTCAACTCCTCGATGCGGTCGGCGACTTCGAGGAGAAAGGTCTCCGGGGTGAGCGGCTCGGGGTACCGGGCGCCCCAGCTGGACTGCGCCCCGGGATCCCGCACCGCGACGGTCCCCTTGGTCAGCCTGCGCTCCAGTCCGGCCAGGTCGATGAGGTCGGTTCCCTCGCACTTGATCGCGCCGTCCGCGTACACGACGAGATCATCCACGTAGTACACGTCGCCCAGCTGGTGCCGGCGCCACACATGGCACCAGACCCCGTCGACCTTCTCCCCGTCCACCGTCCGATACGTCGGCCCCCGCCATGTCATGCGGGCACCCTATGTCACGCCGCCAGCGCCCCCGGCATCACCGCGTGCGGCCCGAACCTGGCCCGCACGCGGTCCGCGACCTCCTCGATGCGGCGGAGCTTGTCGTCGACGGGGTCGAAGGTGAGCTGGTGGGAGGCCTGTTCGGCGGGGCCGAGGCTCTCGGCGCGCAGGGACAGCGAGCGGACCCGGGCGCGCTGGAGGCCGAGTGCCTCGTACATCTCGTAGGCCGTCCTGGTCAGCGCGGCCGAGTGCGCGGTGGGTTCCTTCAGAGTGCGGGTGCGGGTCGTCGCCGACCTGTCGGCGTAGCGGACCGTGAGGGTGAGGGCGCCGCAGACCTTGTCCAGGGCGCGCAGTCGGGCGCCCAGTTCGTCGGCGGCGGAGAGCAGCCCGCGGCGGTGCCGGTCAGGATCCAACTCGTCGCGAGTGAAGGGGTGTTCGGCGGCCAGGGAGCGGGAGATCGCGTTCGGGACCACCCGGCCGCGATCGACTCCGCTCGCCTTCTCCCGCAGTTCGCGGCCGACCCGCGCACCCACCAGACGCTGGAGCGTGGACAGGGGCGCGGCGGCGACCCGGCCGAGGGTGTCGAGGCCGTACTCGCTCAGGGTGCGGGCGGTGGCCGTACCGACGCCGGGGAGCGCGGCGACGGGCTTCCCGGCGAGGAAGTCCGCACCCTCCTCCTCGGTCACCGCGCAGGTCAGCCCGGGCCGCGCGTCCTTCATCGCCATCCGGGCCAGCATCCGGCCCGGCCCCGCGCCGATCACGCAGTCGACCCCGTACAGTGCGAGGGCGCGAACCCGGATCACCGAGGCCAGTTCGACGGCGTTCCGCCCGAAGTACCGTTCGGCGCCCCGCAGATCGGCCAGGGCCGCGTCCGGTGGCAACGCCTCGACGACCGGCGTGAACTCCTCCAGCAACCCGAGCAGACCCGACAGGGCCGCCTCACCCGTCGGCGGCAGCTGGAAACGTACGCAGAGGATGGTCATCCCGCACTCCCCGGACTCTGGTGCCACAACTTCCGTACCTGTGAAGGCTCTTGACCCGCCGGTCGCAGATCCGCCCACGGATGCAGTTCGTATCCCGTCGGCATCTGGATGCGCCGGCCGCCGGTCGAATCACCGGCCCCTTCCGGCACGGGCTCCGCCAGCCGGGCGGAGACCGCGTCGAGGCCGTGCTCGGCGCGCAGTTCGACCAGTTCGGCGAGGTTCCAGGCGGCGGCGCCCACCACGCTTAGGCTGCGCGGGCCGCGGCGCTGCACGACCCCGCGCACCAGCAGCAGCCAGGAGTGGAAGACGGTGTGGGCGCAGGCGTCGTGCGAGTCGTCGAAGAAGGCGAGGTCGACCAGGCCGGTGCCGTCGTCCAGGGTGCTGAAGATGACCCGCTTGCCGGACCGGATCGGCGGTGTCTGGGTGGCCGCCTTGGCGCCCGCGACGAGGACCGTCTCGCCGTGCCGCGCGTCCCGCAGCCGGCGTGCGTCGACCACGCCCAGCTCCGCCAGGAACTCCCGGTGGTCGTCCATCAGGTTGCGCGAGGCGTCCATCGACAGCACGCCCAGTTCGGCACTGAGCTTCTCGGCGGAGGACAGGTCCGGGAGCCCGGCGGGCGCGGTCTTCCGTCCGCCCGCCAGCGGCAGTTGGCCGCCACCGGCACCTCTCGCTCCCCGGTGCAGCTCGGTCAAGTGCAGTTGAAGGTCACGCCGGTTGGCCCCGAAGGAGTCCAACGCACCCACCTGAGCCAGCCGTTGGGCCAGCGGTCGGCTCGGCCGGGCCCGCTCCCAGAAGTCCAGCAGTGAGTCGTACGGCCGCCCGTCCGCGATCCGCGCCGCCTCGGCCTCGCTGATGCCATACACGTCGGAGAGGGCGAGCCGCAGCCCCCACACCACAGGGGATTCAGACACCAGTTCGATACAGTGTGCGACCGCCGACCGGTTCACATCCAACGGCAGGATCGGCACCCCACGCCGCCGCGCGTCCGCCAGCAGCAGCCGCTTCGGATACATCCCGGGGTCGTGCGTGAGCAGCCCCGCGTAGAAGGCCGCCGGATGGTGCGCCTTCAGCCACGCCGACTGGTACGTCGGTACGGCGAAGGCGACCGCGTGGGCCTTGCAGAAGCCGTACGAACCGAAGGCCTCGATGATCTCCCAGGTCCGCTGAATCGTTTCCGCGTCGTATCCGTTCACCGCCGCGTGCTGCGCGAACCAGAACCGGATCCGCCCCTGCGACTCCGGGTCGGACAGCCCGCGCCGCACCCGGTCCGCCTCGCCGCGGCCGCAGCCGGTCATGATGTCGACGATGTCGATGATCTGCTCGTGGAAGACGACGACCCCGTACGTCCCCTTCAGCGGCTCCGCCAGGTCCGGGTGCGGATAGCGCACCGGCGCCCGCCCGTGCCGGGCCTCGATGAACGGCCGCACCATGTCGGCGGCGACCGGACCCGGCCGGAAGAGCGAGATGTCGACGACGAGGTCGTGGAAAGTGGCCGGCTGAAGCCGCCCGACGAGATCCCGCTGCCCCGGCGACTCGATCTGGAAGCAGCCCAACGTCTCGGTGGAACGGATGAGTTGGTACGTCGCCGGGTCGCCCGGCGGTACGGCGTCCAGGTCGACCCGCTCCCCCGACGCCCGCTCCACCTCCGCGACCGCGTGCGCCATCGCCGACTGCATCCGCACGCCCAGCACGTCCAGCTTGAGCAGCCCGAGATCCTCCACGTCGTCCTTGTCGAACTGCGACATGGGGAAGCCCTCGCCACTGGTCGGCATGACCGGCGTGCGGTGGAGCAAGGACGCGTCGGAGAGGAGCACCCCGCACGGGTGCATGGCGACTCCGCGCGGGAGGGCGTCGAGGGCCTCGGTCAGCTCCCAGAGCCGTCCGTACCGCTCCTTCTCCCCCGCGAGCTCCTTGAGTTCGGGCAGCTCTTCCAGCGCCGCGCGGGCGTCGCGGGCGCGGATGTGCGGGAAGGATTTGGCGATGCGGTCGATGTCGGCGGGGTCCATGGACAGGGCCGCGCCCACGTCCCGGATCGCGTGCCGCACCCGGTACGTCTCCGGCATCGCGACCGTCGCCACCCGCTCGGTGCCGAACCGGCCGATGATCGCACGGTAGACCTCCAGGCGACGGGCGGACTCCACGTCGATGTCGATGTCGGGCAGCACGAGCCGGCGTTTGGACAGGAACCGCTCCATCAGCAGCCCGTGTTCGACCGGGTCGGCGTGGGCGATGCCGAGGAGGTGGTTGACGAGGGAGCCGGCACCGGAGCCGCGCGCGGCCACCCGGATGCCCATGTCCCGTACGTCGTCCACCACTTGAGCGACCGTCAGAAAGTAGGAGGCGTAGCCGTGGTGGGCGATGATGTCCAGCTCCCGGTGCATCCGCTCCCAGTAGGCGCGCTGACCGGCGTACCCCTTCAGCACCATCCCCGCCGCCGCCCGTGAGGCGAGCGTCCGCTGGGCGGTGCGGCGGCTCGCGCCGACGAGGTGCGGTTCGGGGAAGTGGACGGTGCCGATGCCGAGGTCGTCCTCGGGGTCGACCAGACACTCGGCCGCCGTCGCCCGGGTCTGCTCCAGCAGCCGGTGGGCGGTGTCACGCCTGAAGCCCGCGGCCTCCACGATCCGCTCGGCCGCCGCCAGCATGGCGGACGGGTCCTTGAGCCAGGCCTCGCCGGAGTCCAGCTCCTTCGTCGGGTCGACGGGGACCAGGCGACGAGCGGCGTCCAGGACGTCGGCGACCGGGCCCTGGCCGGGGTCGGCGTAGCGGACGGCGTTGCTGAGCACGGGACGCACACGCTGTTCGGCGGCGAAGCCGACGGTGCGGGCGGCGAGGCGCAGGGAGCCGGGGCCGGTTCCCTCGCGGCCGTGCCAGACGGCCTCCAGTCTGAGGGCGTCGCCGTAGGTCTCGCGCCAGGGGGCCAGGAGCCGGGCCGCCCGGTCCGGGCGTCCGGCGGCGAGGGCGCGGCCGACGTCGGAGGCGGGGCCGAGCAGGACGGTCAGGCCGTCCCCTTTGTTCTCGGTCCAGGGCAGCAGGGGCGCGCCCTGCGCACCTTTGCTCCCCTTCTCGGAGTGTGCCGCCGTGACGAGCCGGCACAGGTCGGCCCAGCCGTGGGCGCCGTCCCGGGCGAGGAAGGTGACGCGGGGTGTCGACTCATCGATGAAGGCACCTCCGCGCACGGGCGCGCGACGCTTTTCGGGTCGTACGGAAACGCCCTGCCCTGCGGGCTCCGGCGCGAATTCCTCCACCGCCAGCTCCACACCGAACACCGGCCGCACTCCTGCCTTCGCGCAGGCCTTGGCGAAGCGGACCGTGCCCGCGAGGGTGTCGCGGTCGGTGAGGGCGAGGGCGTCCATGCCCCGCTCGAAGGCGCGCTCGGCCAGCCGCTCCGGGTGGGAGGCGCCGTAGCGCAGGGAGAACCCGGAAACGGTGTGCAGATGCGTGAACCCTGGCACCCGCGCCTCCATTTTCGAACATCAGTTCCCAACTGCCTCACCCCCACCATACCCCCAATCCCGAACGTGTGTACGACAACCGTTCGGCCGCCTCCCACCTGCGTAAACGTCCCTCACCTCGGACTGTGAGGACATGACACAGAACAGCTTTCTCGCCGAGGTGAAGGACGCGGTCACCCCGCGGGCCACGCTGCTGGTCATCGGAGTGATCGCCCTCCAGTTGCTGTTCATCGCCTCCTATGTGGGGGCGCTGCACGATCCGAAGCCGAAGGATGTGCCGTTCGGGGTGGCCGCACCGCGGGCCGCGGCCGAGCAGGCGGTGGCCCGGATGGAGAAGCTGCCCGGCTCACCCCTGGACCCGCGCACGGTGGCCGACGAGGCGACGGCCCGGAAGCAGATCCTGAACCGGGACATCGACGGGGCGCTGGTCATCGACCCGGCCGGGACGACCGACACGCTCCTCGTCGCGAGCGGCGGTGGCACCGTCCTCGCCACCACCCTGGAGAGGTACCTCACCGCCCTGGAGGCCCCTCGGAAGCGGAGCATCAAGACGGTGGACGTGGCCCCGGCCTCGTCCCAGGACTTCGACGGTCTGTCGGCCTTCTACCTGGTCGTCGGCTGGTGCGTCGGCGGCTACCTGTGCGCCTCGATCCTGGCGATCAGCGCCGGCGCCCGGCCCGCCAACCCGCGCCGCGCGGTGATCCGGCTGATCGTGATGGCACTGGTGTCGATCGCCGGCGGACTGGGCGGCGCGGTGATCGTGGGGCCGATCCTGGACGCGCTGCCGGGCAGCGTGCTCGCCTTCTGGGGGCTCGGTGCGCTGGTCACCTTCGCGGTGGGGGCGGCGACCCTCGCCCTCCAGGCGATCTTCGGGATCATCGGCATCGGCATCGCGATCCTGCTCGTGGTGATCGCGGGCAACCCGAGCGCGGGCGGGGCCTTCCCGCTGCCGATGCTGCCGCCGTTCTGGCAGGCGATCGGCCCGGCTCTGCCACCGGGCGCGGGGACCTGGACGGCCCGCTCGATCGCCTACTTCAAGGGCAACGACACGACCGCCTCCCTGCTGGTGCTGTCGGCATGGGCGGCGGCCGGGATCGCGGTCACGCTGGGGGCGGCGGGACTGCGGAGGAAGCGCGAGGGCGAACCGCCGCCGACTCGTGGCGGGGCTGCGCGAGAAGCCTGAGGACGAACCGCCGCCGACTCGGATGCCGCAGTGCGCCCGAGTGGCCGCCGGCGGAAGACCGCCACGATCGACCCGCATCCGCCGACGGCGCCCCACCCCCACCAGGGCCACCCGCACCCGACCACGAAACCCGCACGGGCGGTGCGGGCGGTGCGGGCGGTGCGGGTGGTGCGGGCGGTGCGGGTGGTGCGGGTGGGAAACAAGAAGTCCCGCCCCCAAAGGGGCGGGACTTCAAAGAACCACGAACCGTCAGCCGATCGACGCCCCCGTGGCCGACAACGCCTCGGTCACCGGCTGGAAGAACGTCTCCCCACCGGAGGTGCAGTCACCGCTGCCACCCGAGGTGAGTCCGATCGCGCTGCTTCCGGAGAACAGCGAGCCACCACTGTCCCCGGGCTCCGCGCAGACGTCCGTCTGGATCAGCCCGTTGACGATGTCACCGTTCCCGTAGTTCACGGTCGCGTCCAGCCCCGTGACCTTGCCGGAGTGCACCTGCGTCGTGGAGCCGCTGCGCGTGACCGACTGCCCGACCGTCGCCGCCGCGGCCCCCGTGATCGCCTGCGAGGACCCGTTGTAGAGGTTCACCTCGCTCGGGTGATCGACCTCGGCCGTGTACTTGACCAGCCCGTAGTCGTTGTCCGGGAAGCTGGACACCTCGTTCGTGCCGATCTCGGCCCCGCTCGAGTCCGACCAGGTGGAGATGGACTCGGTGCAGTGCCCGGCGGTGAGGAAGTACGGCTCCCCGCCCTTGACCACGTTGAACCCGAGCGAGCACCGCCCGCTGCCACCGGTGATCGCGTCACCGCCGGCGACGAAGGGCTTGAACTCCCCCTTCGTGCGCTGGAGTTCGGCCGTGGCACCGAGCTCGTCGACGACCTTCGTGAGCTTGGCCCACTCCGCGTCGGAGACCGTGCGGTCGGCGGTGACGACCACCTTGTTGGTGGTCGGGTCGGTCGCCCAGGACGTACCCGGGATCGTCGCGTCCTGCTTGAGCGTGGAGCGGGCGCTCTTCAGCTCGGCGAGGGAGTTCGCCACGACCCGCGCCTTGGCGCCGGCCGCCTCGACGGTGTCGGCCGCGGTCTCACTGAGGACGTTCACGACGAGATTCTTGGTCTTCGCGTCGTAATACGTTCCCGCCGCCGCGGTTCCGAGGTCCTTGCCGAGCGTCGAGGCGAGCTTTCCGGCCGCCGCGACCGACAGGGGCTCGGGTGCGGAGCTCTTAGCGGGCTCGCTGGCGTTCGCAGTCTGGAAGGTGATGCCCGCGGCGACCAGTGCGGCGATTCCCGCACCTGCCAGGGCTGCCCGCCGCTTGGGTATGCGTCGGTGCTTCAACTCGGGTCCTCCTGTGGGGGGTCGGCCCGGTCGGTTGTGGGGACCTCGTGGGCCGGAAGGCTGGTTGACGAGCGCCTACTCTTCCGAACTGCATGGGGGGCGCACAAGGTTGAGTTCCGGACGCGCGTAGAACGCGGTTGCGCGCCCCTCTCGGGTTGACCGTGTGCAGTCACACCAGGCGACTTCGCAGTGCAAACACTACGTGCGGGTAACCAATGAGCAGCCTGTGAGGTCTAGTCCTGTCTTGAATTCGACCCCTCGGAGCCCGGATCCAAGCGAGGCTGGGGAGAGGGCAGTTGCTCCTGCACCGGTTGCTCCTCCACAGAACGCACTGGTTGCTGTGGTTGCTGAACCGGTCCGGGCCCCGGCGCCGCCCTCTCCAGGAACCGCAGCAGCTCGACGGGGAAGGGCAGCACCAGCGTCGAGTTCTTCTCGGCCGCCACCGCCACCACCGTCTGCAGCAGCCGCAGTTGCAGCGCGGCCGGCTGCTCGGACATCTCCTTGGCCGCCTCGGCGAGCTTCTTCGACGCCTGGAGTTCGGCGTCGGCGTTGATGACCCGGGCCCGCCGCTCCCGGTCGGCCTCGGCCTGCCGGGCCATGGAACGCTTCATGGTCTCGGGCAGGGAGACGTCCTTGATCTCGACCCGGTCGATGGTGACGCCCCACTCCACGGCGGGGCTGTCGATCATCAACTCCAGGCCCTGGTTGAGCTTCTCGCGGTCGGACAGCAGATCGTCCAGCTCGCTCTTGCCGATGATGGACCTGAGCGAGGTCTGGGCCATCTGCGCGACCGCGAACCGGTAGTCCTCCACCCGGATGATCGCCTCGGCCGGCGCGGTCACCTTGAAGTAGACGACCGCGTCGACCCGCACCGTGACGTTGTCCCGGGTGATGCCCTCCTGCCCGGGCACCGGCATCGTCACGATCTGCATGTTGACCTTCCGGAGCTTGTCGATGCCCGGAACGATCATCGTGAACCCCGGCCCGCGCACTTCCGGACGGAGCCTGCCGAGACGGAGGACCACGCCCCGCTCGTACTGTTTGACGACCCGTGCGGCCGCCATCACGTACACCGCTCCGGCGGAGGCGAGAGTCACGCCCGCTGCCACCAGCTCCTCGACCATGACGGCCCCCCAGGGTCCGAATCAGGCGCTCAAGGTGTGTACTTCGACGGTAACTCCGCGATGTACACGATGGGGAGACGGAGGACACAGGTGCTCGACGGCATACAGACGCGCGACGGCAGGTGGCTGACGGTCGAGGAGTACGGCGACCGGGACGGCACACCGGTGGTGCTGCTGCACGGCACCCCGGGCTGCCGGTCCGGGGTCGTGCCCGACGACGTGGTCAAGGCGCACCCATGGGTGCGGTTCATCGCCTACGACCGCCCCGGCTACGCGGACTCGGACCGGCACCCGGGACGCCGGGTCGCCGACGCGGCCCGGGACGTGGCCGATCTGGCCGACGCTCTCGGGCTGGAGAAGTTCTCCGTCCTCGGACGGTCGGGCGGCGCCCCGCACGCCCTGGCCTGTGCGGCGCTGCTGCCCGCGCGGGTACGGCGGGCGGCGGCGCTGGTGTCCCTCGCGCCGCCGGACGCGGAGGGGCTGAGCTGGTTCGACGGCATGGCGGCCGCCAACGTCGAGGACTACACCCTGGCGCTGACCGACACACTCGCCTTCGCGGAGCGGCTCGCGTCCCGGGCCGCCGCCATCCGCCAGGACCCCGCCCAGCTGCTGGTGACCATCCGCGACGGGCTCACCGACGCCGACCGGCGGATCGTCTCCCAGCCGGCCATCGGCGACATGCTGCTGCGCAACTACCGCGAGGCACTGCGCACTTCGGCGTACGGCTGGCTCGACGACGCCCTCGCCCTGCTGAGCCACTGGGGCTTCGACCCGGCGGACATCACGCGGCCGGTCCTGCTGTGGCACGGCGCCCAGGACCGGTTCTCCCCGGTGGGCCACTTCGAGTGGCTCCTGGACCGCGTCCCCCGCGCCCGGCCCGTGCTGGACCCGGACGCCGGTCACTTCGGGGCGATCGAGGCGCTGCCCGCCGTACTGGAGTGGCTGTGCCCGGCGTCATGACCCGGGGCGCTCCATGCGGGCGCCCCGCATCAGGTCCATGATCCGTTCGTGGCTGTCGCCCACGGCGTCGGCGACCCGCAGCCGCAACCGCAGCTGGTCGATCTCGTCGATGAACCGCCGCCCGTACGCCCCCGCCCGCATTCCCCCGGCGCCCAGCGGGAATCCGGCGCCGGTCAGCCGTAGGTAGTAGTCCTTGCCCTGGACGAGCCCCCGCCCGGCGAGTTCCGTCAGCAGTCCGGCGTGGTCGGTCCACGCGGTGGGCTCCTCGCCGCGCGGCACCAGGCAGTAGTCCACCTGTTCCACCACCGCGTGTTGCGAGCCGCCGTTCACGATCTCGACATGCCAGCCGGGCTCGTCCGGGCCGAGGTCGCCGACGGCCCACGAGGAGCTCCAGCCCATCGCGGGCCGTACGGTCCGCCCGTACTGGGCCCGTCCGAACACCGCCGCGAGCGCCACCGCCAGCAGGGCGCCCAGCGGGTTCATGTCCATGAGCCGCAGCCGCCAGGGCCACTGGTGGGCGAGGGCACCGGTGATGTTGGACCGCGCGATCTCCCACAGCAGCACCAGCGTCAGCAGGATCAGCAGCACCAGTGGCGCCACGAACAGCAACGGGCTGCGCCCCACTCGCCGTTGCCGGTCGTCGAAGTGCACTTCTCGCGTCCCTTCCCCCGTGTCGTCGCCGACAATAGCGAGCCCCCGCACGGCAGTTGCCGTGCGGGGGCTCGCCTGTTCGTTCCTACTGGGGCGCCTGTTGCGACGGGGCGGTCAGTAGACGTGCACCCCGTAGGCGCTGAGCGCCTCGGTGACGGGCTGGAAGAACGTCGTGCCGCCGGAGGAGCAGTTGCCGCTGCCGCCGGAGGTCAGACCGTAGGCGACGGTGCCGCCGTACAGCGGGCCGCCGGAGTCGCCGGGCTCGGCGCAGACCGTGGTCTGGATCATGCCGTAGACGATGTCGCCGCCACCGTAGTTGACGGTCGCGTTGAGGGCGGTGACCCGGCCGCTGTGCGTGCCGGTGGTGGAGCCGCGCCGGTACACCGTGGTGCCGACGGAGGGCGTCGCGGCACTGGCGATGTCCTGGCTGCCCACGGCACCCGACTTGGTGACCGAGGTGTTCGTGTAGCGCACGATGCCGTAGTCGTTGGTCGGGAAACTGGAGCCGGACGTGGTGCCGAGGGTCGTCGTGTGGGACGAGTTCGACCACCAGGTGCCGGCGCCGTCGGTGCAGTGACCGGCGGTCAGGAAGTAGTAGTTCCCGCTGTTGTCCTGGACGTTGAAGCCGAGGGAGCAGCGCCAGCTACTCGCATAGATGGCGTCGCCGCCGGAGATCAGCTTGTTGAACTTGCCCGGGGTCCGCTTGATCGTCAGCGCGTCGGCGTTGGCGCCGGCCTGCCGCTTGATCTTCGCGATCTCCGCCTTGGAGACCGTGCTGTCGACGGTGACGACGACACGGTTGGTCTTGCTGTCGACGGCCCAGGCGGTGCCCGGGACATCGGCCTTGAGCACCGAACTGTTGGCGCTCTTCAGCTCGTTGGCGCTGAAGGGGGTCGCGTCCGGGGCGGCGTTCGCGTTGGGGATCGCGATCGCGGCGGCGGCCACGAGTCCGGAGGATACGGCGATCAGCCGGGTCCGTCTCGTAATGCCGCTGCGGGGGGTGGTGCGCTTGATCCTCACTTTTCGTTCCCTCCCAGGGAGGTTGGGGGCCCGCGTGGGGTCGGGGCCCGTGAGGCGCAGCCTGAGGCCCGAATGTCCGGATTCCGAACACGCCGTGCCCCTGACAAGCGCTGAGGGGGAGTATTCGGCCGAACGACCGGTAGGCGCAAGGGCGCCTTTCGGCCGTCAACCTTTGAACCATCCATGCGTTCCCCGTGAGCTGACCGCTCCTCAGAGCAGGGCGCTCCCCCGCCTCGATGGCGATGCCCAGCGTATTCCCCGGCGGCGGGAAGGGGCAGATGAAGTGGTCGGCGAATGCGCACGGCGGAAGCAGAGCGCGGTTGAAGTCGACCGTCGTGCGCCCCTCGACATCGGGTGCGGCGGGCCGCAGGAACCGGAAGCGGTGGCTGCTGGACACGCTCGTCGCATCGCCGAAAACCGCCCACAGCGACCCGTCGGCCTCGACCGTCACCTGGAGCGTGAGCGTCCGTCGAGGGTGAACGCCAGCTCTCCGCCCAGCCCGAGACCGCGCCGCCGTCCGTCCGCGTTCTCCACGCGGACGCTGCGCGGTTCGCCGTACGGCGTGAAGCGCCCCGGCACCGACCAGCGCGGCTCGTGGGGCGTGGCCGCGATACCGCGGAACGCGCGCCGCGCCTCGGAGGCGGGGTCGAAGTCCCGTACGCCCCACGCCCCCTCGCGCACCAGCACGACCAGCCGCCGCTCGCCGTGCGCGACCCGGCTCGCGCCGAAGAAGTCGAACAGACCGCGTTCGGCCGTGCGGGCCAGGTGCTCGAAGGAGGAGAACTCGATCGGGGACCGTGAGCGCGGATCCGCCCAGACGGTGGCGTTGTTGACGCCCGGGAAGTGCGCCGCGAGACGGAGCTGTCTGAGCGGTCGTTCGGTCATGAAGCTTCCCCCGCGTGCTGGTTGACGGGCCGGGCCAGGCCCAGGTGCTCCCGGAGCGTGCTGCCCGGGTAGAAGGTGCGGAAGAGCCCGCGGTGCTGGAGGAGCACCACCGTGCCGTTGACGAGCCGCTCCAGGTCACGGCGTGGCTCGGCAGGCGTGAGGTGGAAGCCGTCGACGGCGCCCTCCCCGTGCCAGGAGGCGATCAGGTCCGCGAGGTCGACGGGGCCGCCGCGGTACAGCGGGCCCTGCGCGGTCTGCCGGGGGCCGCCCCCGCCGTGCCCCGGCTCGGCCGCGTGCTCCCCGTCGCCGAGGTCGACGACGAGGCCGGCCAGGACCCGCAGCCCGTCGGGATCGCGCCCGAACCTCACTGCCGCGGCGCGCAGTTGATCCCGCACGGCACGGGTGTGCGCGGCGCTCACGGACCGTACGAGGGCCACGTCCGCGTACCGGGCGGCGGTGTCCCGGGCCTGCCCCTCGGAGGCGTCGACCACCCGGACCGGGTGGCCCTGCGGAGGGCGCGGCACGATCGAGGGGCCCCGCACCGAGAACTCCGTGCCCTCGAAGTCGACGCGGTGCAGCTTGTCCCGGTCGATGAAACGGCCGGTCGACTCGTCCCGTATCTCGGCGTCGTCCTCCCAGCTGTCCCACAACTTCGCGGCCACGTCGGCCACTTCACCGGCCTCCTGCCACAGCGCGTCGGCGGGGGCGGCGTGCCGGCGGCCGAAGAGGCGGGCCTCGCCCTCGGTGGTCGACACGTCGAGCCGCCAGCCGGCCCGGCCCCGGCTGACCCAGTCGAGGGTCGCGACGGCCGCCTGGACGTGGAAGGGCTCGGTGCGGGTGGTGGTGACGGTCGGCACGAGACCGATCCGGCCGGTGGCCGGGGCCACCCGGGACAGGACGGCGAGCGCGTCGAGCCCGGGGCGGGCGAAGGTGTCGTCGAGCGTCACGAAGTCGAGGACACCGTGTTCGGCGAGCCGGGCCAGTTCGACGTAGGAGTCGGCGTCCTGGGCCGACGGCTGGTCGACAGCGGCGGAGAGATGCAGCATCACAGCACCTTCGAAATCCTTGGAGTAGGGGGTGTCTTGCGTGGTCGGCGGGATCTCAGGCGGCCGCGCGCCCGGCGAGGGCGGCGAGGAACTCCAGTGCCGCCCGGGCCGTCGCGTCGTTCTGCCGGAACGCCGGGCCGCCGGTGCGGGGCCGGGTGAAGGCGCCGGAGGTACGGCCGTCGGTGAAGGGGCCGAGCGCGAAGCGCCGGGGATGTGGCCGGCCGGCCCGGTCCAGGATCCGCCCGTCGCCGGGGTCCACCCGCAGCAGCCCCTCCGGGGTCTCGGCGGCCCCGTCCTCCTGGAGCTCGCGCAGCAGGGCGTCGCGGGCCCGCCCGACCGTGGGCTCGGGCAACCGCGCCTCGACCAGCGCGCGCGTCTCGACAAAGAACCCGGGCAGACTCGCGCTCGTGGCCCGGAAGACGCCGTCCTGCGCCGCCACCGAGACGTCCGCGCCGAGGAACCTGACGACACCGGCCCGCGAGAGGGCCTGCAGCTGCCGCAGCCGGGGTCCGGGCGGCCCGGAGGCCAGATAGCTGAAGAAGCCGTGCCACCAGGGCCCGGTGCCCCCGAGCCGGACCAACTGGCCGTAGACGGACAGCAGCCCGAGGAAGACCGACAGGTCCTGGCTGTACGAAGGGTCGTGCCGTCTGCTCAGATCCTGCTCGACATACCCCCGCAGCCCTTCCTGGAGCTCCTCGAACGACCCGTACCGCACCCCTTCCAGCGGCCGGTCCAGCGCGCCCAGGTCCAGCCGGTCGGCCGGGTCGGGCACGGCGGCCTCCACGAGGGCCTCGACATCCGTGCGGTCGCCGACCGCGTACTTCTCCTCGAAGTCGGCCCAGGACATCGCGGTCCGCTCCCCGTGCACCGTGAACAACCGGTGGTAGTGCGCGAACCCCAACTCCTTCTCCACCAGCGGCCACACGTCCCGCCCGAAGTCGAACCCCGCCGGCCGGGCGAGCAGTTCGTCGACCTCGGGGGGCCCGAAGAACCGGGGCAGCGGCGGCCGTTCACCGGTCCAGTCGTAGCCGATCTTCGAGTGGTACGGCACTCCGCGCCGCGACCCGACGTACAGCACCGGCTCGCGTCCGGACGGTACATAGGTGTCGCCCTCGTACCGCCCGCCCCGCCCCTCGGTCAGCAGCACCATCAGATCGACGAAGGCGAGCCCGAAGCCGCGGACCACGACGTGCGAGCCGGGAGTGAGCGCGGACAGGTCGCTGTCGGCGGTGAAGTCGGGCGGGAGGTGGACGAGGCCGTGCTCTGCCGCGTAGGCCGCCAACGACCGTTGCTCGTCGTCGAGTTCGGCGTCGAGGTGGCCGAGCGCGAGGACGACCAGGTCGGCGAGGAGCGGGCGCGGGCGGCCCTCCAGCCACACCTGCTGGCGCCCCTCACGCGAACCGCTGACCCGCAGGGCGCGCCGCGGATGGTGGTGCACCCGCACCGACGGAGGCAGCGCGGCCACCGCCCGCTCGTGCACCCACCGCAGATACCCGCCCTGGAGCTGCCGGTCCGCGAAGGTGGTGCCGTCGATGCCGGCCCACTCGTGCAGCGTGGGTCCGGGACGCACCGGGCCGGCCATGTCCACCGTCTCGTCGGTGAACATCGTGACGTCCTCGGCGTGCGAGTTCATCCACAGCAGCGGCGACTGCGCCTTGCGCCAGATGCGCCCGGCACCGGGCACGTGCGGGTCGACGAGATGGATGTCGAGGCCCGAGCCGTCGTAGAGCTCGGGCGCGTTGGCCGCGATCCGTTCGATCAGACCGGCCCCCCGCGGCCCGGCGCCGACGATCACCAGCGAGTGCCGGGTACGGCGTTGTGAAACGAGGGTGTCGGAGAACATGTGAAGGCTCCGTGGCAGCGAGTCGTTCGAACTCGGACGGGTGCCTTCACACAAGCGCGCCGCGCGGCGCGGATCGCGGCCGAGCCCCTCAGCAGGGCCGCCCCTTGAGACTACGGGGGCGTTTCCCCTCACTGTCAAGGCTGTCCATACTGTGAGCCGTACGTCTCAAGTCGGTTGACGCACAACCGGATGCCTGTTCCACTTACCCCATGCATCCACAGCAGTGGCTGGTCAAGCGCTCCCACATCGACTTCGGTCGCGTGTGGTCCTGTTCCTGTTGAGCTGACCCCCTGCGCGCCCTGATTCCCGGGCGCCCTTTCACGTTCTCCTTCCCCGCCTTCACACGCGCCTCCCCTCACTCGCGTTTCCGCACAGCCCCCTTGTCCTCCATCACCGACGGCCCAGCACCCACCTGAAGGGGCGCGGGGAACTGCGCGACCAGCCACACCGGACCCGCAGCCGCCGAACAACCCACGCCCCTACGGCGAATCAGCAACCGCAGTCACACCCGCAGTCGCACCCGTCACAGCAGTTCCCGCAGCAGTCGCCGCACTCGCAACAGTCACAGCAATCGCCGCAGTCGCACTGACTGCACAGCCCCTCCCGACGCTGCCGCGTCCACGGGTCCTCGAACTCCCCGCAGCACATCTGGCACGTACAGGCCAGCCCCATCCACACCGCACACCCCGCGAGCAGTCCACGCCGGTCCCGGCGAGGCGGCTCCGGGGGCGGCGGAACACCCGGACCACCCGGCCCGGGAGGCGCGTAAGGGTGCGACAGCTCGGCCCCGTGCGCGCAGGACGACGTACCGAAGACCCGGTCCACGGACGTCCGCAGCTCATGCACGAGCAGCACATGCGCCAGTTTCTGATCGCCGCTGTGCTTTTCCGGGGAGACCCCGGACCCCCAGGCGACTTCCCGCAGCGCGAGCCGTATGCCGTGCACCGCGTCATCCGCGAGGCGCCGCGCCTCCGCCAGGGGCGTCCCGGTGGCCGTCAGCGGGTTCCACGCCCCGGACGCGGCGTCGGTCTCCCGGTCCTCCACGGCGTCCAGCAGATGCGCGAGCCGTCCGAAGAGCCGCCCCGCCTCGGCGAGCGGCTCGGCGTTGCCCGGCCGTCCGGCGAGGACCGCGGTGTGCGCGAAGGCCGCCGCGGTGGCTGTCTCGGTCGGCTCGGTGACGGTCAGGATCGGCGTCCCGGGCCCGGCCAGGGTCTCGATGCCGAGCTGCCGGTCCACCGCGTCGACGAGCACGGCGGTGTCGAATCCGACCGCGGAGCCGCTACGGGCCCCCGCCGCACCCCAGCTCGACGCGACCCGGCGGGCGGCGAGCGCCACCGGCCTGCGGGCCAGCAGCCCGTCCCCGTCGGCGACATGGTCACGGACCTTGGCGGAGGCGAGCACCAGCGAGACGGCGGCGGAGAGCCGCGCGCCCTCGCCGTCGGCGACGGAGGCGGTGCGCATTCCGCGCAACGGGCACGGGCCCGCCGTACGACGCCCTGAAGCCCCCCGCTCGGCCTGAGCCTCCGTCAGAACCGATATGAGCAGGCCGTCGTAGTTGGTGACGATGCGCGCGAACTGCCCGTGGTCCTTGCGCAGCGCGAGACACAGCCCGCACAAATGCGCCATCCACTGGGTCTTGAGATTTTCACCGAGCCGATGGCGGCAGGGCCTGACGATTCCGAACACGACGATCCCCCGTGGTCAGTGCGACATTGAGCGGCGGCATCGTATCGACCCTGTCGTTCACCCGTACGCCCCGGCCGTCACCCATACGCCGTGAAGAATCATATTTCACTCACAGTCAGCAGCCGTATGGGGAACGGCCCTTGTGAAACCCGGGCTCTCGACGAATGCGCTGTGCACCAGTACCGTCACAAACCCCCCGCGCGGCGTCTATCCACATGGCGCGTCATCCGCATCATGGATGACCATAGGGATACGTAAAGCGAGAAAGACCGCTGTGAGAGGAGGCGTCCATGGGATCGGTGCGCAAGGCGAGTGCCTGGCTGGGCCTCGTTGACGACAACGATGACGAGCGTTACTACGACGACGACGGCTACTCCGAAGGAACCGAGCCCGGGGATGCCTGGGTCACCGACCCGAGGGTCAAGGTGGCCTCGGATGTCGCCGAGGAGAAGGGCCGTCGCATCGGCACGGTCACGCCGGACAGCTTCCGGGACGCGCGCGCCATCGGCGAGCTCTTCCGGGACGGGGTGCCCGTCATCATGAACCTCACCGCGATGGAGGCCGGCGACGCCAAGCGGGTCGTCGACTTCGCTGCCGGCCTGATCTTCGGGCTGCGCGGCTCGATCGAGCGCGTGTCCACACGCGTGTTCCTGCTGACCCCCGCCAACACGGAGATCGTGAACGGCGACCCGGCCGCGCACCGCACGGACGGCTTCTTCAACCAGAGCTGAGGCAGGGCCGCTCACCGGCCCTGCCCCCGCGCAGGGTTTTCACCGGAAGGCGTCGAGCCCGGTGAGCGCCTTGCCCAGTACCAGCTGATGCATCTCGACGGTGCCCTCGTAGGTGAGCACCGACTCGAGGTTGGTCGCGTGCCGCATGACGGGGTATTCGAGGGAGATCCCGTTGGCCCCGAGGATGGTGCGCGACGTACGACAGATCTCGATCGCCTCCCGTACGTTGTTCAGCTTGCCGAAGCTGACCTGCTCGGGACGCAGGCGCCCGGCGTCCATGCGCCGCCCCAGATGGTGGGCGAGCAGAATCCCCTTGTGCAGTTCGACCGCCATGTCGGCGAGCTTGGCCTGGGTGAGCTGGAAGCCACCGATGGGCCGCCCGAACTGCTCCCGCGACTTCGCGTAGTCGACGGCCGCCTCGAAGCAGGACCGCGCCGCCCCCATCGCGCCCCAGACGATGCCGTAGCGGGCGTGCGACAGACAGCTGAGCGGGCCCTTGAGCCCGACGACCTCCGGCAGCACCGCGTCCGCGGGCAGCCGCACGTCCTCGAGGACGAGTTCACTGGTGACGGAGGCGCGCAGCGACCACTTGTGCTTGATCTCGGGTGCCGAGAAGCCGGTCACGTCGGTCGGTACGACGAACCCGCGGATCCCCTCGTCGGTCTGCGCCCACACGACGGCCACCCCGGCGACGGACCCGTTGGTGATCCACATCTTGCGCCCGTTGAGCACCCAGTCCGTGCCGTCCTTCTTGGCGAAGGTCCGCATCGCCGCGGGGTCGGAGCCGTGGTCGGGCTCGGTCAGTCCGAAGCACCCGATGACCTCGCCGGCGGCCATCCGCGGCAGCCAGGTCCGCTTCTGCTCCTCGGAGCCGAACCGGTGGATGGCGTACATGGCGAGAGAGCCCTGCACGGAGACGAGGGAGCGGATCCCGGAGTCGGCGGCCTCCAGCTCCAGACAGGCGAGCCCGTACTGCACGGCACTGGCCCCGGCGCACCCGTATCCGTCGAGCGACATCCCGAGCGCCCCGATCCCGCCGAGCTCACGGGCGAGTTCGCGGATGCCGGGCAGCTCGCCGCTCTCGTACCACTCGGCGACGTGGGGCAGCACCCGGTCCGCCGCCCAGGACCGCACGGTGTCCCGGATGGCGAGGTCCTCCGGGTCCAGCAGGTCGTCGAGGCCGAGCGGGTCGGCCGGATCGAACGGGGGCAGCTTCGCGGACGCGGACATGGGGCACCCTCCGGCAACTGAAAACTAGCAGCGCTAGTTACGACTCTCCGGCCGACGTTACGGGGGCAGTGTCGCGCACGTCCAGTACCTCAAGCGGAGACGCGGGCCTCGGCGACTTCCCGGGGCGCGGGCACCTCGACCGCCATCGGCTCGCACTGCATGGTCCGCGGCAGCCGCAGCGCCATCGCCGCGCCGAGCAGCAGCAGACCCGCGCTGACCAGCAGCGTCACATGCAGCCCGTGCACGAAGCAGTCCCGCGCGGTGCGGCGCAGGGCCTCCCCGGCCGATCCACCGAGCCGTCCGGCGATCTCGTAGGCCTCGCCCAGCGAATGCCCCGCCGCGGCCGAGTCCGACGCCGGGACACCCTGCACCGACGAAAGACCGGGCGCGTACGCCGCGTTCATCACGCTGCCGAGCAGAGCGATACCGATGCCGGCGCCCAGCTGGTACGAGGTCTCACCGATCGCCGCGGCCCCGCCCGCCTGCTCCGGCGGTGCCTCGCTCAGCATCGACTCGTACGCCCCGAAGAGCGTGGTCTCCAGGCCGAAGCCCAGCAGGAGGAAGCCGAAGAGCAGCAGCGGCGCATTGTCCTCGCCACCCATCGCCATGAGGGTCAGTACGGCGACCGCCGTCAGGACGAAGCCGAAGCAGACCATCCGGCGCGGTCCGAAGCGCCGCAGCATCCGTGCGCCGGCGAGTCCGGAGGCCATCGCCGCGATGGTGAGCGGCAGCAGTCGCAGCCCGGTCTCCAGCGGGGAGAGCCCCAGCACCAGCTGCAGATACTGCGCCGCGATCAGCTCCAGGCCCACCAGCGCGAGCATGGCCAGCACGATGCAGCCGACGGACGTGCTGAAGGCAGGGCGCGAGAACATCCGCAGGTCGACGAGCGGATGGGTACGGCGCCTTTGCCGTCGTACGAAAAGAACCAGCAGTACGGCGCCCACGACCAGCGGCAGCACCGTGATCCCGTCGAGTTCCCCGCTGCCGAGCCGCTTCACACCGAGGACCAGAGCGAACAGTCCGGCCGCGGCCATCAGCGCGCCGACCACGTCCCAGGGACCGTCGGCGGTGCCCTTCGACTCGGGCAGCAGGAGGCGGCCCACCGGCAGGCTGACCAGCATCAGCGGGATGTTGACGAGGAAGACCGAGCCCCACCAGAAGTGCTCGAGGAGGAAGCCGCCGAGCAGTGGCCCGACCGCGGCGCCCACGGCGGCCACCGCGCTCCAGATGCCGATGGCGAGGGCGCGTTCACGCCGGTCGGGGAAGACCTGGCGGAGGATCGAGAGCGTGGCGGGCATGATCATCGCGCCGCCGACGCCGAGCAGGGCCCGCGCCACGATCAGCACCTGGGCGCTGTCCGCGAGGGCTGCCATGCCGGAGGCGACGCCGAACAGGGCGTAGCCGAGAAGGAGGATCCGTCTGCGGCCGACACGGTCGCCGAGCGTGCCGAACAGGATCAGCAGCGAGGCGCAGACGAGGGGGTAGACATCGACGATCCAGAGCAGTTCTATCGCGCCGGGCTTGAGGTCCTCGGTGACGGCGGGGACCGCCACGTGCAGCACGGTCGCGTCGACCGCGACCAGCAGCAGGCTCACACAGAGGACGACGAGGACGACCCAGCGGTTGGCACCGGCCCCGGCCGCCCGACGGCGCAGCGCAGCGGCGGCCGTGGTCGTCCCGGACATGCACGTACCTCCCAGATGTTCCCTCGCGGTCGGCGGGCACACGGGGTGGGGACTCCCCGTGATCTCGGCCGGAGAGGAGCGGTGATCTCCGGCCCGCGCAACGAAGGCGAGTGACACGTCAGCGTACGCGAGTTCACGCGTCGGCCAAGTGGTGGACCTCTCACACTCTGCGGAGAACACGTGTGGCGTACACCACTCGCCCTCCCCTGCCGGCACGCCCCGTCGGACCGTGCGGTTCACGGCGCAGTCGATAATCGGACCCGTGACCGATCTTGAGACGCGCCCGGCGCCACCCGAGAGTGCGCTGCGCCGTGCGGCCCCGGCCCTCCTCGGGTACGCGGCCGTCCGTGCCCTGGGCCTGCTCGCCCTGGTCCTGTGGAGCGCCGCACGCGACAAGAGCGCGTACACGCTGCTGACGGCCCGCTGGGACTCCCTCTGGTACACGAGGGTCGCCGAGCTGGGGTACGGCTACGAGGTGCGGCTGCCCAACGGGGACGTCCACTCGAACCTGGCCTTCTTCCCGCTGCTGCCGTGGCTGGAGCGGGGCATCGCGGCGGTGACGCCCCTGTCCGCCGCCGACGCGGGCTTCGCCGTCAGCCTGCTCGGCTCGCTCGCGGCGGCCTGGGGCGTCTTCGCGGTGGCGGACCATGTGTACGGCCGTAGGGCCGGGGTCTGCGCGGTGCTGGTCTGGGCGGTGCTGCCGGTCGGGATCGTGCAGTCGATGGCGTACAGCGAGTCGCTGTTCACGGCCCTCGCGGCGTGGTCGCTGTACGCGGTGCTGACGGGCCGCTGGGTGACGGCGGGCGTTCTGGCGTCCCTCGCGGGCCTGACCCGGCCGGTGGGACTCGCGGTGGTCGCGGCGGTGTGGGTGGCGGCGATCGTCGCGCTCGGGCGGGACCGGGCAGCCGCGGGCGGTCCCCCGTCCGAGCGGGAACGAAGCGCGGCGCGGACGGGTGGCGCGGAGGCCGGGGCACGCGCCCCGGCACCCGCGGCCGAGGGCACGGACCGGCGCGACCCGGGAACGGGCGACACCCCTCACCCGCCGCGCGCCCCGGGCGTCCGGTCAGCGGCCGGCGCACACCCCCTCCCCCGCGCCCTCGCCCTCCTCATCGCCCCCCTCGGGGCCGCCGCCTACGTCCTCTGGGTCGGCCATCACACCGGCAAGGGCCCTCTCGGGTATCTCGACGTCCAGGCCGGCTGGCGCAACGGGTTCGACGGGGGCTACGCCTTCGCCCGGTTCGTCGGGGAGAAGTTCACGTCGTTCCCGTCGGCGCTCGCCGGGGCGGGGCTGATCGCCGGGGTCGGGCTCGTGGTGTGGCTCTACGTCGTCGGCGTACGGCAGCGTCAGCCGCTGCCGCTTCTGGTGTACACGGGTGTCGTCACCGCGCTCGCCCTGTGCGCGTCGAGCTACTTCGGCTCGAAACCGCGCCTGCTGCTGCCCGCCTTCCCCCTTCTGTTCCCCCTCGCCCTGGCTCTGTCGAGGCTGCGGACGTCGAGGTCCGTGCTGGTGGTGTGCGGTATTGCCCTCGCGTCGGCCGTGTACGGGGCGTTCTGGCTGAACGGCTCAGGACCGCCATGATCGACTCGCGGGCCCGATGAGCACCGGGAGAATTCCGCCCCATGATTCGGTGAACGAATTCATAAGCGGCCATAAACCGGAACCCGGAATGATCAAAGGAATTGAAGGGAGCAACCGGGCCGGATAGTGGATTCCTCGGAAATAAACCTCTCCCTGAGAGGAATCCCACATCACATCGTCATCACAAAGCCGTGGATTCGACGGGCATCGGACCTCACTCGCTGTAACGTCGATTGGGTGCGTACCGAACGAAACCTCACCCGTCTGGACCGGGTGTTCGCGAGGCTGGACCGTGAGCCGGAACGACCGGCTCACATCGACGTGCCCAGGATGTCGCGGCACAGGGTCGCGCTGATCGCCGGAGGCCTCGCCTTCTACCTGGCGATCGTGTGGCTCGTGGTCGACACATCGTGGCTGGTCCGCCTGGACTGGCAGGTCATGTTCTTCCGGCCGTACCAGCAGTGGGCGGAGATCCACTGGTTCGTGGACTACTACGTGGTGCTCGGCCAGCGCGGCCCCACCGCGGTGATGGTCGCGGCCTGGCTGGGCTGGCGCTCCTGGCGGCAGCACACCCTGCGCCCGCTGCTCACCCTGGGCGCCGTGCTGCTCCTGCTGAACATCACCGTGGGCGCCGCCAAGCTCGGCATGGGCCGGCTCGGCCCGCACTACGCGACCACCATCGGCGCCAACGAGATGGGTCTGGGCGGCGATATATTTCCCAGCGGCCACACCGCGAACGCCGTGGTGACCTGGGGCATCCTGGCCTATCTGGCCTCCACCCCGAGAGCCCGCAGATGGCTGTCCGCCGTCTCCGCGGTGACCTCGCTCGGTGTCGGCCTCGCCACCGTCTATCTCGGTACGCACTGGCTGAGCGACGTCATTCTCGGCTGGGTCGCGGGGCTGCTGGTCCTGCTGGCGCTGCCGTGGTGCGAGCCGCTGATCGCCCGTACCGAGACCGCCATCTTCGACCTGCGCGACCGCTGGCGGACCCGCCGCAGCGCACCCGCGGCCGTCAAACCCGTCGAGGTACCGATGCCGCTCAAGCCGCGCACCCCCGCCACCCAGAGCGAGCCCGCGGCCCGCTCGGCCCGGGCGCCCGCCTATCTGGCACCGGGCCCGCACACGACCCGCTCGGAGCGCACCCCGGTCACCCCGGTCGGCCCTCGCCGGCCACCCCACCCGGACCGCGTCGCACGCGGCACGACCTCGGCGGCCCGCCCCCTGACAGGCGGCTAGCCGACGGACAGCGGGGACGCGGTACGCACACACCACCCCCCGCCACGACGGCCCCGGTTCCTTCGCAGGAGCCGGGGCCGTCGTCGTGTTCCAGGACAGGTGTCAGCCCTTCCAGGCGCGGGCCACGCGGCCGTCCTTCACCTCGAAGTTCAGCCGCCCCGCGCGGTACTCCATCGTGATGATCGCCCCCGGTGGCAGCGAGCGCACGCTCGACCAGCCCTTCTCGCGGGCGAGTCGCTCAGCCCTGGCGGATTCCAGACCGACGTACGCGTCGGGGCTGTCGTGGGGTTCGGCGGGTGGTGTCGGTATCGGTGCCATACGGCCACGCTAGGCCCTGTCCGCGGGGTGGGGCCAGGAACCAGGACACTGTGGGTCACTGATCCCTCTCCGGTCACGCTTCTGTCACAGGATGCCGACAGCCGTTTCCGTCGTCGCATCATTAGCTGCTGCCCAGCGGGCGTCACACGTACGGGCGGTTCCGTAGGCCTTCCGCGCGCAATCAAACGGAATTCCCGCGTGTCGGAGCGGCTCTTCGAATAACCGGACGGAAAGTGCCGGAAGACATGCCGTCGGAGCCTTTGCATTCCGATTCGGTGTGGGGTCGCGGGAGCTGACACCGCGTAGGAAAAACACGGATCCGACACAGAATCCCCGTACGCCCCCTGTCGCCGTACGCGACGACGCGAGCATCATGACGGCGGACCCGGGACGCGACGAGCGAAGGGGCGAGCGAGCGATGGGGACCGAGACCGTGCAGACGACGGTGCGACCCGTGCGGAGCAAGAGCCACGGCCGGGTGGTCGTCGACTGGCTGACCACCACCGACCACAAGAAGATCGGCCATCTCTACCTGATCACGTCGTTCGTGTTCTTCCTGGCCGGCGGGCTGATGGCGCTGCTGATGCGCGCCGAGCTCGCCCGGCCCGGAATGCAGATCATCGACAACCAGCAGTTCAACCAGATGTTCACGATGCACGGCACGATCATGCTGCTGCTGTTCGCGACCCCGAGCTTCGCGGGCTTCGCCAACGAGCTGATGCCGTTGCAGATCGGCGCTCCCGACGTGGCCTTCCCACGGCTGAACATGCTGTCGTACTGGCTGTTCCTCTTCGGCGGTCTGATCGTGCTTGGCTCGCTGCTCGTGCCGTCCGGGCCCGCGGCCTTCGGCTGGTTCGCCTACGCGCCGCTCAACAGCATGGAGCGCTCGCCCGGCATCGGCGCGGATCTGTGGATCATGGGTCTCGCGCTGGCCGGCTTCGGCACGATCCTCGGTGCGGTCAACTTCATCACCACCATCATCGGGATGCGCGCCCCCGGCATGACGATGTTCCGGATGCCGATCTTCACCTGGAACACGCTGTTCACGTCGATCCTGATCCTGATGGCGTTCCCGGTCCTCGCGGCCGCGCTGCTCTGTCTGGAGGCGGACCGCCGGTTCGGCTCCCAGGTGTTCGCCTCGGCCAACGGCGGGGCGCTGCTGTGGCAGCACCTGTTCTGGTTCTTCGGCCATCCCGAGGTGTACATCATCGCGCTGCCGTTCTTCGGCATCATCACGGAGATCCTCCCGGTCTTCAGCCGCAAGCCGCTCTTCGGCTATCTGACGCTGGTCGGCGCGACGATGGCGATCACCGGGCTGTCCGTGGTCGTGTGGGCGCACCACATGTTCGTGACGGGGGCGGTGCTGCTCCCCTTCTTCTCGTTCATGAGCTTCCTGATCGCGGTGCCGACCGGCGTGAAGTTCTTCAACTGGACCGGGACCATGCTCAAGGGCTCCCTGTCCTTCGAGACCCCGATGCTGTGGGCCACCGGCTTCCTGGTGACGTTCCTGTTCGGCGGTCTGACCGGGGTGATCCTGGCCTCGCCGCCGCTGGACTTCCATGTCTCCGACTCGTACTTCGTCGTCGCGCACTTCCACTACGTCGTGTTCGGCACCGTCGTGTTCGCGATCTTCGGCGGCTTCTACTTCTGGTGGCCCAAGTTCACCGGGAAGATGCTCGACGAACGGCTCGGCAAGATCCAGTTCTGGACGCTGTTCATCGGCTTCCACACCACGTTCCTGGTGCAGCACTGGCTGGGCGCGGAGGGCATGCCGCGCCGGTACGCCGACTATCTCGCCGCCGACGGCTTCACCGCGCTCAACACGATCTCCACGATCGGCGCGTTCGTGCTGGGCATCTCGACGCTGCCGTTCCTCTACAACGTCTGGAAGACCGCCAAGTACGGCGAGAAGGTCGAGGTCGACGACCCCTGGGGCTACGGCCGTTCCCTGGAGTGGGCGACCTCCTGCCCGCCCCCGCGGCACAACTTCACGACGCTGCCGCGGATCCGCTCCGAGTCCCCGGCGTTCGATCTGCACCATCCCGAGTACGCGGCGCTGACTTCTCAGCCCGAGCCAAAGAGCGAGCAAGCCGGTCCCGAGCAGTCCTGATCGCCTCGGTCAGCTCGGCGGGCTCCAGCACCTCGAACTCGAAGCCCATCAGCATCACGTGAATCACCATCACATCGAGGCTCGCGGCCCCCGTGCGCAGGATGCAGGCGTCCGGCCCGTCGGCCTCCAGCTGCCCGGCGGAGGGCGAGACCCGCTCGACGGCCTCCGCCAGGGGCACCAGGAGCCGTACGACGGCGTGCGCCGCGTAGGCGCGCGTGGAGACGCCCCGGGAGACGAACGCGGCCAGGTCCTCGGCCGGGGGCGTGCGCGGGGTGAAGCGGGGGCCGTGCGGCGGCTTGGGGGTGATGCGGTCGACGCGGAAGGTCCGCCAGTCCTCGCGGTCGAGGTCCCAGGCGACCAGGTACCAGCGCCGCTCGGTGCACACCAGGCGGTGCGGCTCGACGGTGCGGCGGGTGGAGTCGCCGATGGGGGTCCCCCCGCTCGAGCCTGTTCGAGAGTGGGGGAGGCTGCGGTACGCGAAGCGCAGGCGTTCGGCGTCCCGGCAGAGGTCGGCGAGCTCGGTCAGCACGGCCGGGTCCACGGCGGAGGACTGGGGGCCGCGCAGCATCGGCACGGTGAAGGCGTTCAGGGCGCCCACGCGGCGGCGCAGCCGGCTCGGCAGGACCTGCTCCAGCTTGGCAAGGGCCCGTACGGAGGTCTCCCCGATGCCCTCGATGCCCTGCCCGGCGGCCGTGCGCAGCCCTACGGCGACGGCGACCGCCTCGTCGTCGTCCAGGAGCAGCGGCGGCAGCTCGGCGCCCGCGCCCAGCTGGTAGCCGCCACCGGTGCCGGGGCTGGCGTTGACCGGGTAGCCCAGCTCGCGCAGCCGGTCGACGTCCCGGCGCACGGTGCGCGGGGTGACGCCGAGGCGTTCGGCGAGGTCGGCGCCGGACCAGTCGCGGTGGGCCTGGAGCAGCGAGAGCAGGCGCAGGAGTCGTGCCGAGGTCTCCAACATGAATCCGAGTCTGGCAGGCATTGCGGACAGTCACTGTCCGCAAGGGTTTCTACCTTGGACTCATGGCAGACAACAGCGTGCACAGCTACCGGATCGACATCCCCCAGGCTCAGCTCGACGAGCTGCACACCCGCCTGGACCTGACCCGCTGGCCGGACGAACTGCCGGACGCGGGCTGGGAGTACGGCGCCTCACTGCCGTATCTCCGCGACCTCGCGGCCTACTGGCGGGGCGCCTACGACTGGCGCAAGCACGAGGCGGCCCTCAACGAGATCCCGCAGTACGTCACGGAGATCGACGGCGCCCAGGTGCACTTTCTGCACGTCCGCTCGTCCTCGCCGGACGCGCTGCCGCTGATCCTGACGCACGGCTGGCCGGGCTCGATCGTGGAGTTCCTCGGTGTGATCGACCGGCTGAGCGAGGACCACCACCTGGTCATCCCCGCCATCCCGGGCTTCGGCTTCTCCGGCCCCACCCGCGAGAAGGGCTGGAACGTCAACCGTGTCGCCCGCGCCTGGGCCGAGCTGATGCGCCGGCTCGGCTACGAGCGGTACGGCGCGCAGGGCGGTGACCTGGGCGCGCTGATCTCCCCCGCGCTGGCCCGCATCGCCCCCGATTCGGTGGTCGGCGTCCATGTGAACGCCGCGTCGGTCGGCTTCATCCCGCTCGGCCCGGTGAGCGAGGAGGAGCGGACGGGACTCACCGACCGGGAGGTGCGGAGCCTGGCGAGCATCGCCGAGTTCACCACCGACGGATTCGGCTACAACGCGCTCCAGTCCACCCGCCCGCAGACCCTCTCCTACGCCCTCACCGACTCCCCCGTCGGCCAGCTCGCCTGGATCATGGAGAAGTTCCAGGCGTGGACGCACTCCTCGGCCGCGCTGCCCGAGGACGCGATCGACCGGGACACGCTGCTCACCAACGTGATGCTGTACTGGCTGACGGGGACGGCCGGTTCGGCGGCGCGCATGTACTACGAGAACAGCCACGTCGGCGACTGGTTCCCGGTCACGGACTCCGGTGTGCCGACGGCGGTGGCGAACTTCGGCGAGGACGTGGCGATCCGGCGCTGGGCGGAGCGGGCCAACACCCTCGCCCGCTGGACGGAGTTCGACCGCGGCGGCCACTTCGCGGCCCTGGAGGTCCCGGAACTGCTGGCCGGCGATGTCGGGGAGTTCTTCGGCTCACTGCGGTGAGCGAGGGGGTCAGTAGGGCAGTTGCGGGACGTCGAAGCAGGTGTCGTCCATGTCGCCCTGCGACACCCACCCCTTGCCGTCCTGCCACCGGGCCACCGACAGACACGTCCTGCGGGTCGTCGGTGGCTCGGCCGACCGCTCGAACCGGACGGGAACCAGCAGCCCGTCGGCGGTGTAGTCCTCGCTGCGGTTCATGAACTCGTCCACGCACGCGCGCGTGACACCACCGCCGCTCTCCGCACACGACTCGGCGGCCTCCGTGAACCACATCGCGGCCGCCCAGCCCTCCAACTGCCACTGGGAGTGCGTCTCCAGCCCCTCGGTGGCGTCCCGGAACTCCCGTACGGCCTCCTGGTCCGTGTCCTCGTAATTGCGGCTGGACCCGGTGGCCCACAGGGCGTTGCGGCAGCGCGGGGAGTCCTTGTAGTCGTCGGGGACGGTGGAACTCCAGTTCTGCACATTGGTGACCTTGGCGGTGACCCGCACCCCGACGTCGTCCATCGCCTCGCACAGCTGGGCGTTGCCGTGCGAGTCGATGGCGTCGAAGACCAGGTCCGCCCCCTGCTCCTTCAGATCGGCCGCGACGGCACGGAAGTTGGGCAGCGCGAAGTCGACCTGCTCGCTCACCACCTCGTAGCCCTCGGCCTCCAGTCCCCGCTCGACGAGCCGGGCGTAGGCGGCCGAGGCGGCCTGGTTGTACGAGACGACGGCGGCCGTACGGGCGCCGTGCTCCCGCTTGAAGTAGCGGTAGACCTCCGTGCCGCCGTACTGCTTGCCGTTCCACCCCTTGGTGCCGTCGCGGGGCGCGAGGCTGCCGTAGATGCCGTACAGGCGCGGATAGGTGTCGTAGGCGGCCCCGATGGGCTGGCCGCCGATGTCGGGCACGCGCGCGCGTGAGACGCGGGAGGCGCCCGCGTAGTCGAGGGCGGTGGTGGCGACCAGGGCCACCACCTCGTCCTCGTCGATCAGCTGGTGCACACAGGTGTTGTTGCCGACACCGCTGCCGCCGTCGTCGCACTCACGGACCTCGACGCGGCGCCCGTCGATGCCTCCGCGCGCGTTGAGCCGGTCGAACCAGGCCTTGGCGCCGTCGCGGGGGCCGACGAAGGTGTCGCCGCCGACCGGGCTGGTGGCGCTGGTGATGACGCCGACGCGGATCGGCGTGCCGTCCGGCGCGGGGCCGGCCCGCTCCCCGTGCTCGAAGTCGCTCTCCGGCAGCCGGCTGCCGCAGGCCGCGCTCAGGGCGAGCAGCAGCACCGCGGCCGCGGCCTCAGCAGCCCGGAAGGGCCGACGCCGACGCATTGCCGCTCAGTTGGACCAGAGCGCACAGCGTGCTGACGGACACCTTCCAGGTGCCGTCGTCCTCGACCGCCGTCCCGGAGGTGTCCGGCAGGGCGGTGGCGCCGTTCATGAGAAGTGTGTACGTCACGGTCGCCTTGGTCGGCGAGGTGAACTCCACCTCGGTGACCTGCGCCTCCACCTGTCCGCCGCGCTCGTCGCCGCTGAAGGCCGCCATGACCGGGCCCATGGCCTCGCCGTTCTCCAGGACGGCCTGTTTCTCCTTCGTGGAGGTCTTCGGGTCGAAGAACTTCTCCCAGTTCTGCTTGACCTCCTTCTCGGCCGCCGCCTGGTCGGCGGGCCCGCTGGCCGGCGCGCTCGGCTGCGGCGCACTGGTCGTCGTCTCCGGGGTCGGAGTCACGGACGGGCTCTCGTTCCCGCCGCTGTCGTCGCTGCACGCCGTGAGGGCCGCGGCGAGGACGAACACCGTCGCCACCAGCCCTCGGCTGCCGTTCCCCCACTTGCGGTCGCTCCCGAGAACCATCTGGCTCACCACCGGGTGTCGGTCCGGGCCATGCGCGCCCGGTGCTTTCAGGGTCAGCTTCCAGAAGGCATAGTGCAAGCGATCGGCCGCGATGGACAGGCACACGACATGTGGGAGCCAGAGATGCGGACAGCCCGACTGCGGACCGTGCACCCCGTCCTGTGGGCCGGCTGGGCCGCGCTCGCCACGGGCGCGGTGCTGTGCGTCATCGGCTGGTACGGCATCTCCGGCGAGCGTTACGCCGAACGTCAGCTGCCCTACCTGGCCTCCTGCACCGTCCCCGGCGCCGCGCTGATCATCGCGGGGGCGGTACTGCTCGCACACGGCCGCAACACGATCGCCGCGCTGCGCGTGGAGGAGCTGTACGGCCTCCTCGTGGCCACGGAACCCACGGACGCGGAGGAGCCCGGCCGGGCCACGGCGCCGATCGCCGTCAGCGGGGACCTGCTGATGGTGCCGGGCGGCACCCTGTGGCATCGCGCGGACTGTCCGCTGGTCTCCGGAAAGGTGGAGGCGGTGCCGGTGGACGCCAAGCTGGCGGCGAGCGGCGAGTTGGGCCCCTGCCCCATCTGCGAGCCCGCCGAGGAAACCGACTGATGTCGTCGCTCACGTACGACCTCACACTCGCCGGTCTCTCGGTCGGAAGCGCCGCCGCACTCACCGGAATCGGCCTGATCGTGACGTACCGCGCGACGGGGGTGCTGAATTTCGCGCACGGGGCGATCGCGATGGTGTGCGCGTTCGTGCTGCGGCAGTGCGTGGTGGAGTGGGGGTGGCCCCTGTGGGCGGGCGCCACGCTGACGCTGCTGGTCCTGGCGCCGGGCCTCGGTGTGGTGCTGGAGCGTTTCGTCTTCCGTCCGCTGTCGGTCCTGGGCAGCGACCCGGCGCAGACGCTGGTCGCGTCCATCGGGGTGTTCGTGCTGCTGGTGGGCGGGGCGGCGCTGGTGTGGGGGCAGGGGGCTCGGGACGACGCTCCGGAGCTGGTGTCGGCGGACCCATGGGGGCAGCTCGCGGTGGTGCTGGTGCTGGCCGGGGGCGTGGGGGCGGTGATCCGCTGGACGCGCTTCGGGCGGGAGCTGCGGGCCGTGGTGGACGACCGGCAACTGGCCGTGCTGGGCGGGATCGACGCGGACCGGGTGGCCGCGGCGGGCTGGGCGTTCGGCTCGTTCACCGCGGGCCTGACGGGCGTGCTGCTCGCGCCGTTCGTCCGTCTGGACCCGTACGGCCTGCCGCTGCTGGTCATGGAGGTCGTGGCGGTCGCGGTGGCGGCACGGATGCGCAGTCTGCCGGTCGCCGTGGTGGTCGCGCTGGGCATCGGGGTGGCGCAGAGCCAGCTGACGCGGCTGCATCCGTCGGGCTGGGGCGAGCCGTTGCTGCAGGCGGTGGGGGCGAACCTGTTCGTGGTGGCGCTGCTGATCGCGGCGCTCGTGCTGCCGCGGCTCGGCACCCGCGACGCCCTCCCGCGCACGGCCACCGCGCGCGTGGCGACTCCGCCGGGCGCGTGGATCGTGGCGGTGGTGCTGTTCTTGTTGCCGTTGGGCTTCGCGGGCTCGGATCTGCAGACGTCGGTGCAGGTGCCGGCGCTGGGCGCGGTGCTGCTGTCGCTGGTGGTGGTCACGGGCCGCGGTGGTCAGATCTCGCTGGGGCAGGCGGCGTACGCCGGACTGGGCGCCCTGTTCACGGCTCTGCTGGCGGCGGGCCGCTTCCCCGGGCTGCCTCGCCTGCCCGAACTGGCCGCGCTCGCGGTGGCCGTCGTGCTGGTGGCGCCCCTGGGCCTGCTGACGGGCCGGCCCGCGATCAGCCGCCAAGGCCTGGCGCTGGCCCTGGCCACCTTCGCGGTGGGCGTGGGGGTGAGCCGCTTCGTCTTCGCCCAGCCGTACGCCACGTCGGGGCTGTCGCTGGGCCGCCCGTCGGGCTTCGACGGCGACCGGGCGTACTACGTCCTGGAGTTGGCGCTCCTGGCAGCGGCCCTTCTGATGACACGCCTGCTGCGCACGGGCCGTACGGGCAGGGCGCTGGCGGCGATGCGCGATCACGAGGCGGGCGCGTCGGCGGCGGGCGTCCAGGTCCCGTCCCTCAAGCTCCTGGCCTTCGTGGCGGGCGCCGCGCTGGCCGCCCTCGGCGGCGGCATGCTCGGCATGGGCCTGCGCGCCTTCGACCCCGGTGCCTACGACCCCGTCCGCGGGCTGCTGTGGTTCGCGGCCGTGGTGGTCCTGGGCGCCGACAGCACCCTGGGCGCACTGCTGGCAGCGGCGCTCCTGGTGGGACTGGACGCGGGCGCGCGGGGCGGGATGGCGGCGGCCCTGATCGGCGTACTCGCGGTACTGGTCGGCCGCTTCCCGGGCGGCCCCTACGAGGCGTTGCGAACGGCGGCGGGAAGACTGCGGCTGCGGCGGCGAGCGGCGCTGACCCCGCTCGGGGAGCGGGTGCGGGGAAGGCTGCGGCCCGTGGCGCAACCCCCCGCGCGGGTAGCGGCGTTGGCCGGCGCGGCGAGCAGGGCGCAGGCAGGACGACCGTCGGCCGCCGATACACATGCCGCAGCGGCCGACGGCGCTCCACTCCCACAGGGCCCACCCGCACCCATGCTCAAGGCCCGCGACCTCAAAGCCCGCTACGGCGGTTTCACCGCCCTGGACGGAGTCGACCTGGACATCACACCCGGCCAGGTCACCGCGATCATCGGCCCCAACGGCGCGGGCAAGAGCACCCTGTTCCACTGTCTGGCCGGAACGCTCCGCCCCACCAGCGGCAGGGTCCTCCTCGGCACCCGGGACATCACCCGCCTCCCCGCCCACGCCCGCACCCGCCTCGGCATCGCCCGCACCTTCCAGCAGCTCGCGGTCTTCCCCTCGCTGACGGTGGCCGAAAACGTTCACGTGGGCGCCGAACAGGGCCGTCTCCCCGACCCCGCCGCCGCGGAGCGAACCCTCAGGCTCCTCACCCTGGACGGCCCGCTCCGGGACCTCCCCGCCGCCGCCCTCCCCACCGGCACCCTGCGTCGCGTGGAACTCGCCAGAGCCCTCGCCGGCAGCCCCCGGGTCCTCCTCCTCGACGAACCCGCCGCCGGTCTGGACACGGCTGAAGTGACCGCCCTGACCCGTGTGCTGAAGGCCCTCGCCGCCGACGGCACGGCCCTCCTCGTCGTGGAACACGACCTCGACCTGGTCGCCGGCCTCGCCGACGTCGTGCACGTCATGACGGCGGGCCGCATCGTCGCCTCGGGCCCGCCCGACCATGTCCTGGACACCACCTGGACAGCCGCCCCATGACCATCTCCCTGCGCCACGCGCGCGTGCGCTACGGCCCGCTGGAAGCCCTCCACGGCGTCACCCTCGCCGCTCCGGGCCCCGGCCTCACCGTCCTGCTGGGCCGCAACGGCAGCGGCCGTACGACCGCACTGCGCGCCTTCGCCGGCACCGTGCCGCTGTCCGGCGGCGCCGTGGTGTGGGACGGCACCGACGTGACCCGCATGCCCGCCCACGAGCGCGCCCGGCACGGCCTGTGCCTGGTCCCCGAGCGGCAGGCGGTGTTCGGCTCGCTCACGGTGCGCGAGAACCTGGCGCTGGCCGCACCGTCGTACGACCGGGCCCTCGACGCCTATCCCCAGCTCACCGCGCTGCTCCCGCGCCGCGCCGGCACCCTCTCCGGCGGTGAGCAGCGCATGCTGGCCCTCTCCCGCGCCCTGCTGGCACGCGCGCGCGTGGTGCTCGTCGACGAACCGACGCAGGGCATGTCGCCGGCGGTCGCGGCCCGTACATACGAGCTGTTGAGGGGGCTCGACGCCTGCGTGGTCGTCGCCGAGCAGCGGCTGCCGCCCGTCCTGCGCGGCCGGACGGCCGTCGTGTACGAACTGCGCCGCGGCACGGTCGTGTTCAGCGGAGAGGCGGCCGAACTGGACCCGCCGACAGGGGCGGACCGAACACGGCCGAGTCCCGGGTAGCACTCTTCGATCCGTTCGGGAGGACCAGCAGCGTGCCCACGTTCAGCCGGTCCGGGTGGTCGCCGATCATCTCCTTGTTGGCCTGGTAGAGCGTCTGCCAGCCGCCCGGGATGCCGTACGTGCGGGCGATCGCCGAGAGCGTGTCGCCGGGTTTCACCGTGTGCATACGGCCCTTGAGCCCGTATCGCTTCGAACAGACCGGCCAGGCCTCCCAGCCCTGCACGGCCAGCACCTCCTGGGCGACGGCGATCTGCTGCCCACGGGTGGCGAGATCCGCGCGTGGGGCGTACGTCAGGCCGCCGAACTCCTCCCAGGTGGGCTGCCAGAACTGCAGTCCGCCGTAGAAGCCGTTCCCGGTGTCGGCGTCCCAGCGGCCGCTGCTCTCGCACAGCGCGACACAGTCCCAGGGCCACCCGTCGCGGGCACAGTCGTACGGCACGGAGACGGGCGACGGGCCGGGGGCCGGGGGCGGTGGTGCCGCGTACGCCGGGGCGGGCGCCGCTCCGGCGAGCAGACAGGCGGCGAGGAGGAGCTTGATCGGCATGCAGTACATCGGCCCACGCTAAGCAGTGCGGCGCGGGCGGCCCTCGATACGCGGCGGAAGGCCCCAGGGGCCCCACCCGGTCGGCGCACCGAACGGGCGGGGTCCCGTGCCCGGAAAGGGGGGAGCAGCTCAGATCTCGAGACGCTGCCCGGGCACGATCAGGTGGGGATCGCCGCCGATGACGGCCTTGTTGGCGGCGTAGATCCGCTGCCAGGTGGTCCCGTGCCGGGCGGCGATGCCGCTCAGCGTGTCGCCCTTGCGGACCGTGTAGTCGCCACGGGACGCGCTGCGGTCCGAGTGGCTCCGGGAACGTGCCGGCGTCTTCGACGGCTTGGACGGAGCGGCCTTGGTGGTCGCCGAGCCGGAGGAGAGCGAGGGGGCGCTGCCGGACGCCCCGGCCCGGGCGGAGCAGGTGGGCCAGGCGCCCCACCCCTGGGCGCGCTGGACCTTGGTGGCCACGGCGATCTGCTGGGACTTGCTCGCCCTGTCCGCCGTGGCCGCGTAGGCGCTGCCGCCGTACGCGCGCCAGGTGGAGGCGGAGAACTGCAGGCCGCCGTAGTAGCCGTTGCCGGTGTTGATGTGCCAGTTGCCGCCGCTCTCGCACTGGGCGATGCGGTCCCACACCCCGCCGTCCGCCGCCGCGGCGTTGCCGGTCGCGGCCAGCAGTCCGAGAGGGGCGAGCAGGGCCGCCCCGGCGAGAACCGCCGTCGTACGCGTCTTACGAACGTTGTCGCGAGTGGTATCGGCACATTCGGACATGTGATTCCCTCTCGAAACACCCGGGGTCCCCCAAGGCGGGGCGCGCTCCCTGCGCAGGGGCAGGACCGTCGCGCTCCGCCCCGTCCGCCGGAGGCTGGTGCTGCGAGCTGGCTTTGGTGCGGCCGGCGGACGAACCCGAGCGGTGCTCGTTGCACACGGCCGAGGAATCTAGGGAGGGTGACCGCCCGGTATCAACCAATTGCCTGTCACTCCAGGCCAGTTCACCGTTACCTCGGGTAGCAACTTTTTTCGGCCACCCACTTCATTCGCTGATTTCCTGATTTGTCGACCAGTCGCCCTGGCGATCTGTGACCCACTTCACGCAACCAACTTCCTTGGATTTCCTAGGAATTGACGTTGAGTGCCCGATTCCGGGCCCGGCGTGACCCTGTGCGCCCGATGGTTCGATTCCGTTCGCTCTGGAGCGTGACTCCCGCCACAGATCGCCCGTTGTCTCCTTCATGAGCCCGGGACCCACCCGGGCACCGCTTCCTGAGGGAGTCACCCGTGCCGCGCATGCTCGACGTCAGCGACGAGGTTCGCGCCGAGATCGGCGACGATGAGGCCAACCGGCTGCTCGCCGGAGAGAACGCCCCCGGCAGTTACGACTGCACGTCCTGCCGCACCCCGGGCGACTCCGAAGCGGAGCGCACCAGCACCGTCCTGTTCATCGGCGACGAGACCGCCGTCCTCGCCTTCGCCCACGCCACCTGTCTGCCCTCGCAGATCGTCCAGGTCACCGAGGAGCAGCTCCAGGGAGCCGTGCGTTCCATCAGCGGCGACCGTGTCGACCCGAACCCGGAGAAGGCCGTGCCCGAACAGGCGGTGCTCGGCGTCACCAGCGGACTCGTGCTGATCGCCGGGGAGTTGCACCCGGCGCTCGTGGTCGAACCGACGGCCCCTATCGTGCGCCCCGGCGCGACCGACGTCGGCGACGACTTCCTGCCGCTCCTCATCGAGCAGGGGTTCATGCCGGTGACGGAGCTGACGGAGGTGCCGCCGGTGCTGCACGGGTGGTCGGTGCTCCTTGCGATGGGCCAGCTGCACGCGGTTCTTCAGCCGGGACCGACCGGTGGGCAGCCGGTCGCGTGGTGGCAGGCGCATCAGCCGCTCCAGGTCACGGAGAGCTGGCGGGCCGCCGCGAACAAGCATCAGCAGGTGCTGATGTTCGCGGCACCGGTGGGATCGATCGGGCGTCAGCCCCGAGAGGACCTGCTGCGGGATGCGATCGACAAGGCCGCGGCCAATGGGAAGTTGGTCGCTTCCGCGATGCCTCTTGCCGGGACCTGAGGACGCCTGCCGCCTCGCGCCCCTGAAAGCGGCCGCATCTCATGATGCTCAGGGTCGTTTGGACATACGTGCACACCTACGACGTTCCCCGCCGCCAGTCCTACCAGTCGATCCCGTCCTCGCGGCCGACTCCGGACCCGCTGTGCGGCCCATCGGCCACGCCGATCTACGACGCGCTCTACGCCGAGTACGTCAAGTCGTTCCGCTCGCTGCCGGGTGACCGCAGTGGCGAGGAGGAGCTGGGGTTCACCGCGTTCGGGAACCTTCCGCAGGACGCGTACGGCGGCCACCGGCCGGGTTCGTTCAGCAGCTCGTACAGCGCCTACAGCGCGGGCGCGCACAGTGCCCGCGTCGGGCAGCAGCAGTCGCAGTGGCAGCGCGTCGGACAGATCGGGCAGCACGGCACGATGGTGCAGCATGTGCCGGCGCTGCCGCCCGGCCAGCGCCGCGGCTTCTGACACAGCAGGAAGGGCGGCCCCGACAGGGGCCGCCCTTCCTGCGTTTCCGCGCTTACTTCTTCTTGGCGCCGCGCTTCTCGCGCACCCGCACCGAGATATGGATCGGGGTGCCGTCGAAGCTGAACTCCTCACGCAGCCGGCGCTCGATGAAGCGGCGGTAGCCCGCCTCGATGAAGCCGGAGGCGAAGAGGACGAACCGCGGGGGCTTGGTGCCGGCCTGGGTGCCGAAGAGAATGCGGGGCTGCTTGCCGCCACGGACCGGGTGCGGGTGGGCGGCGACCAGCTCGCCGAGGAAGGCGTTCAGGCGGCCCGTCGGAACACGGGTCTCCCAGCCGGCCAGAGCGGTCTCGATCGCCGGGACCAGCTTCTCCATGTGACGGCCGGTGCGCGCCGAGACATTGACCCGGGGCGCCCAGGCGACCTGGGCGAGCTCGGTCTCGATCTCCCGCTCCAGGTAGTAGCGACGCTCCTCGTCGAGGGTGTCCCACTTGTTGTAGGCGACGACGATCGCGCGCCCGGCCTCGACGGCCATCGTCACGATCCGCTGGTCCTGCACCGAGATGGACTCGGAGGCGTCGATCAGGATGACCGCGACCTCGGCCTTCTCGACAGCGGCCGCGGTGCGCAGCGAGGCGTAGTAGTCGGCGCCCTGCTGGAGGTGGACGCGCTTGCGGATGCCCGCCGTGTCGACGAACTTCCAGGTGACGCCGCCGAGTTCGATGAGCTCGTCGACCGGGTCACGGGTGGTGCCCGCGAGTTCGTTGACGACGACACGCTCCTCGTTGGCCACCTTGTTCAGCAGGGAGGACTTGCCGACGTTCGGACGGCCGATGAGCGCGATGCGGCGCGGACCGCCGAGAGCGGTGCCGAAGGTCTGCTCAGGCGCCTCCGGCAGGGCCTCCAGGACGGCGTCCAGCATGTCGCCGGTGCCGCGGCCGTGCAGCGAGGAGACCGGGTGCGGCTCTCCGATGCCGAGGGACCACAGAGCGGTGGCGTCGGCCTCGCCGCTCTGGCCGTCGACCTTGTTGGCGCAGAGCACCACGGGCTTGTTGGCCTTGCGGAGCAGTCGTACGACCGCCTCGTCGGTGTCGGTGACGCCGACCTTGGCGTCGACGACGAACACGACGGCGTCGGCGGCCTCGATCGCGTACTCGGCCTGCGCGGCCACGGAGGCGTCGATGCCGAGGACGTCCTGCTCCCAGCCACCGGTGTCGACGACCTTGAAGCGACGGCCCGCCCACTCGGCCTCGTAGGTCACGCGGTCGCGGGTGACGCCGGGCTTGTCCTCGACGACGGCCTCGCGGCGGCCGATGATCCGGTTCACCAGAGTCGACTTGCCGACGTTCGGGCGGCCGACGACGGCGAGCACGGGCAGCGGCCCGTGGCCGGCCTCCTCGATCGCGCCCTCGACGTCCTCGACATCGAAGCCCTCTTCCGCGGCGAGCTCCATGAACTCCGCGTACTCGGCATCGCCAAGCGCTCCGTGGTCGTGCTGCTCGCCCGAGCCGTCGGAGTGGATGTGGTCGTTCATGAAGTCCGTACCTCGTCGTTCATCGTGGTGATCGGTGGACCACCCGGTTTCTCCGGTTTGATCCACTACTTAGTGTCGCTCAGCGCCCGGTCAGGCGCCTGGCGTTTTCCAGGTGAGCGGTGAGCTGCTTCTGGATGCGCTCGGTCGCCTCGTCGAGCGCCTTGCGGGTACGCCGCCCGCTGCCGTCGCCCGCCTCGAAGGGGTCACCGAAGACCACGTCGACACGGCTGCGCAACGGAGGCAGCGCCTTTACCAACCGCCCGGGCCGGTCGGAACTTCCCAGCACGGCGACCGGGACGATCGCGGCGCCGCTGCGGACGGCGAAGTACGCGAGCCCGGCGCGCAGCGCGGCGAAGTCTCCCTCACCGCGGGTGCCCTCCGGGAAGATCCCGAGGACACCGCCGGCCGAGAGCACGTCCAGGGCCTGGGTGATGGCCGTGCGGTCGGTGCCCGACCGGTCGACCTTGACCTGTCCGATGGCGAGCAGGAACGGGTCGAGGGGGCCGATGAACGCTTCCTTCTTGATCAGGAAGTGCGTCGGCCGGGGCGCCACGCCCATGACCATCGGGCCGTCGATGGCATGGGAGTGGTTGACGGCGTAGATCACCGGGCCGGTCGCGGGCACCTTCCAGGCGCCCAGCACGCGCGGCTTCCACAGCCCGTACATCAGGCCGACGCCGATGCGCCGCCCGACCTCTGCACCCCGCTCCGAAGGCACGGTCACTTCCCGGCCCGCTTCTCCTCGACGAGGGTGACGACGCACTCGATGACCTGCGTCAGCGTGAGCTCGGTGGTGTCCACCTCGACCGCGTCGCCGGCCTTGGCGAGCGGCGAGGTCTTCCGGCTGGAGTCGGCCGCGTCCCGCTTGACCAGGGCCTCGCGGGTGGCGTTGACGTCCGCGCCCTTCAGCTCACCGCTGCGGCGGGCGGCACGCGCCTCCGGGGAGGCGGTGAGGAAGATCTTGAGGTCGGCGTCGGGCAGCACGGTCGTACCGATGTCGCGGCCCTCGACGACGATGCCCCGCTCCGCCGAGGCGGCGATCGAGCGCTGCAGCTCGGTGATCCGCGCCCGCACCTCCGGCACCGCGCTCACCGCGCTGACCTTGGAGGTGACCTCCTGGGTGCGGATCGGCCCGGCGACGTCGGTGCCGTCGACGGTGATCGTCGGGTCGGCCGGGTCGGTGCCGGAGATGATCTCCGCCTTGCCGGCCACGGCGGCGATCGCGGTCGGGTCCTCGATGTCGATCCCGTTGGTCACCATCCACCACGTGATCGCCCGGTACTGGGCGCCGGTGTCCAGGTAGCTCAGACCGAGCTGCGCCGCGACGGCCTTCGACGTGCTCGACTTGCCGGTGCCGGAGGGACCGTCGATGGCGACGATCACGGGCGGGGCGGCGCCGTTTTCCACGGGAGGACACCTTCCTGGTGCGGTGTGGTGGGGAGTGCGGGGCGCGATGGGGCCCCGCACAAGGGTACTGGCTCGTCGGCGGCCTCTTTACTGGCGGATGGCCCAGCCACGCTCCCGCAGTGCCGCCGTCAGGACCGGCGCCGTCTGCGGCTCCACCATCAGCTGCACCAGACCCGCCTGCTGCCCGGTCGCGTGCTCGATGCGCACGTCCTCGATGTTGACCCCGGCCCGTCCCGCGTCCGCGAAGATACGGGCCAGCTGACCGGGCTGGTCGTCGATGAGGACGGCCACGACCTCGTACGTGCGCGGGGCGGACCCGTGCTTGCCGGGTACCCGCACCTGGCCCGCGTTCCCGCGCCGCAGCACGTCCTCGATACCCACGGCTCCCTCACCGCGCTTGGCCTCGTCGGAGGACTGCAGGGACCGCAGCGCCCGCACCGTCTCCTCGATGTCGGCGGCGACGTCGGTGAGCAGGTCGGCGACCGGCCCCGGGTTCGCGGAGAGGATGTCGATCCACATCCGGGGGTCGGACGCGGCGATCCGGGTCACATCACGGATGCCCTGGCCGCACAGTCGTACGGCGGCCTCCTCGGCGCTCTCCAGCCGCGCGGCGACCATGCTCGACACCAGGTGGGGCATGTGGGAGACCAGCGCGACGGCGCGATCGTGGGCGTCGGCGTCCATCACGACCGGTACGGCACGGCAGTGCGAGACCAGTTCCAGGGCGAGGTTCAGCACCTCGGTGTCGGTGTCCCGGGTCGGCGTCAGCACCCAGGGGCGGCCCTCGAAGAGGTCGCCGGTCGCGGCCAGCGGGCCGGACTTCTCGCGGCCGGACATGGGGTGCGTGCCGATGTACGAGGCGAGGTCGACGCCGAGCGCCTCCAGCTCGCGGCGCGGTCCGCCCTTGACGCTCGCCACGTCGATGTAGCCGCGGGCCACGCCCCGGCGCATGACGTCGGCGAGCACCGCGGCCACATGGGCGGGCGGGGCCGCGACGATCGCGAGGTCGACGGGCCCCTCGGGCTCCTCGTCGGTGCCGGCACCGAGCGCGGCGGCGGTGCGGGCCTGCTCGGGGTCGTGGTCGGCCAGGTGGACCTGGACGCCCCGGCTGACCAGCGCCAGCGCGGCGGACGTGCCGATGAGGCCGGTGCCGATCACGAGTGCGGTTCTCACTGGGCGATGTCCTTGCGCAGGGCGGCCGCGGTGCCCAGGTAGACGTGGTTGATCTCGGTACGGGACCGGTCGGACTCTATGTGCGCGAGGATCCGCACGACGCGGGGCATGGCGCCCTCGATGTCGAGCTCCTGGGCGCAGATCAGCGGGACGTCCACGATGCCGAGCTTGCGGGCCGCGGCCGCGGGGAAGTCGCTGTGCAGATCCGGTGTGGCCGTGAACCAGATGCTGATGAGGTCGTCCGCGGTGAGGTCGTTCCGCTCCAGGACGGCGGTGAGCAGCGCTCCGACCTGCTCGTCCATGTGACCGGCTTCGTCCCGTTCGAGTTGGACGGCGCCCCGGACCGCTCGTACCGCCACGGCTCTGCTCCTTGCTGATGTACGGCTCTTGGTACATCCAGCCTAGTCAGCCCGCGTCGGGCCGGTGTGCGCCGCCCGCCCGCTGAGACACCTACAGGTTCCGCTGCCCGGCGGGCTCGTCGAGGTCGGCCGGCAGCTGTCCGTCCGGCGTCAGCGTGTCCACGGCCCGCGGCAGCACCTGGGCCAGCTCGTCCGCGGCCCTGCCCGTGGAGACTCCCGTCTCCTCGGCGACCTGCTGGAGGGTCTCGTCGGGCAGCGCCTGCTGGATCTGCGCGCCGGTCACGGACTGGTTGGCGCCGGTGCCGACCCAGGAGTCCTTCTGTTCGGCGAGGCCCGACTTGGCGAGCGTGTCGAGCAGTCCGCCCAGCGGGTGGTTGCCGTGGCCGCCCTGTTTGCCGAGCGCGGAGAGCAGCGCGCCGAGGATGTTGCTCCCGCTGGAACCGTTGCCCGAGCCGAGGAGTCCTCCCAGAAGACTGCCGACGTCGTTACCCGCCATGGTCGTGCCTTTCGCGAGGTCGGCCGAGCCCGGGGGACCCGGCGCCGAACTCTGCCAATGTCACCCAGATTGCCCTGTTCCGCTACTTGTGGTGAGAACGCGCCCGTGCGCCTCTGGACGCAAGGCCCCGGGTCCGCTCTCATGGCAGGAAGCTCGCCTCGGGGGAGGCCCGTATGAAGCGTTCCGGACCACTGCTCACCCTTCTCGCGGGTCTGCTGGTAGGCCTGTTCATGCTGTCGCTGAATGCGACGACCGGCGAGAAGACCACCTCGTCGTCGGTGCGGGAGTCGCCGAGCACGAAGGCGTCACCGAGCCCGACCCCCACGCGGACGACCCCGTCCGCGTCCCCCTCGCCGTCGAAGGTGCCCGTCCCGGACGCCGACTACGCGGGCCGCACCGACGACGACTCCTCCGCGATCGCCGTGTCCCTGCGCGACGGCCGGGCGATCGCGTACTTCTGCGACGGCCGGGACAAGGAGTCGTGGCTCAAGGGCGACGTCGAGGACGACGGCACCATGAAGCTCACCGCCAAGGACGGCTCGAAGCTGAACGGCACCCTCAAGGAGGGCGTGGGGGTCCCCCCGCTCGAGCGGAGCCGAGAGTGGGGGAGGATCAGCGGCACGGTCGACATCGGCGGCGGGCACTACACCTTCACCGCCGACAAGGCGATCAAGCCGTCCGGCCTGTACCGGGCGACCGCCACCGTGCGCGACGCGAAGTTCGACGGCGGCTGGATCGTGCTGAAGGACGGCAGCCAGGTCGGCATCCTCAAGAAGGACGGCAAGCCCTCCCCCGCACCCGAGATCGACCCGGAGACCGGCGTGGTGACGGTCGACGGACAGCAGCTCACGGCCCGCCCCGTCACCCCCTGAACTCCAGTCCGTACGAGGGAGCCGACATGACCGCCGACCCGAACGCCGCCACCCAGGGATTCCCCTCTCCCCAGCCCTCCGAGCCGCGGCCGAGCCCGGCGCGCTATCTGGTCCCCGCGCTGGCCGCCGCCGCGGTGGCGGTCGCCCTCGGTGTGTACGGCAAGGTCCACGACCCGGCGGGGACCGCCTTCAACCTCGCCGGTTTCAGCAGCACGGGCGCGGTGAAGTCCTGGCTGGCGACGGTCGCGATCTTCTTCGCCGTCGTCCAGTTCTCCTCGGCGCTGATGATGTACGGCAGGCTGCCGGGCCCGAGCTGGTCAGGGGTGCTGCACCGCTGGTCGGGGCGGGTGGCGTTCCTGGTGTCGGTGCCGGTGGCGGTGCACTGTCTGTACGCGCTGGGCTATCAGACGTACGAAACACGCGTTTTCTGGCACTCCCTCCTGGGTTGCTTCTTCTTCGGAGTGTTCAGTGCCAAGATGCTGCTGCTCCGCTCGGAGCGACTCCCCAACTGGCTGCTGCCGATCGTCGGCGGGCTCGTCTTCACCGCGCTCACGATCGTCTGGCTGACCTCCGCCCTCTGGTTCTTCCGCACCTTCGGAGTGACTACATGACGACTCACGGCCCGACGCGACGCACGGTCCTCCTCGCGACGGGGGCCGCGGCGTTCACCGTCGGCTGCGGCGAGTACGGCAACGAAGGCGACAGCGACTCCGGGTCCGACACCGTCGAGGCCTCCGCCGGTCAGGAACTGGCGAAGACCAGTGAGATCCCGGTCGGCGGCGGCAAGATCTTCAAGGACGAGAAGGTCGTCGTCACCCAGCCGAAGAAGGGCGAGTTCAAGGCCTTCACCAACATCTGCACCCACCAGCAGTGCCCGGTGGCCAACGTCGACGGCGGCACCATCAACTGCACCTGCCACGGCAGCAAGTTCAGCATCACGGACGGCTCGGTGGCGAACCCCCCGGCGACCCAGCCGCTGGCCGAGAAGAAGATCGCGGTGCAGGGCGACTCGATCAAGCTGGCCTAGTCCCAGAGGGCGCCGAGCGTCGCCAACTCGCTCTGGTACTCGATCCGGTCCGCCCACTCGGTGGGCCATACCTCGGCCCCGTGGTACGCCCCCGCGAAGGCCCCCGCCAGAGCGGCGATCGAGTCGGAGTCCCCGGCGGTGCAGGCGGCCCGCCGCAGGGCCGTCACCGGCTCGTCGACGAACAGCAGGAAGCACAGCAGCCCGGTCGCCAGCGCCTCCTCGGCGATCCACCCCTCGCCGGTCGCCAGACACGGATCGGTCTCCGGGGACACCGAACGGACCGCCGCCTGAAGGCGCTCGAGGATCTCCAGGCACTCGTCCCAGCCGCGCGCGATGAAGTGCTCGGCCGTCGGGTCCTGGCTGCGGGTCCACAGGTCTCCGAGCCAGCGGTCGTGGTAGCGGGTGCGGTTCTCGACGGCGTACGACCGCAGCAGCCCGACCAGTCCGGTCGGCTCGGCACCCTGGGCGAGCAGCCGTACGGCGTGCGCGGTGAGGTCGGACGCGGCGAGCGCGGTCGGGTGCCCATGAGTGAGCGCGGACTGCAACTGGGCGGCGCCGGAGCGCTGTTCGTCGCTCAGGCCGGGGACCAGGCCGACGGGGGCGACGCGCATGTTGGCGCCGCAGCCCTTGGAGTGGATCTGACTGGCGTCCTGCCACAGCCGCCCTTCGCTCTTCAGCAGATTGCACGCGACGAGACAGGTCCGGCCCGGCGCGCGGTTGTTCTCCGGCGACTGGTACCAGTCCACGAACTCCTCGCGCACCGGACGCTCCATCCGCTTGGGCGCGAGCAGCCCACGGTCCATGGCCGTCCGCAGCCCTCGTCCCAGCGCCAGCGTCATCTGCGTGTCGTCCGTGACGATCGCCGGCTTCGGCAGCTCCATCTCCCGCCACGGCCCGCACTTGGCGAGGATCGACGGCACGTCGTTGAACTCGGTCGGGAAGCCCAGCGCGTCCCCCAGGGCGAGCCCCAGCAGGGCTCCCGTGGCGGCGCGCTTCCTGACGGTCGTGGCGGTCATGCGGGACGTCCTTCCCGAGGCGTTCGGAGCAGAGGCGGATGGAGCGTGGTGGCCGTGCCCGCGCGGTAGAGCGCGGCCGGTTTGCCGCGGCCGCCGGTCAGTCGCGCGGCGCCCGGGACCGGTTCGACGAAGCCGGGTGTGGCGAGCACCTTGCGCCGGAAGTTGGGGCGGTCGAGGGCGGTGCCCCACACGGCCTCGTAGACCTGTTGCAGCTCGCCGAGCGTGAACTCGGGTGGACAGAAGGCGGTGGCGAGGCAGGTGTACTCGAGTTTGGCGCCGACGCGTTCCCGGGCGTCGGCCAGGATCCGGTCGTGGTCGAAGGCCAGGGGTCGCGCCGAGGCGTACGGCACCCAGCGGGCGTCCGCGGCGTCGCTGCCGCCGTGCGGCTCGGGCGGGTCCGGCAGCAGTGCGGCGAAGGCGACGGACACGACGCGCATCCGGGGGTCGCGGTCGGGCTCGCTGTAGGTGCGCAGCTGTTCCAGGTGCAGCCCGGAGACGTCCGAAAGGCCGGTCTCCTCGGCGAGTTCACGCCGGGCGGCCGTCTCGGCGGACTCGTCCGGCTGCACGAAGCCGCCGGGCAACGCCCAGTGCTCGGCGTACGGCTCCTGTCCGCGCTCCACGAGCAGGACGCGCAGAGCGCCCTCGGTGACGGTGAGGACGGCGAGATCGACGGTGACGGCGAAGGGTTCGTAGGCGTACTTGTCGTATGCGTCCACGTGCACCCACCCCTTTAATAGTCACTACGACTATAAAGTCGCCGGATGGGATCGCACAACCCGGGTAACCGCACCGCATGAGCGAGATCCTGGTGGGCACGTGTTCGTGGACGGACCGGGCGTTGACCGGCAGCGGCTGGTATCCGCCGGGGCGACGGGACGCCGAGGGACGGTTGCGGCACTACGCCGAGCGATTCCCGGTCGTCGAGGTCGACTCGGCGTACTACGCGCTGCCCGGCGCCCGCACCAGCCGGCAGTGGGCCGAGCGGACGCCCCCGGGCTTCGTCTTCGACGTGAAGGCGTTCTCGCTGCTCACCGGGCATCCGACACGGAGTTCCGCGATGCCGGGCGGGCTGCCCGCCGAGCCTGGGAACCCGGCGGTGCTGGACGAGGTGTGGGCGCGCTTCACCGAGGGGATCGAGCCCCTTCGGACGGCCGGACGGCTCGGCAGCGTGCTGTTCCAGTTCCCGCCGTGGTTCCGCCCCGGACAGCGGGCCGGGGAGTTCCTGCGGGAGTGCGCCGAGCGGACCGCCGGGTGGCCGGTCGCCGTGGAGTTCCGGCATCCCGGCTGGTGGCGCAGGGAGTGGGCGGACGTGACCTGCGCGCTGCTCACCCGGTACGGCATGACCGCCGTGGCCGTCGACATGACCCAGACACTCCCCTCCTCGATCCCGCCCGTCGCCCCCGTCACCTCACCGCGGCTGTCCGTCGTCCGCTTCCACGGTCGCAGCGCCGCCTGGGGATCGGGGAGCAAGGAGGACCGCTTCCGGTACGAGTACGGCGAGGACGAACTCGCCGAGTGGCTGCCCCGGTTGCGCTCGCTCGCCGAGCGGGTCGAGCAGCTCCACGTCCTGTTCAACAACTGCTGCGGCACCGCGTCCGTCCGTGCCGCGGAGACGATGCGGCGCCTGCTGGCCGGCGCCGGTCGGTCCCGGGCGCTCGACGACGGTGAGCCCGCCCGGAGCGCGGGCCCGCGGCCCTCAGGGCAGGCGGCCCGGAAGTCCTAGCCTCCGAGGAACCCACCGGACTCATCCCGGGAAGGGATCGCACCGCCCCAGGAAGGCCAGGAGCCGGGCGTCGGGCGGCGCGCAGGGCGGGACGGCGGCCGGCTCCGCGAACCGCACCCCGCGGTCCTCCTCGGTGACCACGCACCGCGCGATGGGCAGCAACTCGGCCGCGAGAGCGACCGGAAAGGGCCGCGACCGTCCACAGGCCTGCGCGACGTCCCAACCGTGCACGGCGATCTCGACGGCGCCGACCGCGCCCATCACCCGTACGTCCAGCGGCCGTTCTGCGACCTGGACCAGATCACGAGGGCCGGCCGCCCAAGCACCGAGCACCGCACACGCGCGCGTACGGAAGCCGCACACGCGGTCGCTCTGCGGCAGTAGTCCGATCCGCCCGCCGGTCAGCCCCTCGTGCAACGCGTCCAGGGAATCATCGAGATGCTCGAGCAGCTCCCCCAGATCCCACGCGGCACAGGGCGTCGCCCGGCCCGGTCCGGCAGACCCCACCAAGGCCACGCTCCCCAGCGCGTACGCAAGCGAACGCTCCAGCAGCTCCCCCGGATTCATGACAGCACCCCGTCCCGCAACCACCCGAGCGACTCGGCGGCCTCAGGCATCCGCCCGGCCGGCCACGGGACCCCCGCAGCGACCCTCAGTGGCTTCTCAGGCGCCTCTGACGGCCCGCCGGGCCCGGAGGGCAGCGGACGCCGCGCGTGGCTCTCCAGGGTCGTCAGACGCGTGCTGGTGGCGCTCGGATGCGGCCCGGTCCGCGAGGACGCCCGGCCCTCGCCCTCGTCGTGGCCCCGCCGGGCCCGCAGATCCGTCGTCGCGGTCATGCCCACTCCCCTCGTCCGTGTGGGATGAAGACCGGCGGGAGCGCGAAAACGAATCGGCCGGCCCCGGAAAGAGTCCGGAACCGGCCGTCGTACGGACGAAACGGCGAGACCTAGAGGTCGACTTCCTTCATCAGCATCCCGACCTCCGTGTTGGACAGCCGCCGCAGCCAGCCCGACTTCTGGTCGCCCAGGGTGATCGGGCCGAAGGCGACCCGCACCAGCTTGTCGACCGGGAAGCCGGCCTCCGCCAGCATGCGGCGAACGATGTGCTTGCGGCCCTCGTGCAGGGTGACCTCGACGAGGTAGTTCTTGCCGGTCTGCTCGACGACCCGGAAGTGGTCCGCCTTCGCGTACCCGTCCTCCAGCTGGATGCCGTCCTTCAGACGCTTGCCCAGATCCCGCGGGATCGGGCCCACGATGTGCGCGAGGTAGACCTTCTTCACGCCGTACTTGGGGTGGGTCAGCCGGTGCGCCAGCTCGCCGTGGTTGGTGAGCAGGATGACACCCTCGGTCTCGGTGTCGAGCCGACCGACGTGGAAGAGCCGCGTCTCACGGTTGGTGACGTAGTCGCCGAGGCACTGACGGCCCTCGTTGTCCTCCATCGTGGAGACGACGCCGGCCGGCTTGTTCAGCGAGAAGAACTGGTACGACTGCGTCGCGACCGTCAGGCCGTCGACCTTGACCTCGTCCCTCTCCGGGTCGACGCGCTTGCCCTGCTCCAGGACGATCTCGCCGTTGACCTCGACCCGCGCCTGCTCGATGAGCTCCTCGCAGGCCCGCCGGGAGCCGTAGCCCGCGCGCGCGAGGATCTTCTGCAGCCGCTCGCCCTCCTGCTCGGCGCCCGGGAAGGTCTTGGGCAGCTTGACGTCCTTCTTGTTCGCGTACCGCTCGCGGTTGCGCTCCTCGGCCCGCGCCTCGTACTCGCGGGAGGTGGCGGGGACCCAGCGGCCGCGCCCGGTGCCCTGGCCCTGCTTGGGCCCGCCCTTGGCACCGCCGCGCGCGGAGGCGCCGCGCCCGGACTTCGGGCCCTCGTGAGACCCGCCGGGGCCCACGTCGTAGCGCCGCTCCTCGGGGCGGGGCTTGCTGGGACGGCCGCCCTGCTTGTCGTCGCGGTTGCCACCGGCGCCACGGGGATTACCGCGGCCACCGCTGCTCCCGCCGCGGCCGCCGCTGTTGCCACCACGGCTCCCGCCGTTGTTTCCGCTGCTGTTCCTGCCGCTGCTGCTTCGCATCAAAGTTCCGTCTTGTCGTCTGCGTCCTCGGAATCCGGAGCGTCCGGATCGAACGACGGGACCCCTTCCAGCGTCTCGGCCTCGATCGCCTCCGCCTCGGGGAGAAAGGGCGCGAGCTCCGGGAGCTCGTCCAGGCCTCGCAGGCCCATCCGCTCCAGAAAGTAGTTCGTCGTCACGTACAGGATCGCACCTGTTTCGGGTTCCGCGCCCGCCTCCTGGACCAGACCGCGCTGGAGGAGGGTCCGCATGACCCCGTCACAGTTGACTCCTCGTACGGCCGAGACCCTGCTGCGGCTCACCGGCTGACGGTAGGCGACGACGGCCAGGGTCTCCAGCGCCGCCTGGGTGAGCCGGGCCTGCTGGCCGTCCAGCACGAAGCCCTCGACGGCCGCCGCGAACTCGGGCCGGCTGTAGAAACGCCAGCCCCCGGCGATCAGCCGCAGCTCGAAGCCGCGCCCCTGGACGGTGTACTCGTCGGCCAGTGCCCGCAGCGCGTCCGCGATCTGCCGTCTGGGCCGCTGGAGGATCTTCGCGAGGTGTTCCTCGGTGGCGGGCTCGTCCACGATCATGAGGACGGCCTCCAGGGCGGGCTTGAGATCGAGGTCGGCGACGGTGCGCGGCCCGGCCGGAACGTCGGTGGTCTCCTCGCTCACGCCTTGTCCTCCTTGGGCGGCTCGGGCGGTCGGTCGAACTCGTCGGTCACCATCGGTTCGGCGTCACCCTCTCCGCCGGTCCACCGCACGATGAGGTCACCGAGGGCCGTCTCCTGGTCCAGCGCGACGGCCCTCTCCCGGTACAGCTCCAGCAGCGCCAGGAATCGCGCCACTACGGTGAGGGTGTCGTCGATGTCCTCGACCAGCGTCCGGAAGCTGGCCTCGCCGAGCTCCTTCAGCCGGGCCACCACGATCCCGGCCTGCTCCTGCACGCTGACCAGCGGCGCATGGATGTGGTCGACGTACACCTGCGGCTTGGGCTTGGGCTGCATCGCCTTCACGGCGAGCTTCGCGAACCCCTCCGGGCCGATGCTGATGACGACCTCGGGCAGCAGTTCGGCGTGGTGCGGTTCGAGGCCGACGGTACGGGGGTAGCGGCGGGCCTCCTCGTCGAGGCGGTGGTTGAAGATGTCGGCGATCTGTTTGTAGGCGCGGTACTGCAGCAGCCGCGCGAACAACAGGTCCCGCGCTTCGAGGAGCGCGAGGTCGGCCTCGTCCTCGACCTCGGCGGAGGGCAGCAGCCGGGCCGCCTTGAGATCGAGGAGCGTGGCGGCGACCACGAGGAACTCGGTCGTCTGGTCCAGATCCCAGTCCGGCCCCATCGCCCTGATGTGCGCCATGAACTCGTCGGTCACCTTGGACAGGGCGACCTCGGTCACGTCCAGCTTGTGTTTGGAGATCAGCTGGAGGAGGAGATCGAAGGGGCCTTCGAAGTTGGAGAGACGGACCTTGAAGACACCGTCGCCGGGTTCCTGGGGTTCGGTGGGGGTCTCACGAGGCGGGGCCTCGGGCTCCGGTTCGGGTTCCGGTACGACGACCTCGGGCTCCGCGACCTCGGGCTCCGGTTCCGCCGCGACCGGTACGGGTGGGTACAACGGCCCACCGGCCTCGGCCTCAGCCACCGACGCGCTCTCCGGCTCACCCCGCAGAGCGCCCCGCCCCAGCACACGCCGACGGCCGGCAGGTGCGCCGGGGGTGGGAACGTCGTTCGAGGTCATGGCCCTCGCAGGCTACCGCTACCGCCCGCGCAGTCGGCGTACGAGGATGCTCGCGTCTCCCCGGGACTCCAGATCGGCCAGCACCACGGCGACCGCCTCGCGGACGATGCGCCCGCGGTCGACGGCCAGCCCGTGCTCGCCGCGGAGCACCAGACGGGCGTGCTCCAGATCCATGAGCTCCTCGGCGGAGACGTACACGGTGATCTTCTCGTCGTGCCGCTCACGCCCGCTGGGCCGACGTGAGGCCGCCCGGCCCCCACCACGCTGCTTGCGCGGCGCGGCAGAACCTTCCTGCGCGTCCTGACGTCGCCCGGAGCGCTCCGCGTCCCGGCTGCGGGACTCGCCGGCCGCGGCCGGTTCCGTGGCCACATGCTCCGCCCCGTCGCCGTCACCGCCCTGCGCGGGCACCGACTGCGGCGCGTCCTCGGACGACCCGGCCGCGGCGCCGTCGCTCTCCCCCGCGGGTGCGGGCACCCGGGCTTCGCCGTTGGCCCCCCGCCGCGGAGTGGACGGCTGGAGCGCCATTCCCCCTGTCGTACGGAAGAGTTCGTCGGCCCCCGGCAGACTCACTCGGCGTGACACCGGGCGAGCACCTCCCTGGCGAGCTGGCGGTAGGCGGCGGCGCCGACGGAGTTGGAGGCGTACGTGGTGATCGGCTCACCGGCGACCGTGGTCTCCGGGAAGCGGACCGTGCGCCCGATGACCGTGTGGTAGACGTGGTCGTCGAACGCCTCGACGACACGCGCGAGCACCTCACGGCTGTGCACGGTGCGCGAGTCGTACATCGTGGCGAGGATCCCGTCGAGCTCCAGATCCGGGTTGAGCCGCTCCTGGACCTTCTCGATGGTCTCCGTCAGCAGGGCGACACCACGGAGGGCGAAGAACTCACACTCCAGTGGCACTATCACCTTGTGCGCGGCCGTCAGGGCGTTGACCGTGAGCAGACCCAGTGAAGGCTGGCAGTCGATCACGATGTAGTCGTAGTCGGCCATGAGCGGCTTCAGGGCCCGCTGCAATGTCGACTCGCGCGCGACCTCGGAGACCAGCTGGACCTCCGCCGCCGACAAGTCGATATTGCTCGGCAGCAGGTCCATGTTGGGGACCGCGGTCTTCAGCAGGACCTCGTCGGCCGCCATGCCCCGCTCCATGAGCAGGTTGTAGACGGTGAGGTCGAGCTCCATCGGGTTGACACCGAGGCCCACCGACAGCGCGCCCTGCGGGTCGAAGTCCACGAGCAGCACGCGACGTCCGTACTCCGCGAGCGCGGCACCCAGGTTGATGGTCGACGTCGTCTTGCCGACGCCGCCCTTCTGGTTGCACATCGCGATGATCTTCGCGGGTCCGTGATCGGTCAGCGGACCCGGGATCGGGAAGTACGGCAGCGGGCGACCGGTCGGGCCGATGCGCTCACGGCGCTGGCGGGCAGCGTCGGGAGCGAGCGTGGCCGCGTACTCCGGGTCGGGCTCGTATTCGGCGTCGGGGTCGTAGAAGTGCCCCTCGGGCAGTTCGTCGTAGTCGGCGAACTGGCTGTGGGGCGCGCCACTTCCGTCGCCGGCCATGGCGTTCACGTGATGGCCATCCATGCTCTGGTGTGCTGACAGAGTCACCCTTCGGTTCAGGTGGCTCTGGTGGGCTGCGAAGGTGCGCACCGCGACGGAGCCGACAGCCTCGAACCCCGCGGGGCCCTCAGCCCGTGCAGGCGTTCCTGGTTGACCACCTCCGGGAGTAAATGTCGACTCATTCACAAGTCGTCTTACCTCCTTGGTGACCAGGAAACTTCTAGACAAGGTCAGCGTGGCACCATGCCGACGGTTGGCGACTCTATGGCGTGTCGGGTGTTCACAGCAACACAATCCGCCGGACCCGGCAGGATGTGTCGGCAATCAAACATCGCGCTGTCAAGGGCGTACGGCCGTCGCACAGCAGGTTTCACCGGTGTGCGAATCGACCAAAGGGTTACGTTCGAGGCGAGTTGACCGAGCGTCGCAAAGTGACCATACACACATGTGGCCGGACCTTGTCGGGCAAGGTCCGGCCACATGTGAGTGGTTGACGCGCCTTGTTGACGTATCGCCTTTACGAAAAGGTGACTTAGCCGATCAGGGCCTCGAGCTCCACGTGCTCCAGGCCGTGCGCCTCGGCGACCTCCTTGTAAACGACCTTGCCGTCATGGGTGTTGAGACCCCTGGCGAGCGCGGCGTCACGGCGCAGCGCCTCGACCCAGCCGTGGTCGGCGAGTTCGACGATGTACGGCAGCGTCGCGTTGGTGAGCGCGTAGGTGGAGGTGTTGGGCACCGCGCCGGGCATGTTGGCGACGCAGTAGAAGACCGAGTCGTGGATCTTGAAGGTGGGCTCGGCGTGGGTGGTCGGCCGGGAGTCCTCGAAGCAGCCGCCCTGGTCGATCGCGATGTCGACAAGGACACTTCCGGGCTTCATCCGCGACACGAGCTCGTTGGTGACCAGCTTCGGAGCCTTGGCGCCCGGGATGAGCACCGCGCCGATGACGAGGTCGGCGTCCAGGACGGCCTTCTCCAGCTCGAAGGCATTGGACATGATCGCCCGGACCTTGGTGCCGAAGACCTTGTCCGCCTCGCGCAGCTTGTTGATGTCACGGTCGAGCAGCGTGACGTGGAAGCCCATGCCGACGGCGATCTGCGTGGCGTTCCACCCGGAGACGCCGCCGCCGATGACGACGGCCTTCGCGGGCTGGGTGCCGGGCACGCCACCGGGGAGCACGCCACGGCCGCCGGCCGAGCGCATCAGGTGGTAGGCGCCGACCTGCGGGGCGAGCCGGCCCGCGACCTCGGACATCGGGGCGAGGAGGGGCAGCGCGCGCGAGGGCAGCTCGACCGTCTCGTAGGCGATCGCCGTGGTGCCGGACTCGATGAGCGCGTCGGTGCACTCCTTGGAGGCGGCCAGATGCAGGTAGGTGAAGAGCGTCTGGTCCTTGCGGAGGCGGTGGTACTCCTCGGCGATGGGCTCCTTGACCTTGAGCAGCAGGTCGGCGGTGGCCCACACCTCGTCGGCCGTGGCAAGGATCCGCGCGCCCGCGGCGACGTACTCCGCGTCCGGGATCGACGAGCCGAGACCGGCGTTCTGCTCAATGAGGACCTGGTGGCCGTGGCGCACCAGCTCGTGCACGCCGGCGGGGGTGATGGCCACCCGGAACTCGTTGTTCTTGACCTCGCGGGGGATGCCGACCTTCACGTCGATCACGGTCCTTGGCTCAGAGGGTATGGGGCAATACAACACATACCCGGGCACGCATGAGCACACCGGGATGCACCGCAGGAGAAGGTGCGGCAGAGCCAGTCTAATGAAGGTGTTCCCGCTGTCTAGCCTTTCATTGCATCAATCTTCAGTGGATGCACTACTGATTTCGCAGGCGTCAAGGCCTTGTTTCGCAGGATCAGGCTGTTCCGGTTCCGGTTCCGCCTCCGAAAACTCCTCTCCCAGCAGCCGCTCGGCGGCCCCTCGGTGCAGCCCCGCGGCGGCCGGATCGCCCAGGTGTTCCAACGTGTCGGCCAGCCTCAACTGGAGCGCGGCCTGCAGCCGTACGTCCTCGGCCCGCCGCGCCCATTCGACGGCCTCCTGGCAGGTGCGCAGCGACTCCTCGGGCCGCCCCGCGTACTCCTGGACGCGCGCGAGTTCGCTCAACGCCCGTGCGTGGGCGGCCACATCGCCGTTCTTGCGGTGCCCGGCGACCGCGGCCCGCCACCCGCGCAACGCCTCGCCGTAGCGGCCCGCATAGGTGTGCGCCGCGGCGATACGGCCGTACAGCCGCGCCGCGTCCGCTCGCTCGTCCCGGGCCAGCCGCTGGGCCAGGGCGCGACCGAACCAGTCGGCGGCCCGGTCGTAGTCCGCGAGCTCCAGATGCACGCCGCCTACGGATTCCATCGCGCGACCGGTCGCATACGGGTCATTCGCTTCGCGCCCGGCGTCCAGCGCGGCCCGGTACCGGCTCAGCGCCTCCTGCGTGCGACCGGTCTGCGCGTCCAGGTCCCCGAGGTTCAGCAGCGCCGCCGCCTTCTCCCGGGGCAGCTCCCGGCGCTCGGCCACATCCAGCACGAGCCGGTGCAGGCCGTACAGGTCGGCTGCCGCGGCCTGGGTGCCGAAGTGCGCGGCCATCGCCCTGACCAGCTGGGACATCAGACGGCGGGCGAGCGTGTCGAGCTCCCCGTCGGCGACGGCCAGGCGGGCCGAGGCCAGCAGGGCGGACCTGCGGATGCGCAGCCAGTCCTCGGCGGCCCGGGGGCTGGGGAAGCGCAGGGAGCGGGACATGCCCTGGAGCTTCTCGCGGGCCTCGGGGCTGTCGGTCTCGGTGATCGCGCGGGACGACTGCAGGAGCCGTACGGTCCGCTCCAGCATCCGGGCGCGGGCCAGCTGGACCTCGCCGGGGCGGTCCTGGGTCTCGGTGAGCGCCTTGAGCAGGGGGTGTAGACAGCCCGGCACCACGTACTGCGGCAGCGGCGACTCCACGGCGTGCAGCAGACCGAGTCCGACGAAGTCGTCCAGGGTGGTGCGGGCACCGCCCACCGAGCAGCCCGCGAGGGCGGCGGCGGTGTGCGGGTCGACCAGGCCCGCCGGGGCGAGGGAGAGCAGTCGCAGTATCCGGGCGGCGGGGCCCGGCAGGGCGGAGTAGGCGAACCGGAACACGCGGCTGAGCGGGGTTCCCTCGTCACCCTCCGTGTGCAGCTGCTTGGCGAGGTCGGCGACGGCGGCGTTGGGGCGGGCGGCGAGCCAGCCGCCGGCGAGCATCATGGCGGCGGGCTGGGCCTGGCACTCCTCGACGAGGCCTTCCGCGGCCCGCGGGTCGACGGTGATGCGGACCGAGCCGGTGGAGCGGCTCAGCAGCTCCAGGGCGGACTTGGTGTCGAGGCCGCCGAGCGTGCAGGGCCGGACGTCGGAGATACCGGTGAGCGGACCGCTGGAAACGGCCACGACCAGGCACTCCGGGGTCTCCGGCAGCAGGGCGTCGACCTGGTCCGCGCTCACCGCGTCGTCGAGCAGAAGCAGGGCGCGCCGGTCGGCGAGGGCGTCGCGGAGGGCTGCCGTCAGGTCGTCCTCGGAGGCACCGGCCGGCGTCGGAAGGTCCAGGGCGGCGAGGAGTTCGCGGGCGGTGTGCTCGACGGGGACGGGGGTGCCGTCGGGCTCGCTGAGCCGGGCGCGCAGCACTCCGTCGTCGTAACGCTCCGCGACCTTCCGTACGAGCTCCTCGGCGAGCGCGGTGCGGCCGGAGCCGGGTCTGCCCGCGATGAGCAGCACGCGCGCGCGGGGGGCCTTCTTCCCGGAGAGGGTGTCGAGGCCCGCTCGCTCGATGTCGGCGAGCAGCTCCTTCAACTCCCGTGTCCGGCCCAGGAAATGACCCTCGACCGACAGCTGAACGCCGCCTGTGTCCACCGCCTGATCCGTCACGGGCCACACTCCCGTCCCACCGCACGCGCAAGCCCGCCGGGACTCCGGTTCGGGCAGTTTCAGAGCCTAGTTCACGCTCTGCAACGTTCCGTGAGGAGCGCGGCGGACACGTCGCCCGATCGGATCAGCCGATGGTCACACCACAGGTGGTCTTCGTGTGTTCAGGCTTCGAACGGGCGTGCCGGCCATGGGGCATCCGCGGGCCGCAGGGCGTCGAGGCCGTCGCCGTTCTGCACGGCGATCAGTGAAAGCACGCCCACGACCAGGCAGTTGTTGTGCAGCTCACCGGCGAGTACACCCCGTACGAGCTCGTCGACGGGCACGCGCGCGTACTCCAGGTCGATCTCCTCGTGCTCGACCTCGAAGCGCTCACCGTCGGCCTCCGACAGACCGCGGGCGAGGAAGATCCGCACGGCCTCGTCGCAGCCGCCCGCCGTGGTGTAGACGTCGGTCAGCACCCGCCAGTCCTCGGCCTTGACGTGCGCCTCCTCGTACAGCTCGCGCTGCGCGGCGTGCAGCGGGTTCTCGCCGGGCACGTCGAGCAGACCGGCCGGGATCTCCCACAGCTTCTGGCGTACGGGATGGCGGTACTGCTTGATCAGCAGGACCCGGCCGTCGTCGTCCAGGGCGAGGACACCGACCGAGCCCGGGTGGACCTGGTAGTCGCGGCGGACGACCTTGCCGTCGGGCATGACCACGTCGTCCGTGCGGACGGAGGTCTTGTTGCCCACGAAGGGGGTCTCCGTCGCCCGGATCTCCCATTCCTCGGGGGTGTCCTTGATCGTCATGCCCTGCCCTTCCACACGTTCAAGAAAAAAACCGGGGTGCGACCTTGAAGGTACGCACCCCGGCAACCGTACAAGCTGGTGTGTTACTTGGAATTCTTTCGCTCGACCGAGGCCTTCACGAGCCCGGCGAACAGCGCGTGCGGACGCGTCGGACGCGAGCGCAGCTCAGGGTGTGCCTGCGTGGCCACCAGGTAGGGGTGCACCTCGCGCGGGTATTCGACGTACTCGACGAGCTTGCCGTCCGGCGAGGTGCCGGAGAACAGGATGCCCGCCTTCTTCTCGAGCTCCGCGCGGTAGGCGTTGTTCACCTCGTAGCGGTGACGGTGCCGCTCCTCGACGTACTCCTTGCCCTCGTACACCTCGCGCACGATCGAGCCCTCGGCCAGCTTGGCCGGGTACATGCCCAGGCGCATGGTGCCGCCCATGTCGCCCTCACCGGCGACGATGTCGAGCTGCTCGGCCATGGTGGAGATGACCGGGTGCGAGGTCGCCGAGTCGAACTCGGTGGAGTTGGCGTCCGGGATGTCGGCCAGGTTGCGCGCGGCCTCGATCACGATGCACTGCAGGCCCAGGCAGAGACCGAGCAGCGGGATCTTGTTCTCACGGGCGTACTTGATCGCGCCGACCTTGCCGAGCACACCGCGGTCGCCGAAGCCGCCCGGGATGCAGATGCCGTCGACGTCACCGAGCTGCGCCGCGGCGCCGGCCGGGGTCTTGCAGTCGTCGGAGGTGACCCACTTGATCTTCACGCGGGCCTTGTTGGCGAAGCCGCCCGCGCGCAGTGCCTCGGTGACCGAGAGGTAGGCGTCGGGCAGGTCGATGTACTTGCCGACCAGGGCGAGGGTGATCTCGTGGTCGGGGTTGTGGACGCGGTCGAGCAGGTCGTCCCACGTCGTCCAGTCCACGTCGCGGAACGGCAGGTCCAGCTTGCGGACGACATAGGCGTCCAGACCCTCGCCGTGCACGGTCTTGGGGATGTCGTAGATCGACTTGGCGTCGGGGCAGGCGACCACGGCGGCCTCGTCGACGTCGCACATCAGCGAGATCTTGCGCTTGATCGCGGTGGGGACCTCACGGTCACAGCGCAGCACGATCGCGTCCGGCTGGATACCGATGTTCCGCAGCGCCGCAACCGAGTGCTGGGTCGGCTTCGTCTTCAGCTCCCCCGACGGGCCGATGTACGGCAGGAGGGAAATGTGGACGACGAAGACGTTGTCACGGCCGACCTCGTGGCGGACCTGACGGACGGTCTCCAGGAACGGCAGGGACTCGATGTCACCCACGGTGCCGCCGACCTCGGTGATGACGACATCGACCTCGTCGGTCGCCATACGCCGGATGCGGTGCTTGATCTCGTTGGTGATGTGCGGGATGACCTGCACGGTGTCGCCCAGATACTCGCCGCGCCGCTCCTTGGCGATGACCGTCGAGTACACCTGGCCTGTAGTGACATTGGCACTGCCGTCCAAGTCGCGGTCCAGGAAACGCTCGTAGTGTCCGATGTCCAGGTCGGTTTCGGCGCCGTCGTTGGTGACGAACACCTCACCGTGCTGGAAGGGGTTCATCGTGCCCGGGTCGACGTTGAGGTACGGGTCGAGCTTCTGCATCACGACGCGCAGGCCGCGCGCCTTGAGCAGCATGCCGAGGCTGGAGGCCGTCAGGCCCTTGCCGAGAGAGGAGGCGACACCCCCGGTGACGAAGATGTGCTTGGTCGTCGTAGATTTCGGCGGCATGGCCAAGACGGGGCTCCCGTGGTCGCGATCTGGGGTGCGGGGCGGCGCGGCAACCGGAGATCTCCGGCGTCGCCGTCGCTGCGGTCGGGGGTTTTATCCACCACCGGTCCACGGGCTACCAGGGTATCAGCGCCTCAGCGAGATGGCTTCCGGCCACGCTCCGCGCACGCGTCGACACAGACGCGTACACGTCTCATGGTTCTCACCCGTTGCTCACCCGATCGGCCCATCCGCGTTGCCCGGAGCGGCACACAGATCATCTACGTGCGTCGTATCCTGCTCGGACATTCCCTGCCGAGCCCGGCCGGCCACACGGCACCACCCCCCGCCCGTAAGCACCGGAACAACGTGAGCTCGTCAGTTCGTTGAGTAAAGATTGTCGTTTTGCCTCGCAGCCGAACGGCTGCTTTGCTTCACCGCTCAACGACGCATTACAACGACCCCTTGACCGCAAGAGCGACAGCCCCCTTTTTTCCTCGGGGGGGCGACGTGGCCGTTCGACTGGAGTTGCACGTGGCCGGGCGCATCGAAGACTACGCACTCATCGGAGACATGCAGACCGCGGCTTTGGTCTGCCGGGACGGCACGGTGGACTGGCTGTGCCTGCCCCGCTTCGACTCCCACGCCATCTTCGCCGGTCTGCTGGGCACCGAGGAACACGGCTTCTGGAGACTGGGCCCCGCGCACGCGGCCGACGCGGAGCCGCCCACCGCGGCCCGGCGCACCTATCGCGGCGACTCGCTGATCCTGGAGTCCGAGTGGGACACCCCGCGCGGCACGGTCCGGGTCACCGACTTCATGCCCCCGCGTGACGGCGCCCCGCAGCTGATCCGCATCGTGGAGGGCGTCTCGGGCCGCGTCCCGATGCGCTCCGCGCTCAGGATGCGCTTCTCCTACGGCCGGGTCGTGCCGTGGGTGCACAAGCACGACGGTCGTACGGTCGCCGTCGCGGGCCCGGACTCGGTCTGGTACGACACCGAGTGCGAGACCTACGGCAAGTCGCTGACCACGTACTCCGACTTCACGGTCGCCCCGGGTGACCGGATCGCGTTCACCATCTCGTGGGAGCCCTCGCACAAGCAGCCGCCGCCGCTTCCGGAGCCGGAGCAGTCGCTGGAGGCGACCGAGGAGTTCTGGCGGGACTGGGTCGATCACTGTACGTACCACGGCCCCTACCGCGAGGCCGTCGTCCGCTCCCTGATCACACTCAAGGCCCTCACGTACGCGCCGACCGGCGGGATCGTCGCCGCCCCCACCACCTCGCTGCCCGAGGACATCGGCGGTGTCCGCAACTGGGACTACCGCTACACCTGGCTGCGCGACGCCGCGATCACGCTGTCCTCGCTGCTGCGCACCGGCTACCGCGAGGAGGCCCGCGCCTGGCGCGAGTGGCTGCTGCGCGCGGTCGCGGGCGACCCCGAGAACCTGCAGATCATGTACGGCATCGCGGGCGAGCGGGAGTTGGGCGAGGCCGAGCTGGACTGGCTGCCCGGCTACGAGAACTCCGCCCCGGTCCGGGTCGGCAACGGCGCCGCCCACCAGCTCCAGCTGGACGTGTACGGCGAGGTCACCGAGGCCCTGCACCTGGCCCACATGACGGGCCTGGCCCGCAACGACTACGCGTCCCTGCTCCAGCTCAAGCTCATCCGCTACCTGGAGGACCACTGGGACGAGCCGGACGAGGGCATCTGGGAGGTGCGCGGCCCGCGCCGGCACTTCGTGCACTCCAAGGTGATGGCGTGGGTCGCCGTCGACCGCACCATCAAGCTCATCGAGTCCGGCGACGCGGACGGCCCGCTGGAGCGCTGGCGCGAGCTGCGCGAGGACATCCACCGGGACGTGTGCGAGAGGGGCTACGACAAGGAGCGCAACACCTTCACACAGTCGTACGGCTCCAAGGAGCTGGACGCCTCCCTGCTGCTCATCCCGCAGATGGGCTTCCTGCCGCCGGACGACAAGCGTGTGATCGGCACCATCGAGGCGATCCAGCGTGAGCTGTCCACGCCCGACGGCTTCATCCTGCGCTACCCGACCGAGGGTGAGAGCGAGGGCGTCGACGGTCTGCCGGGTGACGAAGGGGCCTTCCTGGCCTGCTCGTTCTGGATGGCGGACGACCTGGCGATGATCGGCCGCGTGGACGAGGCCCGCAAGCTCTTCGAGAAGCTGCTGGCCCTGCGCAACGACCTCGGGCTGCTCGCGGAGGAGTGGGACCCGGTCCTGCAGCGCCAGGTCGGCAACTTCCCGCAGGCTTTCAGCCACGTTCCGCTCATCGACACCGCGCTGCGGCTGACGGCGTCGGGAGCGTACGGAGGCTAGACGCTCCGCCGGAGAAGCCGTGGAGGCCGTCGCGGTCCTCTGCGGTTTCGTGGTGGCTGGTCGCGCCGTTCCCCGCGCCCCTTCGGGGCGCTCAGCCTAGGCTGAGATGGAACAAATCCCTTCTCGGAAGGGGTGGCCATGGCTTCCCTCTCGAAGGCGGGCGCGGCCCTCACCGCGCTCCGCGAGGATCTGGTCGGCGACGTGTTCGCCCCGGGGGATCCGGGCTACGACGAGGCCCGAACGGTCTTCAACGCCATGATCGACCGCCGCCCTGCGGTGATCGCCCAGTGCGTGGACGAGACCGACGTCGTGCGGGCCGTGCGCTTCGGGCGTGATCTCGACCTGCCGATCGCGGTGCGCGGCGGCGGACACAGTGTGGCGGGCAGCGCGCTCAACGACGGGGGGCTGGTCGTCGACCTGCGGCACATGCGTGCCGTCGGCGTCGACCCCGCGACCGAGGCGGTACGGATCGCGGGCGGCGCCACGATGAGCGACCTGGACCGGGCCTGCGAGCCACACGGCCTCGCCACCACGGGTGGGCGGGCGTCCACCACCGGGGTCGGCGGCTTCGTCCTGGGCGGCGGCTCGGGCTGGCTGGATCGCTGGTGCGGACTCGCCGTCGACAACCTGCTCGGCGTCGAGCTGGTCACCGCGGACGGCTCGAAGGTCCATGCGAGCGCCGACGAGAACCCGGAACTGTTCTGGGCCCTGCACGGCGGCGGAGGCAACTTCGGCATCGCCACCGCACTCACCCTGAAACTGCACGAAATGCCCGAGTTCTCCATCGCCTTGCTGCTGTACCTCCCGGAGCACGGCCCCGAGGTCGCCCGCACCTATCGCGACCTGATCGCGGTGGCCCCGGACGAGGCGAGCGGCGGCGTGATCTACCTCACCGGCCCGCCCGAGGAGTTCTGCCCGCCTCAGCTGCAGGGCACCCTGCTGTGCGGCGCGCTGCTGACGTACGCCGGCCCCGAGGCGGACATGCGCAAGCTGGCCGAGCCGCTGCTCGCACTGCCGCACGAGGCGGAGATCGTCGGGGCGATGCCGTACGCCGACGTCCAGTGCATGCTCGACGATCCGCCGGGGATGCGGAACTGCTGGTCGGCGGAGTACCTGACCGGCGCCCCCGACGACTTCCTGGACGTCTTCTGCTCCCGGGCTCGGTCCATGCCCGTGCCGACCGGCAGCATCCACGTGCTGTTCCCGCTGGGTGGAGCGATATCCGCCGGTCCGCACGAGTACCCGGTGCCTTACCGGGACGCGCCATGGGCCGTGCACCCGTTCGCGATGTGGGAGGACCCGTCCGACGACGAGCGGGTCGTCCAGTGGGTACGGGACGTCCGCACCGATGCCCAGCCGTGGAGCACGGGCGCGGTCTACCTCAACTTCATCGGCGACGAGGGCACTGAGCGGGTCGTGGCGGGCCTCGGTCCCGAAAACGCGCGACGGCTGGCGGAGGTGAAGCGAGAGTTCGACCCCGACAACGTCTTCCGCTTCAACCACAACATCAGACCTGCCTGAGCTACGGAGCCTGACGGAGGGCGGCCGGTCAGCGGCGGTCGGGAGCGAGCGCCGTCAGCGTCCGCTGCCCTCCCGGGTCGCCCGCGGTCGCCGGGACCAGGGCGATCTCGTCGAGCCCCGCCTCGGCGTAGGCCTCGATCCGCGCGTGTACGGCGTCCAGGTCGCCGACCAGGCCGACCGTGGCGGCGGCTTCCGGCGGAAGGGCCCGCACCAGGGTGTCCCGGTCGGCGCCGGACGCGGCCAGCTCCACCGCCTCGCCGAACCCCGCGTCGGCGAAGACGTCGCTGTAGCCCGTCACGGTCAGGTATCCGGCGATGCTGCCCAGCACCTGCGCGAGCGACTCGGGTGCCGGATCGAGAGCCGCCGGCAGCCAGGCGGCCAGCGCGGGCGGCGTACGGCCCGCCTTCTCGGCCGCCCTGTCCAGCGCGCCGCGCAGTTCCCGCACCTGCTCCGGGGAGACGACGTCCAGCAGCATGCGGTCGGCGTGCGCGGCGGCCGTGTCGATGGCGCGGGGGCCGAACGCGGCCACGGTGAGGAGGCCGCCGGGCGCCGGCAGGCGGCGCCGGAAGGCACCGACCTGTGCGCCGGGCAGGGCGTGCAGATGACGCCGTACGGCCTCGGCGCTCTCCTCCAGCACCGCCGCGGGTCGCACGCGGGACCGCCCGTGCACTCCCTCCACCACCCGCTTGCTGGACGTCCCGAGCGCCACCCCGGCCGGGCGCCCGGTGACCGCGGCGACCGAGGCGGCGCCCCGGGCGATGGAGTACGGGTCGCGCACGTTCACCGGCACCGGCCCCGCCGTCACGGCGACCCGCTCGGTGGCGCCGCCGATGGCCGCGGCCAGGACGAAGGAGTCCCATGTCGGCCCCTCCCCCGCCCACACCTCCCGGTACCCGAGCCGGTCGGCGGTCACCGCCACCCGCACCGGCTCCTCGACCGGACTGTCGTCCTCCCGGGCCACGGCCACCACGCTGAAGTCCATGCACGCGCGCGTACCCGGTGATCGTCCCCGCAACCGCTCGGTGATGTCCTGGATGGTCGCGCGCGGGTAGCGTCCGGCTCATGGACAGCAGATTCGACAGCCAGGGCGCCGGTATCACCGTTCAGCGGGCGCTGGAGCTGCCCGGCCTGCGCAGCGGCCTCCCCGAGATCCTCGCGGGCGCCGACCGGCTGCAGCGGCCGGTGCGCTGGGTGCACGCGGGTGAGGTGCCCAACATCGCCTCCCTGCTGAAGGGTGGCGAACTGCTGCTGACCACGGGCTACGGGCTCGGTACCCGTCCGGCCGAACAGCGCGCGTTCGTCCGCACCCTGGCCGAGCGTGGCATCGCGGCCCTGGTCGTCGAACTCGGCCCGCGCTTCACCCGCCTTCCGGCGGCCCTGGTCGACACGGCCCGCACGACCGGGCTGCCACTGGTCCAACTGCACCGCGAGGTGCCGTTCGTGACGGTGACGGAGGAGATCCACACCGAGATCGTCAACGGCCACTACGCCCTGCTCCAGCGGGCCGAGGAAGTGCATCGCCGCTGTACCGAGGCCCTGTTGGGGGGCGGCGGGGTGCCCCAGGTGCTGGGCATCCTGGCCGACTTCAGCGACAACCCGGTCTTCCTGGAGACGACCGACGGCCAGCTGCTGTACGCCGCCGGGGCCGGCCCCGAGGGCGCGGATCCGCTCCAGGTGTGGGAGGGGCTGCGGAGCCAGCACAAGGACACCCCGCCGGCCGGTTCCGTGCTGGTGGACGTGCCGGGCGGCGGCCCGGGCACGGGTTCGGTACGGGCGCGGCTGGTCCTGCTCCCCGTACGCGCTCCCCTCGTCCCTGTGCACCGGATGGCGGCCGAGCGGGCCGCGGGCATCCTCGCCGTGGTGCTGATGCAGGCGCGGCAGGAGGAGGAGCTGGCCGCGCGGGGCCGGGGCGACTTCCTGACCGACCTCGCCGAGGGCCGTATCGCCGCCGAGGACGCGCCCGCGCAGGCGCGCGTGCTGGGCTTCAAACCGGGAACCAGTCCGTTGCTGCCGGTGGTGATGCGGCTCGGCGACGCCCTGTCCCCCGGCGGCGGCTGGGCGGTGCTGGCGCGGGCGGTGTCGGAGGAACTGGCCGCCGTGGGGGTTCCGGTCCTGCTGGGGGTACGACCGGTCGAGGGCCGCGTCCTGGTGCTGCTGGGCCTGCGCTCGGAGTCGGAGCGGGCGGCGGTCGCGGACCGGGTCGCGGCGGCGCTGCGGGCGGGGGTGGAGCGGGCCGGGATGCAGCGGCCGGGGGCACAGCCGCCGGTGGTGGTCGTCGGTGTGGCGGGCGGCTGGGCGGCGGCTTCGGCGGGGCTGCGGCACGCCGCGGAGACGGCGACCGCTGCGCAGGGTCTGTCGGACCGGCCCTGGTACGACGCCCGCCGTCTCGACATCGACCTGCTGCTGTGGCGGCTGCGCGACCATCCGGACCTCGCGGCCTTCGTCGACCGTGCGATCGGCCCGGTCCGCGATCACGACCACCGCTCCAGGCCACCGCTGCTGCCCACCCTGGAGACCTACCTCGCGCACGCGGGCCGCAAGGCGGAGACGGCACGCGAACTGCATCTGAACCGGCAGACGCTCTACAACCGCCTCGCACGCATCGGCGAGTTGCTGGGCACCGACCTCGACGACCCGCAGACGGTACTGGCGTTGAGCCTGGCGCTGAGAGCCCGCCGGCACGTCCTTTAGACGAGGGGCCGCGGCTGCGTCAACTCGTCGTAGACACTGAGCACTTGGGCGACGGTCTCGTCCTCGGACGGCCAGGTGGCAGCCTGGCGTACGCCCTTCGCCCGCAGCTCCTCGCACCGCTCGGGATCGCCGAGAAGGCGTACGACGGTGTCGGCGAGGGCCTCCGCGTCGCCGTACGGCACGAGTTCGGCGGCGTCGCCCACGAGCTCGGGCATGCTGCCGACGTCGGTCGCGACGAGCGGCACGCGCGCGTGGAGGGCCTCCTGGGCGAGGACGGAACGGGACTCCCAACTGCTCGACAGCAGCGCCAGATCGGCGGCCGCGAGCAGCTCGGTCACGTCGTCGCGCCGCCCGAGGAGCCGCACCGGCAGCCCTTCGTCCTCGATCCGGCGCTGCAACTCCGCGCGCAGCGGCCCCTCCCCCGCGATCACGACGAGCGGCACGGGGTCGAGCTCCCGCCACGCGCGCGAGGCGTCCAGCAGGGTGTCGTACCCCCGATGGCTGTCGAGGGAGCCGACGGCCATCAGCAACGGGCGCCCGGTGGCGCCGAGTTCGGCCCGCACCTTGGGCCGCGGCCGATCGGGGTCCTCGAGCCGCACGGACTTGCGGACCCCGGGCAGTGCGACGGCGGCGAGCCGCGCGTCCCGCGCACCCGTCGCCCGCGCCCGGTCGACCAGCGTCGAACTGGCCCCGAGGACCACGGAGGCGGCCTTCACGACCCGCCGCTCCAGCAGTCGCACCAGATGGGCCCGCGCGCCCTCGGCATGTGCCCGGTCGTGCCATGTGACGACGAGCGGAGTCCGCCGCCCGCTGAGCGCGAGCACCGCGCGGAACGAGGCGTGCAGCCCGTGTGCGTGGACGAGGTCGGCGTCCGCGCAGGCAGCCCGCAACGCGGCGACGGCCCCCGGGTCGCTGCTGCGCGGCACGTGCACATGTTCGGCGCCGGCACCGCTGAAGTCGTAGGTGCGATCGGCGTCGACAGGGGCGCATACGGTCACCCGCACGCCCCTCGCGGCCAGCCCGGAGGCCAGGGACCGCACATGCGCGCTGCTGCGGGCGTTGCCACCGCCGAGCACCTGAACGGTGCGCAGCGGCGACTGGCCGTGCGGTGAGTGGCTGCTCACGGGGGTCACGTGGCCGGGGCTCCTGGTTCGGGTCGGGCGGTCACGAGGAAACGTACAGAAGGTGTCGAGCGGAGGGGTGTACCGCGCGCTTCCTACGCGTACTGCGTTCTGGGCCAAGGATGCCAGCACGTACGGGTGTTCCGGGAACGCCGGGAGTGTGGGGGTTCTGGGAGGAGAGGGAGTGGGTCACTCACACGGGTGAGAAACGGGGCGTTTTCGGAGCGAGCGAGGTCACTCGGGGAGCCCGAGCGGCAGCGATCGCGCGACCTCACTGACTCTGTCCCCGTACACGGCAGCGGCCACGACAGCGGCGGCATGGGCGACCAGACCCGCCCGCCCGTTGCCCGCCACCACAGCGGCGCCCAGAGCCGCGCCCAGCGCGTGCGCCCCTGTGTCGCCGATCATCGTGCGCTCACCGAGATCCTCCGGCAGCACGGCAGCGGCGGCTCCCACGACCGCGGCGGCCAACTCTCCCCCGGGCCCCTTGCGCAGCATCCCCGGCACCCCGAACGCGACCACCGAACCGGCCGCCCGCCCCGGCCGCACATCCACGAGGTTGACGAAGTGCGCGGCCCCGGCGATGACCACCCCCGCCAGTACCTTGTCGACGGCCCGCTCCTTGAGGAACGCCCCCGCGACGAGCCCGGCGGCCGAGATGCCGAACAACTTGACGACGCCGCTGGTGACTTCGCCTTCCCGCAACGCGGAGAGATGCGCACGGAAGCCACGGCGCGGGTCGTCGGCACCGGCCACATCGTCGTACGCCCCACAGACCCCGGCGGCAGCCACGGCGAGCCCGGCGGCGGGGTGGACGCGAGCGGCGACGAGCGCGGCGCCCGCCGCGGAGGCGGGGCCGGCGTACAGCTCGACGGGGCGCCCGGCGTAGTTCTTCCGCTCCCAACGGTCACGTCCGCCAGGAGCCTGGGCCCGCAGGGCGCCGACGGCGGCGCGGGTGAGGACGGCGGCGAGAGCGAGGGAGACGGGGCGGCTGGTCATCCGGCCACCCTAGTCCGCACGTCCCTTGAAGGGCCCTGTGCGCGAAACGCCCTGCGCGTGAGGAGCCCTCTGCGCAAAGAGCCCTACGCGTCCGCCCGAGCCGCCTCCAGCAACTCCTCCGCATGCGCCCGCGCGGTCTCCGAGTCCTCCTGTCCGGCGAGCATCCGGGACAACTCCCGTACCCGCTCCTCGCCTTCGAGGACCTTCACACCGGAGCGCGTGACAGAACCGTCGTTGGTCTTCTCGACCAGCAACTGCCGGTCGGCGAAGGCGGCCACCTGCGGCAGATGCGTCACGACCACGACCTGCGCGGACTTCGCCAGCTTGGCGAGCCGTCGCCCGATCTCGACCGCGGCCTTGCCACCGACGCCGGCGTCGACCTCGTCGAAGAGATAGGTAGGCACAGGATCCGTCCCCGCGAACACGACCTCGACGGCGAGCATCACGCGGGAGAGCTCACCACCGGACGCGCCCTTGGCGATGGGCCGCGGCGGCGCCCCGGGATGCGGAGCGAGCAGCAGCTCGACCTCGTCGACACCGGACGGCCCGTACGCGACGGCTCGCCCGCCGACCTCGACACCCTCCGGATCCTCGGTCTGCCGGATGTCGAAGGACACGCGCGCGTGCGGCATCGCGAGCGAGGCCAGCTCCGCGGTCACGGCGGCGGCGAACCGCGAGGCCGCCTCCGAACGCGCATCCGTCAACGCCTGCGCCAGCCCGCCCAGTTCCGCCCGCAGCGCGTCCCGCTCGGCGGTCAGCTCGTCGATCCGCTCGTCGTCGCCGTCGAGTTCGGTGAGCCGCGCGGCCCCCTGCTCGGACCAGGCCAGCACCGCGGCGACATCCTCGCCGTACTTCCGCGTGAGCGCCGTGAGGGCCGCCCGCCGCTCCTCGACGGCCGCCAGCCGCAGCGGATCGGCGTCGAGGTCGTCGGCGTACCCCGCCAGCTCCCCCGCGACATCGCCCAGCAGGATCCCGATCTCCCCGATCCGGTCGGCGAGCGCGGCCAGCGCCGGGTCGTGCGACCGTACGGCCTCCAGGGCCCGCTGAGCGCCCGCGACGAGCGTGGCGGCGTCGATGCCCTCGGGGTCCTCGGGATTCCCGGCGAGAGCGGCGTGCGCGACCGTGGCGGCGGACGACAGAGCCTCCGCGTGCCCGAGCCGCTCGGCCTCCTCCGCCAGTTCGACGTCCTCCCCGGCACGCGGCTCGACGCCGGCGATCTCGTCGAGGCCGTAGCGCAGCATGTCGGCCTCCTGGGCCCGCTCACGCGCACGCGTGGTGATCTCGTCGAGCTCCACGGCCACGGCCCGCAGCCGCCGATAGGCCTCGGTGTACTTGGCCAGCGGCACGGCGACGGCGTCCCCGGCGTACCGGTCGAGCGCCTGCCGCTGCCGGGACAGCTTCAACAGCCCCTGCTGATCCGTCTGCCCGTGCACCGCCACCAGCTCATCGGCGAGCTCGGCCAGCACGCCGACGGGCACGCTCCGCCCACCCACATGCGCCCGGGACCGCCCCTCGGCGGAAACGGTACGGCTGATGAGCAGCGCCCCGTCATCGAGCTCGGCCCCGGCCTCCTCGGCCCGCACCACGACCGCGGAGCCCGCGGGAACGCTGATCCGCCCCTCCACGACCGCCTTCTCGGCCCCGATCCGCACGAGCGCCGGGTCCGCCCGCCCACCGAGCAGCAGCCCCAGGCTGGTGACCACCATGGTCTTGCCCGCACCCGTCTCACCCGTGACAGCGGTGAACCCGGGCGACAGCTCGACGACGGCGTCGTCGATGACTCCGAGCGACCGTATCCGCATCTCTTCCAGCACGGTGAAGACCTTACGAGGTAAGGGCAGCCAAGTGCGAGGCACCCTGTCACCCGGGGGAGGGAAGCGCCCCGAAGGGGCGCGGGGAACTGCGCGAGCAACCACAATCCACCCGCACCCGCCGACGCTCCCCGAACGCCCCCACAGATGGCTAGTGAGGCGCCCCCCGCCACCCGGAGACGGGCAACGCAAACTTGGCCACCAGCCGGTCAGTGAACGAAGCGTGGTGCAGCCGAGCCAACCGCACCGGCACAGCCCCCCGCCGCACCTCGACCCTGGCCCCGGGCGGCAGCTCAACGGTCCGCCGCCCGTCACACCAGAGAACCCCCGGCGGAATGTGTGGCAGAACCTCCACAGCCAACACAGAATCCGGCGACGTCACCAACGGCTTCGCGAACAGCGCATGCGCACTGATCGGCACCATCAGCAACGCCTCCACCTCGGGCCACACCACAGGCCCACCGGCAGAGAAGGCATAGGCGGTGGACCCGGTCGGGGTGGACAACACGATCCCGTCACACCCGAACCCCGTCACAGGGCGCCCATCGATCTCCAGCACCACTTCCAACAGCTTCTCGGCGCCGGCCTTCTGCACCGCCGCCTCGTTCAGCGCCCAGTCCGTGTGCACGATGTCCCCGTTGCTGTGCACGACGACATCGACGGTCATCCGCTCCTCGACCTCGTACGCCTTCGTCACCACCCGGTCGACGACCTTGTCGAGATCATCCCGCTCGGCCTCGGCGAGGAACCCGACGCGCCCGAGGTTGACGCCCAGCATCGGCACCCCGGAAGCCCGAGCGAACTCGGCCCCCCGCAACAGCGTCCCGTCCCCACCCAGCACGATCAGCAGCTCGCACCCGTCAAGGCACAGCGGAGTCGCCTCCTTGACCAGCTCCACCTCGTCCGGCAACGGCAGATCGGCGGCCTCGTACTCCAGCACCCGTACGCCGATGCCCTCACGCAGCAGCCCCTTCACCACCAGCTCGGCGCTGCGAATGGCCGCGGGCCGGCCGGTGTGGGCGAGCAGGAAAACAGTACGAGCTCGGTTCTGTGTCAACGGGGCCCCTCCGCCACTGCACGGTCAACGTCGGCCGGATCCAGGACAGGCGCCCCGGCACGCAGCCACAGAAAGTATTCGACATTGCCCGAGGGCCCGGGCAACGGACTTGCCGTGACGCCCTTCACCCCGAGCCCGAGTTCCCATGCCTTCTCGGCCACTCCACGCACGGCCTCCGCCCGCAGCTGCGGACTCCGTACGACTCCCCCACTGCCCAGCCGTTCCTTCCCCACCTCGAACTGCGGCTTGACCATCATCACCAGATCGGCGTCCGGCTTCACGCACCGCGCCAGGGCGGGCAGCACCAGCCCGAGCGGAATGAAGGACAGATCCCCCACTACAAGATCCACGGGCTCCCCATCGATCGCTTCAAGCGTCAACTCGCGTACGTTCGTACGGTCCTTGACGGTGACGCGTTCATCGCTCCGAAGAGTCCACGCGAGTTGCCCGTACCCGACGTCGACGGCGACGACGTGCGCGGCCCCCGACCGCAGCAGCACATCGGTGAACCCGCCGGTGGACGCACCGGCGTCCAGCGCCCGCCGCCCCTTGACGACGAGCCCCCGCGGTACGAACGCCTGCAGCGCGCCCGCAAGCTTGTGCCCACCCCGGGACACATAACCGGGATCGCCGTCGTCGTCCGAGACCACGATCGCCGCCGCGGTCTCCACCTGCGTGGCCGCCTTGGTCGCGACGGTCTTGCCGACACTGACCCGCCCGGCGGCGATCAGCTGGCTGGCGTGCTCGCGCGAGCGCGCGAGCTTCCGCCGGACCAGCTCCGCGTCGAGACGTTGGCGTGCGACTCCTGCCACGTTCGGTTCAGCTCCTATTGCCATACGAGGGTGAAGGCGCCCTCTGCTCATACGACGATGGGGGCGCCGGAGGTCCCGGGCGGACGTCGAGCGCGGTGAGCGCGTCGCGCAGCCCCCGGTGTACATCCTCGTACACCTCGACGTGTCCGTCGGTGGCGAGGTGGTCGGCGTCGCCGAGCCGCTCCAGGTGGGCGTCCACCTCGGCGTTGCCGGTGGGGGTGCGGGAGACGTCCAGCGGGGCCGGGGCGGCGGGTCCGGGCTCCGGCGCCACCGCCTCCTCGAGGGTCTGCGTCTCCGGTGCTGCGTCGCTCATGCCCAGACGCTACCCCGAAGGGCTGGGGTACCGTCGATCTCGATGGCCACGATCGAGGAGTGCCGCGCCGCACTCGAAAAGCTCTCCGACACCATGCAGCGCACCGAGGGGGACGTCCGCACGGCGGCGACCATGGACCGCTCGGTCAGCTGCCGGATCACCGACCTCGACACCACCTTCGTCGGCCGGATGACGGGCGGCCGGATCGTGGTGCACGACACGGTCCAGGGCCCTCCTCCCGAGAAGGCCCAGATCAGACTGACCATGAAGGGCGACGATCTGGTGGCCCTGGTCGACGGCGAGCTGAACTTCGCCAAGGCCTGGGGCTCGGGCCGGGTCAAGCTGGAGGCAGGCCTGCGCGACCTGCTCCAGCTGAGGAAACTCCTGTAGCTCAGGAGACCTCGGCGGCGGCCGCCTTCCGCACGTCCGTCTTCCTGTCCTCCACCCGCGCCTTCCGCGCCGCCGGCACCACGAGCGGCGTCCCCGTCTCCGGGTCGGCGATGACCTGGCAGCGCAGCCCGAAGACCGCCTCGACCAGCTCGGCCGTGACGATGTCGTTCGGCGCCCCCTCGGCGATGACGCTGCCCTCCTTCAGGGCGATCAGATGCGTGGCGTACCGGGCGGCGTGGTTGAGGTCGTGGAGAACGGCCACCAGCGTGCGGCCCTGCTCCTCGTGCAGCTCGGCACAGAGGTCGAGTACGTCGATCTGGTGCTGGATGTCCAGATAGGTGGTCGGCTCGTCCAGGAGCAGCAGCGGGGTCTGCTGGGCGAGCGCCATCGCGATCCACACACGCTGGCGCTGACCGCCGGACAGCTCGTCGACGTACCGGTCCGCAAGCTCGACGACACCGGTCTGCGCCATCGACTCCTGCACGACCCGCTCGTCCTCGGTCGACCACTGGCGCAGGATGCCCTGGTGCGGATAGCGCCCGCGCCCCACCAGGTCGGCGACGGAGATCCCGTCGGGCGCGATGGACGACTGCGGCAGCAGGCCCAGGGTCCGCGCGACCTTCTTCGCGGGCATCGACTGGATGACCTGCCCGTCGAGCAGCACCCGCCCCTGGTTCGGCTTCAGCATCCGCGACAGCGCCCTCAGCAGCGTGGACTTGCCGCACGCGTTCGGGCCGACGATCACGGTGAAGGAGTTGTCGGGGATCTCCACCGACAGCTGCTCGGCGATGACGCGCTGGTCGTAGGCGAGGGTGACGTTCTCGGCGGAGAGGCGGTTCACGGTGCTCCTTCGGGTGTTCTGGTTCGCCCGGGTGTTGTTGTTCGCCGAGCCGCTCCTGTCCGGCTTCCGCGAGCCGCTCATATCCGGCCCGCCTTCCGTTCGGTGACCAGCAGCCACAGCAGATAGACACCGCCGAGCACACCGGTGACCACGCCCACCGGCATCTGGTCGGCGCCGAAGACCTTCTGCGAGATCCAGTCGGCGCCGACCAGCAGGGCGGCGCCCATGCACAGCGAGGGCAGCAGGTTCGGTCCGGGCGAGCGGGTCAGGCGCCGGGCGAGCTGCGGCGCGGTGAGCGCCACGAAGCTGACCGGACCGGCGGCGGCGGTCGCGGACGCGGTGAGCAGGACTGCGGCGATCATCAGCAGCCCCCGCACCCGCTCCACGCGCACACCGAGGGCGTTCGACACGTCGTCGCCCATCTCCATCATCCGCAGCCCGCGCGCGTTGGCGAGGACGAGCGGTACGAGGAGGGCGCACAGCCAGAGCAGCGGCCACACCTGATCCCAGTCACGGCCGCTGAGCGAGCCGGTCATCCAGACCATCGCCCGGGCCGCGTCAACGATGTCGGACACGGTCAGCAGATAGCCGTTGACCGCCGTGAGGATCGCGGACACACCGATGCCGACCAGCACCAGCCGGTATCCGTGCACACCCTGCTTCCACGCGAGCAGATAGATGGAGAGCCCGGCCACCAGACCGCCCACCAGCGCCCCGACGGTGACCTCGGCCGCGCTCCCGGAGAACAGCACGATCATCACGAGCGCACCGGCCGTCGCCCCCTGTCCCAGGCCGAGGATGTCCGGGCTGCCCAGCGGGTTGCGGGACACGGCCTGGAACAGCGCGCCGCCGAGCCCGAGCGAGGCACCGACCAGCAGCCCGACGAGGACCCGGGGCAGCCGCAGCTCGTTGACGATGAACTCCTGGCCCGCGTTCCCGTTGCCGAGCAGCGTCTTGAGCACGTCGCCGGCCGGGATCGGGAAGTCGCCGGTGCCGATGAGCACGACACTCGCGGTGAGCGCGGCAGCCAGGAGCAGGAGTACGACGGTGAAGGCACGGACGTCGAGGCGGACCGACAGCCCGCCGGGCGTCCTGATGGCACGGTTGGTCCTCACAGCTGCGCCGTCCTCCGCCGTCGTACGAGAAAGATGAAGACCGGGCCACCGAGGATCGCGGTGACGATGCCGACCTGAAGCTCGGAGGGCCGGGCGACGATCCGGCCGATGACGTCGGCGCCGAGCAGCAGCACGGGCGACAGGACGGTCGCGTACGGCATGATCCAGCGCAGGTCGGGCCCGGTGAAGGAGCGCACGACGTGCGGCACCATCAGGCCGACGAACACGATCGGTCCGCAGGCGGCGGTCGCGGCCCCGCACAGCACGGTGGCGGCGAGCATCGACAGCGCCCGGGTGCGGTTGAGGTTGGCGCCGAGAGCCTTGGCGGTGTCGTCGCCCATCTCCATGGCGTTGAGCGGCCGGGCGAGCGCGAGAGCGAGGAGCGTGCCGACCGCGAGGAACGGCAGGACCTGCAGGATGGTCGACTCGCTGGCCGAGGACAGCGAACCCACCGTCCAGAAGCGCATCTTGCCGAGCGCGGCCTCGTTCGTGATCATCACGGCCTGGAGATAGCCGTAGAGCGCGGCACTGATCGCCGTGCCGGCGAGCGCGAGCCGCACCGGCGTCGCCCCCCGGCTGCCGCCGAGGAACCACACCAGCGCCCCGACCGCCGCCGCGCCGAAGAAGGCGAACCAGACGTAGCCGGTCAGGCTCGTGACACCGAAGTACGTCATGGCGGTGACGACCGCCGCGGACGCACCCGCGTTGATGCCGAGCAGTCCGGGGTCGGCCAGCGGATTACGGGTGAGCGCCTGGAGGACCGCGCCGGACAGACCGAGCGCGGCACCGGCCAGCAGACCCAGCAGGGTCCGCCAGAGCCGCTCGGTGACGACGACATCGCCGTACGTCCCCGAGTCCTCGAACAGGCCGTGCCACACCTGCCCCATCGACAGCTCTTTCGCCCCGATCGCGATGCTCGCCAAGGCGACGAGCACCAGGATCGCGACGGACACGAGCAACCCAAGGGCACGTATCGCCCGGCGGGTTGGGGGCGCGGGGGCGGTCTCCGCGCGCTGTTCGGGAGGACTGTCGACCAACACGCAGTTAGGTTAGCCTACCCTCGGATTGAGCCACGATCCCGCTGCGCGGGTTCACAGGGTGGGCACCAGGCGCCCCCTCACAGGCCCAGCCGCGCGAGTGCCTTCCCGCCGTCCAGCTCGCACGTTCCCGCACCGGCCGCCGTCCACGCCGCCGCACACAGCGCCCGCAGCCCGTCCAGGGCCTCACCCTCACCCTCCAGTTCCAGCCGCGCGGCAGCGGCCGTCGCCGTCCAGCCACCGCACCGGAAACCCCCATCCACCTCGGTGACTTCGGGCTGCCCCGTGAGCATGCCGCGCAGATCGGCGTCGACATACGTCGGCCGGTGCTGTGGTGGCGCGGCCAGCAGCTGCGCCCCGTCGGTCACGCCGGTCAGGACGAGCAGCGAGTCGACCTCCCCGTTGAACGCGCCCTCGATGTCCGTGTCCAGCCGGTCCCCGACCACCAGTGGCCGCTCGGCGCCGGTCCGCAGGATCGTCTCCCGGTGCATGGGAGGCAACGGCTTGCCCGCGACCTGCGGCTCGGCCCCGGTCGCGATCCGCACGACCTCCACCGCCGCCCCGTTGCCCGGCGCGATCCCGCGCCCGCTGGGAATCGTCAGATCGGTGTTGGACGCGAACCACGGCACCCCGCGCGCGACGGCGTACGAAGCCTCAGCGAACCGCCCCCACGGCAGATCCGGGCCCCCGAACCCCTGCACCACCGCGGCCGGATCGTCATCGGCCGACTCGACAGGCTCCAGCCCCCGCTCCCGCAGCGCGACCCGCAGCCCCTCCCCGCCGATCACCAGCACCCGCGCCCCCGCGGGCACCTGCTCACTGATGAGCCGCGCGACGGCCTGAGCCGAGGTGATGACGTCACCGGCTTCCGTCGGTATCCCCAGCTCCGTCAGATGCTCGGCGACGGTGTCCGGCGTCCGCAGCGCGTTGTTGGTGACGTACGCGAGATGCATGCCGCCGGCCCGAGCCGTGGCCAGCGACTCGACGGCGTGCACGATCGCGTTCCCACCCGCGTACACCACCCCGTCGAGGTCGAGCAGCGCGGTGTCGTACGCCTCGCTCAGGGCCTGGCCACTGCCCTCGGGCCTCGTCCTGACGCTCTGGCTCATTCCACATCGCTCCTCGCTCGACGGCTTTCCCCCGATCATCCCTCACGCCACTGACACACGTACGATGCCGGGATGAACACCGCAGGTCACTCGGAAGCAATGGCGCGCCGGGGCCTGGAACTCACCCCGTTCCGAGGCCTTCGTTACGACCCGGACCGGGTCGGCAGCCTCGCGGCCGTGACGTCCCCGCCGTACGACGTCGTCGTACGCCCCGACGGCGTCGTCCATCTCCAGTCCGCGGACCCGCACAACATCGTCCGACTGATCCTGCCCCAGGCGATCACTCCCACCGCCCGCAACGAACAGGCGGCCGACACCCTGCGCCGCTGGCTCGCGGAGGGCGTCCTGACCGCCGACCCCGATCCCGGCCTGTACGTCTACGAACAACGCGCGACCGACGGCATGCTCCAACGCGGCGTCATCGGCACCCTGCGTCTGTCGGATCCGTCGGAGGGCGTGGTCCTGCCGCACGAGGACGTCATGCCGCACGTGGTCGCCGACCGCGCGGCCCTCATGCGCGCCACCTCCGCGAACCTGGAGCCCCTGCTCCTCACGTACCGCGGCAACGGCTCCCCGGCCGACACGACAGCCGTCGTCGAACGCACGGCCGAGCAGGAGCCACTCCTGGCCACCACCACCGAGGACGGCTACCGCCACCGCCTCTGGGCGATCACCGACCCCGCCGACCTGGCCGCGATCCAGACCGACCTCGCCCGCCACCAGGCACTCATCGCCGACGGCCATCACCGCTGGGCGACGTCCCTCCGTCTACGCGCGGAGCACCCCTCCCCCAGCCCCTGGGACCACGGTCTCGTCCTCCTGGTCGACACGGCCCGCTACCCCCTCCGCGTCCGCGCCATCCACCGCCTTCTGCACGGCCTGCCGACAGCGGACGCCCTGGCTCCACTCGAGGGTCTGTTCCGCATACGCCGTCTCGACGTCCCCCTGACCGAGGCCCTGGACGCCCTCGCCGACGCGGCCTGCGCGGGCAACGCCTTCCTGCTCGCCGGAGACGGCGCCTTCCACCTCATCGACCGCCCGGACCAGGACCTCCTCGCCCGCACGGTCCCCACGGACCGTCCCGCGGCCTGGCGCACCCTGGACGCGACGGTCCTGCACGCCACCCTCCTCCACCACGTCTGGCACGTCCCCGAGGACGACCCCACCCGCATCGCCTACATCCACGACACCGCCGCCACGGTCCGCAAAGCGGAGCGCGACGGTGGTACGGCCGTCCTCATGCACCCGGTCCGCGAGGAGGTCGTCCGCGACCTGGCCCGCCAGGGCGTCACGATGCCCCGCAAGTCGACGTCGTTCGGCCCCAAGCCGGCGTCGGGCCTGGTGCTGCGCGCGCTGGAACTCTGAGCCGTCGTAAAACGACAAAGGGCGGGATCCCGCCAACGGGATCCCGCCCTTTGTCACTTACGGACGTCAGTCCTTGTCGTCCTCGTCCGCTTCCACGTCGTCCGCTTCGGCGACGTCCGCTTCCACGTCGTCCGCTTCCACGTCGTCCGCTTCGGCGACGTCCGCTTCGGCTTCCGCTTCCACCTTCTCGGAAACGCCCTCGGCTTCGACGTCGCCCTCTTCACCGAGCGCGTCGACGAAATCGACACCGTCCATCTCGGCGAGCCGGTCCGAGGCGTCCGTGCTGCCGTCCTTGTCGGACTCCACGGCCTTCGCGAACCACTCCCGTGCCTCGTCCTCCCGGCCTGCGGCGAGCAGGGCGTCGGCATACGCGTATCGCAGACGCGCCGTCCACGGCTGTACGGAGTTGGAGGCCAGCTCGGGGCTCTGCAGCGTCACGATGGCCGCGTCCAGCTGCCCCAGGTCACGCCGGGCACCGGCCGCGACGAGCCGCATCTCGACCTGACCGGCCTTGTCCAGCTTGTTCACGTCGGGCGCCCCGGCCATCTCCAGCGCCTTCTCCGGCCGCCCGAGGCCACGCTCGCAGTCGGCCATGATGGGCCACAACTCCACACCGCCGGTCATCCGCCGCGCGGCCCGGAACTCGGCGAGCGCCTCGGAGTACTTCTGGTTCGCGTACGCCGCGAATCCGGCCGCCTCCCGTACGGCGGCGACACGCGACGCCAGCCGCAGAGCGATCTTGGAGTAGGCGTACGCGCCCTCGGGGTCCTCGTCGATGAGCCGGGCGACCATCACCAGGTTCTTGGCGACGTCCTCCGCGAGCGTCTTCGGGAGACTCTGCAGCTCCTGCCTGACGTCCTTGTCGATCTCGTCGCCCGTGACGTCCTCGGGGATCGGCAGCCTCTTGATCGGCTCGCGGTCCCTGTCCCGCTCATCACGGAAACGGCCGCCACCGCGCCGGTCGTCTCCGCGGTCGTATCCACCACGGCTGTCGTCACGCCGGTCGTCGCGCCCACGGAACCCTCCGGGACGGCCACCGCGGTCGTCCCCACGGGCCCCTCCAGGACGGCCGCCTCGGTCGTCCCGACGCGGTCCGCGGTCACCCCGGTCGTCCCGGCCACGGAAGCCACCACGCTCTCCGCGACTGTCTCCTCCCCGGTTGTCGTCCCGACGGAACGCCGGACGCGGCCCGCGGTCGTCGCCCCGGTTGTCGTCCCGACGGAACGCCGGACGGGACCCGCGGTCATCGCCACGGTTGTCGTCCCGACGGAACGCCGGACGGGACCCGCGGTCATCGCCACGGTTGTCGTCCCGACGGAACGCCGGACGGGACCCGCGGTCGTCACCGCGGTTGTCGTCCCGACGGAACGCCGGACGCGGCCCGCGGTCATCGCCACGGCGGTCGTCCCGACGGAACGCCGGACGCGGCCCGCGGTCATCGCCACGGCGGTCATCACGCCGGTCGTCGCGACGCTCGTAGCCGCCACCGCGGTTGTCGCCGCCACGGTTGTCATCGCGACGGAAGCCGCCACGGTCACCACCGCGCTCGCCCCGGTCGTCGCGACGGAAGCCACGGTCGCGGTCGTCGTTCCGGAATCCGCCGCGGTCACGGTCATCCCGGCGGAAGCCGCCCCGGTCACTGTCACGACGGTCGTCGCGCCGATCGAATCCACCGCGGTTGTCGCCGCCACGGTTGTCATCACGGCGAAACGCCGGACGCGGCCCGCGGTCGTCGCCACGGCGGTCATCACGCCGGCCGTAGCCACCGCCACGGCTTTCGCCGCCGCGGTTGTCATCGCGACGGTTGTCATCGCGACGGAAGGCCGGACGAGGTCCGCGGTCGCCCTCACGGCGCTCCCCACGGTCACGGTCGTCCCGACGGACTGCGGGACGAGGTCCGCGATCGTCGTCCCGACGGAAACCGCGGTCACCGTCGTCCCGACGCGGCCCACTGGGACGGTCGTCCCGGCGGAAGGCCGGACGGGGTCCGCGGTCGCCCTCACGGCGGTCATCACGCCGATCGTCTCGTCGGGCGTAGCCGCCACCGCGGTTGTCGCCGCCACGGTTGTCATCACGGCGGAAACCACCGCGGTCGCCACGGTCGTCGCGTCGGCCGTAGCCACCGCCCCGGTTGTCGCCACCCCGGTTGTCGCCACCCCGGTTGTCGCCAGCCCGGTTGTCGTCACGGCGGAAGCCGCCTCGGTCGCCGCCTCGGTCGTTACCGCGGTCGTTGTCGCGCCGGAAGCCACCGCGGTCGCCACGGTCACCGCCGCGGTATCCGCCTCGGTCACCGCGGTCGTTGCGGTCACCACTGTCCCGTCGCCGCTGGTCGCGCTCCGGTCGGTCGTCGGGAGAGTTGGTGGACATGGGTGACTCCTGTCTCGGTACTGCAAATCTCGGTACTGCAAACATTGTAAAAACAAAAGGACCCCTGGTCCCAGCTGAACGCTGGGACCAGGGGTCCTTCCAAAGATTGTTCGGCGGCGTCCTACTCTCCCACAGGGTCCCCCCTGCAGTACCATCGGCGCTGTAAGGCTTAGCTTCCGGGTTCGAAATGTAACCGGGCGTTTCCCTCACGCTATGGCCACCGAAACCCTAATGGTTTCGAGCGAACAAGCACACTTTTTTGTTATGCGTTCTGCTCTAAAGCCGGCAACAGTCGTTGCCTCAGAACTAACACAGTGGACGCGAGCAACTGAGGACAAGCCCTCGGCCTATTAGTACCGGTCACCTCCGCACGTTACCGTGCTTCCAGATCCGGCCTATCAACCCAG
>NZ_JXTE01000030.1 GCF_000972385.1 Streptomyces sp. WM6386
GCCCCACACCCCCACCCGCCTTCAACCCCGGCAACGCCTCCACGGAAGCGGCCGCGTCCACCAGTTCCGAGGTCCGCTCCGAAACCCCCGTCGGCAGCCCGGCGGGAGCCGCACGCGGTGTATCGCTCAACCGCTCCGAGGCGGTGACCGAGCGCAGGCCGGTGCACGAACCGCCCCTCGGGACGGAGCCCGGCGAGCTGCCGGGACCCGCCCGCCCGGCCGGCCCGCGACGCCCGCACCGCCGTACCGGACTTCTCGCCGCCGCGGCCGTGGTCACCGCCGGTGCGGTCGTCGCCGTCGTACTCCTGATGAACTCCGGCTCACCCGGCGGGAATCAGGCGGACGGCTCGCCCACCCCGACCCCGACCGTGTCCGGGACACCGTCGCCCACCGTCGAGGGCACATCCCGGCCGCAGAGCCTGCCGCCGGGCGCCCACCGGGAGGCGGGCGGATTCGCCTGGGCGACCCCCGAGGGCTGGCGCAGGGACGTGAAGACGGGCGCGGAGGTCCACTACACGTCACCGGACGGCAAACAGGAACTCGTCGCCAAGTCCTCGCTGGCCCGCGGCGATCTGATGGAGACCTGGGAGACCTCGGAGGAGAACGCCCACCAGGGCGAGGACTACCAGAAGATCCGGCTGGAGGAGACGAAGTTCCGTGACTACCCGGCGGTCGTCTGGGAGTACACCTTCACGCTCAAGGGCACCAGGTGGCACGCCCGGCTGCTGGGCTTCAACGCGGACGGCAAGTCGTACCAGATCAACACCTGGTACCAGCCCGACATCGAGAACCAGGCGGTGAAGACGTACGACAAGGTCACGGACAGCTTCACGATCCTTTGACGGCGTGAGAAGGACGGCGTGAGAAGGACGGCGTGAGAAGGACGGCATGAGAAAAGGGGCCCCGCGTGAGGGGCCCCTTCTTCATGCGTGGCGCGTCAGCCGACCTTGACCTCGTCGACCTCGTCGTGCACCTCGGGGGAGACGGCGGCCCGGCCGGCCCCGACCTTCTCCTTCACGAAGGCGATGGCGAGCACGAACGCCGCGACGAGCAGCGAGAGAAGGACGGTCGTACGGCCACTGCTCGCACCCTCGGTGTCGGTCAGCATGTAACCGAGCACGAACACGATCAGTCCGGCCGTCGCCCAGGTGAGATAGGGGTACAGCCACATCTTCACGACCAGCTTCTCCGGCGCCTCGGCCTCGATGATCTTCCGCATCCGCAGCTGCGAGAAGCAGATCACCAGCCAGACGAACAGGGCGACCGCGCCGGAGGAGTTGACGAGGAAGAGGAAGACCGTCTTGGGGGACAGGTAGTTGAAGAAGACCGCGACGAAGCCGAACACGACCGAGGCGAGGATCGCCGCCATCGGCACACCCCGGCTGTTGGTCCGCGCGAACGCCTTCGGCGCGTCGCCCCGCCGGCCGAGCGAGAAGGCCATGCGGGAGGCCGTGTAGAGGCCGGAGTTGAGACAGGACAGCACCGAGGTCAGCACGATGAAGTTCATGATCTGACCGGCGTGCGCGATGCCCAGCGAGTCGAGGGCGGCGACGTAGGAGCCGTCCTTCTTGATGGACGGGTCGTTCCACGGCAGGAGCGAGACCACGACGAAGATCGAGCCGAGGTAGAAGACGCCGACCCGCCAGATGATGCTGTTGGTCGCCTTGGTGACGGCCTGCTGCGGGTTCTCGGACTCACCGGCGGCCAGGGTGGCGATCTCGCTGCCCATGAAGGAGAAGACGACGAGCAGCACACCGGTGAGGATCGCGCCGGCGCCGTGGGGCAGGAAGCCGCCGTGGTCGGTGAGGTTGCCGAGACCGGCCTTGTCGCTGTCGACGCCGGGCAGCACCCCGAAGACGGCCAGCCCGCCGATGACGATGAACGCGGCGATCGCGACGACCTTGATGCCGGCGAACCAGAACTCGAACTCGCCGTAGGACCCGACGGAGACCAGGTTGGTCGCGGTCAGCACGATCATCACGATGAGAGCCCAGGCCCACTGGGGCACGGCCGGTATCCAGCCCTCCAGGATCACGGCACCGGCGGTGGCCTCGACGGCCAGCACCACGACCCAGAAGAACCAGTACAGCCAGCCGATGGAGAACCCGGCCCAGCGCCCGAGCGCGCGGTCGGCGTGCGCCGAGAACGACCCGGAGGCCGGGTTGGCCGCGGACATCTCACCGAGCATCCGCATCACCAGCACCACGAGCGTGCCGACGAGTGCGTACGACAGGAGGATGCCGGGTCCTGCGGTGGCGATACCGGAGCTGGATCCGACGAAGAGGCCGGCACCGATCACACCACCGATGGCGATCATCGACAGGTGACGGTTCTTGAGCCCGGCCTGAAGGCCGTTACCGGGGTCTCCGGTGGCCTTGGCCGGGGTCGGCTGCGAAGTCATACGGGGAATTCCTTTGCGCCGGGCGAGCAGTGTCCCGTACGAGCGGCGTACGGATCGGTCCAGTGAATCGGAGGCAAAGGAATTCTTGAACCTTTGATTCCGGATCGTTACTTGAGGTTTTCATGAGCTTCGATGGCCGGATCGACAATTTTCCTGGACGACACCCAGGGCTGCTGCCCCGAAACAGTCGTGTCACACTCATCCCATGCGCGTGTATCTCGGCTCCGACCATGCGGGCTTCGAACTCAAGAACCACCTCGTCGACTGGCTCAAGGCGGCCGGTCACGAGCCGGTGGACTGCGGTCCCCACATCTACGACGCCCAGGACGACTACCCCCCGTTCTGCCTCCGCGCCGCGGAGCGCACAGCGGCGGACCCGGACTCCCTCGGCATCGTGATCGGCGGCTCCGGCAACGGCGAGCAGATCGCCGCGAACAAGGTCAAGGGCGTCCGTGCGGCGCTGGCCTGGAGCGAGGAGACCGCGTCGCTGGGCCGCCAGCACAACAACGCCAACGTCGTGGCGGTGGGCGCACGCATGCACACCGAGGACGAGGCGACGAAGTTCGTGGAGACCTTCCTCGCCACCCCCTTCTCCGAAGACGCCCGCCACATCCGCCGAATCGACATGCTGGCGACCTACGAGACGACGGGCGACCTCCCCCCGATCCCCCCGCACCACCCGCAGCAGTAGCCAGTCGGCGAGGGGACGCTTCGGGCTGGTTTCGGACGTGGCCGGGTGCGGGTGCGTGGGGGCTGGTCGCGCAGTTCCCCGCGCCCCTGGGCATCTCGGCGCATCCGCCGTCCTGGCTCTTTCAGCCCGTCCGGCGTTCGAGGACGAGGCCCTTTCGGGGCCGACCGGTGCCTGGGGGCGCAGCCCCCAGGCACCGGGGTCGAAGGGGCAGCGCCCCTGGAGGATGGGACGGGTAGGGACGGGTAGGGGCGGCGGGGGCGAGAACCGCCCCCCGGACGAAGAGGAGCCACCGTGCCTGAGGGGCACACGATCCACCGCCTGGCCAAGGACTGCGCCGCAGCATTCCGCGGCAGAAAGACCCAGGTCACCAGCCCCCAGGGCAAGTTCACCGACGCCGCAGACCTCCTCGACGGTGCGGAACTCACCCACACCGAGGCCCACGGCAAACACCTCTTCCTCGGCTTCCGGGAAACCGACTGGATCCACATCCACCTCGGCCTCTTCGGCAAGGTCACCTTCGGCCCGGCCCCCGCACCCCCACCCACCGACACGGTCCGCCTCCGCCTCGCGAACCCCACGTCGTACGTGGACCTCCGCGGCCCCACGACCTGCGCCCTGATCACCCCCACCGAGAAGCAGTCGATACACGACCGCCTCGGCCCCGACCCGCTCCGCGAGGACGCCACCCCCGAAACCGCGTACCAGCGGATCTCCCGCAGCCGTACGACGATCGCCGCCCTGCTGATGGACCAGAAGGTCATCGCCGGCGTTGGCAACGTCTACCGCGCCGAGGTCCTCTTCCGGCACCGGATCGACCCGTACCGCACCGGAAACACGCTCACCCCACCGGAGTGGGACGCGATCTGGCACGACCTCGTGGACCTCATGCACGAGGGCGTGAAGCACAACCGCATCGACACCGTCCGCCCCGAGCACACCCCCGAGGCGATGGGCCGCCCTCCCCGCGTCGACGACCACGGCGGCGAGGTGTACGTCTATCGCAGGGCCAATCTGCCCTGTCACATCTGTGGCGGCGAGATCCGCACCGCCGATCTCGCCGCCCGCAACCTCTTCTGGTGCCCGACCTGCCAGAAACCCTGAACCGCACGATCGCCGAACGCAGCGAAGGGCCAGGTGGCTCCGCCACATGACCCTCCACCCCGCACGACGATCGCACGCACCGGACGCCGCTCCTCGGCCCGCGTGATCCGTCCGTCAGAAGGGCCCTAGAACCCGTGCGGCAGCCACGGCGCCACGGCGGAGGCGAACCCCACCGCGGCCTCCCCCAGCGCCCCGCGCCGAAGCTCCCGCACCCGCCCGGCGGCCCCCAGCGAGGCCAGGCCTACCCCACCGAGATAGGCCGCCCCCAACTCCCGTACGGACAGAGCCAGATCCGCCGGATCGGTGGTCCGCTCGCAGGACGCCCCCTTCGCATCCCCGCTCAGCCGCCAACGCCCCTCGTTCCACGGACAGAAGTCGTCCGCGACCTCGAACACCACATCCACCGGCGCCTGATAGGTCCGCGCCTCCAGCGCGGCCCCCACATCCACCAGCCGCACATGCAACGAGTCCCGCACCCGCAGCGAACACCGCCGGATGTCGGACACGAGGTACTGCCACGCGTCGTCCACCGGCCGCCCCCGGGTCACCAGCTTCGACGTCAGGTCGATGTCGAACAGGAACCGCCACAGCGCCGCGTACACCGCGGGGTCGGGCGCCTCGACATCACGGACCAGCACCTTGCCCTGCGGCCCGGTCGGCGCCCAGTGGGGCTTCACGGCGAATCGCGCGAACCCCACGACCTCCCCGCCCGCCCGTCTCCCACCACCACCCTCACCCGAAGTCGCTTCGCTCCCCCCGATTTGCTCCGCGACCACGCACTGGAGCGGCGACGCCCCCTCCCGCTCGTTCTCCGGGTCCAGCAGCATCAGCCGCTCCCAGCCGGGCGTACGCGCCACCATCCCCGGCCGCGACGGCACCACGCGCGCGTACACCGCCTCGCACGCGTCCAGCACCTCGGCGGGCTCGGCGTACCGCAGGCGCACGTCGTCCGTCCCCGGCGGGGCGGACAGCCGCACCCGCTCGGTGTCGATCTCGGCGCTCACGGCATGCGTACCGACGCCGTACCCGAACCGCCCGTAGATGGCGGGCTCGGAGGCGGTCAGCACGGCCAGCGGCCACCCCCACTCCCGTACGTCGTCCAGCTGTCGCCGCATCATCGCCGTGAGGACACCACGGCGACGATGGGTCGCGGACACACTGACCATGGTGACGCCGGCGGCCCGTACCGAGGCGCCGCCGGGCACGGTCAGCCGGAAGCTGAACGCCCCCGCCGAACCGACACACACGTCACCGTCCCACGCGCCGATGGCACGGTCGGTCTCGGTGAGGGTGTTCCACAGCTCGCGTTCCTCGGTCGACTCCGGGACCCCGCCGAAGGCGCGGATCAAGGTGTCGTACCACTCGTCCCGGTCCTGCCGCCGCAGCACCCGCAGTTCGGTCGCCAAGTCAGAAGCCATGGACCATGCCTACCAGGGCATTGCGGGACGAGCCAGGGAATTTCTCCTTGGCGGCGGCACAACGGCTTTCTGTGAAGTTCACTGTGAAGTTGAACCTCGGACGGGGGACAAGTGGGACCTCCCGTGCCAAGCAGCTGGTCCGATGGATAGGGTCCCGAACTAATGGCAGCAGGACGAGAGCGGCGCGCGGAAGCCGAGACGTTCACGGCCCGGTTGAAGATGCAGTGGCACCGGGCTCGCGTCGGCCTGCGCAGAAGCGCTGTGGACTACTTCCGCGGGGACGGTTCGGACTGGGTCGCACTGGCCGGTCTGCTCATCACGATCCCGCTGATCGCGGTCACGACGCTCGCCAACTCGGTCTGGGTATCCCCGGCCGCGCTGGTCCTCCCGATCGTCGCGGGCGGCCTGCTGCTGCGCCCGGCGAGCCTGCTCGGCCTGTACGCGGCGGCGGCGACGGCACTGATCGTGGAGTCCGTGCAGCTGGGCCCGTACACGGAGGGCCCGTCCCGGGTGACCCCGGGCATCGTGCTCGTGGTGGCGGCCTGCGGATTCTTCGGCCTGCTGATCGCCCAGTTCCGTAGCCGGGTCGGTGTGCCCTGGCGACGCGGCGGCACCATGCTCTTCGACCTCCGCGAACGCATCCGGGTCCAGAGCAAGCTCCCGAAGCTGCCCCAGGGCTGGCACCGCGAGATGGCCCTGCGCCCGGCGGGCGGCCAGTCCTTCTCGGGCGACTTCGTGGTCGCGGCCCGCACCAACGGCGGCCGCACGATGGAGGTGGTCCTGACGGACGTGTCGGGCAAGGGCATGGACGCGGGCAGCCGCGCCCTGCTCCTCTCCGGCGCCTTCGGAGGCCTCCTGGGCAGCCTGCCCCCGCACGCGTTCCTCCCCGCGGCGAACGGCTACCTTCTCCGCCAGGACTGGGACGAGGGCTTCGCGACCTCGATCCACCTGGTCCTGGATCTGGACTCCGGTGACTACGAGCTCTACTCCGCCGGCCATCCCCCGGGCCTCCAACTGAGCGCGGGCAGCGGCCGCTGGGAGGAGAAGGCGGCCGAGGGCCCCCTCCTCGGTGTCTACGACGGCGCCCAGTTCGACCCGGTCAAGGGCTCGCTCCGCCCCGGCGACGTCCTGATGCTCTTCACCGACGGCCTCGTCGAAACCTCCGACCGTGACATCGTCGAGGGCATCGACCGCCTCACCGGCGAGGCCGACCGCTACGTGGCCGGCGGATTCCACGGCGCGGCCTGGCACCTGATCGAAGCGGTGGCGAAGGACGTCAACGACGACAGGGCGCTCCTGCTGATCTGCCGAGAGGGCCCGACGGCCCAGGCGGCGAACCTCTGAGGGAACCCCCTCGGTGGGGATTGCCCCGGCCTCGATCCGCCGGCCGCCCGCATGCTCCCCGTATGTCCCCGTACCCCCCGAATCCGTACGGTCGAGACACACCCCTCGACCGAACGGAAGGCCAGCCATGCCGGCCGACCGGGCCGTAGAGCTCCACGGAGTGCACCGCCGCTACGGCCGGGGCCGGACCGCCGTCCACACCCTGCGAGGCATCGACCTGACTCTCCCGCCCCGCACCTTCACCGCGGTCACGGGCCCCTCGGGCTCCGGCAAGTACGCCTTCCTGGTCGCTATTGCGGGCATCGTCCTCGGCACGGCCATCGTGCTAGCCACGCTCGTCCCGATGATGAACGGACTGACGGGACAGTGGCCCTGCATCCCTCCGCCGGTGTACGGCTCACTCGTCGCGGCGATCGTCGCCCTGGGCCTGACCGCGGCCGGCGTTCCGGCCCGCGCCGCGCTGCGCGGGGAGACACTGGAGCCGTGACCGACGCACCGCGCACCCTGACCCTGACCGAGGTCGAAGCCCTCGCCCGCACCGCCCACGAGGGCCAGACCGACAAGGCGGGCCGGCCCTACGCCGAACATCTCCAGGCGGTCGCCGAGGGGGTGCGCGCGCGGGGCGGCGACGCCGAGCAGATCGCGGCCGCCTGGCTGCACGACGCCGTCGAGGACGACGCGCTCTCCGCACACTGGCTGGAGGAGGCCGCGCTGAGCCGTCGTACGAAGGACATCGTGCTCGCGGTCACCAAGCGGGCGGGGGAGCCGCCCGAGGCGTACGCCGGGCGGATCCTCGCCACTCCCGGCGCGCTGCTGGTGAAGGAGTCGGACCTGGCGCACAACGCCGACCCGGCACGCCTAGCGGTCCTCGACGAGGAGACCCGCAAACGACTGACCGAGAAGTACGCGCGGATGCGTGCACTTCTCGGTCAGGTGAGGCAAGGGTCGTAGCGGCTAGGCGAGGACCTTCTCGCGGCGCTCCTGCTTCTGGCGTTCCCGGGCCAGTTCGGCGGGGTCCTGCCTGAAGGCCCACGCCATCTTCGGCTCCATCGCGAACCGGAAGATCCGCTGCACGGGCTTCGTGCACAGCACGGTGACGACGGCGGCCGCGAGGACGCTCACGGCGATCTCGCCGAGCGGGCGGTGCAGCCAGGGGTGGTCGAACCAGCCCTGGTAGTCACCGGCCTTCACCAGGAAGCCGTGCAGCAGATAGCCGTACAGCGTGCCCGCGCCAAGGGCCGTGAACCACATGTTCCGGCGCGGCACCCAGGCGAAGAAGCAGGCGGTCAGCAGCAGCGAGCAGCCGAACATCGCGAGCACCATGACCGGCCCGGCCCACCACGGCGCGCCCAACTCCTGCGCGGCGTCCCGGTGGTAGAACCACGCGGTGTTCATTCGCGGCACCGCCCACCAGCCGACGACGAGCGCGGTCGCGAACACGGGCACCGACAGCATCCGCACCCTGCGGGTGCGCACCCGGTGGAAGTGCTCGGGCCTCATGCACAGGCCCAGCACGAAGTACGGCAGGAACTGCAGGATCCGCTGCAGATCCAGGTCGTCACCGATCGACGGCGCGACGGACGCCAGCATCGCGAGGCCGAGCGCGAAGGGGAGCGGCCAGCGGACCGCCTTCAGGATGGGGGTGATCATCCGCCAGACGAACAGCGCGCACAGGAACCAGGTCAGATACCAGGGGTCGAGCAGGCTGATGTCCTTGCCGGAGTCGTCGCCCGCCGCGCGCTCGAAGAGGACGTAGGCGGTCTCGAAGACGATGTACGGCACCGCGACACCGGTGATCAGCCGCCGCAGCCGGTCGGGGCGCATGTCGAAGCTGCGCGAGAAGAAGCCGGAGATGATGATGAACGCCGGCATGTGGAACGAGTACACGACCGTGTACGCGGCTTCCAGGATGCGGCTGTCGCCCTTGAGCGGTTCCCAGGCGTGACCGATGGCCACCAGCACGATCGCCAGGTACTTGGCGTTGTCGAAGAAGGCGTCGCGCTGCTTGCCGGCGGGCTTGGCCGACTGTTCGTTCTGCTGTTTGAGGGGCGAGCGCGGACTCGGCACTCCTGATGCCGACGGCTGGGCAGGGGGGAGCGGCGCTCTGCCGCGTGCGGGGGACGAGGCAGCGTGGAACATCTGAGGCACCCTAGCGTTGTCTGTGGGTTTTCGTAAAACCCGCCAGGTCATTCCTGGTTATTCGCTTCGGGTGCCCAGAAAACCGAGCAGTTGACGTCCGGTGAACGTGACGGCCAACACACCTGGTGGGTAGGGATTATGGCCCGCAGCAAGCGCCTACTTGGTGTGATTCATCCCGACTAAATAGGGCATAAGGCCCGCAGGCGACTCCGGCGGAATGTCCGCTTCCTGTGGGCGCGTTGATTAGTCGAATTACCTGCGAACAGGATGTGTGGAGACCGAAACGATCCAGTCGAATTCCCTGTGTGGGTGCACTCTCGAATTGTTGTGCGGGACATGTGCGGGACATGAAGGGCCGGTTGCGCGGCCGGCCGGCGCCGCACAGTTCAGGCACAGGTGTGGTCAACGATGCATCACCCGCCGCATACAGCGGCCTGGTTGGTGGCACGATGGTTCTGGCGGGGGTGCGCGGGGCCGGCACCCCCGGGCCGGGTGCGGACCGACCGAGGGTGTGTGATCAGTTGTGGCCATTTCGCTGTCAGTGGTGCTGCTGTTGGCGATCATCTTGGTGGTGTTGATCCGTGGCGGATCCCTCAAGGCAGGACCTGCCGTCGTGGCCGTGCTGTTCGGCTTCTTCCTCGCCTCGACGGGCATGGCCGACGACATCCAGCGCTTCCTCAACTCGATAGCGGAGACCATCAACTCGATCCAGTTCTGACCCTGTTGACCCGTGAAGCTAGGCTGACCCGTCCGGTCACGGGGGCCGGAGACGGCTAGCAGGGGGACGTACCGGGATGGTGCTGCGCGACTCGGACCCCGCGGAGGCGGGCGGTTACCGCATCGAGGACCGTCTGGGCAGCGGCGGAATGGGCGTGGTCTACCTCGCCCGCTCCGCCTCCGGCCGCCGTCTCGCGGTCAAGGTGGTGCACGCCCAGTACGCCGACGACGACGAGTTCCGCGCCCGGTTCCGCCGTGAGGTGGCCGCCGCCCGCCAGGTCAGCGGCGCCTTCACGGCTCCGGTCGTGGACGCCGACGCCGACGCGCCGCGCCCCTGGATGGCCACGCTCTACATACCGGGGTCGGACCTCGGCACGCACATACGCGACAACGGCCCGCTGCCGCCACCCCGGCTCCGTGAACTCGCCGCGGGCCTGGCCGAGGCGATCCGCGACATCCACCGCGCGGGCGTGGTCCACCGGGACCTGAAACCGGCCAATGTGATGCTCGCCGACGACGGCCCCCGCGTCATCGACTTCGGCATCTCCCGCGCCACCGAGTTCGCCGCCTCCGACGTCCTCACCCAGACCGGCCGCGTGATGGGCACCCCGCCCTTCATGTCCCCGGAACAGTTCTCCGCGCCCCAGGACGTGGGCCCGGCGGCCGACATCTTCTCGCTGGGCGCGGTGGTCGCGTTCGCCGCGTCGGGCCGGGGCCCCTTCGACAGCCCGAGCCCGTACGAGACGGCGATCCGCGTGGTCGAGGGCGCCCCCGAACTCGATGACGTCCCGGCCGAGTTGCTCCCCTTCATCCGCCTCTGTCTGGAGAAGGAACCCAAGTCCCGCCCCACGGCGGACGAGTTGCTGCGGTTGCTGAAGGACGGCGACTGGCCCACGACGGACGGTGCCCCGACACCGGCCGACACCGGCAGGTCCCGCCGCCGCACACGCTGGTGGCCGGCCGTCGCCGCCGGCACCCTCGCCCTCGCGGCGGCGGCCACGACGACGGTAGCCTTGACCGGCGACGACTCCGCCCCGGGGAACCTGCCCGCCGGCTGGAAGGCCTGGCACGGGCAGGCGAAAGACCCGAGCCCCGACAAGGATCCGATGGGTCCCAGCTCCCTCTTCAACCGCTGCGCAGCTTCCGGTACGTCCCTCGTCTGCGCGGGCGACGAGATCATGGCGACCCGCTTCGCCCTGGCCGACGGCCGCAACACCTGGGCCCGGCCCGTCGACCCGACCGCCGACGACATCGGCAGCAGCAGCTCCGGCGGAGGCACGATCATCGGCGCACGCGATGACCGCGTCTACGTGTACGGCTCCGACGACCGGCCTGTCGACAACGAGGAGGCGCCGAACCCGACCCGCTACACGATCCAGTCCCTGGACGCCGAGACCGGCAAGGTGATCTGGAAGACCGTGACCGCCGACGGCGAAGAGGGTACGGAGCCGAGCAGCGACCAGGGCGGCTCCACCGCCGTACCCGCCGGCGTGATCACCGTCTATGGCAAGACGGGGCGGAAGCTCGCCCTGCTCGGCGCCGACGACGGCAAGGTCCGCTGGCAGCGCCCCCTGCCGGACCCGGGCACCAACTACTGCGTGCTGACCGGTGCCGCCAAGCAGGCGTACCTCCTGTGCGGGAAGTACACCACCGACACCATCCAGGCCACGACCGTCTCCCAGCTGGACCCGGCCACGGGCGAACCCCGTTGGACCGTGAAGATCAAGGGTGATTCGAGCATCGTCGGCCAGCACGACGGACGCCTGGTCCTCGTGAACGTGATCGGCACCCGTCGGACACTGACCCTGATCAACGCCTCCTCGCACGTCGTGACGACGGTGAAGCTGAGCGAGACCGAGCCCGAGAGCGCGACTCCCACCCTCCTGGGCGGCACCCTCTACTTCACCCTCGGCAACGGCGCCATCCGCGCGGTCGACCCGGCCACCGGCCGCCAGTCCTGGGAGAGCAACTCCGGAGTGGAACAGTCGGGCCCGCCCATCGCCTCCAGGACGCACCTCTACCTCGCGTCCCCCAGCGGCCGCCTCGCCGCCCTCAACCGGACCACCGGCAAGGTCGAGGGCACCCTCGACGGCCGCGACGACGGCGTCGTGGACGGCTCCCCGACCGGCGCCCCCCTCACCCTCGTCGGCGACGCCCTCTACGTTCCGTACGGCCTCCGCTCCGTCTACACCGTGGACGTACGCGACCTCTGAGAGCCGCTCATGCGACTTCGGCCGGCCCGAGACGCCTGCCGGGGACCTGCCTGTCCTGTGCCCCTGACCCGTCTGGAAGGAACCGAATGAAGATCCGCCCCTCTGCCGCGGTCACCGCGGTCGTACTGGCCTGCCTCGCGATCCCGAGTGCCGCGACACCGGCAGCGGCAGCTGGACCGACCGTCCAGTGCGCCACCCTGGGCGTGAGCAGCTACCTCTCCGCCACCCGCGAAAGCCTGGACACGCTGAGGCCCCTCGATCTCTGGGTGCGCGACACCGAAGCCGACGGTCACCATGTGGCGGTTCGTCTGATCAGCCAGGAGAGCGACGGCGACATCGTGACGTGGCGGTGGCACCACTACTACGGCGGCAGCGGTGACGGGACTGAATGGCGTACCTACGCGTCCTCCTCGGAGGGCATCCGCCGGGTGAAGGTCCAGGCGGCCGTCTTCGAGGGCGATACCCAGATACGTCAGTGCCAGAGCGGCTGGGACGCGTAAGAAATCAGGGCCAGGTCAGAGGATCGATCCTCTGACCTGGCCCTGAGTCGTACAGAGCGGGCGACGGGAATCGAACCCGCGTAGCTAGTTTGGAAGACTAGGGCTCTACCATTGAGCTACGCCCGCACAGGACGCACCGCAGGTCAGATGACCGCGGCACAGAAGGCATCGTAGCGGGTCGGGACCCCTCGCCGCACACCCCGTAAATGCGGCAGCCCCACTGCCTGCGGGCATGTACCCTACGTGTCGCACCAGACGGGGTGTGGCGCAGCTTGGTAGCGCGTCCGCTTTGGGAGCGGAAGGCCGTGGGTTCAAATCCCGCCACCCCGACCATTTGACCGGCCATTGGCGGCCACCTTCGCGATCACCTGGCTTGATCGCCTTTTGGGGCGTGTAGCCGCTGCGGTTACTATGCAAGCTGCGCGCCCGTGTGTCTCTCGTCTGATGTAGTCCTCAGGGCGGCTAATCCGCCGGAGCCGTTCTGGCCCCGGCAGAATCCAAGAAGTCAGCCACAAGGAGACCGAACCGTGAAGAGCGCCGTGGAGACCCTGAACCCGACTCGGGTTCGGCTCACTGTCGAGGTGCCCTTCGAGGAGCTCAAGGACAGCCTCGACGCGGCGTACAAGAAGATCAACCAGCAGGTCACGGTGAAGGGCTTCCGTAAGGGCAAGATCCCGGCCCGCGTCATCGACCAGCGGTTCGGTCGTGGTGCAGTGCTGGAGGAGGCCGTCAACGACGCGCTTCCGAAGTTCTACACCGAAGCGGTCAACGAGGCCGAGCTGGACGTTCTGGGCCAGCCCGAGGTCGACATCACCGAGCTGAAGGACGGCGACACGCTGAACTTCACCGCCGAGGTCGACATCCGCCCGTCCCTGGAGCTCCCCGAGGACTTCTCCTCCATCGAGGTCGAGGTCGACGCCGTAGAGGTGAGCGACGAGGACGTCGAGAAGTCGGTGGAGCAGCTCCGTGAGCGCTTCGCCTCCACCTCCCCGGTCGAGCGCGCCGCCGAGGACGGCGACGTCGTCACGATCGACCTGGAGGCCAAGGTCGAGGGAGAGGTGCTCGAGGACGGCATCGCCAGCGGTGTGTCCTACACCATCGGCTCCGGCGAGCTCCTCGAGGGCATCGACGACGCCGTGAAGGGCCTGGAGGCCGGTGGCGAGGCCACCTTCACCTCCGAGCTCAAGGGCGGCTCCGCGGCCGGCAAGGAGTCCGAGGTCACCGTCAAGGTCACCCAGGTCGCCGCCCGCGAACTGCCCGAGCTGGACGACGAGTTCGCGCAGCTCGCCTCCGAGTTCGACACCCTCGACGAGCTCAAGGCCGACAGCCGCAAGCGCCTCGAGAACATGAAGCAGTACGACCAGGCCACGCAGGCCCAGGAGCGCGTCCTGGAGAAACTGCTCGACCTGGTCGAGGTCCCGGTCCCCGAGAAGCTGCTCGAGGACGAGGTCAACACCCGTAAGCACAACCTCGAGCACCACCAGCTCGGCCAGATGGGCCTCGACCTCGAGAAGTACCTCGAGATCCAGGGCAAGACGGTCGAGGAGTTCGAGGCCGAGACCAAGGACGCCGCGGTCAAGGGCATCAAGACCCAGTTCGTCCTCGACGAGCTGGTCAAGCGCGAGAAGCTGAACGTCAACCAGGAGGAGCTCACCGAGCACCTCATGCGTCGCGCCGCTTCCTCCGGCATGTCCCCCGACCAGTTCGCCCAGGCGGTCGTCGAGGGCGGCCAGGTTCCGCTCCTGGTCGGCGAGGTCGCCCGCGGCAAGGCCCTGGCCGTCGTGGTCGAGGCCGCCACGGTGAAGGACACCAACGGCGAGGTCGTCGACCTCGACGACGAGGAAGAGGTCGAGACGGCCGCCGAGGTCGCCGCCGAGGCCACGGAGGCGGACGCCACGGACGCCGACACGGAGAAGACCGAGGGCTGAGCCCACGGCGCCGCGCAGGTCGTAGGACGGGCCCCTGGGGACTTTCCCGGGGGCCCGTCCTGTCACATGGGGCGGAGTGACCCGGCCAGGGGCGCGGGGCTGTATGCGATGTGCGGCTCCGCCACGTGGGCGCGTGCGCGGGCGACGGACCCGCGGTCGCCCACGCACCAAAAGTCACCACGGCGCTACGCCCCCGGCGAACAGCCCTCTATCCGGGATTCCCCGAAGGGACCAGCGCGTTAGGGTCCATGAATACGAGGGCAGGGGAGTCGGCGAAACCGTCGGCCAGCCTCGCGCCCCGGCAGAACACGTGAGACGGCCGGACGCCGTCGTAAGACGAGCAGGTGGATACGTGACGAATCTGATGCCCTCCGCCGCCGGCGAGCCTTCCATCGGTGGTGGCCTCGGCGACCAGGTCTACAACCGGCTGCTCAACGAGCGGATCATCTTCCTCGGCCAGCCGGTCGACGACGACATCGCGAACAAGATCACCGCACAGTTGCTGCTCCTTGCCGCTGCGGACCCCGACAAGGACATCAACCTCTACATCAACAGCCCCGGCGGTTCCATCACGGCCGGCATGGCGATCTACGACACCATGCAGTTCATCAAGAACGACGTGGTGACCATCGCCATGGGTCTCGCCGCCTCCATGGGTCAGTTCCTGCTCAGCGCGGGCACCCCGGGCAAGCGCTTCGCGCTGCCGAACGCCGAGATCCTGATCCACCAGCCCTCCGCGGGCCTGGCCGGCTCCGCCTCCGACATCAAGATCCATGCCGAGCGGCTGCTGCACACCAAGAAGCGCATGGCTGAGCTCACCGCCCAGCACACCGGTCAGTCGTTCGAGCAGGTCACGCGCGACTCCGACCGTGACCGCTGGTTCGACCCCGAGGAGGCCAAGGAGTACGGCCTCATCGACGACGTCATCACCGCGGCCGTCAACATGCCGGGCGGCGGCGGCACCGGGGCCTGAGGCCCCCTGCAAGCCCTCAGCCGACCGCCTCAGCCCCTAGGAGACAGACAGTGAACGACTTCCCCGGCAGCGGCCTGTACGACCGCACGCGCGCCGAGTACACGGGTCCCTCCGCGGAGTCCCGTTACGTCATCCCGCGCTTCGTCGAGCGCACCTCGCAGGGCGTTCGCGAGTACGACCCGTACGCGAAGCTCTTCGAGGAGCGCGTGATCTTCCTCGGCGTCCAGATCGACGACGCCTCCGCCAACGACGTCATGGCGCAGCTGCTGTGCCTGGAGTCGATGGACCCGGACCGTGACATCTCGGTCTACATCAACAGCCCCGGCGGCTCGTTCACCGCGCTGACCGCGATCTACGACACGATGCAGTTCGTGAAGCCGGACGTCCAGACGGTCTGCATGGGCCAGGCGGCCTCCGCCGCGGCCATCCTGCTGGCCGCCGGTACGCCGGGCAAGCGCATGGCGCTGCCGAATGCCCGTGTGCTGATCCACCAGCCCTACAGCGAGACCGGCCGCGGTCAGGTCTCCGACCTGGAGATCGCCGCCAACGAGATCCTCCGGATGCGCGCGCAGCTGGAGGAGATGCTGGCCAAGCACTCGACCACGCCGATCGAGAAGATCCGCGAGGACATCGAGCGCGACAAGATCCTCACGGCCGAGGAGGCGCTCTCCTACGGTCTGATCGACCAGATCATCTCCACTCGGAAGATGAACAACGCAGCCGTCCGCTAGTCGGAGGCTGTATTGTCTGCCGCCCCTTGGTCCGGTTCGTGTGCTTTGACACGCTGCACGTCACAGTGAACCGCGCCAAGGGGGGCCCGAACGGGGGGCCCGGCAAGGTACCGTCGGAATAAGGCAGCACCAGGAGCCGCTGGACCTAGGCGTCTCCCAGGCGAAGGGGAAGCACACCGTGGCACGCATCGGTGACGGCGGCGATCTGCTCAAGTGCTCGTTCTGCGGCAAGAGCCAGAAGCAGGTCAAGAAGCTCATCGCAGGGCCTGGTGTGTACATCTGCGACGAGTGCATCGATCTCTGCAACGAGATCATCGAGGAAGAGCTCGCGGAGACGAGCGAGGTGCGCTGGGAGGAACTCCCCAAGCCTCGTGAGATCTACGAGTTCCTCGAGGGCTATGTGGTGGGCCAGGAGTCGGCCAAGAAGGCGCTCTCCGTGGCGGTCTACAACCACTACAAGCGCGTCCAGGCCGGCGAGAACGGCGGCGGCAACGGCCGTGACGACGCGATCGAGTTGGCGAAGTCCAACATCCTCCTGCTGGGCCCCACGGGCTCCGGCAAGACGCTGCTGGCCCAGACGCTGGCGCGCATGCTGAACGTCCCGTTCGCGATCGCCGACGCCACGGCGCTCACTGAGGCGGGTTACGTCGGCGAGGACGTCGAGAACATCCTCCTGAAACTCATTCAGGCGGCGGACTACGACGTCAAGAAGGCCGAGACCGGCATCATCTACATCGATGAGATCGACAAGGTGGCCCGTAAGAGCGAAAACCCGTCGATCACGCGTGACGTGAGCGGCGAGGGCGTTCAGCAGGCGCTGCTCAAGATCCTCGAAGGCACCACGGCCTCGGTCCCGCCCCAGGGCGGCCGCAAGCACCCGCACCAGGAGTTCATCCAGATCGACACGACGAACGTCCTGTTCATCGTGGGCGGTGCCTTCGCGGGCCTGGAGAAGCTCATCGAGTCCCGCGCCGGCGCCAAGGGCATCGGCTTCGGCGCGACGATCCGCTCGAAGCGCGAGCTGGAGGCCAAGGACCAGTTCGAGGACGTCATGCCGGAGGACCTGGTGAAGTTCGGGATGATCCCGGAGTTCATCGGCCGCCTGCCCGTCATCACCTCGGTCCACAACCTCGACCGCGAGGCCCTCCTCCAGATCCTGATCGAGCCCCGCAATGCCCTGGTCAAGCAGTACCAGCGCCTCTTCGAACTCGACGGCGTGGAGCTGGACTTCGAGCGCGAGGCCCTGGAAGCCATCGCCGACCAGGCCATCCTCCGCCAGACCGGCGCCCGAGGCCTGCGCGCCATCATGGAGGAAGTCCTCCAGGGCGTCATGTACGAGATCCCGTCCCGCAAGGACGTGGCCCGCGTCGTCATCACGGCGGACGTCGTCCACTCCAACGTCAACCCGACCCTGATCCCGCGCGATGCACGCAACGGACGGGGACCGGGAGAGGCGAAGACGGCGTAACAGCCGCCGCACACACGGACGAACGAAGGGGCCCCGGTCAACCGACCGGGGCCCCTTTGCAGTTCAGGAACGTCAGATCTTGACGCGGACTTCCTTGCGGAGCTTGGCGGTGATTTCGGCCGCCTCCGTCGGGTCGGTCTCCTTGCCGGCCGCGAGGTCGGCGAACTCCATGGGCATCACGAACCCGACCGTGCTGTAGTCACCCCAGATGCAGTACGTCATGTTCATCTCGGCCGGCGCGCCCGCCCCGGACTCGGTGTTCTTCATCGTGGCCTGCTGGCACTTCAGGACGGTGCCGTCGAACCCCTCCGGGGTGTAGGCCTTCGGCTCGTCCTTGAACGTGACGTCCTCGTCGGCTGCGTCCTTCTTCATGTAGGCGAAGAGCCCGTCGACCGCCTTCTCTGGGTCATCGATCTCGCCGTAGACACCGCCGTACGAAAGGATCTTGCCCGCCAGCGGGTTGTTCGGGTCCTCGCCCGCCTGGTACGACGCGTTGACATCCTTGGGGTTCTTCACACCCCACTTCGCGGCGTCCTTCAGGTCCTCCTCGGTCATCGCACCGTCGGAGTTGTCGCCCTCGCTCTTCTTGTACTCGGTGAGGACCTTGGGAGGAGTGGTCAGCTTGTGCGGGCCGTCGTCTCCGGCGGCCGATCCGCTGCCACCCCCGCCGAGGACGAGGGCCGCCCCGACGGCGATCGCGGCCACGACTGCCACCGCGCCGATGATGAGACCGAGCTTCTTCTTGCCGCCGCCACCGCCGGGCACGGGCGGCATCGGGGCCGTGTAGGGCTGCTGCTGCCCGTACGGCTGCTGGCCGTACGGCTGGGTCTGCGGCGGCACGCCCTGCGGGGCCTGCTGCGGGTAGCCGTAGCCCGGCTGCTGGGGCGCAGGGGCCTGCTGGGGGTAGCCGTAGCCGGGCTGGGGGGCCTGCGGCGGCTGCTGGCCGTACGGGCCCGGCTGACCGTACGGACCGGGCTGCTGGGGCTGCCCGCCGTACGGGCCCGGCTGGTTGTGACTCATTACTGGGTTCCCCTCCAGATGCTTATGTGTTCCGAACATCCTGGCGCAGGCACACACGATGCATTGCATCGGGGGGCCTCACCGTTACAGAACAAAGCCGTTTCGGGACACGCCCGCGACACCCCTAAACTGAGCCCGTGACCGAGAACGCTCAGCAGCAGCCATCAGCGCCCGACACCGAACTGCCGACCCAGTACGCGCCGGCCGACGTAGAGGGCCCGCTGTACGAGCGCTGGGTAGAGCGGGGTTACTTCGAGGCGGACGAGAAGAGTGACAAGCCGCCGTACACCATCGTCATCCCGCCGCCGAACGTCACCGGCAGCCTGCACCTCGGGCACGCCTTCGAGCACACCCTCATCGACGCCCTCACTCGCCGCAAGCGCATGCAGGGCTTCGAGACGCTGTGGCAGCCGGGCATGGACCACGCCGGCATCGCCACCCAGAACGTCGTCGAGCGTGAACTCGGCAAGGAGGGCAAGTCCCGGCACGACCTCGGCCGTGAGGCCTTCGTCGAGCGGGTCTGGCAGTGGAAGGGCGAGTCCGGCGGGCAGATCTCCGGACAGATGCGTCGCCTCGGTGACGCCGTCGCCTGGACGCGTGAGCGCTTCACGATGGACGAGGGGCTGTCGCAGGCCGTCCAGACCATTTTCAAGCGGCTCTACGACGACGAGCTGATCTACCGCGCCGAGCGCATCATCAACTGGTGCCCCCGCTGTCTGACCGCGATCTCCGACATCGAGGTCGAGTACCAGGACGACGACGGCGAACTCGTCTCCATCAAGTACGGGGAGGGCGAGGAGACTCTCGTCGTCGCCACCACCCGCGCCGAGACCATGCTCGGTGACACGGCCGTCGCCGTGCACCCCGAGGACGAGCGGTACAGGCACCTGGTCGGCAAGCTCATCAAGCTGCCGCTCACCGAGCGTTCCATCCCCGTCGTCGCCGACACCCACGTCGACCCCGAGTTCGGCACCGGTGCGGTCAAGGTCACCCCGGCCCACGACCCGAACGACTTCGAGATCGGCCAGCGCCACGACCTGCCGGCCATCACGATCATGGACGAGCACGCCGTGATCACGGCCCACGGCCCCTTCCAGGGCCAGGACCGTCTCGAAGCCCGCTCCGCCATCGTCGCCGCCCTGCGCGCCGAGGGCCGGATCGTCGCCGAGAAGCGGCCGTACTCCCACTCCGTCGGCCACTGCTCGCGCTGCAAGACCACCATCGAGCCGCGTCTGTCCATGCAGTGGTGGGTCAAGGTCGGCCCGCTCGCGAAGGTCGCCGGGGACGCGGTCCGCGACGGCCGCGTCAAGATCCACCCGCAGGAGATGGAGAAGCGGTACTTCGACTGGGTCGACAACCTCCACGACTGGTGCATCTCGCGGCAGTTGTGGTGGGGCCACCGCATCCCGGTCTTCTACGGCCCGAACGGCGAGGTCGTCTGCGTCGGTCCCGACGAGGAGCCGCCCACCGGTGAGGGCTGGCGTCAGGACACCGACGTCCTCGACACCTGGTTCTCCTCCGGCCTCTGGCCCTTCTCGACCCTCGGGTGGCCCGAACAGACCGAATCGCTCGCGAAGTTCTACCCGAACTCCGTCCTGGTCACCGGCTACGACATCCTCTTCTTCTGGGTCGCCCGGATGATGATGTTCGGCCTGTACGCGATGGACGGCACCCCGCCGTTCCACACCATCGCCCTGCACGGCATGGTCCGCGACCAGTTCGGCAAGAAGATGTCGAAGTCCTTCGGCAACGCGGTCAACCCGCTGGACTGGATGGACAAGTACGGCAGCGACGCCCTGCGCTTCACCCTGGCCCGCGGCGCCAACCCGGGTGTCGACGTCCCGATCGGCGAGGACTGGGTCCAGGGCTCCCGCAACTTCGCCAACAAGATCTGGAACGCCACGCGCTTCGCGCTGATGAACGGCGCGACGGTGGACGGGCCCCTGCCGGATCCGTCGGCGATGTCGGCGACGGACCGCTGGATCCTCTCCCGCCTCAACTCCGTCGTCGCCGAAGTCGACGCGCTCTACGAGGACTACCAGTTCGCGAAGCTCTCGGACGCCCTCTTCCACTTCGCGTGGGACGAGGTCTTCGACTGGTACGTCGAGCTCTCCAAGACGACGTTCCAGGCGGGCGGCGAGCCGGCCGAGGTCAGCAAGCGCGTCCTGGGCGAGGTTCTCGACGTCACCCTCAAGCTGCTGCACCCGGTGGTCCCGTTCGTCACGGAGACCCTCTGGACCACTCTCACCGGCGGCGAGTCGGTCGTCATCGCCGACTGGCCGAAGGACTCGGGCTTCCGCGACGACGCGGCCGAGCGCGAGATCGAGACCCTCCAGTCCGTCATCACCGAGGTCCGCCGCTTCCGCGCCGACCAGGGTCTCCAGCCCGGTCAGCGTGTCCCGGCCCGCCTCACCCTCGACGGCACGGCCCTGGCCCCGCACGAGGCCGCCATCCGCCAGCTCCTCCGTCTCCAGCCGGAGGGCGACGCCTTCACGGCCACGGCGACCCTCCCGGTCTCCGGCGCCGAGGTCGCCCTCGACCTCTCCGGCACCATCGACGTCGCGGCGGAGCGCAAGCGCCTCGCCAAGGACCTCGCGGCCGCCGAGAAGGAAAAGGCCCAGGCCACCGCAAAGCTCGGCAACGAGGCGTTCCTGGCCAAGGCCCCGGACAACGTGGTGGACAAGATCCGCGGTCGCCTGGCAAAGGCGGACGAGGACATCGCCCGTATCCAGTCCCAGCTGGACCGCCTGCCGCAGGCGTAAGGGGTTGTACGTCGATGAGGGCGCTGGGAGCTGTTGAGCTCCGGGCGCCCTCATCGCCCTTAGGGGCGCGGGGAACTGCGCGATCAGCCCAAGCGCGCCCGCACTCGCCATCCGAGACCAGCCACCCCACTCCCTAGGCGCTCTCCAGCTCCCCCTCCGTAGACTGACCCCGTGAGCGACAGCGACGACCCCTTCGACGAGATCATCTCGGCAGAGACCGACCGCGACCCCGACCTCGCGGTCATCGAGGCCGGCAGCCGCACCCTGCGCACCCAGGGGGGCCCGCCGGAGGCAGACGTGCCGACGCGCCCCCAGGACCCCGAGATCGACAAGGCGCTGCGCAAGGTCGAGGCGGAGCTCGCCACACGCTGGGGCGAGACCAAGCTCGAGCCCTCCGTCAGCCGAATCGCCGCGCTCATGGACGTCCTGGGTGAGCCGCAGCGGTCGTACCCCTCGATCCACATCACCGGGACGAACGGCAAGACCTCCACCGCCCGCATGATCGAGGCCCTCCTCGGCGCCTTCGAGCTGCGCACCGGCAGGTACACCAGCCCCCACGTGCAGTCGGTCACCGAGCGCATCAGTCTCGACGGGGCGCCGATCTCCGCCGAGCGCTTCATCGAGACGTACGACGACATCAAGCCGTACATCGAGATGGTGGACGCGCAGCAGGAGTACCGGCTGTCGTTCTTCGAGGTGCTGACCGGCATGGCGTACGCCGCCTTCGCCGACGCGCCCGTGGACGTGGCCGTCGTCGAGGTCGGGATGGGCGGCACCTGGGACGCGACCAACGTCATCGACGGTGACGTCGCCGTCGTGACCCCCATCGACCTGGACCACACCGACCGGCTCGGCGAGACTCCCGGCGAGATCGCCAAGGAGAAGGCCGGTGTCGTCAAGCAGGACGCGACCGTCATCCTGGCGCAGCAGCCGGTCGACGCCGCGCAGGTGCTGCTGAAGAAGGCCGTCGAGGTCGACGCCACCGTGGCCCGTGAGGGGCTGGAGTTCGGGGTCGTGGCGCGGCAGGTCGCCGTCGGCGGGCAGCTGGTCACCCTGCGCGGACTAGGCGGGGAGTACGAGGAGGTCTACCTCCCGCTGCACGGCGCCTACCAGGCGCACAACGCCGCCGTCGCGCTCGCCGCCGTCGAGGGCTTCTTCGGTGTCGGCTCGCAGCGGCCCGAGCCGCTCGACATCGACACCGTCCGCAAGGCGTTCGCGGCCGTGACCTCGCCGGGGCGGCTGGAGATCGTACGGCGCTCTCCCACCGTCGTGCTGGACGCCGCGCACAACCCCGCGGGCGCCCGGGCCACCGCCGAGGCGATCGGTGAGGCCTTCGACTTCAGCAGGCTGATCGGTGTGGTCGGGGCCAGTGGCGACAAGAACGTACGAGGTCTCCTGGAGGCCTTCGAGCCGATCTTCGCGGAGATCGTGATCACCCAGAACTCCAGTCACCGCGCCATGGGCGCCGACGAGTTGGCCGCGATCGCCGTCGAGGTGTTCGGCGAGGAGCGCGTACAGGTCGAGCCGCGACTGCCCGACGCGCTGGAGGCCGCGATCACCCTGTCCGAGGAGGAGGGCGAGTTCGCGGGCGGCGGTGTGCTCGTCACCGGTTCCGTCATCACCGTCGGCGAGGCCCGGCTGCTGCTGGGGAAGGGCTGAATCCCAAGAATGCGTACTCTCTGTTCATCGACCCTGATCGGCGAGTTCTTCATCATCGGCTTCGCCGGTCTGGTCGCGATGAAGGACGAAGACCTGTCCACGGCCACGGTGTGGACGGTCAGCGGCATCGCCATGTTCCTGTGTCTGGCGCTGTGCGGTGTGATCACCCGGCCGGGCGGCGTCGCCCTCGGCTGGGTGCTGCAGATCGCCCTGATCGCCTCCGGGTTCGTGGTGCCGACGATGTTCTTCCTGGGTGTGGTCTTCGCGGCGCTGTGGTGGGCCTCGGTGCACTACGGGCGGAAGGTCGACGAGGCGAAGGCGAGGTTCGCCGCGCAGGCCGACTCCACTACACCTGACGCTGCGTGACCGGCCTGCGGACACGCCGGGTAACCTCATCACCCCGCACACTTTTGATCACAAGGAGTCTCACGTGAGCCAGCGCACCCTCGTCCTCCTCAAGCCCGACGCCGTCCGTCGTGGCCTGACCGGCGAGATCATCAGCCGTATCGAGCGCAAGGCCGGCTGGCAGATCACCGCGCTGGAGCTGCGCACCCTGGACCAGGACACGCTGGAGCAGCACTACGGCGAGCACAAGGGCAAGCCGTTCTACGAGCCGCTGGTGGAGTTCATGGCCTCCGGCCCGGTCGTGGCGCTGATCGTCGAGGGTGAACGGGTCATCGAGGGCGTGCGCGCGCTGGCCGGCCCCACCGACCCGATCGCCGCGGCCCCGGGGTCCATCCGCGGTGACTTCGGTGTGATCGTCCGGGAGAACCTGATCCACGCGAGCGACTCCGTCGAGTCGGCCGAGCGTGAGGTGAAGATCTTCTTCCCGGGTCGCGAGGGCTGACCGGGGCGGAAGGGGAGCGCGGGCGTAACGCTGCGGGGTGCGGGTCCGTCGTGGCTTGTCGCGCCCACGCGGCGGAGCCGCACATCGATACAGCCCCGCGCCCCTTAGGGAGTTTTCGTGGACGTTTCTGACGTGGCGTCAGCCCGATCTCTCATCTGACCTGGGGCGGCCGTATCTTTTCGGCCGTCCTTTGGCATATGCGTGCCGATCGGGGGAACGGGTGCCCCCGATGGACCGTCTACACGAGCGCGGCGGCGTTCCATCTGCTGACAATGGCGAAGACCCTCGCGCGGTGTTCGCGTAGGCGCCACTACGATGGAAGCCTTCACGTCACCGCACCCACTTCGCCGACCTGAAAAAGCCCTCAAAGCTCCCGGGAAGGCCAGACGAATCCTGATGGGGAACTCAATGTCGTTCATCGGCCGTGACATGGCTGTCGACCTCGGGACCGCCAACACGCTGGTGTACGTCAGGGGTCGCGGGATCGTACTCAACGAGCCGTCCGTCGTCGCGATCAACACCAACACCGGTGGCATCCTGGCGGTCGGCTCCGAAGCCAAGAAGATGATCGGGCGCACGCCCGGCAACATCGTTGCCGTTCGTCCGCTGAAGGACGGCGTCATCGCCGACTTCGAGATCACCGAGCGGATGCTCCGCTACTTCATTCTGAAGATCCACAAGCGGCGGTATCTCGCGAGGCCGCGCGTCGTCGTGTGTGTGCCCTCCGGCATCACCGGCGTCGAGCGCCGTGCCGTCATCGAGGCGTCGTCCCAGGCCGGGGCCCGCCAGGTGCACATCATCGAGGAGCCCATGGCGGCCGCCATCGGTTCCGGCCTGCCGGTCCACGAGGCCACGGGCAACATGGTGGTGGACATCGGCGGCGGCACGACGGAGGTCGCGGTCATCTCGCTCGGCGGGATCGTGACCGCCCAGTCCATCCGGGTCGCGGGCGACGAGCTGGACAGTTCGATCATCCAGCACATCAAGAAGGAGTACTCGCTCCTCCTCGGTGAGCGGACGGCCGAGCAGATCAAGATCACGATCGGTTCCGCGTACGACCTCGACGCTGACGAGCACACCGAAATCCGCGGCCGGGACCTCGTCTCCGGGCTGCCCAAGACCGTCGTCATCTCGGCCGCCGAAGTCCGCAAGGCGATCGAGGAACCCGTCAACGCGATCGTGGACGCGGTCAAGACGACCCTCGACAAGTGCCCGCCCGAGCTGTCCGGCGACATCATGGACCGCGGAATCGTTCTGACCGGCGGCGGCGCCCTGCTGCGCGGCCTCGACGAGCGGCTGCGGCGCGAGACCGGCATGCCGATCCACATCGCCGAGGACCCGCTGGACAGCGTGGCGCTCGGCTCCGGCAAGTGCGTGGAGGAGTTCGAGGCGCTCCAGCAGGTGCTGGACGCCCAGCCGCGCAGATGACGTAACTCTTCGATTCCGCCGTACGAGATGATCTCCTCTCGTGCGGCGGATCGTTGATATAGAGGCATAGGCTCGCCCGTAGGCATCCGCGAGCCTCTGTACACCCGCATACCTGAACACCTGCACATTCCTATGAGGAAGGCACGGCCGCCGCACGTGAGGGACACACGAGAGAGCCGGCTGCTCCTGGTGCTGCTGATCGCCATCGCGTTCGCACTGATCACGGTGGACATCCGCGGCGGGGAGGATTCGCCGGTCGACGGTGCCCGCCAGGCCGCGGCCACGGTTTTCGGCCCCATCGAGGACGGTGTGTCGTCCGCCGTGAACCCGGTCGGCAACGCGGTCTCCGCGATCCGCGACTCCGGCGAGCGGCACGACCGGCTCGCCGCGCTGGAGAAGGAGAACGCGGCCCTCAAGGCGAAGCTCGGCAGCGACGACCGCAACACCAGCCGCCTCAAGCAGCTGAACTCGATGCTGAAGGTCGCGGGCGAGGGCCAGTACGGCATCAAGGGCGCCGAGGTCATCGCCATAGGAGCGGCCCAGGGCTTCTCCTGGACGATCACCATCGACGTCGGCGCCAACGACGGCATCAGGCGCGACATGACCGTCCTCAACGGCGACGGACTGGTGGGGCGCGTGACGACCGTCGGCCCGAACACCGCCACCGTGCTCCTCGCCAACGACCCCGACTTCACCGTCGGGACCCGCATGGAGGCCAGCGACGAGCTCGGCTTCGCCTCCGGACAGGGCGACCGCCCGCTGCGCGTCGAACTCCTCAACGGCAAGGCCGAGATCAAGAAGGGCGACCGCCTCGTCACCTTCGGCTCCCAGGCCGACAAGCCCTTCGTGCCCGGCGTCCCCGTCGGCATCGTCTCCCGCGTCGACCCCTCCGGCGGCGACCTCACCCGCACCGTCTACGTCACGCCGTACGTCGGCTTCACCAAGCTCGACATCGTCGGCGTCGTCGTCGAGGCCCCGAAGAAGGACCCGCGCGACACGGTGCTGCCCGACAAGCCGAAACCGACCCCCCGGCCGACGGTCACCGTCACGGTGACCCCGTCCGCGAACGCCCCTGTCGACGGCCAGTTCGAGCAAGAGCAGTAGGAGCTGATTCCCCTTGCGTGTCAACCGGATCCTGCTCTCCACCTCCCTCGTCGTCGTCGCCCTGGTCCTCCAGGTCAGCGTCCTGTCCCGGCTCCACCTCCCGGGCGCCGTCCCGGACGTGCTGCTGCTGACCGTCCTCGGTCTCGCGATGGTCTACGGCCATGTCGGCGGCGCCCTCGTCGGCTTCGGCGCGGGACTGCTGGCCGACCTCGCGCCGCCCGCCGACCACGCGGCCGGGCGCTACGCCCTGGTGCTGTGCGTCATCGGCTATCTGGCCGGGCTCGCCAAACCGGAGAACGGCAGACTCAAGTCGGCCACCGGCCCGATGCTCGTCGTGGTCGCCGCCGCCGTCGGCACGACCCTGCTCTACGCCGGTGTCGGCGCCCTCGTCGGCGACACCGCCGCCCGTCATGTCGGCCTCGGCAGCCTGCTGTTCACGGCCGCGCTGTACGACCTGCTGCTCGCCCCCTTCGTCGTCCCCGGCATCATGGCGCTCGCCCGCCGCGCGGAGAACGACCCCCTCGCGGAGACCAACACCTCCGCCAAGAAGGCCACCGACATCTCCTCCGGGTGGCTCTCCTCCGGCACGGGCCTGAAGATCGGCGGTCAGCGGGGCGGTCTTGGCGCGCTGAAGACCAGGGCCCGGACCCGGACCGCGCGCGTCGGTCGCATCAAGGGGGTCAAGCGGCTGTGAGTGCGCGCGCGTTGGCGGGCCGTGTTCACAGGTTCGCCGTATATGACACGTACACACACTGAGAGGGGGCGGCAGCCGCAGTGACCAACATCCCCGAGACCGGTCGGACTCCACGGGTCCAGATCAGGCTCATCGTGATCCAGATCCTCGTCCTGTCCCTCCTCGGCACCCTCGGCGGGCGCCTGTGGTACCTCCAGATCCGCGAGGGCGACGAGTACGCGAAGGAGGCGTCAGGCAACCACGTCCAGCAGGTCGTGGAACCCGCCGTCCGCGGCTCGATCCTCGACGCGCGCGGAGTGCCGATCGCCGACAACGAGACACGGCTGGTGGTCTCCGCCTCCCGCACCGACCTGCTGAAGATGAAGGACGACGGCAAGGCCGTCCTCACCAAGCTCGCCGGTGTCCTCGACATGAAGCCCGAGGAGGTCATGCGGAAGGTCCGGCTGTGCGACGCCGAGACCCCCCAGCCCTGCTGGAACGGCTCGCCGTACCAGCCGATCCCCATCACCGACGAGGCCACCGCCAAGCAGGCCCTGCAGATCCGCGAGCGCGCCGAGGACTTCCCCGGCATCACCGCCGAACCCGAGGCCGTGCGCCGCTACGCGAGCCCCGGCAAGGCCAACACCGCCCAGGTCCTCGGCTACCTCTCCCCGGTCACCGACGAGGAGCTCACCAAGGCCCAGGACAGCGACTCGCCCTATCTGCGCTCCGACCAGGTCGGTCGCTCCGGCCTGGAGCGGGAGTACGACAAGGAACTGCGCGGCAAGGCCGGCGTCACCCGCTACGAGGTCGACAACCTCGGCCGCGTCATCGGCCAGGCCGCCAGCGACGATGCCCAGCCCGGCTCCAACCTCGTCACCAGCATCGACGCCCGCGTCCAGCGGGTCGCCGAGTACGAACTGAACGACGCGATGAAGAAGGCCCGCGACGTCTTCGACGACAACACCGGCGAGAACTACAAGGCCGACTCCGGCGCCGTCGTCGTCATGGAGGCCAAGACCGGCCGCGTCGTCGCCATGGCGTCCAACCCGAACTACGACCCCAACGCCTGGGTCGGCGGCATCTCCGCCAAGGACTACACCAAGCTGACGGGCAAGGACTCCAACTACCCGCTGCTCAACCGGGCCATCCAGGGCCAGTCGGCGCCCGGCTCCATCTTCAAGGTGGTCCCGACCGCCGCTGCCATAAACGCCGGGTACTCCTTCGACGGCCCCTACAACTGCTCGAGTTCGTACTCGATCGGCGGCCAGGTCTTCAAGAACTTCGAGACCAAGGGATACGGCCCGATCAGCCTCGGCCGCGCCCTGGAGGTCTCCTGCGACACCGTCTTCTACCGGCTCTCCCACGAGGAGTGGAAGAAGGACGGCGGCACCAAGCCGAAGAAGGACGCCAAGAACTGGTTCTACAAGACGGCCCACCAGTTCGGCCTCGGCGCCGAGACCGGCATCGACCTGCCCAACGAGGTCACCGGCCGCATCCCCGACCGCCAGTGGAAGCTCGACTACTGGAAGGCCAACAAGGACGTCTGGTGCAAGACCGGCAAGAAGGGCGGCACGTACGCCGAGCAGATCGCCTACGAGAACTGCCTCGAAGGCAACCTGATGCGTGCCGGTGACTCCGTCAACTACTCCATCGGCCAGGGCGACACCCTCGTCACCCCCATCCAGATGGCCACCATCTACGCGGCGATCTCCAACGGCGGCACCCTCTACACGCCCTCCGTCGGCAAGGCCATCGTCAGCGCGGACGGCAAGACCGTCGACGAGATCAAGCCCAAGGCGCACGGCAAGCTGCCCATAAGCCAGAAGACGCTGGCCGAGATGGACGACGCCCTCGCGGGAGTCGCCACCCGCGGTACCGCCGCCTGGCGGTTCGCCGACGTCGGCTGGCCCCAGGACAAGATCCCGATGCACGCCAAGACCGGTACCGCCGAGGTCTACGGCAAGCAGACGACGTCCTGGTTCGCCACGTACACCAAGGACTACACGGTCGTCATGACGATCTCCCAGGGTGGTACGGGCTCCGGCGCCTCGGGCCCCGCGGTCCGCAACATCTACGACGCGCTGTACGGCGTCTCCGACGACGGCACGATCAACAAGAAGGACGCCCTGCTGCCCACCCCGCAGAAGAGCCTCCCGAAGGTCCAGACGGACGGCACCATCAAGTCGCCGAAGGTCTCCAAGGACCCGGGCAAGGAGCAGCGGGTGACCCAGGAGGGCTCCCCCGAGCCCGACGAGACCCAGCTGGCCGCGACCGTCGAGAAGCCGGCGACAGGCAACCGCAACACCCGCAGGCGGCGCCACAGGCGAGGCAGCCGGAGGATGTGCACATGACCGGCAACAGCTTCTCCGTCTCCGGCTACGGGCCCGAACGGGCGGGCTGGACGCGGCTGTTCGCCCGCGACTCGCTCGCCCGCCGGCTGGACTGGCCGATACTGTTCGCGGCCCTCGCCCTGTCGATGATCGGCTCGCTGCTGGTCTTCTCGGCCACCCGCAACCGCACCGAGATCAACCAGGGCGACCAGTACTACTTCCTGTTCCGCCACCTCATGAACACCGGCATCGGGTTCGCCCTGATGATCGGCACCGTCTGGCTCGGCCACCGCGCCCTGCGCACGGCCGTGCCGATCCTCTACGGCGCCTCGGTCTTCCTGATCCTGATGGTGCTCACCCCGCTCGGCTCCACGGTCAACGGCGCCCACTCGTGGATCGTCGTCGGCGGCGGCTTCTCGCTCCAGCCCTCGGAGTTCGTGAAGGTCACGATCATCCTCGGCATGGCGATGCTGCTGGCGGCCCGGGTCGACGCGGGTGACAAGCCGTACCCCGACCACCGCACCGTCCTTCAGGCGCTGGGCCTGGCCGCCGTACCCATGCTCATCGTCATGCTGATGCCCGACCTCGGGTCGGTCATGGTCATGGTCATCATCGTGCTGGGCGTGCTGCTGGCCTCCGGCGCCTCCAACCGCTGGGTCTTCGGCCTGCTCGGCGCGGGCACGATGGGGGCGCTCGCGGTCTGGCAGCTCGGCGTCCTGGACGACTACCAGATCGCCCGCTTCGCCGCCTTCGCCAACCCCAGCCTCGACCCGGCCGGTGTCGGCTACAACACCAACCAGGCGCGTATCGCGATCGGTTCGGGCGGGCTCACGGGCTCGGGTCTGTTCCACGGCTCGCAGACGACGGGCCAGTTCGTGCCGGAGCAGCAGACCGACTTCGTGTTCACCGTGGCGGGCGAGGAGCTGGGCTTCGTCGGCGCGGGCCTGATCATCGTGCTGCTCGGTGTCGTCCTGTGGCGGGCCTGCCGCATCGCCCGCGAGACGACCGAGCTGTACGGCACCATCGTCGCCGCCGGGATCGTGGCCTGGTTCGCCTTCCAGTCCTTCGAGAACATCGGGATGACGCTGGGGATCATGCCGGTCACCGGTCTTCCGCTGCCGTTCGTGTCGTACGGCGGCACATCCATGTTCGCGGTGTGGGTGGCGGTCGGATTGTTGCAGTCGATCAGAGCGCAGCGGCCGATGTCGGCGTAGCGCTGCGGTAGGGGGAGTGGAATGTCGGACGAGTACGTGGCCGTGTGCCCGGTCGGCGAGGAGCTGGTGAGCCGGCTGCTGGGGCTGGCGGAGCTGGATCTGGCCGACGCCGAGACCGTGGAGGCACGGATACGCGAGGCCGGCTGGCCCGACTGGTCACAAGCGGTACAGGGGCCGGCGTACGAGGACACGCCGGATGTCCCCGAGGCCACGCATGTCACCCCGGAGGGGCACTTCGTCACCGCCGACGGCGACGGCATACTCCATCTGCCCTTCGCCTACCTCTACTCGGTCGACGGCGGCATCCTCGACGAGGACTGCTGGGGTCCCGTACCCGGCTGGACCAGCCAGGAAGGCGCCTGGCGGCCGGAGTTCGACGCGCACTACGACACCGTCGTCCAGCGCTTCACCGACCGGCTCGGCCTGCCGGACCACGACATCCGCCAGCCCAAGTACCACAGCCGGTACGTCAGCTGGCGCCTGGAACACAGTGTGGTGATCGTCGGGCAGGGTCCCGAACCGATGTCGTACCACCAGTTCGAGGACGCCCATATCCTCCTTGTCTCCCGGACGGCGAAGGACGCACCGTTCCCGGAGGGCGAGGCGATGCGCGCGCTGGTCACCTCCTGATCCCCGGCCCTCCCCCCGGGATTCATGGTCGGCGCCCTCTGCCGTCGCGCCCCGACTCCGTCTAAGTTCAGTTCATGGCGGACACAAAGCGCGAGATCGAGCGGAAGTACGAGTCCGACGACAGCGGGCTGCCCGACCTCACCGGCGTCGCCGGGGTCGCAGCCGTCCTCGACAAGGGTGTCGCACAACTGGACGCCACCTACTACGACACCCAGGGCGAACACCTCGCCGCGGCCTCGATCACCCTGCGCCGCCGCACCGGCGGCTCCGACGCCGGCTGGCATCTGAAGTTCCCCGTCGCCCCGGGAGTACGGGACGAGATCCAGACGGCCCTCTCCGACACCGTCCCGCGCATCCTCACGGGCCTCGTCCGCTCGCGCGTCCGCGACCTCGAACTGCTGCCCGTGGTCCGGCTGATCTCCGACCGGGACGTACGCCATCTCGTCGACGCCGACGGCGGCCTGCTCGCCGAGGTCAGCGTGGACGCCGTCCGCGCCGAGCGGCTCACCGGGGGCGACGGTGTCGCCCAGTGGACCGAGATCGAGGTCGAGCTCGCCGACGGCGGCGACCCCGCCTTCCTCGACAAGGTCGAGAAACGGCTGAAGAAGACAGGCGTACGGCCGTCCGCGTCGGCCTCGAAGCTGGCCCGGGCGCTCGCGGAGACCGGCGGGGTGAAGCGGCGGAAGGTGGCCCAAAAGGCACCGGAGACCGCCGGAGACCACGTGATGGCCTACATACGGGCCCAGCGGGACGCCATCGTCGAGCTCGACCCGGCCGTCCGGCGGGACGTGTACGACTCCGTGCACCGCATGCGCGTCGCCACCCGGCGGATGCGCAGCGCCTTCAAGTCGTACGGAAAAGTCCTCGACCGCACCGTCACCGACCCGATCGGCGCCGAGCTGAAGTGGCTCGCGGGCGAGCTGGGCGTGGACCGGGACCAGGAAGTGCTGACGGAACGTCTGACCGCCGCCCTCGACGAACTGCCGCGTGTGCTGCTGACAGGACCGGTCCGTACCCGGCTGCGCACCTGGTCGCAGGCGCGGCACGGCGGATCGCGCCGCCGGCTGATCGCCGTACTCGACGCAAAGCGCTACCTCGACCTGCTGGCCACGCTGGACGCCGTGGTGGACGGGCCGCCGCTGCTGAAGGCGGCCGGCGGGCAGCCGTCGAAGGTGATCCCCAAGGCCGTACGGAAGGACTTCGGGAAGCTGACGGAGCTGGTCGAGCGGGCGGTGGCGCTGTCGCCCGGTGCCGACCGGGATCTCGCGATCCACGAGGCACGCAAGAAATGCAAGCGGACGAGGTATTCGGCGGAGGCGGCGTCCCAGGCCCTCGGCGAGCCCGCCGTCGACCTGGTCCGCTCGATGAAGTCCCTCCAGGGCCTGCTCGGTGATCACCAGGACAGCGTGATGACCCGCGAGGCCCTGCGCGACCTCGCAGGTCAGGCGCGCGCGGCGGGGGAGAACGGGTTCACCTACGGGGTGCTGTACGGGCGCGAGGAGCGGCGGGCCGAGCTGGTCGAGCTGGACCTTCCCGTGACGTGGCCGTCGATCAAGGGCGCGATGGAGGTCTGAGCGGAAGGACGGGGGTGGTCCACGATCGCGTTAGGCTAGATGGTCACCCCTGTCTGTCCAGCCCACCACGAAGGTTCGCGAGATGCCTGCCGAAGTCGCTGCGGCCGCCGAGTCTGTGTTTCCGCAGCTCGAAGCTCTGCTCCCGCATGTGCAGAAGCCGATCCAGTACGTCGGCGGAGAACTCAACTCCACGGTCAAGCCGTGGGAGTCCACTGACGTCCGCTGGGCGCTCATGTACCCGGATGCCTACGAGGTGGGCCTGCCCAACCAGGGCGTCATGATCCTCTACGAGGTCCTCAACGAGCAGGAGGGCGTCCTCGCCGAGCGCACGTACAGCGTGTGGCCGGACCTGGAGGCGCTGATGCGGGAGCACGCCGTCCCGCAGTTCACGGTGGACAGCCACCGGCCGGTGAAGGCTTTCGACGTGTTCGGTCTGTCCTTCTCCACGGAGCTGGGCTACACCAACATGCTGACGGCGCTGGATCTGGCGGGCATCCCGCTGGAGTCCCGCGACCGCACGATCGACGACCCCATCGTGCTGGCCGGCGGTCACGCGGCCTTCAACCCCGAGCCGATCGCGGACTTCATCGACGCGGCGATCATCGGCGACGGCGAGCAGGCCGTGCTCGACATGACGCGGATCATCCGCGAGTGGAAGGCGGAGGGCCGGCCGGGCGGCCGCGAGGAGGTCCTCTTCCGCCTCGCGAAGACGGGCTCGGTGTACATCCCGGCGTTCTACGACGTGGAGTACCTCCCGGACGGCCGGATCGGCCGTGTCGTACCGAACAAGTCCGGTGTTCCGTGGCGGGTGTCCAAGCACACCGTCATGGACCTGGACGAGTGGCCCTACCCCAAGCAGCCGCTGGTCCCGCTCGCCGAGACGGTCCACGAGCGCATGTCCGTCGAGATCTTCCGCGGCTGCACCCGCGGCTGCCGCTTCTGCCAGGCGGGCATGATCACCCGCCCGGTGCGCGAGCGCTCGATCACGGGCATCGGCGAGATGGTGGAGAAGGGCCTCAAGGCGACGGGCTTCGAGGAGGTCGGCCTGCTGTCCCTGTCGTCGGCGGACCACTCGGAGATCGGTGACATCGCCAAGGGCCTGGCGGACCGGTACGAGGAGGACAAGGTCGGTCTGTCCCTGCCCTCCACCCGCGTCGACGCGTTCAACGTGGACCTGGCCAACGAGCTGACGCGCAACGGCCGCCGCTCGGGGCTGACCTTCGCTCCCGAAGGCGGCTCGGAGCGTATGCGCAAGGTCATCAACAAGATGGTGTCCGAGGAGGACCTCATCCGGACGGTGGCGACGGCGTACGGCAACGGCTGGCGCCAGGTGAAGCTGTACTTCATGTGCGGTCTGCCGACGGAGACCGACGACGACGTCATGCAGATCGCCGACATGGCGATGAACGTCATCCAGAAGGGCCGCGAGGTCTCCGGCGCCAACGACATCCGCTGCACGGTCTCGATCGGCGGCTTCGTCCCCAAGCCCCACACACCGTTCCAGTGGGCGCCCCAGCTCTCCGCCGAGGACACCGACGCCCGCCTGGAGAAGCTCCGCGACAAGATCCGCGGCGACAAGAAGTACGGCCGCTCCATCGGCTTCCGCTACCACGACGGCAAGCCCGGCATCGTGGAAGGCCTCCTCTCCCGCGGTGACCGCCGTATCGGCGCCGTCATCCGCGCGGTCTACGAGGACGGCGGCCGCTTCGACGGCTGGCGCGAGCACTTCTCGTACGACCGGTGGATGCGGTGCGCCGACAAGGCGCTGGCCGACTTCGGCGTCGACGTCGACTGGTACACGACGCGTGAGCGCTCGTACGAGGAGGTCCTGCCCTGGGACCACCTGGACTCCGGCCTCGACAAGGACTGGCTCTGGGAGGACTGGCAGGACGCGCTCGACGAGACGGAGGTCGAGGACTGCCGGTGGACGCCGTGCTTTGACTGCGGGGTGTGCCCGCAAATGGACACTTCCATTCAAATCGGACCCACCGGCAAGAAGCTGCTGCCGCTGACGGTGAAGAACGCGGCCCCGGCCGGGCACGCTCACTGAGGCGCGGGATGTGGGGGGCCCTTTCCCGGCGGGAAGGGCCCCCGTTTCATACCGGCTCGGGGCGGGGTGCGCGCACGGCCAGACGGTCGCGGGCGAAGTCGCGGTTGGCGGTGACGCGTTCGCGATGGGCTTCGGGCAGTTTGCCGCCGTCCAGGAGTTGCTCGCAGGACTCCAGTGACTCGCGGTACGCGCCCATCCAGTAGGCCGACACCGCCAGCTCGTCCAGGGCCTGCCAGTCGTACCAGCCCTGTTCGACGAAGAGGATGTCGGCGGGCTGCGGGATCTCCGTGGCGCGTCGCGCGAACAGGTAGGCGAGCGGCCAGCGATTCCCCTGGACACGGCACATGTGGGCGAGCTCGCCGAGCGGTTCGGCCCGGGTGGGCCGGTACTCGTGGGCCTCCAGGAAGCGGGCCATGACCTCGGGTGTCCGGCGCTTCAGCGTCTGGGCGAGGCGGGCGGCGTAGAGGCGGGCGCAGAACGCCTCCTCGGCGAAGCCGTCCATGGCCGCGCGCCGGTCGTAGGCGGCGAGCGCCTTCGCCGGTTCGTCGGCGTCGCGCCAGCTCTGGGCGAGGTAGAAGGCGTACCGGGCGTTGTCCGGTTCCTTGGCGAGACCGTCCTTCAGGATCGCGGCGTCCCGCAGGTACTTCTTGCGCTCGCTGTCCTGCGACCGCCCGCCGCCACCCATGATGACCATGCGCACGCCCTCCAGGGGCGCCCGGTCGAACCGGCCGTCGCACTCCAGGTACTCGTGCAGTACGCCGACGTACCGCCAGGGGAGCCGGGTCGACACCATCGTCGGGCGCCAGTGGACGACCGGGCCGTGGTGCACCGCGAAGTCGTAGCAGTCATGGGTCAGTTCCGGCATGGTGAAGCCGGGGTCGGTCTCCATCACGTCGTCGGCGTCGATGAACAGGAGATAGCGCGCGCTCTCCCGCGCCCGTTCGATCGCCTCCGTGCGGCTCAGGTCGAAGCCTTTCCACGGGCTCTCGTACAGCTTTCCGGGCAGGCCGGCGAGTGTCTCGCGGATGATGTCCTGGGTTCCGTCGGTCGAGCCCGTGTCAAGGATCACCCACGTGTCGACGAGGGGGAGCACGGATTCGAGGCAGCGCCGGATCACATGCGCCTCGTTCTTGACGATCATATTAAGACAGACCGTTTTCATGGCTTTTTCTTTTCTCCGGCGGAAAGGGGCGGCTGGTGAATTTATCGAGCCTTGGCGGTCCGTACAAGCGGGCGCCGGTGGGTCGGGATGTATAAGTGGGGAGTTCCAGTCGCCGGACCGGAGATATTCCTATGGTAATCACCGCTCAGCTCCCCACGGCTCGCGAAGAACCCCGCCCCGCCGACCCGGCCCCGTCCGCGCGGCGCGGGCCGATGCTGTGGCTGTGGCCGTTCGCCGTCGCCCTCGCCGTGGGGGGTTACGGGATGACCGACTCCCTGCTGGGGCGCGACGAACTGGTCACCTGGGACATGGTGGGCCGGGACACCGGCCGGGTCCTGGCCACGCTGGGAAACGTCGACGCCGTACACGGCACGTATTACCTGTTCATGCACGGATGGGTGGAGCTGTTCGGGGATTCCGTTGTTTCCCTGCGGCTGCCGTCGGTATTGGCTGTGGCGGGTGCGGCGGCCGTCATTGCTCTGATCGGGGAACGGCTCTTCGGATATCGCGCCGGAATTCTGGCCGGGTTTCTCTTCGCGATCTCACCGGCGGTGAGCCGCTATGGCCAGGAAGCCCGCAGCTACGCTCTGGTGATGCTCGCGGTCGCCCTCGCCACGCTCCTGCTGCTGCGGGCCCTGGACCGTCCGCGCAGCTTCTGGCGATGGGCCGGCTACGCGCTCACGCTGGTCCTGACCGGACTGCTCCACTTGATCGCGCTGTCCGTCGTACTCGCCCACGCCTGTCTGCTCGTGGCTCACGCGCGGCAGGACCGCTCGTTGTGGTGGAAGGCCGCTCTGGCACTGTCGGCGGTGGCCGGGTGCGTCGCCCCGCTCGCCGTGCTCGGCAGGTCCCAGGCCCAGCGTCAGCTGTACTGGGTGCCGGCGCCCGACGGCTGGGCTCTTCTCTCCCTGGCCCAGGGCCTGTTCGCCTCCGCAGTGGGTGGTGGAGCCCTGATCGCCCTGGCTGTGCTGGCCCGCTCGCGGCACAGGGCTCCGCTGGTGCTGTGCGGGGCCTGGGCCCTGTTGCCTCCCCTCCTCGTCTGGGCCGCCTCCCACGGCGAGGTCTCCTACTTCCGCAGCGTCTACGTCCTTTTCACCCTTCCGGCCTGGGCCCTCCTGGCCGGTGCGGGGGTCGCCGCGGCCTCGCGTTGCTGGAAGGCGGCCGCTGCCCTGGTCGCGACGCTGGCCGTGCTCACGCTGCCCGACCAGAGGCAGATGCGGCAGCCGTTCGAGCACGACGCCCCGGTGCCCCTCGACTACGCGGCGGCGGCCGATGTGATCGAGCGGTTCCACCGTCCCGGGGACGCCGTCGTCTACGACCGTGCCGACACCTGGAAACTGGACGGCGGAGTGCAGTACTACCTGCCTCGCGATCTGAAGCTGCGCGATGTCTTCCTGGCGAGGACGCCGGCCGGGATCGACGACCTGTACGCGGTCCAGTGCTCCGTGCCGGACCTGTGCATCGAGGACGAGCCGCGCATCTGGCTGCTGACGCAGGGGACGGACTTTCCCTTCAGCGCCATCGACCCCGCGCAGGCGAGCGCCTTGCAGCGGCGGTACACGGTGTCCGAGAGCAGGCCGGTGACGGGGATGACGGTGAGTCTGCTGGAGCGCACGGGCCGACGGTAGACGCGGCAAGGGGTGTCCGGCAGTCGTGACGACCTGCGGGACACCCCTTGTGCCGGGCTCCGGGGAGTCGGGGCTTACGGCTTGACGTTCCTGCTGTTGTCAGCGCCTGGGAGCGGTTGCGAGGTGATGAGGGCCCACTCGTCGTCGCAGGTCAGTTCAATGTCGTCGATGTCCACCTCACATGTGGTCTCGTAGACCTGACCCGTAGTGGTGATGACGTCGATCCGCACGTCCCCTTCCTCCTGATTGCCCTGGGCGTGCCCTTCGACGGCGATCCCGCAAGCGTTCTGTGGGTAGCCGGTGTTGGCGGTGAGGTCGGTCCACTTGAAGGTGCTGATGGAGTTACTCCTGAGGTCACGGATACCCGCGTAGGCCCTGTTCGGGCCGCCCATGACCGGCGGGGTCAGCGCGGCGCGCAGCTCGAAGTTGTTGCTGTCCTGGGTGGAGTCGATTTCGGCACACGTGCTGGGGCCGGTGGCACCTGTCGCGCCGGTTGCCCCTGTCGCTCCCGTGGCTCCGGTGGCTCCCGTTGCTCCCGTGGCCCCGTCCGTGCCATCCGCGCCGGTGGCGCCCGTCGCTCCCGTCGCGCCCTTCGGCCCGGTCGCCCCGGTGGCGCCTGTCGCACCCTTGCACTTGTCCTTGGGCTTGGGCTTGCTCTCGGGGACGTACGACTCCGCGGACCTCGACTTGTGAGGGCGGCAGCTCTTGCCCCCTTGCTGCGCGGCGGTCGGCTTGTCGTCGGACACGGAGGCGGCGGCCGCCGCCGTGGGCGAGACCACTCCGGTCGCGAGGACCAGCGTGAGGGAGGCCAGCATGCCGGCCTTGCGGAACCTCGAGCGGGCCAGCGGGCCGAGCGGCGACGGTGTCTGTCGGGAACTCATAGGCATGCTCCTTCTGCGCACAGCAGGCCAGGGACGTCCCGGCCTCAGTGCGAGAGTGACCCGCCCGCCCCACAACATCGGCTCTGTCCTCGGGGAACGCGCCGTCAAATAGGTAAAACGGTCTAGCGGATTGCGTGATCCGGGTGAGCAGACGTGACGGCATCGCAATCCGCGGGACGAATCCAGAACGTCGGCCGCCGCGTCTTGGCCGGTATGGAACCGCAGAAGTCGTTGCCCCCGCCCCGGCAGCCCGAGGGCTGTCTCACCACCGCCATCCGCATCCCGGTACGGATCGTCGTTCTCGTGCTGGTCGTGCCGGTGCGGATGGTGTGGGACGCGCTCGTGGTGGCTGGGCGGTTCCTGAACGACACCGTGTTGCGGCCGTTCGGGAGGGCGTTGCTGTGGGTCGCGCGGGCTGTCTTCGTGTGGCCGCTCGTGGGGCTGTGGCGGTATGTGGTCGTGCCGCTCGGCAAGGGGCTGGGGTGGCTGGGGACATACCTCGTCGTCGTGCCTCTGGTGTGGCTGTACCGGTATGCGCTCACTCCCGTCGGGCACGGCTTCGCGTGGGTCGCGCGGGGGATCGGGGCCGGTCTCGCGTGGGTGTACGCGCGTGTGCTCACGCCGATCGGGCACGGTGTGATGTGGGTGACGCGGGGGATCGGGCTCGGGGTGTACACCGCCGTGGCCTGGCTGGCGCGGTACCTCGTCGTCGTCCCCGCCCTGTGGGTGTACGAGTGGATCCTCACGCCCGTCGGGCACGGCATGCTCTGGATCCTCCGGGGCATCGGCAGCTGCCTGTACTGGATCGCGCGCGTGCTCCTCGTGCTGCCGGCGCTCGTGCTGTGGCGGTGGGTGCTCACTCCCGTCGGCCGGTTCCTGGCCGTCGTGGGGCGGGAGGTGTGGGACGCGCTCGGGCACGCCTGGCGGATCGCCGGACACATCTCGCTCGCCGTCGGGCGGTTCCTCGGGACCCTCTTCCGGTGGATCTTCGTGGACCCGGTGCGGTGGGTGTACCGGACGCTGCTCACGCCGGTCGGGCATGTGATGCGGGACCTCGTGCTGCGGCCCGTCGCCGAGGCCGCGCGCAGTGTGGGGCGGGCCACGCGGCAGGCGCTCACCGCCGCCCGGGAGACCGTACGGCAGGCGCGGGCCGACTTCCGGCGGATGCTCCTCGGGGAGCCTCGGGAGACGGTCGGGGCGGACCGACGGGAACCGTCCGGCCGCGAGACACGTACTCTTGGTAGCAGTACGACCGCACTCACGAAGGACTGAACGACACTGGGCAAGCGACAGCCCGAAGGCCCGCCGCCCGCACCCGCGGTGCAGCGCATCCGACTGCGCTACACCAAGCGCGGCCGCCTCCGGTTCACCAGCCACCGTGACTTCCAGCGCGCCTTCGAGCGTGCGTTGCGCCGTGCCGAGGTGCCGATGGCGTACTCGGCGGGGTTCACGCCGCATCCGAAGGTGTCGTACGCCAATGCCGCACCCACCGGCACGGGCAGTGAGGCGGAGTATCTGGAGATCGCCCTCACCCAGGCGCGGGACCCCGAGAAACTCAGGATCCTGCTCGACGAGTCGATGCCCACCGGCCTCGACATCATCGACGCGGTCGAGGCCCGGACCTCCGGGCTCGCCGACCGGCTCACGGCCTCGGTGTGGGAGCTGCGGCTCGACGGAGTGGACCCGGCCGACGCCGAGCGCGCGGTCGCGGCCTTCACCGCCGCCGAGTCCGTCGAGGTCCAGCGCAAGACCAAGAACGGCATCCGTACCTTCGACGCCCGTTCCGCAGTCGTACAACTAGAGACGCACGGTCCACAGCCCGCCGCAAGCGTCGGCTCAGCTGGAGCGGCTGACGCCGCGCCCCTTGCTGGGCCGACCGACCAGCCCTGTGCGATACTGCGGCTGGTTGTTCGGCACGTGACGCCTGCCGTTCGACCCGACGACGTCCTGTCCGGTCTCCGCGCCGTGGCCGACCTGGCGCCGCCGGTCCCCGCAGCGGTGACCAGGCTGGCGCAGGGGCTGTTCGATGAAGAGACCGGCACGGTGACCGACCCGCTCGCGCCCGACCGCGAGGCAGCTGAGGCCCCCACAACGGCCACTGCCGCCGCGAAGGCGCCGGCGTAGGGAAGGTCCCGCGAAGGACGGACGTCGTAGCGCCGCCCTCGTACTCGGGAGCCACCTGGGTCGGGCAGCACACCGACCAGAAGACTTTCGCCAGGCCGTACCCAACAGGGTGTACGGAACCGGCGAGACAGGACACAGAGAGCTCCCGTGCGGCGCCCGCGCCCCGGACGGCGGCACCGCGCATCGCGCGAGCCGCGGACGTCACCGGCATCGCCGGACCAGGTGCGGCGCCCGGGAGCCTGACGGGAGAAACGCCCGCATGCTCGAGCCGACCGAACCCACCGAGGGTTCCGAACTCAACACCCCCAGCGACACCCTGCCGCCGCGTCGTCGGCGCAGGGCCGCATCCCGACCGGCGGGCCCCCCGGTCGGCGCCGCGGCCGAGACGCCGGACGAGGTGACGCCGGCCATACCGGCCACCGAGGACGCGCCCGCCGAGGAGACCGAAGAGCCGACGGTGGCCGAAGAGGCCTCTGCGGAGACCGAGGCACCCGCCGAGGAGGCCGCGCCCGCCGGGCGTACGCGTCGTCGGGCCACCCGCCGGGCGTCCGCGCCCGCCGGTGCTCCGGCCGCGGTCGAGGCTGCCGAGACCGTCGTGCCCGCCGCGGCCGAGGTGAAGGCCGAGGAGGCCGCTGCGGAGACCGTGGTGGCCGAGGCGCCTGCCGAGGAGGCCGCGCCTGCCGGGCGTACGCGTCGTCGGGCCACCCGCCGGGCGTCCGCGCCCGCCGGTGCTCCGGCCGCCGCCGAGACCGCCGCACCCGCTGATGAAGCCGAAGAGGCCGTAGCGGCCGAAGCGCCCGCCGAGGAGGCAGCGCCCGCCGCGCGCACCCGCCGTCGGGCCACCCGCCGCACGGCCGCGCCCGTCGAGCCCGCCGCCCAGGACACCGAGGCTCCGGCGAAGGCCGAGCCGGAGCCGATCGTCACCGACGAGGCTGCCGCCGAGGAAGAGGCCCCGCGCCGGGCCCGCCGTCGCGCCACGCGTCGCGTGTCCGCGCCCACCGCGGCGCCCGAGAGCGTGGAGGCGCCCGTGAGCGCTGTCGAGGAGAACGAGCCGGTCGAGGCCGTCGTGGAGCCGAAGGCTGCCGAAGAGGCGCCGGCGAGCGAGGCCCCCGCCGCTGAAGCCCCCGCCGACGAGGCCGGCCCGCGTCGTGCGCGCCGCCGTTCCGTGCGTCGTGCCGCCACCGGGTTCTCCGAGCCCGCCGCGCGGTCCGGCGCCGACGAGAGCGCCGAGGACGAGGGTTCGCGTCGGCCGGCGCGGCCCGCCGTGGCCGTGTTCCAGGCGCCGGTCTTCGCCGAGCCGCAGTTCCAGACGCCTCAGCGGGCCGCTGCCGAGGCAGCCGCCGTCGAGGTGGAGGTCGAGGAGCCCGAGGCGGAGTTCCAGGAGGAGCAGACGCCGCGTCGCCGTCGCCGTCGTCGCGGTGAGCCCGCCGAGGCCGAGGCCGCCCCGGTCGTCGAGGCCGTCGCCGAGGAGGAGACGGACGAGGCCGAGGAGAGCGCCGACGTCGAGGACGGAGCCGAGGCGGAGGACGCCGAGGAGGGCGGTTCGCGCCGTCGCCGCCGTCGTGGTGGCCGTCGCCGTCGTCGCGGTGAGTCCGCCGACGCGGACGGCGAGGAGGGCGACGAGCTTGCCGCCGAGGCGGATCAGGATGCCGAGGACACCGCCGAGCAGGTCGAGGACGACGCGGAGGAGGACTCCGACGAAGGCGGTTCCTCGTCCTCCAGCAGCCGTCGCCGCCGTCGCCGCCGCCGCCGTACCGGTGACAGCTCCACCGACATCGAGCCCGGTGACGGCGACCCCGAGCGCACGGTCGTCAAGGTCCGCGAGCCCCGCCCGAAGGCCGAGCCGTCCGACGAGGTGCAGTCCATCAAGGGCTCGACCCGTCTGGAGGCCAAGAAGCAGCGCCGCCGTGAGGGCCGTGAGCAGGGCCGCCGACGCGTCCCGATCATCACCGAGGCCGAGTTCCTGGCCCGCCGTGAGGCCGTCGAGCGGGTGATGGTCGTCCGCCAGAGCGGCGAGCGCACCCAGATCGGTGTCCTCGAGGACAACGTGCTCGTCGAGCACTACGTCAACAAGGAGCAGTCGACCTCGTACGTCGGCAACGTCTACCTGGGCAAGGTCCAGAACGTGCTGCCGTCGATGGAGGCCGCCTTCATCGACATCGGCAAGGGCCGCAACGCGGTGCTCTACGCCGGTGAGGTCAACTTCGAGGCGCTGGGCATGGCCAACGGGCCGCGGCGCATCGAGAGCGCGCTGAAGTCCGGTCAGTCGGTGCTCGTCCAGGTGACGAAGGACCCGATCGGGCACAAGGGCGCGCGGCTGACCAGCCAGGTCTCCCTGCCCGGGCGCTACCTCGTGTACGTGCCCGAGGGTTCGATGACCGGCATCAGCCGCAAGCTGCCCGACACCGAGCGGGCGCGGCTGAAGACCATCCTCAAGAAGATCGTTCCCGAGGACGCGGGCGTCATCGTGCGCACCGCCGCCGAGGGCGCGAGCGAGGACGAGCTGCGCCGCGATGTCGAGCGACTGCAGGCGCAGTGGGAGGACATCGAGAAGAAGGCCAAGAACGGCAACGCGCCGACGCTGCTGTACGGCGAGCCGGACATGACCGTCCGGGTCGTCCGCGACATCTTCAACGAGGACTTCACCAAGGTCGTCGTCAGCGGTGACGAGGCGTGGGAGACCATCCACGGATACGTCGCGCACGTCGCGCCCGACCTGGCCGAGCGGCTGTCGAAGTGGACCTCCGAGGTCGACGTCTTCGCCACCTACCGGATCGACGAGCAGCTCGCCAAGGCGCTGGACCGCAAGGTTTGGCTGCCCAGCGGCGGTTCGCTGGTGATCGACCGTACCGAGGCGATGGTCGTCGTCGACGTCAACACCGGCAAGTTCACCGGCCAGGGCGGCAACCTCGAGGAGACGGTCACCAGGAACAACCTGGAGGCGGCCGAGGAGATCGTGCGCCAGCTGCGGCTGCGCGACCTCGGCGGCATCATCGTCATCGACTTCATCGACATGGTCCTGGAGCAGAACCGGGACCTGGTGCTGCGGCGCCTGCTGGAGTGCCTGGGCCGGGACCGGACCAAGCACCAGGTCGCCGAGGTCACCTCGCTGGGCCTGGTCCAGATGACCCGTAAGCGGGTCGGCCAGGGCCTGCTGGAGTCGTTCTCGGAGACCTGCGTCCACTGCAACGGCCGCGGTGTCATCGTCCACATGGAGCAGCCGACCTCCGTCGGAGGCGGCGGCAAGCGCAAGAAGCGCGGGCGTGGCGGCATCGAGCACGTGCACGAGGCCGCGGTGGCGGCGGAGTCCGCCGAGAGCGCCGAGGCCGACGAGCTGGACGTGGAGACCGAGGCGGAGGTGGCCGCCGAGGTCGCCGAGCCGGTCGCGCTGGCCGAGCCCGTCTTCGAGCCCGACGAGGAGCTGTACAGCAGCGTCGCCGAGGCGGAGGCCGCGGTGGGCCGGGGCCGTTCGCGGCGTCGGGCGAGCCGGCGGTCGTCGGCTCCGGCCGGTGCGCCGAAGCGGGAGCGGGGCGAGCGGGCCGAGGTTCCGACGGCTCAGGACGTGACGGCCGAGGAAGAGGTCGAGCGTCCGGTGCAGGTCGAGCCTGCCGCGCAGGTGCAGGTCGAGCCGGCCGCCGTCGAGGACCCGGTCGTCGAGGACGCCGCGCCCAGGGGACGTACGCGTCGTCGTGCGACCCGCAAGGTGTCCGCGCCGGCCGGATCGCCCGCGGGTGCCGAGGCGGCCGTCGTGACGGTCACCGAGGCCGTGGCAGCGCCCGCGCCGGTCGCCGAGGAGGCTCCGGTCAAGGCCGAGCAGTCCGAGGCGCCCGCCGAGAGCGCCGCCCCGGCCCGTCCGCGGCGCCGTGCCGTGCGCAAGGCCACCGCGCCGACCGCGTCCGAGGAGACGGCCGTCGTGGTCGTCCCGGCGGCGGAGACCGCCACGGAGGCCACGGCCTCCGAGGAGTCCGCCGAGGAGACGGCTCCGGCCAAGAAGACGGCCGCCCGCAAGACGGCCAAGAAGGCGACGGCGAAGAAGGCCGCCACCAAGAAGACCGCGGCCAAGAAGACGGTCGCGAAGAAGGCGACGACCAAGAAGGCCGCTGCCAAGAAGACGACGGCGAAGAAGACCGCGGCGGCCGAGCAGACGGTCTCCAAGGTCTCGGCTTCCGCCGACGAGAGCTGAGTTCCGGCTCACCGCGGGTGTGCGGCTGGTCAGGAGTGATCAGCCGCACACCCGGGGGCCCCGGCCCGGTTTGACCCGTTCGGCCGTGGCCCCGTAACCTTGACCGTCGGCGTGTCGACTGACACGTCACATCCCCGTAAACCCTTTCCTCCGGAGCACCTGGGTGTTTTGGAGAGGCTGTCCGCGTGCCGGGTGGCTGGACTGCGGGGGTGCCGTCCCGAGCGAGAGAGTGAGATCCGCGTGTACGCCATCGTGCGCAGCGGTGGTCGCCAGCACAAGGTTGCTGTCGGCGACATCGTTGAGGTTGACAAGATTTCCACTGCCAAGGTTGGCGACACGGTCGAGCTCTCGACCCTGCTCGTTGTCGACGGCGAGTCCGTGACCAGCGACCCGTGGGTGCTGGCCGGTATCAAGGTCCAGGCCGAGGTCGTGGACCACCACAAGGGCGTCAAGATCGACATCCTTCGCTACAAGAACAAGACCGGCTACCGCCGTCGTCAGGGCCACCGCCAGCAGTACACGGCGATCAAGGTCACTGAGATCCCCGCGGCTGCGAAGTAAGGGACTGAGGAGAGATGGCACACAAGAAGGGCGCATCGTCCACCCGTAACGGTCGTGACTCCAACGCTCAGCGCCTCGGCGTGAAGCGTTTCGGCGGTCAGGTCGTCAACGCGGGTGAGATCCTGGTCCGCCAGCGCGGTACCCACTTCCACCCCGGCGCGGGCGTCGGCCGTGGCGGCGACGACACGCTGTTCGCCCTCGCGGCCGGTTCGGTGCAGTTCGGCACCCACCGTGGCCGCAAGGTCGTGAACATCGTCCCGGTCGCCTGAGCTCAGGCTTAGGGCTTCAGACCGAACGTTTCGCGAGGCGGACCTCACTTCCCCTGTGGGAAGGCGGGTCCGCCTTTCGCGTGTTACAGCAGTAGAGAACCGTACGAACATTTCAAGTGCTGGAGGCACCCCACATGACCACCTTCGTGGACCGCGTCGAACTGCATGTCGCCGCGGGTAACGGAGGTCACGGCTGTGCCTCCGTCCACCGGGAGAAGTTCAAGCCGCTCGGCGGCCCCGACGGCGGAAACGGCGGGCGGGGCGGCGACGTCATCCTGACCGTCGACCAGTCGGTGACCACGCTCCTGGACTACCACCACTCCCCGCACCGCAAGGCCACCAACGGCAAGCCCGGCGAGGGCGGCAACCGCTCCGGCAAGGACGGTCAGGACCTGGTCCTGTTCGTGCCGGACGGCACCGTCGTACAGGACAAGGCGGGCAACGTCCTCGCCGACCTGGTCGGCCACGGCACCTCCTACGTCGCCGCACAGGGTGGCCGCGGTGGTCTCGGCAACGCGGCGCTGGCGTCCGCGCGGCGCAAGGCGCCCGGCTTCGCGCTGCTCGGTGTGCCCGGTGACCTCCAGGACATCGTCCTGGAGCTGAAGACCGTCGCCGACGTCGCGCTGGTCGGCTACCCGAGCGCGGGCAAGTCCTCGCTGATCTCGGTGCTCAGCGCGGCCAAGCCGAAGATCGCCGACTACCCCTTCACCACCCTGGTCCCGAACCTCGGTGTGGTGACCGCCGGCTCGACCGTCTACACCATCGCCGACGTGCCGGGTCTAATCCCGGGCGCCAGCCAGGGCAAGGGCCTGGGCCTGGAGTTCCTGCGGCACGTGGAGCGGTGCAGCGTGCTGGTGCATGTGCTGGACACGGCGACCCTGGAGTCCGACCGTGACCCCGTCTCCGACCTCGACATCATCGAGGAGGAGCTGCGGCAGTACGGCGCCGGGCTCGACAAGCGGCCCCGCATGGTCGTGCTGAACAAGATCGACGTCCCGGACGGCAAGGACCTCGCCGAGATGGTGCGCCCGGAGCTGGAGGCGCGCGGCTACCGCGTCTTCGAGGTGTCCGCGGTGGCGCACATGGGGCTGAAGGAACTGTCGTTCGCGCTGGCCGACGTGGTCGCAAAGGCGCGCGCCGCGAAGCCGAAGGAGGAGGCGACGCGGATCGTCATCCGGCCCAAGGCCGTGGACGACGCGGGCTTCACCGTGGTGCGCGAGGAGGACGGGCTGTTCCGGGTGCGCGGCGAGAAGCCGGAGCGCTGGGTGCGGCAGACCGACTTCAGCAACGACGAGGCCGTCGGCTATCTCGCCGACCGGCTCAACCGCCTCGGTGTCGAGGAGAAGCTGATGAAGGCGGGCGCCCGCTCGGGCGACGGTGTCGCGATCGGCCCCGAGGACAACGCCGTGGTCTTCGACTGGGAGCCGACCGTGATGGCCGGTGCCGAGATGCTCGGCCGCCGTGGTGAGGACCACCGCTTCGAGGCTCCGCGCCCCGCCGCTCAGCGGCGTCGCGACAAGGAGGCCGAACGGGACGAGGCGTCGCGGGAGTTCGACGACTTCGAGCCGTTCGAGCAGTGAGCCGGTCGGTGACCCCGGTCGCCGGCTGAGGTTGTCGTACGCCGGGAGAACCTCCGGCGTGCGACAGGGCAACCAAGCGTCGTTCCGGTGAGTCGTACGGGGCAGCGTGGATGAGGATCTTGCATCCTCTCCGCGGTCAACTGCCCTTACGACAGCCGGAGTTCACGTGTCCCTGCCCGCTTCGCCCGCCTCGCGCAGAGCCCGGCGCGCCGTCGTCGCTGCGATCGCCCTGATCGCCGCCACGTGCGGCGCGCTTCCCGTCGCGCAGGCACAGCCGAAGGCCGGGGCGCCGCAGGACTTCAACGGGGACGGATACGAGGACCTCGCCGTCGGGGTGCCGTACGCCACGGTCGGCGGGAAGAAGGCGGCCGGTTACTTCGCCGTCGTCCTCGGGTCGGCGAAGGGCCTGGATCTCGCGACCAGGAGGGTCTACTCGCAGGCCTCGCCCGGTATCCCCGGATCGCCCGAGGCGGACGACCGCTTCGGTGACCGCGTCATCCCTGTCGACCTGGACGGCGACGGCTACACCGACCTGGTGGTGCCCGCTACCGGGGAGCACTGGACGTCGGGCGGCGAGGCACAGGTCCACAGCCAGACCGTGCTGTGGGGATCTGCCGCGGGCCTGTCCGGCGGAACGCTTCTGCGGCCGGGGCGGCTCCTCGCCCCCCGCTCCAGCCTCCCCGGCGACTTCGACGGCGACGGCCACACCGACCTGGCCATGCCCGGCGGTGTGCGCTTCGGCCCCTTCACCCGGGACGGCGTGCCCGCCCGGACTCAGGAGATCCCCGCCTACGACAGCGACGACTCGGTGCTCGACATGGCGGCCGGGGACGTCGACGGCGACGGCGTCACCGACCTCGTCTCGCTGACCATGCCCGCCGACTGGGAGCCCGGCGACCAGGGCTCCAGCCACAACCTCAACTACCTGCACGGCACCCAGCAGGGCCTCGCCCCGCTCACCGCGCTGCGGAACGCGCAGGGCGCGAAGATCGAGGGCGGCAGCGACATCGAGTTCGGTGACGTGAACGGCGACGGCCGCGACGACATCGTCTTCGGCAGGCCCTCCCCGGCCAACGGCAACGAGGAGCCGAGTGACCCCAGCCAGTACGGCTCACGGGTCGGCGTCGTCCTGGGCACCGCGCAGGGCCCGAAGACCGGGGACCCGCGCATGCTTCACCAGGACACCCCCGGGGTGCCGGGCGTCGGCGAGTCGGGCGACTTCTTCGGCGCGTCCGTCGCGGTCGGGGACGTCGACGGCGACGGCTACGCCGACATCGTGGCCGGCAATCCGCTCGAGGACTTCGCCGGTGTGCAGGACGCGGGCACGGTCGTCGTGATCCCGGGCGGGGCGTCCGGCCCCACCGGTGCCGGTTCCAAGGTGTTCAGCCAGAACACGGCCGGTGTCCCCGGCACCGCCGAGCGCCGGGACCGCTTCGGCGAGGCCCTCACCCTGCTCGACACCGACGACGACGGCCGCGCCGATCTGATCGTCGGCGCACCCGGCGAGAACGCCGACGCCGGCTCGGTGTGGGCCTTCCGCTCCACCGCCGCCGGGGTCACCACCAAGGGATCCCTCTCCTTCGGCGCCAAAGCCTTCGGCACGAACCCGGACTCCGCCCGGCTGGGCGCGGACTTCCCGCACTGAGCCGCCGCCCGAACTGATCATCAGTCAGGCCCGTTGCGGCAACGAGGTGTTCGTGTGCCGCGGCGGGTCTTCTGTTGTCTCCCTAGTTGTCATGCACCCGAAGCTCGTGGTTCAGCGGGCGGACTGTCCACGGGCGTGAGCTTCCAGTGTCCAAGAGGCCAGTGAGGCAGGGGAGTTCGCTGATGACCCGAGCAACATCGCCCGACCGACGCCGCTTTCTGACCGCCGGGGCCGCCGTGATCGGCGCCGCCGCCTCCGCCCAGCTGTGGCTGCCGACCACCGCCCGCGCGGCCGGAACGACGTTGCCCGACGGTGTGTTCAGCCTCGGTGTCACCTCCGGCGACCCGCTGCCCGACGGCATCGTCCTGTGGACCCGGCTCGCCCCCGACCCGCTGAACGGCGGCGGTATGCCCGACGAGGTCGTGCCGGTGGAGTGGGAGCTCGCGGAGGACGAACGGTTCAGAAAGCCCGTACGCCGGGGCGTGACCCAGGCATGGCCCGAGTACGGGCACAGCGTTCACGTGGATGTACGGCATCTGCGCCCGGGCCGTACCTACTGGTACCGCTTCCGCACGAGCGGCCAGATCTCGCCCACCGGCCGCACCCGCACCGCCCCCCACCCGCACAGCAAGGGCGGCAGCCTGCGCTTCGCGCTCGCGTCCTGCCAGAACTACCAGCACGGTTGGTTCACGCCGTACGCCGACATGCTCGCCCAGGACCCCGACTTCGTGCTCTTCGTCGGCGACTACATCTACGAGTCGTCGCCCGCGTCCACGGGCGTACGCCGGCACGAGGGCACGGGGGAGCCGTACACCCTGGTCCAGTACCGCAACCGGTACGCCCAGTACCGCTCGGACCCGGACCTCGCCGCGATGCACGCCGGCGCCCCCTGGATCGTCACCTTCGACGACCACGAGGTCGACAACGACTTCGCCGGCGAGATCCCGCAGGACCCCGACAAGCAGTCGCACGACGCCTTCGTGGCCCGGCTCACCGCGGCCTACCAGGCGTACTACGAGCACATGCCGGTCCGCGCGAGCTCGGTGCCCACGGGTCCGCACATCCAGATGTACCGCCGCCTGGAGTTCGGCCGGCTCGCCCGCCTCAACGTGCTCGACACCCGGCAGTTCCGCAGCGACCAGGCGACCAGCCAGGAGGGCGCCCAGGACCCCGCGCTCACCATGCTCGGCGCCGGACAGAAGGAATGGCTCCTGGACGGGCTGCGCGACTCCCCGGCCCGCTGGAACCTCATCGCCTCGCAGATCATGATGGCCGAGACCGATCTGAAGGTCGGCGAGGGCAAGCTCTGGTACTACGACGCCTGGGACGGCTACCAGGCCGAACGCAACCAGCTCATGCGCGAGTTCGAGGATGTCCGCAACCCCGTCGTGTTCACCGGCGACCGCCATCTGACGATGATCAGCGACCTCAAGAAGGACTTCGCCGACCCGGACTCCGACGTCGTCGGCGCCGAGTTCGTGGGGACGTCCATCTCCAGCAACGGCGACCAGGACCAGGACGCCTTCCGCAAGCAGTGGGACCCGCTGATGGCGGACAACCCGCACTGGAAGCTGCTCGACGCCCACCGCGGCTACCACCTCTTCGACGTCGACCGCCACGGCATCGACGCCCGGGTCAGGGTCGTGGACACGGTCCGGCAGCCGACGGCGACGGCGAGCACGCTGGCCACGCTGCGGGTCGAGGCGGATCACCCCGGCGTAGAGCTCGCGTGAGCGGTCGACGATGAATTCCGTGTGACGGGAGCCTGGGACTCAGCTGTGTCCCAGGTCTCTCTCAGTGCAGTCTCAGGAATCCCTCTTACCGTCCCTTGACCATGGAGACGGACTGTACGAGACGTGAACCCGCGGCGAACGGCGGCGTGATCCCCCCGCTGCCCGCCGGCACCCGCCTGCTGCACATCGGCCCCCACAAGACCGGGACGACCTCGATCCAGGGCGCGATGTTCGCCGTGAAGGACCGGCTCGGCGGGCACGGCGTCGACTGGCCGGCCACCACCCGGCACCCCATGGAGGCCGTGCTGGCGGCCTGCGCCCGGCCGGGGATGATGGGCGACGCCGACCCCAGCGAGAAACAGTGGCTGCAGCTCGTGGCCAAGGCGCGGGGCGCGGGCCGGCGCACCTCGGTCATCAGCAGCGAGTTCTTCGCCGACGCCCCCGACGACGCGGCCATCGCACGGATCGTCGAGCAGCTCGGGCGCGAGTCCGTACACATCCTCGTCACCCTGCGCCCGCTCGCGAAGGTCATGCCCTCGCAGTGGCAGCAGTACGTCCAGAACGGCCTGCGCATGGGCTACGAGGAATGGCTCGAGCACATGCTCAGGAAGGCCCCCTACGAGAAGCCCAACCCCAGCTTCTGGCACCGCCACCGGCACGACCGGCTCGTCGAGCGCTGGGCCCGGGTGGCCGGCCCGGAGCGGGTCACCGTCGTCGTGGTGGACGACCGCGACCGGGGCGGACTGATGCGCACCTTCGAGTCGCTGCTCGGGCTGCCGGCGGATCTGCTCCAGGAGGTCCCGGACACCGCGAACCGTTCCCTGACGCTCGCCGAGACCGAAATGCTGCGGAATCTTAATAGGGAATTCCGCGGCAATGACCTCCCGGAGGAGCTGTATTCCAGGCTCGTACGGCACGGCGCGGTGATGCATATGAAGAACACGTGCAGTCCGACCGCGCAGGACGTGAAGATCAGCACCCCGCAGTGGGCCGTCGAGGCCGCGGCGGAGATCGGCGCCGAGATGGCGCAGCGCATCGGCACCATGGGCGTGCGCGTCCTCGGCGACCCGGCCCTGCTGTCCGCCGTGGCGAAGCCCGCCACGCAGACCCCGGCGGAACCGCGGATCGCCCCCGAGGTGGCCGCGCAGGCGCTGTACGGAGCGCTCGCCGCGGCCGCCGCCGCGCCGATCCGGAACACGGCGCCGGTCAAGTCGCGCACCGTGCACCAGACCTCGTCGAAAGAACTCATGAAGGTGCTGGGACACCGCTGCCTGAAGCGGCTGCGGCGGCGCTGAGGGGTACGGTCGTCACACACAGCAATACAGAACTCGCTGTGGAGTTACTCACAGCAATTCCAGGTACTCGCCACAACGGTCTCCTCAATCACCAGGAGTACAAGGTGAATGACAGATGGCGCGCACATATGCGGTGGAGGGCGCTCACCTTGCACTGCGGTAACCCCAAGTGGGACCATTTCCGAGTTCCCTGTCGCCCCGAGGTAGGTCATCTGTGTCCCAGCACATCGCCAAGCCCCGTACCACCGCAGTGATCCTGGCCGGCGGTACCGGTCAGCGCGTGGGTCTCTCGATCCCCAAGCAGCTGCTGAAGATCGCCGGCAAGGCAGTCATCGAGCACACCCTGACCACCTTCGAGAACGCCGACTCGATCGACGACATCATCGTCCTGATGGCGCCGGGCTACGTGCCGGACATAGAGAAGATCGTGGCCAAGGCCGGCTTCACGAAGGTCAAGAAGGTCATCGAGGGCGGTTCGACCCGGAACGAGACCACCGAGCGCGCCATCGAGGCGCTCGGCGAGGGCCTGGCCGAGGGCGAGGACCTCAACGTCCTGTTCCACGACGCCGTTCGCCCCCTGCTGGCCCAGCGCGTCATCGACGACTGCGTGGTCGCGCTGGAGCGCTACCAGGCCGTCGACGTCGCCATCCCGTCCGCGGACACCATCATCGTGACCCGCACCCACGGCGAGGACGGCGAGTTCATCACCGAGATCCCGGACCGCTCCCGGCTGCGCCGCGGCCAGACCCCGCAGGCCTTCAAGCTGTCCACGATCAAGCGGGCCTACGAGGTCGCAGCCGGCGACCCCAACTTCCAGGCCACGGACGACTGCTCGGTCGTGCTGAAGTACCTGCCGGACGTGCCGATCCACGTCGTCGCGGGCGACGAGTACAACATGAAGGTCACCCAGCCCGTCGACGTCTTCATCGCCGACAAGCTCTTCCAGCTGGCCTCCACCGCCGCGCCCGAGCAGGTCTCCGAGGAGGCCTACCGCGAGCTGCTGACCGGCAAGACCGTCGTCGTCTTCGGCGGCTCCTACGGCATCGGCAAGGACATCGCCGAACTCGCCGAGTCCTACGGCTCGAAGGTGTACGCGCTGGGCCGCTCCACCACCGGCACGCACGTCGAGAACCCCGAGGAGGTCGACGACGCGCTGTCCAAGGCGTACGCCGAGACCGGGCGCATCGACTACGTCGTCAACACCGCCGGAGTGCTGCGCATCGGCAAGCTGGCCGAGACGGACAACGCGACCATCGAGGAAGCGCTGAAGGTCAACTACCTCGCCCCGGTGCAGATCGCACGTTCCAGCTACAAGTACCTGGCGGAGACCAAGGGCCAGCTGCTGCTCTACACCTCCAGCAGCTACACCCGCGGCCGCGCCGAGTACAGCCTCTACTCCTCGACCAAGGCCGCGATGGTGAACCTCACCCAGGCCCTGTCCGACGAGTGGGCCGGCGACGGTGTCCGCGTCAACTGCATCAACCCCGAGCGCACCGCGACCCCGATGCGCACCAAGGCCTTCGGTCAGGAGCCCTCGGGCACCCTGCTCTCCTCCGAGGCCGTCGCCCGCACCTCGCTCGACGTGCTGCTGTCCGAGCTCACCGGCCATGTGATCGACGTGCGCCAGCAGGACCCCACGGCCGCCGCGGGCAGGGCCTCCGGGTTCGAGCAGGCACTTGCCAGTGTCCTGGACCGTCAGGACGGCGTGGCATAATCAACGGCAATTAGACATCTGCTATTCAGGCCTCTGTGGCTGCCCGTTATCGGAGCATTCGCAGGGGCCTGAATCAGTACCTCTCGCGAATTTCTCACATTTTCGCTGCATATCAGAACCACACCGGCACTCCCCCTCCAAGAGCAGGTTCCTCTGTGATAACCAGAGCCATTCGCGTCGCCCGGGTGGGCAGTGCGGCCGAGCTGGCCGCGGCGGCCCTCATGATCCTGGGCTTCCCGGCGCTCATGCTGGCCGCGCTCGTCCCGAGCGTTCCCGCCTTCACGGCCGCTGCCGCGGTGACGTACCTGGCGGACCACTATCTGCACCGCAAGGGCAGCTATCTGATCAACCGCCTGAGCAAGGTGCGCGCGGGTCTGTCGATCCGCTTCCTGATCCGGCAGCTGCTCCTGGTCCTGCTGCTGGCCCGGCTCGACCTCGCGGACGGCCTGGTCTTCTACGGCGCCGTCGCGTGCTTCATCGCCTTCTACGGTCTGCAGGCCCCGCACGGCGCGCTGGTCACCCTGATCCGCAACCGCCGCCGGATGCCGGTCGCCACCCGCAACGTCGACCTGAGGTCCCGCATCCGCATCCCGGACGCCCCGCCGCGCCGTCTGCTCAACCGCTCCGCCGAGAAGATGCTGCACCTGGACCTCGCCGCCGTCATCGGTGTGCTGGTCTCCGCGGCCATGGACGAGACCCTCGCGGCCTTCGTCGGCATCGGCGCGACGACAGCGCTGGGCACCCTGTACGTCGTCGCGCTCATGCCGTACGTCCGCGGCACCAAGACCCCGCCGAACGCGGAGGTCGTGCTGGCCGCCGTCGACGACTGGCTGGCCGGCTACCAGCCGGAGACGGTGCTGTACTTCTCCGGCTCCAAGGACTCGGCGTACCAGGTCAACATGTGGCTGGAAACCATGGAGCAGCTGGACTCCAAGCCGCTGATCATCCTGCGTGAGCGGGCCATCCTGAACAACCTGGCCCCCACCACGGTCCCCGTCGTCTGCGTGCCCGGAGGGGTGCACCTGATGAACATGGACCTGACCAACGTGCGCGTCGCGCTGTACGCGGCGAACGTCGGCAAGAACATCCACCTGCTGCGCGTCCCGACCATGAAGCACGTCTTCATCGGCCACGGCGACAGCGACAAGCTCGCCAGCGTCAACCCGTTCAGCAAGGTGTACGACGAGGTGTGGACCGCCGGCCGTGCGGGCCGCGACCGCTACGCCATCGCCGACGTCGGCGTCCGTGACGACGACATCGCCGAGGTCGGCCGCCCGCAGCTGGCACCGATCCAGACCTGGCAGGGCGTCCCCGAGGGTCCCCGCGGCGGAGCCGCTGATGGATACAGCCCGACCGTCCTGTACGCGCCCACCTGGGAGGGCTGGGACGGCGACCCGGGCAACACCTCGATCGTGCTGGCCGGCGAGAACATCGTGAGGAAGCTGGTGACGGCCGACCCGCCGGTCCGGGTCCTGTACAAGCCGCACCCCTTCACCGGCACCGTCAGCAAGGAGGCGGGTGCCGCGCACGCGCGGATCACCGCCCTGGTGGAGAAGGCCGCCGCCGAGCGCGCTGGCGACGCCCGTTTCACGGCCGACGCGGCCGCCCTGACGCAGGCCAAGGCCGACCTCGTCCGGATCGAGGCGCGGATCGCCGAGCTGTCGGGCCGTGGCGGAGACAAGGGCGACGAGGCCGAGGCCACGCGTGACGGTGTGATCGATCCAGCGAAGCATGAAGAGATCGCCCGGCTGCGCAACGAGTGGAATGACGCGTACTGGCGCTCGTTCCCCGCTTGGGAGCACCGGGTCATCACCGGCGCCGAGCCGCGGCTGTACGACTGCTTCAACGTCTCCGACGCGATGGTCTCCGACATCTCCAGCGTGGTCTCCGACTTCATCGCGAGCGGCAAGCCGTACGCGGTGACGGACTCCGCCGAGCTGGGTGTGGAGGAGTTCAAGCGCCAGAACACCGCGGTGCGCGCCGCCACCATCCTGTCCAACAGCGCGGCCGAGCTGGGCGGCCTGCTGGACGCGGTCCGTGACCTCGCGGGCGACCCGCTGGCGGAGGACCGCAGGGAGCTCAAGCAGTATCTGCTGGGCCCGGACGAGCCGAAGTCCATCGAGCAGTTCAACACCGCCGTCGCGAACCTCGCCCTCAAGGCCGAGGCACGCAACGTGGGGCAGGAGTCACGGGCGGCGGCGGCCGGAGCCACGGAGGCCACGACCAAGGCCTGACCAACTCGCCGTCAAAAAGGGCCCTGTTTTCGAGGAATGATCCTCGAAAACAGGGCCCTTTTACGTACGTCATGACAGACGCGTTCCCAGTGGTCGTGACCTGCGCCACAAAAGAGCTATAAGCAGGCAACCGCTTCCCGTCCTCGTCCGTCTACTAAGTTGCGAATAAACCAATACGGGGGGAATGCCCTATGACCAAGGGTTCCTCATGATCTGGGGGAAGTGTGACCGTGACGCAGCCTGATGTGACCGTGATCATCGGGGCGTACGACGCGATGCCGTACCTGGTCGAGTGCCTCGCGTCCGTCGAGGCCCAGACCATCGACCACGCGCGCATCGAGGTCATCGCGGTAGACGACGGCTCCACGGACGGTACCGGCGCGTGCCTGGAGGAGTTCGCGGACCGCGCCGACATGCCGGTCACGGTGATCCGCCAGGACAACTCCGGCGGCCCCAGCGGCCCGCGCAACGTCGGCCTGGACAAGGCCGCCGGACGCTACGTGTTCTTCCTGGACGCCGACGACCGGCTCGGCCCCGAGGCCCTGGAGCGGATGGTCGCGATGGCCGACCGCAACGGCACCGACGTGGTCCTCGGCCACGTCGAGGGCATCAACCGCAAGCCGCCGCAGTCGATGTGGGGGCAGACGCTGGAGCGCACCGACGTCTGGTCGTCCAACATCAAGTTCACGCTGAGCGCGCAGAAGCTGTTCCGCCGCGACCTGCTGGACCGTCACGGCATGCGGTTCGACGAGTCGTTGTGGACCGGCGAGGACGCTCTGTTCACCATGGAGGCCTATCTGCGGGCCGACGGCGTCTCCCTGATCGACGACTACACCTGCTACTACCTGGTCGGCCGCGAGGACGGCAAGCACGTGACGAAGAGCGGGAGCTACACCCTGCGCTTCGACTCCGCGCGCGCCCTGATGAACCTGATCGCGGAGATGGTCCCGGCGGGCCCGCGGCGCGACATGCTCATGGTCAGGCCCTTCCTCGTCACGCTGCTTCCGCAGTTCGGCCCGAGATACCTGCGGGACAGCGAGGAGGTCCGACGGCACAAGCTCGAGCTGGCCAAGCCCCTGATGGACGCCTACTGGACCGACGAGGTCGCCCGCCGACTCAGGGTCGACGAGCGCCTGCGCCTCCATCTGGTGGCCGAGGAGCGGCCCGAAACCCTCGCGGACGTCCTGGAGTTCCTGCGGGCCAAGAAGCAGGCCGCCGCGCTGCTGGAGAAGCGCGGCCGCCGCCTGTATCTCGCCTACCCCCACTTCCGCGACGCCGCCGTCGGCATCCCCGACTCCGTCTACCTCGCCGAACCGCGCGAGGCCCGGGCGTTCCCGGGGTACCGGGAGGGCGGGCTCGACTCCTTCGTCCGACGGGCGCTGCGCAAGGCCCGCCGGATGCTGCCGGCCCGGAACGTCAGACCGACGGCGGTGGCGTGAGGGCCTGGGGAGTGGCGGTGTGCTGCTCCTCGGGCTCGGGCTCGACCTCGGTCTGCCGCTGCCCCGGGATCTCCGCGGCCAGCCGCTCCCGCATCCGTGCGCGGTGCTCTCGGGCCTCCGTGCACAGCGCCTGTACGGCGGCGTTGAAGCGCACCTGTGAGACCGGTTCCGCCGGGCCCAGCAGATGGCGCTTCAACTTGGCCCGCTCCTCGACCAGTTTGTCCCTCTCGGGCTCGCGTACGGCCTCCAGCAGCTCCACCATCCCGCCTGCGTCCGGCGTCAGCACGGTGGCGGCCCGGACCGTCGGGAAGCTCTCGCGGAACACCTCCTCGGACAGCCCGCTGGTATTGGCCACCGCATAGGGCTTGCCGCTCGCCAGAAAGTCGCTGACCACGCTCGACACATCGCTGATGAGCAGGTCGGCCCGGTTGAAGCAGGCGTACAGCGTGGGCCGGGCGTCCGTGACGACCTGGTGCTCCCACTCGGGCAGCGAGGCCCAGTACGCCTCTTCCCAGGCGGCCGCGGCCCGTTCCACCGCCTTCGCACGCCCCTTGTGCGGCGCCGACTGGAGCAGCATCCGCTCGACCTGGTCGGCGCTGGTGCGGAAGTCGGCCGTGGTGAGCCGGTCCAACTCCGCCGTGCACCGGGCGAGTTCGCCGTCGGATACGGGTCGCGGCCCCGTCCGCCGCCGGTTGGCGCTCCGGATCAGTTCCCGGATGCGCTGATCGGCCGCCCCCGCCCGCGGATCGACCGAGCCGGTCAGCGGATGCGGTTTGTAGAGCAGCCGTACGCCGTCGTCCGCGAGCAGCGCCCGTACGAGGTTCTCGCCCGCCCCGACCACCGAGGTGTTGCCCGGGTTGCCGTCCCAGCCCTCCCAGGTCGGCGCGTACAGCACGGTCATGTACGGGCCGGAGGGAGGCCCCGCGTACGGGCGTACGGCGTCCAGCTGGGGCCGTCCGGTCTCCACCACGTCGCGGTCGTCCACACCGACCTCGGCCAGCGCGTACCGCTCGCGCGCCGCGGGACCGGCCACCCACACCTCGTCGTACGCCTTCGCGTACGGGTTGCACGAGGACAGCTTGTCGCTCTCGCCGTGGTTGACGAACGTGTGCCTGAGCGTGGGGATGCGCAGGACCTGCGAGGTCTTGCCGGAGTTGGAGGGATGGATCAGAACCTGGAGCGTGGACTGCTCCAGCCGCATCAGAGTGGTGACCTTGGGCAGGCAGACGACGGGGATGTCGGTCGCCGCGATCTTCTGCACCATGAAACGCTCACGCAGCACGACCACCGGCCGTGCGTCGAGCTTGGCGAGCGACTCCAGCCACATGTTCGCCTGGTACGCCGAGGACGCGCCGCCGGAGAAGTACAGGCCCACCGTCGGCCGGTAGTCGGCCAGCCACGCGTCGAACCAGTCGAGCACCTCCTGCTCGCCCGCGGGACGGCGGCTCGGCAGCAGCCGCAGCAGCAGCTCGCCCAGGCCCAGCAGGGCGAGCAGGAGCGACAGCGCGACCCCGGCCGCCGCGGCCGCCGGCAGGTCCGTCGCCGCCGTGGCCGCGAGACCGGCGGTGGCCGGCAGCCCGAACAGCAGGAGACGGTGCCCGGGGCGGCGCAGCAGCAGTGCGAGCGGCGCGGTCGACAGGCGCAGCGCGGAGGCGTCGATGTTCCTGGTCACCACCGGCAGGGTGCGGGTGCGGCGGACCAGGACGGAGACCGCCTGGATCGCGAAGTGCAGGCCGTAGAAGACCAGCAGACCGGCGATGAGCGGGGCGTACACCGACTCCCGCTCCTGCTCGCCCACCCGCAGCAGCCCGGCCACCAGCAGCAGATCCCGCAGCACGTGCCGCACGGTGATGTCCGCGTGCGACTTGGCGAACACCGACATCATGGGGCGCTGCCACCGGTACAGCACGCCCTCCCCGGCCACCGAGGCGGCCGTCGCGGCGAGCAGCAGCGGGATGTCGGGGAGGAGGGCCGCGACGGCCTGTGCCGCGAAGGCGGCGGCGAGGAGGGCCGTGACGAGGACCTGGGCCGCCCTGCGGCGCAGGGGGAGGGGTCTGCGGGGGCGCCTGAAGAGACGTTTCAGGGAGCGTCCGAGACGGATTCTCTTCTGCTTTTTCGGTCTCTTCGGCCTCTTGGTGGAGCGCCGGCGGGGGAGGGAAGGGGGCACTGCGTCACTCCAAGGTCGTCGCAGGACGTGCGCCCGGGTTAACGCCCGCCGACCTCTGGACGACACGCGCGTGTCCGGGCGCCTTGCGACGACCGTGGAGTGGTACTGCCCGATCCTGCCCGCAGCCCTACTGGCGGCCCGACTGCAGGGCCCGGCGGATGGGTGCGCCGACCACCCGGCGCGCCCGGCGGTAGACCGACGGCGCCGGAATGCCCGCGACCGTTCTCGTGCTCCTGGAGCCGGCCTTGGCGCGGGCCAGGTCCCGCTTCAGCCGCTCGTTGTCCAGCGTCAGATCGGTGATGTGGCGCTGCATGAACGCCATCCGGGTGGCCAGCGAGGCGAGGTCGGCCTCGAGCCAGGGACGCACCCCCGCCGGGAACGACAGCTTGCTCATGCGCTTCTCGAAGGCCGCGCCGCCGTCGCCGTGCGTGAAGGTGTTCCGCAGGCCGTTGCGGTCGAGGAACGCCGTGAACCGCTCGAAGCGCTCGTGGTGACCGCTCACCAGCCCGCCGAAGTCCGCCTCCTCGTACAGCCGCGCCGGGTCCAGGTCCGCGGGCAGCTGGTCGATCCTGACGTGCGGGATCTCGAAGTAGCGGCACAGCTCCAGGGTCCGGGAGTCACCGACGAGCACGGTGGCGGGCGTGCCCGCGAGCAGCGCCGCGATGTTGCCGTGGATGCGGGAGCCGAAGGAGAAGTCGAAGTCGCGCAGGTCGTCGATCCAGGTGATCGGGTCGACGTAGACGCGGACCTTGTCCTCCCGGTACATCGGGTGGTCGGGGTGCGTCGGTATCGCCGTCACCTTGGAGTTCGGGTCCGACAGGTCCCGCCAGTGCAACTGCCGTGCGTCGGAGAGGTTCTGGCCGATGAAGCGCAGATGCGGATAGCGGGCGTGGCTCCGCTCGATGACCTTGCCCAGGCCCTGCTTCTGGACGGCATTGTGCGACCCGTTGACCGCGATCCGGGACTCGGCGGTCAGCTCCGCAGACCGCTTCTGTACGTCGAGTTCCTTGCCGTACATGAACAGCGAGGGGCAGCCGATGGTCTCGACGTCCCGGAACCCCATGTCCTTGAGGTACTGCTCGGTGAACTCGCCGCGCACCCCGATCGAGGCGCTGTGGTCGAGCACCGCCGAGACGAACTCGCGCACGGACGGCTCGATGGGCTTCAGCCGCGCCGGGTCGTAGTTCAGCCCGGTCTGCGCGCCGACGCCGACCACCACGACCGGGATCTTCAGCCGGGCGATCAACCGTGTCAGCCGCTTGAGCTGCGGCTCGAAGGACGGGCGGAAGGCGTTCGCCAGCGGTACGACGAAGGCGTCGTACTCCTGGTTGATCCGGTCGGCCTCGGACACCAACGACTTGATGCCGTTCGAGACGACCTCGGTGTCCGGGGCTTCGAGCAGCTTGTGGGTGGCATCGCTGAAGATCAAATTGCCCGAGTTGGTGGCGATGAGGTCCCGCTGGAGGGACTCCTCCACGGGGACCACGTCGTACGGGCTCTTGCCGGACCGGATCAGGATGCGCTTCACGCTGTGAACTTTAGGTGGCACAACCTTCAGAATAAATTTGGATCGTCTTTGATTTCTACGAGTAACCTGTACAACCTTTTTGCCGTATGCGAAGGGTGAGCAAACAGTTACCTCCTGATGTGTCCGGGGGCTGGACCGATACGTCTGGCGCGGGCCCCTTCGCGTAGATTGCTGCCACGCGCAAGGGAGTGGGGACAGTGCAGGTGGCAAGCGTGAGGCAGGCCGTGAGCGAGGCCCGCAGGATCGTCGTCAAGGTGGGTTCCTCGTCGCTGACCACCGCGTCGGGCGGCCTGGACGCCGACCGGGTCGACGCGCTCGTCGATGTTCTCGCCAAGAGCCGCAGCGGCGGGGAGAAGGAGGTCGTCCTCGTCTCCTCCGGCGCCATCGCGGCCGGACTCGCCCCGCTGGGACTGCGTCGCCGCCCCAAGGACCTCGCCCGCCAGCAGGCGGCCGCCAGCGTCGGCCAGGGCCTGCTCGTGGCCCGCTACACCGCCTCCTTCGCCCGCTACGGCGTCCGCGTCGGCCAAGTCCTGCTCACCAGCGACGACATGAGTCGCCGCTCCCACCACCGCAACGCCTCCACCACCCTCGACAAGCTCCTGGCGATGGGCGCGTTCCCGGTCGTCAACGAGAACGACACCGTCGCCACCGACGAGATCCGCTTCGGCGACAACGACCGTCTCGCCGCGCTGGTGGCCCATCTGGTGCGGGCCGACCTGCTGGTGCTCCTGTCCGACGTGGACGGGGTGTACGACGGCGACCCCAGCAAGCCGGGCACCTCGCGGATAGCGGAGGTGCGCGGGCCCGCGGACCTGGCCGGCGTCGACATCGGCAGCACCGGCAAGGCCGGCGTCGGCACCGGCGGCATGGTCACCAAGGTCGAGGCCGCCCGGATCGCCGCCGCGGCCGGCATCCCCGTGGTGCTGACCAGCGCGGTCCACGCGGCCGACGCGCTCTTCGGCGGCGACACCGGCACCTACTTCCACCCCACCGGCAAGCGCTCCGCCGACCGGCTGCTGTGGCTGCAGCACGCCTCCACCCCGCAGGGCTCCCTGACCCTGGACGACGGCGCGGTCCGGGCGGTCGTCCAGCGCCGCAAGTCGCTGCTGCCGGCCGGGATCGCCGCCGTCGAGGGCGAGTTCAACGCAGGCGACCCCGTCGAGCTGCGGGACACCGAGGGGCGCGCGGTGGCCCGTGGGCTCGTCAGCTTCGACGCCAAGGAGATCCCTCAGCTGATCGGACGTTCGACGCGGGAGCTGGCGCGCGAGCTGGGTCCGGCGTACGAGCGCGAGGTCGTGCACCGGGACGACCTGGTGATCCTGCAGCCCTGAGCGCGGCAGGGCGCCGTGGAGGCCCCTTCGTAGCCGAAAACGGGGTGAACGCCCCGCCAAGACCGTCGCCCTCAGGTGGACGTTCCGCAAAAGCGCCACGCGAACCCTTGCGGCCTGCTCAACTTTGTCCCAGGGACACATTCCGCACGACCACCGGGTCGGTCACTGAGTGAAGGAGGCCGTCGTGAGACGAGTGCGCCCTGGGGACCGGTCCCGCAGTGGTGCCGCCGGGGCCTCGTCGCGTGCGGCCGGTGAGGAGCGCGCCTTGACGAGCGTCGCGGCCGGCGACCGGTACGAGGAGCCGCGGGACCTGCCCCGCCTGTGGCACGTGACCCTCAGCGTCTCCGGGAAGGAGGCCCCGCTGAAGGAAGTGCGGCGCGGCCTCGAACAGCTTGCCCACGACCATCCCTTTCTGCTGACCAGCCGCTATGCCCACGACCACGCGGAGATCCGCTACTGGGAGGAGGCCCGCGATCTGCACGACGCGGCCGCCGTCGCGCTGCGGCTGTGGGGCGAGCACCGCCTGACCGCGGGGCTGCCGCCCTGGGAGATCGTCGGTCTGGAGGTCATCGACCGCGAGACCTACCACCAGCGCATCTCCGAGGGCTACGGCCCGCTGCCGGCGACACCGGTAGGCGTACACCCGTTCTGATCCGACCACGGACCGCAACCATCAATCGAGGAACCCCCGCGGCGAGCAACCACGTCCGCGAGAGCGGCGCCGGTTTAGGCGCAAAGGCGTGGTCTCGCGGTTTGGGATGAGCGGTGGCCGCCCCCGTACGGCGCACTACCCTTCCCTCATGACCACGCTCTCGCCGTACGACTCCATGTCCCCGGTCACGCAGGCCGCCTACCGCGCCAAGGCCGCCGCCGCCGACCTCGCCCCGCTCCCGCGGGCCGAGAAGGACGACGCGCTGCTCGCCATCGCGGACGCGCTGGAGGTCCGTACGAGCGAGATCGTCGAGGCCAACGCCAAGGACGTCGCCAAGGCCCGCGAGGCCGGCACCAGCGAGACCGTCATCGACCGGCTCACGCTGACCCCGGAGCGGATCCGCGCCATCGCCTCGGACGTACGGGACGTCGTCGCCCTGCCGGACCCCGTCGGCGAGGTCGTCCGCGGCTCCACCCTTCCCAACGGCATCGACCTGCGCCAGGTCCGCGTCCCGCTCGGCGTCGTCGGCATCATCTACGAGGCCCGGCCGAACGTGACGGTGGACGCGGCGGCGCTGTGCCTCAAGTCCGGCAACGCGGTCCTGCTGCGCGGCTCGGCCTCGGCGTACGAGTCCAACACCGCTCTCGTGCGGGTGCTGCGCGACGCCGTGGGCGGGGCCGGACTGCCCGCCGACGCCGTCCAGTTGGTGCCGGGCGAGAGCCGGGAGAGCGTGCGCGAGCTGATGCGGGCCCGCGGCCTCGTCGACGTCCTGATCCCGCGCGGCGGTGCCTCCCTGATCCAGACGGTCGTCACCGAGTCCGTCGTCCCGGTCATCGAGACCGGCACCGGCAACTGCCACGTCTACGTCGACGCCCACGCCGACCTCGACATGGCGATCGACATCCTGATCAACTCCAAGGCCCAGCGTCCCAGCGTCTGCAACTCCGCCGAGACCCTCCTGGTCCACCAGGACATCGCCCCCGAGTTCCTGCCGCGTGCCCTGGACGCCCTCGCGGAGGCCGGGGTGACCGTCCACGCCGACCCGCGGGTGCTGGCGTACGCGAAGGACACCAGGGCGACCGTCGTCGAGGCGACGCTGGAGGACTGGGACACCGAGTACCTCTCCTACGACATCGCCGCCGCGGTCGTCGACTCGCTCGACAAGGCCGTCGAGCACATCCGGCTGTGGACCTCCGGTCACACCGAGGCCATCGTGACGACCTCCCAGCAGGCCGCCCGCCGCTTCACCCAGCTGGTCGACTCCACGACCGTCGCCGTGAACGCCTCCACCCGCTTCACCGACGGCGGCCAGTTCGGCTTCGGCGCCGAGATCGGCATCTCCACGCAGAAGCTGCACGCGCGCGGCCCGATGGGGCTGCCGGAGCTGACGAGCACGAAGTACATCGTCACGGGCGACGGGCACGTACGGCGCTGAGGCGCGCGCCTGCGCATATGCGTGCGGCACGCGCCCTCGGTGCGCGCCCGTGCCGCACGAGAGGTGTCTCACACGGCGGATGAATTTCCATACCGTCTGCCCAAAATGACCCCCCAGGTCTACTCTGGATCCGTGCCGGAGGACGTGGGGGGCACGCCGTTCCCTGACGGCTGGGAGCCCGACGACGACCACGACCGCGGGGTGTCGGACGAAGAGTTCGCCTCCGTGGTCTTCGACGAGGCCTTCGTGCGAGCGGCCGTGGTGCACGAGCCGACCGCCGTGGAGCGCCTCCTGGCCGCCGCGCAGGCGAGAGCGGAGGCCTCCGAGGCCGAGGCCCGCCGAACCCACGGCAGAGGCGAGCGCTACGAGGACGGGTACGGCTCCGACGGGCACGACCGTTTCGGCCATGATCCCGAGCTCGACGAGCTGGACGACACCGATGTCCTGGAGGGCCGGTACGGCGCCCCGGGGACGTACGGCAAACAGGTCCGCTGGCACCGTCCCGTCGCCTGGATGCTGGCCCTCGTGATGGGCATCGGCATGGTCGCGCTGGCCTTCACCGCGGTCTACCGGGGTGCGTCCTCCAACAGCCGGGACCAAGGTCCGTCCGCCCCCGCCTCGACCGGGCTGGAGCAGGGCACCGGGGCGGCACCCTCGGCCTCCGCCGACCACTCCCAGCCCGCCATCTCGGCGACCCCGCGGATGCCTTGACCGCTTACCGGCCACCGGGCTGACGATCCTGGTGAGAACCTGTCAGAAGTTGTCGCGCAGCAGGGCGTTTACCTGAGCTCCCGGAGACCTACCCTGAAGATATGGGAGGGCCTGGAGAACCACCTGAGGGGACACCCGAGGGCGGCCCCGGTGGTGCAGAGGACGAGTACCGATCCGTCGTCTTCGACGAGTCGTTCGTCCGTGCTGCCCGGCTCCAGGAATTCTCCGCCCAGGAGCGCATCGCCGACCACGCGCCCGCAGTCCGCCGCCGTCCACCGGTCCGCCGAGGGCTGTCCCGGCAGGCACTCGTCCTGGTCCTGCTGATCGCCCTGGCCTTCGGTACGGCGATCTACATGGGCGTACGGCACCCCTATGAGAGCCCCGCCGCGATCAGGGATGTCGAAGCGAGCCTCTTCCGGGCGACCGTCGTCCCGCTCGCCCCCGAGGGCAAGGTGCCCGGTGCGGCCGACCCCGAGCAGCTGTACGCGCACAGCCCCGCCGCCCGGTTCCGCATCGGTGCCGCGGGGATCACGATGCCCGCCGCCCGCGACACCTCGCACTTCTCCCAGACCCAGGTGTCGAGCGCGCTCGACACCGTCAAGGAGTACATCGTCCGCTCCGCGCTCTACCCGGAGGTGCTCACCGGCGAGCAGACGCGTCCCGTGCGGGTGCTGCTGCCGGCGGACCAGCACCTCCAGTTCGACGAGAGCCTGAGCCATCCGGCCGCCGACGGTCGCCACGCGGTCACCGGATGGCTGGTTCGCTTCGATGCCAAGAGCGTCGAGCTGGCCGATCCCAGGATCCGGGTGCAGGGGACCCTGCGGGCCACCGAGACCGACTCGACGTTCCTCGAGGTCACCGCGGACCACACCTTCGTGTACGCGCTGCGGCCCGTCGGTGCCGGCGCCGAGGCCGAGGCGTCACTGTTCACCGTGCGGCGCGAGATGCGGTTCCGCTTCGACCACAACGACGTGCGCCTGCACCAGGCCCAGCTCACCGTGTCGTACGTCCAGGCCGGGCCGCTGTCCTGTGGGGGCAACGTGGCGGAGCTGTTGAGCCCGCTGCTGGCCGGCCAGACCGCGAAGACGGGCGGGCCGGCCGGGACGGATCCGTTCGCGACGGACCGGGCGACGGCGGTGTGCGGGACGCTGGCCACTGGGGCTCAGCCGAAGGTTTGACGCCATTTCGCCGTAGGGGTTCGGTTGTGCGGCGGCTGCGGGCCGTGTGTGGTTGCTCGCGCAGTTCCCCGCGCCCCTTCAGGCGTCTTCAGCGGCCCTCAGTCGTCATTGCGGGGCGGTGTGTCCGTGTCCGTCGGGGGCTCGTCGTCCCCCGGGGTCGTGCTCGCGAAGCCGCCGAAGCCCCGGCGGACGCGGCCGCCCAGGTCGCCCGCTCCGCCGGCGATGTCGCTGACCAGCTTCATCAGGGGGTCCTTGGAGCTCTTCACATTGCTCGCGTAGCTGGCCGCCGACTCACGGAAGGAGTCCGTGACCGAGGTGTCCTTGTCCTCGGTGCGCCGCGGGTAGTGGCCGTCCATGATCCGCTGGTGGTCGCGGGACTCGGCCCACTTCTTCAGCTCGGCCGCCCGCACGGTGGTGAAGGGGTGGGAGCGCGGCAGCACATTGAGGATCTTCAGCACGGAGTCGCGCAGGTCGCCCCCGGCCTCGTACTCCTCGGCCTGCTTCAGGAACGCGTCCACGTTCATCTCGTGCAGATGGTGGCCGCCCGCCAGCTTCATCAGACCCCGCATCGAGGCCCGCAGGTCCTGCCCCACCAGCAGCCCCGCCCGGTCCGCCGACAGCTCCGACTTGCGGAACCACTCGCGCAGCGCGGTCACGATCGCCATGATCGCGAGGCTGCCCAGCGGGATCCACGCCACCCGGATGGCGAGGTTGGTCAGGAACAGCAGGATGGTCCGGTAGACCGCGTGGCCGGACAGGGCGTGCCCCACCTCGTGCCCGACGACCGCCCGCATCTCCTCCTCGTCCAGCAGATCGACGAGGCCCGTGGTGACGACGATGATCGGCTCGTCCAGGCCGATGCACATCGCGTTCGGCTTCGGGTCCTGGCTGACGTACATCGGCGGGACCTTCTCCAGGTCCAGGATGTAACAGGCGTCCCGCAGCATGTCGTTGAGGTACGCGAACTGCTGGTCCGACACCCGCACGGAGTCGGACAGGAACATCAGCCTCAGGCTCCGCTCGGGCAGCAGCCCGCTGAGCGCCTTGAAGACCGTGTCGAACCCGCTCAGCTTGCGCAGCGCCACCAGGGCGGAGCGGTCGGCGGGGTGCTCGTAGGCGCGCGAGGAGATTCCGGGGAAGCGCCTGCGCTGCCTGCTCGGCACGTGCTCGTGCCCGTTCTGCTCGTGCCCGTTCTGCTCGTGGCCGTCGTCGGACATGTCTTCCCCCATGTGCGTGAGAGTGGCCCTTTGCGGACCCTTGTGCGGTCCTTTGCGCCCCCGAAGCAGAGCCCAGCCTAGGCGGAGATACGGTGGACGGGCAGTACAGCGAAGGAGTCCCGTCATGGAGCACAACCCCGCGTCCGCCTGGCTCACCGGAGCCGCGGGCGCAGCCGAGCAGCAAGGGTCGGGAAACCTGCTCCGGATCGTGCTGGTCGTGATGCTGGTGGGCTGTGCCCTGACCGCGTGGTTCCTGCTGCGTGGCTACAGGCAGAAGGACGACTGAAAGGGCGCGGAAGTTCCCTCCGGGCGGCCTTCGACGGCAACCCGGCGCCCCAACGGCGGAGTCGGCGTGATCGGCGCGGAGCCGCCCGCTTACGATGGGCCGACGTCTTTATCCCGCCGACACCGGATAGGTCCTGCCGAAGATGAGCTTCCACAGCGCCGCAGCCCAGTTGGTCACCCTTGCCGCCGAGGGCGAGGAGCACGGCGGCAACCACGAGAGCCTCAGCCCCCTTCTCACCGGTGGCGGCGCGTTCGTCGCCCTGATGCTCCTGCTGTGGATCACCACCCGCTTCAACCGCGACCGCTGAGGCACCCGGTGCCCATAACGGGGCACTCCGGGCCTCCTCCGACCGGTGCCCTCAGGACGGGCCGGTAGGGTCTGCACGCATGGGAGAGCAGGACATGCCTACCGGCCCGGGCAACGCCCCGTCGAACCCCGGCAAGCGCCGCCTCGGCGTCATGGGCGGAACGTTCGACCCGATCCACCACGGGCACCTCGTGGCGGCCAGTGAGGTCGCCGCGCAGTTCCACCTGGACGAGGTGGTGTTCGTACCGACCGGGCAGCCGTGGCAGAAGAGTCACCGCAGCGTCTCGCCGGCCGAGGACCGCTATCTGATGACGGTCATCGCGACCGCCGAGAACCCGCAGTTCTCGGTGAGCCGGATCGACCTCGACCGCGGCGGCCCCACCTACACCGTGGACACCCTGCGCGACCTGCGCGCGCTCAACCCCGACACGGACCTCTTCTTCATCACCGGCGCCGACGCCCTCGCCCAGCTGCTGACCTGGCGCGACACCGAGGAGCTGTTCTCCCTGGCGCACTTCATCGGGGTCACCCGCCCCGGCCACCACCTCACGGACGCGGGGCTCCCGGAGGGCGGTGTCTCTCTCGTGGAGGTTCCCGCGCTCGCCATCTCCTCGACGGACTGCCGTGCGAGAGTCGCCAAGGGAGACCCCATCTGGTACATGGTGCCGGACGGAGTCGTGCGCTACATCGACAAGCGCGAGCTGTACCGCGGCGAGTGAGCCGAGAGGGGCACCGGTGAACGACCGATACGACGCGGGATACGGCGGCGACCACGACGACCGGTACGAGCTCGTCGGCTACGACGAGTACGGCCGGCCCATCTACCAGCCGGCCGCCCAGCAGCAGCCGCAACAGCAGCCGTACGACCCGTACGCGCAGCAACAGGGCTACGGCTACGACCCGTACGCGGCGGGCGGACAGCAGACAGGACAGCAGACAGGGCAGTACCCCGGGCAGTCCTACGACACCGGAAGCCAGCACCCTGTGCCCTCGTACGACCCGTACGACACCGGTCAGCAGGCTCCAGTGCCGCCCTACGACCCGTACGGGCACGGAGCGGCGCAAGGAGCGCCCGGGGTGCCCGGGACGTCGTACGACCCCTACGGCCGCGCCGCCGCGAGCGGGCAGCAGCCCCGGGTCGCCGAGCAGACCGCCTACATCCCGCAGCAGGCCGGCCCGGCCGAGGAGATTGGCGGTCCCGCCGGTGACGGCCGGTCCGAACGGGACTACGCGACCGGGCAGTTCGCCTTCGTCGAGGAGCCGGACACCGACTCCGAGGACGTCATCGACTGGCTGAACTTCACCGAGAACCGCACCGAGCGGCGCGAGGAGGCCAAGCGCCGCGCCCGCAGCCGCCTCGTCGCCCTCGTCGTCGTCCTGGCGCTGACCGCGGTCGGCGGGGTCGGCTACCTCTGGTACGCAGGGAAGCTGCCCGGCCTGTCCTCCTCCGACTCCAAGACGGGCACGGCCACGTCCGCGGCCGCCCAGAACCGCGACGTGGTCGTCGTCCACCTGCACAACACCAAGAAGGGCGGCACCTCCACGGCGCTGCTCGTCGACAACACCACCACCGAGCAGGGCACCACGGTCCTGCTCCCCAACTCCCTCGCCGTGGCCGACGACGACGGCAGCACGACCACGCTCGCCAAGTCGGTCGAGGACGACGGCTCCTCCGGCACCCGCGAGGCCATCGACACGGTTCTCGGCACCGAGATCCAGGGCACCTGGCGCCTGGACACCCCCTACCTGCAGAACCTCGTCGACATCATCGGCAACATCGAGATCGACACCGACGCCGACGTGCCCGACCCGGACGGCAAGAAGGGCACCGCGCCCCTCGTGACCCAGGGCAAGGACCGGACCCTCGGCGGCAGGGCGGCCGTCGCCTACGCCACCTACCGCGCCTCCGGCGAGGCCCAGAACGCCCAGCTGGAGCGGTTCGGGCAGGTCATGCAGGGCGTGCTGCGCAAGGTGTCCTCCGACGCGCAGGGCGCCACGGTCACCGTCCAGACGCTGGCGCAGATCCTCGACCCGTCGCTCACCGACAAGGACCTCGGCACCTTCCTCGCCAAGCTCGCCGACCTCGCCAAGGGCGGCGACTACAAGACCGCCCTGCTGCCCGTCCAGACCGACGGCACGCTGAGCGCCCAGGCCGGCGACAGCGTGGTCAAGGACGTCCTCGGCGGCACCGCGAAGAGCCCCGACAAGGATGCCGCCGTCCGCGTGTCCGTCCAGAACGCCAGCGGCGTCAAGGGCAACACCGAGAAGGCCCGCATCGTGCTCCTCAACGGCGGCTTCACCTTCCTGGAGGGCGGCACCGCGCCCGCCGCCCAGAGCGCCTCCAAGGTCCTCTACACCGACGCCGCCGACAAGGAGAACGCCACCGAGGTCGCCAAGACCCTGGGCCTGCCCACCAGCGCCGTCACCAAGGGCAGGACCTCCTCGAACGCGAACGTCTCCGTGGTCCTCGGCCAGGACTACGAGCCCGCGTCGTCGTAACCGGCCGGGAGAACGGCGGAAACCGGGGCACAGGGCCGGGTCGCGGACGTCCGCGACCCGGCCCCACGGCGTGATCGTTCAAAGGAATGGGGTGCCCTCGGCGGTCCGTGAGACCCTTGATGTCAAGTGACCGCCGACCGAAAGCCGTGTAGTGACCGCCACTGACCGCTCCATCGAGCTCATCCACACCGCCGCACAGGCGGCCGCCGACAAGCTCGCGCACGACATCATCGCCTACGACGTCAGCGACGTACTGTCGATCACGGACGCCTTCCTGCTGGCCTCCGCGCCCAACGACCGCCAGGTCAAGTCGATCGTCGACGAGATCGAGGAGCGGCTCCAGAAGGAGCTCGGCGTCAAGCCGGTGCGCCGCGAGGGCGACCGCGAGGCCCGCTGGGTCCTGCTCGACTACGTAGACATCGTCGTCCACGTCCAGCACAGCGAGGAGCGCGTCTTCTACGCCCTGGAGCGGCTGTGGAAGGACTGCCCCGAGCTCGACCTGCCCGAGGACGCCAAGGCCACCCGCGGCAAGGCCGAGGAGCACGCCAAGCTGAAGGCCGCCGAGGACGCCGAGGACCTCGGTGGTGACTGGCGATGAGTGCCACCGGTGAGGTGACGGCAGGCCGGCCCGGCCGGGGCCGCCGCGTCATCCTGTGGCGGCACGGCCAGACCGCCTGGAACGTAGAGCGCCGCTTCCAGGGCACCACGGACGTCGAGCTCACCGAGACCGGCGTGGCCCAGGCCCGCCGGGCCGCCCGGCTGCTCGCCTCCCTGAAGCCCGCCGCGATCGTCGCCTCGGACCTCAAGCGGGCCGCGAACACGGCGGGCGAGCTCGCCGCGCTCACCGGCCTCGACGTCAGCCACGACGAGGGCCTGCGCGAGACCTACGCGGGTGTCTGGCAGGGGCTGACGCACAACGAGATCATCGCCGCGCACGGGGAGGAGTACGCCGCGTGGAAGCGCGGTGAGCCGATCCGCCGCGGCGGCGGCGAACTGGAGAGCGAGGTGGCCGACCGCGCCGCCCCCGTGGTGACCCGGCACGCCGACAAGCTCCCCGACGACGGCACGCTCGTCGTCGTCAGCCACGGCGGCACGATCCGCACCACCATCGGCCGGCTCCTCGGCCTGGAGACCCGGCACTGGGAGAGCCTCGGCGGCCTCTCCAACTGCTGCTGGTCCGTCCTCGGCGAAGGTGCCCGCGGCTGGCGTCTCCTCGAGCACAACGCCGGCACGCTGCCGGAACCGGTGCTCGGCGACGACGACTGAGCGGATTTCACTTTCTGGCAGGTCGCAGGCTAAAGTTCTTCTTGTTCGCCCCGCCGAGCGGGAAGAACTAAGCAAGGGGCTATAGCTCAGTTGGTAGAGCGCCTGCATGGCATGCAGGAGGTCAGGAGTTCAATTCTCCTTAGCTCCACAGGCGAAGATCCCGTCCTCACAGGGCGGGATTTTTCATTCCCCTCAACTGAGCCGTGCGCTGCGCCGTCTGTTCGTCGTCCGGCGTGTAGACGACGATCCGGCACTCCGGCATCCCATGGATCGACAGCGACACCGACGTCATCCGCAGTTCGCCCACCGCCGGATGCCTGAAACCCTTCACCCGCCGTCCCGGCTCCGCCACGTCGCCGCTCTCCCAGAGCCGGGTGAACAGCGAGCTCGCCGCGGACAGCTTGCGTATGAAGTCCTCCCAGACCGGCTCGCCGGCATGCAGCCCGTAGGCGGCGCGCAGGGTCGCGACCATCACCGGCAGCTCCGTCTCCCGGAACATCAGCGGGCAGTGCTCGTCCGGCGCGGTGAACAGGCCCCACAGGGCGTTCGGCAGGCGGCCGCTGGGCTGTGTCAGCGGTACGGCGAACAGGGTCCGGTAGACCTCGTTGGCGGCCACGATGTCGAACCGGGAGTTGTAGACCACCGCCGGGCGCGGTTCGAGGGCGTCGAGGATGCCCTGGATCTCCGGACCCACGGACTGCGCGACGGCCTCCGGCGCGCAGGAGTACGGCACTTCGGCCAGGTGGTACAGATGCTCACGCTCGGGCTGATCGAGGCGCAGGGTGCGCGCCACGGCGTCCAGGACCTGCGCGGAGGCGTTGATCGGGCGGCCCTGCTCCAACCAGGTGTACCAGGTGATCCCCACCCCCGAGAGCTGGGCGACCTCCTCGCGGCGCAGCCCTGGTGTACGGCGTCGTAAGCCCGGCGGCATCCCCACGTCCGCCGGCGTCACCCGGGCGCGCCTGGTGCGCAGAAACGCGGCCAGCTCGGGTCGGCGGCGCTGTGTCGTCCCCATCGTCACATCCCCCATCCTCGCCGTCCGGCCGGTCCCCTGCCAGGTGCTGTCAGTACCAGCATCGGTGGGCTCTCGGCACCCGTACCGCGGTGGCGTCACGCTCGACGGCATGACGACAACGCCCCGTTCCGGAGCGGGTATCGCACCCGTTCCAAGTCCTGCGATCAGTGAAACACCCGGCACTGACAACGGGCCCCGGCCGCTGCTCGCGGTCGTGCTCGCCGCCACGTTCATGGCCCTGCTCGACGTCTTCATCGTGAACGTCGCGGCTCCCACCATCGGTTCCGAACTCCAGGCCTCGGGCGCCGAGTTGCAGCTGGTGGTCGCCGGATACACCATCACCTACTCCGTGTTGCTGATCACCGGTGCCCGCCTCGGCGACCGGTACGGCCACGGCCGGGTCCATCTCGTCGGGATGGCCCTGTTCACCGCCGCCTCGCTCGCCTGCGGCCTGGCGCAGGGCGCCACGGAACTGATCGTCTTCCGGCTGGTCCAGGGCATCGGCTCGGCGGTGATGATCCCGCAGGTGCTGAGCCTCATCCAGCGCAACTTCGTCGGCGAGGCCCGGGTGAAGGCGCTGGGCGCGTACTCGGCGGTCCTCGCCGTCGGTGCCGTCGCCGGACAGATACTCGGCGGAGTCCTCGTCAGCGCCGACCTGTTCGGCACCGGCTGGCGGCCGGTGTTCCTGGTGAACGTGCCCGTGGGCGTCGTCCTCCTGATCGTCGGGCGCCGTGTCCTGCCGCGCGACCACGTCAGCCCGCAGCGCCGGCGAGGCCTGGACCTGCCGGGCCTGGTCCTGCTCGGCGCGGCCGTGTCGCTGTTCACCGTGCCGCTGGTGCTGGGACAGGAGGAGGACTGGCCGCTGTGGTCCTGGCTGTCGCTGGCCGCCGCCGCTGTGCTGTTCACGGTGTTCCGCACGTACGAGGCCCGGCTCGCCCGGCGCGGCGGCGATCCGCTGATCGCGCCGAGGGTGCTGCGGCACCCGGGCATGGGCCTGGCCGTCCTGCGCATCATGGCCGTCATGGCGGTCAACGGCGGCTTCCTGTTCGTGCTCACGCTGCATGTCCAGGGCGGTCTCGGCTACAGCGCCCTGCGCGCCGGCCTGACCTTCGCACCGACCGCGGTCATCTTCGGCCTGGTCGGCCTGACCTGGCGGAGGTGGTCCGCGGCGTGCCAGCGCGCGCTGACGCCGGCCGGGTTCCTGCTCACCGCGCTGTCCGTGGCCGGAGTCGGTCCGGCGCTCCAGGGCGGCAGTGACGGCGGGGTGTGGGTGTACGTCGCGTACGCCGGGGTGGGTGTCGGGCTCGCGCTGGCCTTCAGCCCCACGCTGACCCGGGCGCTGGCCACGGTGCGGCCCGAGGACGCGGCGGACGCCAGCGGGCTGCTCGCCACGGTCACCCAGCTCGGTCAGCTGACCGGGGTCGCCGCGTTCGGCACACTGTTCTTGAACCGGCTTGAGTCACTCGGGGCTTTCGAGGCGTATACCTCTGCGGAGGCGCTCTCGGCGTGCATGTTCGCGCTGGCCGGCACGGCGGCGGTGGGTGCCGTGTCCGGACTGGTACTGAGGCGTCGCTGACCGTATTGGTCTGGCCGTGGCAGAATCAAACGGCCGGAAGGGGGCGCGGCCCGACGGGAGGGAGCAGTGATGCCTGCGAGCATCCTCAAGGAGGTCGGCCACCTCCTTGAAGCAGCGTCGACACGGGATACGGTCACCCGGCTCACCTGCCCTTCCTGCGGTTCCCTCCATGTCGCCCAGGTCCTTGGTGACAACGGCGGGATTTCCTACGTGTGCACGGCCTGCGGCCACAGCTGGAGCTGATCGATGGGTGCACACAGGCGAAAGTGCGACTGGTGCGGCAGCGGGACGCCGATCGTGCGGGACATGGAGCCGGTCAATCCCGACTACCAGTACTGGTGCGAGGAGTGCGCGCGGGCGCTGATCATAAAAGGCGACCCGATCGAGACGTACCGTGAACTCGAGGGCGAGCCGATCTACGGCCGGCTCCTCGAGGAACACTGCACGCTCAAACGGTTCTACTCGTTCGTCACTGCGTGAGGCCCGTCGGTGGGCGGGCCTCAGGGAAACGATTTGGTGTTCCACCCGGGGGAGCGTGTAATGTTGGCGTCGCCGCCGGGGGAAACCCACGGGGTCACCGCAAGGGGCTATAGCTCAGTTGGTAGAGCGCCTGCATGGCATGCAGGAGGTCAGGAGTTCAATTCTCCTTAGCTCCACATAAAGATCCCGCCGGATCATCTTGATCCGGCGGGATTCTTGCGTTTCCAGGGGCAGTTGTCCCGCACACCCGCTGACGACGAAGGGGGCCGCCCGGATCGGGCGGCCCCCTTCGTGATGTCGGCTCAGCGCCCCAGTGCGCGGCGGCCGCGGCCCTGGGAGAGGACCGGGAGGTTGCGGGACGCGCCGTTGTCGCGCGGGGCCGCCTCCTCGAGGCGCAGGGCGAGGGCGGGGCAGCGGCGGACCGCGCGGAGCGCCTTCGCCTCGGCGTAACGCGGCACCTGGGCCTGGGCGACGGTGGGGAAGCCGTCGGCGCCGAGTTCGAAGACCTCCGGGAGGATGTCGGCGCACAGGCCGTGGCCCCGGCACAGCGTCCAGTCGACGTAGATCTTCTGGCGGCTGGGGCCGTTCTCCTCGGCGCTGGCGCCACCCGGGAGGGAGGGCGTCATGCCGCCCTCGAAGAGCGGCAGAACGCCCTCCACGGGCCGTCCGCAGCCGTTGCCGAGGACATGGGCGGCGAGGTCGTCGGTGAACGCCTTGATGGTCGATTCCAGGAACATCGCGGAGCCGTCCGGGTGCGAGCACGCGCCGCGCCGCTTCACGTTCTTGGCGACCTGCTTGAGCGCCTCCAGGGCGGCCGGGCCGCCGCCGTTGAGGATGTCCTCCAGGCCGCGCGCGGCGGCCGGCAGACCGAGGTAGCAGGGACCGCACTGGCCGGCGCTCTCCTCGGCCAGCCACTTCGCCACCATCAGCGACTCGCCCAGCGGGCAGGTCTCCTGACTGATCGGCAGGATCGCGCCCGCGCCGAGCGCACCGCCCACCGCGTCCAGCGAGTTGCGCGAGACGACCGCCTCGTTGACCGTCGCGGCGTCGATCCACTTGCCGTGGTAGCCGCCGGTCAGCACGCCCTGCGGGACCGGCGGGGCGCCGGCGAGCTGCAGGATGTAGCGCAGCGGCACACCGGTGGGAGCCTCGATCACCATGGGGCGGGCGACCGCGCCGGAGACCGTGAGCATGACGGTGCCCGGCTCGTCGTAGAGACCGGTGTTGCCGTAGCGCTCCGGGCCGATGCGGGCGGCGATCGCCAGCTGCGCGAACGTCTCCGCGTTCGACAGCAGGGTGGGCGCGCCGCCGACGCCGTTCTGCGAGGCGCTGACCTTGCGGCCGGGCGGGATCGCCGGGCCGCCGTCGATGGAGCGGATCAGCGAGGCCGCCGCTCCGGTGACCATACGGACGGGATTGCGCTGCACGCGCGCGCGGAGCGCCGACCGGCGGCCGTTGCTGAGGCCGCGTTCGGCGAGCGCGGCCTCCATGGACCGCTGGGTGGACTCCCGGGTGACCCCCACCACGAGCGTGCGGGCACCCAGGGCTTCGGCGACCAGGAGGGCGCCGTCCAGGATGAGGTGCGGGGCACGGTTGATGAGCACCGTGTCCTTGCGGCAGGCCGGTTCGTCCTCGCTGCCGTTGACGACGACGACCGGGCGTACTCCGCGCTTGATGGCCGCCTCGGCGACCGAGCGCAGTTTCTTGTGGAAGGGGAAGCCCGCGCCGCCGCGGCCCTTCAGGTTGATGTTCTCGGCGAGCTTCGCGAGTTGCTCGCCGCCCAGGGGTTCGAGCGGCCCGTGCACCTTCAGGTGCATGGGCAGGTCAAGTCTTTCGACAAGGTCGAAGCCCGACGTGAGCTGAGGAAGACCGACCACGCGGACTTCTGGGACGTCGGGCAGGGCCTCGTTCACCTATAGCCTCCGGAAGGCATGTTCCAAGGTTCGCCCGAGCCCGGTGTGTCGAAGTCGTACGACTCACCGGACGATGGATCAGTGGCGGGACCGCTGTTGTACGTGTCGTTCGGGTAGTACGTGCCGGACAAGTTGTTCGACTCACCGGTGTCGTACACATCACTCGTGCCGTATCCGGATGTGTCCGTATTGCGGTAGGTCGGGATGTTGTATCCGGTGTCCTGGAGCGGGTCGTAGGCCGACGGAGGTGCCTCGCCGACCGGCGGGGGCGACGGGATCGGCCAGCTGCCCGAGGTGCTGCCGCCGGTGTCGTAGCGCGGGATCGCCTCCGTGGGCTGCATGTCCATCGGCAGGTCCATGCGGGCTGTCTGGTCGGCGCCGTAGGACGGCTGCTGCGGGATGCGCGGGGTCGGTGTGACGGCGCGGTAGGCCGCCGCGAAGCCGTTCGTGGGCTCGGGGGCGGGCGGCGCGGGGGCCTCGTAGGAAGGTGTCGTACGGGACTGCCCCGCGCGCGTGTTCCCGTAGCCGGGCAGGGCGGACGACGTCTCCGCGTTCCTGGCGCGGCTCGCGTCCAGCTCCTCGCGGCCCGGCCGCTCCCCGGTGCCCAGGACGGCCTGGATCCGGTCGGCGACCTTGCGCTTGATCGGGCGGGGCGCCGAGCGCAGGGCGAGTGCGCCGATGACGCCGGCCAGCGAGAGACCGTAGAGGATCACGAAGACGGGTTTGGCCTCGCGGCCCGAGTACAGGCCGTGGACCAGGGCGAAGCACCAGGCCGGGTAGGCCAGCATGTGCATGGCGCGCCAGCGGGCGGCTACGGGGGCCGGGGAGGCGAACTGGCTGCGCAGGGCGCCGGTGATGCCCACGAAGATCATCAGCAGGCCGGCCAGTGAGCCCAGGCCGATCAGGCCGGCGCTTCCGGTGACGCCGAGTGAGAACGGGATGATCGCCGAGATCAGCGAGGTGTGGTCGAGGGCGACCTTCGTGGTGATGTGCAGCAGCAGGAACGCGATCGAGCCGACCGCCGTCGTCCGGTGCACCGCCTGCCCGATGATCCGCTGTTGCGGATTGAGGAAGATCCGGTCCTGGGCGACCAGGCCCCAGATCACCGAGCAGCTGAGGCAGACGAGGGACAGTACGCCCGCGCCGAAGTTCAGGAAGTCACGGACCCGCTCACCTCCGACCAGCACGAACACGGGTATGAAGAGCAGGACGACAGCCGACGCGATCCCGTAGGCCGAGCGACCGGTCTTGGGGAGCGAGCTGTTACTACGACGAGGGTTCATGGGGGCAACTCCGAGCAGTTCGGGAAAGCGGTCCCGCTGCCGCACTCTAAGTGGAGCCATACCGATCGGTACGAGGTTTGAGTTATTGCGTTGTTATCAAAGGACTATGCGGTTGTTGTGATGTCCTTTACTAGCCGTTACGCGGAGTAACTTTTGACTCTTGTTCAGTTCTAGTCGGGTGATGTTGGAGTGCTCTGCGGGGTTGGAGCGAACGGCACCCGGTGCCAAAGAGGCATACGTAAGCGCGTCGCGGCTTGCTCAACGGCTGCGGTACTCTGACGCCATGCGTGCCGTACGCCTTCTGCTTAGCGGGCCGCGCTGATCAGTCCCGACCGCCGGGCGAACCGGATGGGTCGGAATCGGCGCGGCGTCCCCTCCTGTGCGAGGGGATTTTTCGTTTCCTGAACGACACAGCCGCTGGCAGAGACGATCGATGGAGCTTAAGGATCATGAGCGAGACGAACCCCGCTGCCGAGGTGGCCGCGCCGCACCGCTACACGGCCGCCCTGGCGGCCGAGATCGAGGCACGCTGGCAGGACTTCTGGGACGTCGAGGGCACGTACGCCGCGCCGAACCCCAAGGGTGACCTGGCCGGTGACCCGGAGCTGGTCGCCAAGCCCAAGAAGTTCATCATGGACATGTTCCCGTACCCCTCCGGTGCGGGTCTGCACGTCGGCCACCCCCTGGGCTACATCGCCACCGACGTCTACGCCCGGTTCCAGCGGATGACCGGCCACAACGTCCTGCACACCCTGGGCTTCGACGCCTTCGGCCTGCCCGCCGAGCAGTACGCCGTGCAGACCGGCACGCACCCGCGTGTCTCCACCGAGGCCAACATCGAGAACATGAAGGTCCAGCTGCGCCGGCTGGGCCTGGGCCACGACAAGCGGCGGTCGTTCGCCACGATCGACCCCGAGTACTACAAGTGGACCCAGTGGATCTTCCTGCAGATCTTCAACTCCTGGTACGACGACGAGGCGAAGAAGGCCCGCCCGATCTCCTCGCTGATCGCCCAGTTCGAGACCGGTGAGCGCGCCGTACCGGGGCACACGCGCGCGTGGAACGAGCTGAGCGCCGCCGAGCGGGCCGACGTCCTGGGCGAGTTCCGCCTGGCCTACGCCTCCGACGCGCCGGTCAACTGGTGCCCCGGGCTGGGCACCGTGCTGGCCAACGAGGAGGTCACCGCCGACGGCCGCTCCGAGCGCGGCAACTTCCCCGTCTTCAAGGCCAAGCTGCGCCAGTGGAACATGCGCATCACCGCCTACGCCGACCGGCTGATCGACGACCTGGACGCGCTGGACTGGCCCGAGGCCATCAAGCTGCAGCAGCGCAACTGGATCGGCCGCTCCGAGGGCGCCCGCGTCGACTTCCCCATCGACGGTGAGAACATCACCGTCTTCACCACACGCCCGGACACCCTGTTCGGCGCCACCTACATGGTGCTGGCGCCCGAACACCCGCTGGTCGAGAAGTTCACGCCTCAGGAATGGCCCGAGGGCACCCATGACGTGTGGACCGGCGGTCACGCGACCCCGGCCGAGGCCGTCGCCGCGTACCGCGCGCAGGCCGCCTCCAAGTCCGACGTGGAGCGACAGGCCGAGGCCAAGGACAAGACCGGCGTCTTCATCGGCTCGTACGCCACCAACCCGGTCAACGGCGACCGGATCCCGGTCTTCATCGCCGACTACGTCCTGATGGGCTACGGCACCGGCGCGATCATGGCCGTCCCGGCGGGCGACCAGCGCGACTTCGAGTTCGCGCGCGCCTTCGAGCTGCCGATCCACTGCATCGTCGAGCCGACGGACGGCCGGGGCACCGACACCTCCACATGGGAGGACGCCTTCGCCTCGTACGACGCGAAGATCATCAACTCCAGCGGTGAGGGTGTCTCCCTGGACGGCCTGGGCGTCGTCGAGGCCAAGGCGCGCATCACCGAGTGGCTGGAGCGGTCCGGTGTCGGTGAGGGCACCGTCAACTTCCGGCTGCGTGACTGGCTGTTCAGCCGGCAGCGCTACTGGGGCGAGCCCTTCCCGATCGTCTACGACGAGGACGGCATCGCCCACTCGCTGCCCGAGTCGATGCTGCCGCTGAGGCTGCCCGAGGTCGAGGACTACTCGCCGCGCACCTTCGACCCGGACGACGCCGACACCTCCCCCGAGACGCCGCTGTCGCGCAACGAGGACTGGGTGAACGTCACCCTGGACCTGGGTGACGGGCGGGGCCCGCGCCCGTATCGCCGTGAGACCAACACCATGCCCAACTGGGCCGGCTCCTGCTGGTACGAGCTGCGCTACCTGGACCCGCACAACAGCGAGCAGCTGGTCGACCCGGAGATCGAGCAGTACTGGATGGGCCCGCGCGAGGGCCAGCCGCACGGCGGTGTCGACCTGTACGTCGGCGGCGCCGAGCACGCGGTGCTGCACCTGCTGTACGCGCGCTTCTGGTCCAAGGTGCTGTTCGACCTGGGGCACGTCTCCTCCGTGGAGCCGTTCCACAAGCTGTTCAACCAGGGCATGATCCAGGCCTTCGTCTACCGCGACAGCCGTGGCATCGCGGTGCCGGCCACCGAGGTGGAGGAGCGCGACGGCGCGTACTACCACCAGGGCGAGAAGGTCTCCCGGCTGCTGGGCAAGATGGGCAAGTCCCTGAAGAACGCCGTCACTCCGGACGAGATCAGCGACGAGTACGGCGCCGACACCCTGCGCCTGTACGAGATGGCCATGGGCCCGCTGGACGTCTCCCGGCCGTGGGACACGCGCGCGGTGGTCGGCCAGTTCCGGCTGCTGCAGCGGCTGTGGCGCAACGTCGTCGACGAGGCGACCGGCTCGCCGGCGGTGACCGACGCCGAGCCCGATGAGGACACCCTGCGAGCCCTGCACAAGGCCATCGACGGCGTGCGGCAGGACCTGGACGGCATGCGGTTCAACACCGCCATCGCCAAGGTCACCGAACTGAACAACCACCTGACCAAGGCGGGCGGCTCGGTGCCCCGCTCGGTCGCCGAGCCGCTGGTGCTGCTGATCGCGCCGCTGGCACCGCACATCGCCGAGGAACTGTGGCGCAAGCTGGGCCACATGGACTCGGTCGTCCACCAGGACTTCCCGGTCGCCGACCCGGCGTACGTGGTGGACGAGACCGTGACCTGCGTCGTGCAGATCAAGGGCAAGGTCAAGGCCCGTCTGGAGGTCTCCCCGGCCATCTCCGACGAGGAGCTGGAGAAGGTGGCGCTGGCCGACGACAAGGTCGTGGCGGCGCTGGACGGGGCGGGGATCCGCAAGGTGATCGTGCGGGCGCCGAAGCTGGTGAACATCGTTCCGTCGTGAGACACGGTGCCGGTGCCCCCTAGGGGTTCCGTACGGGCAGGTTCGGGGTTCTTCCGGAACTCCGCGCCTGCCCGTTGCGTTTACCGTTGAAGAGCGGCGCGGAACTTCGTGCCCGGTCGTAGGAGGAGCATCGTGGAGGCACTGATGGCGATAGTCGCTCTGCTTTTCGTGCTCTTCCTGGTGCTCGGCGTCTACGCCACGGTGAAGGTGGTCGGCGCCGCCAAGCGGGGCGTGGACCGCACCATCACCCAGGCCCGCCGCACGGTCGAGGACCACACACTGCGGGCCAAGTCCTTCGCCCAGCCCGGCGCGGCGGGCGAACTGGCCCAACTGCGGCTGAAGCTGCGCACCTCCATGCGCGCCACCCAGGACGCCCTGCACGCGGGCGCGGCCGAGGACGAGTCCCTCAAGGAGTCCCTCGCCCTCTTCCAGCGACTCAGCGCGCACGGACACGAACTCGACGGCGAACTCAGGCGCCTTGAGTCCGAACCGGACCGGGCGACGCTCACCGAGCGGCTGCCGGCGCTGCGCGAGCGCACCGAGCAGATCACGCACTCCGCGGACTCACTGCGCTGGGCGGCCCGGGACCGTGCCCGCCGCTTCGCGGACGACGACCTGGACTCGCTGAGCTCCCAGATCGACATGGAGGCCGGCGCGCTGCGGCACTGGACGACAGCGGAGCCGACGGAGCCCGCGCAGTCCCCGCCCTCCTGGCCCGACGCACCCGTCGCCGACGCCACCACGGCCCAGCAGACCTGGCCGGAGACGCCGAAGTCACGCACCGCCGACGAACCGACCCGGCCCGCCATCACCCCGCCGGCACAGCGCCCCGCATACCCCTGGCAGAAGAAGCCCCGTCCCGAGAGCACGACTTGATCCGGTCAAGGCTGCCCCAGGTGACAGGGGTCGGGCTGCCGCCCTGGCGCTACGGCAGGTAACCTCCAGCTCATGTCCCGCCATGTCGCGATCGTCACCGATTCAACGGCCTACCTGCCGCAGCGGACGATGGAGCGCCACGGCATCACCGCAGTGCCCCTGACCGTCGTCCTCGGCGACCAGGCCCTCGAAGAGGGCACCGAGATCTCGACCCGCTCCCTGGCCCAGGCACTTCAGAAGCGGCGCCCTGTCACCACCTCGCGCCCCAGCCCCCAGCTCTTCGCGGAGACCTACCGGCGGGTCGCGGAGTCCGGCGCGACCGGCATCGTCTCCCTGCACCTGTCCGCCGAGCTCTCCGGCACATACGACGCGGCCGTCCTCGCGGCGCGCGAGGCGCCGGTGCCGGTACGGGTCGTGGACACCGGGATGATCGCAATGGCCCTGGGATTCTGCGCCCTCGCCGCGGCGGAGGCGGCCGAGGCGGGCGGCACGATGGACGAGGCCGTGACCGCCGCGGAGAAACGGGCCGCCGGGACGTCCGCCTACTTCTACGTCGACACTCTCGACTATCTGCGCCGGGGCGGCCGCATCGGCGCCGCCCAGGCACTCCTCGGCTCCGCGCTCGCGGTCAAGCCGCTGCTCCAGCTGCAGGGCGGCCGGATCGAACCGCTGGAGAAGGTGCGCACCGCGTCGAAGGCGATCGCCCGCCTCGAGGAGATCGTGGCCGACCGGGCGGGCAGCGCGCAGGTCGACATCGCCGTGCATCATCTCGCCGCCCCCGACCGGGCGTCGGCACTGGCGGACCGGCTGCGGGCGCGGGTGCCGGGGCTGGCGGATCTGCATGTGAGTGAGGTCGGTGCGGTGATCGGGGCGCATACGGGCCCGGGGTTGCTGGGGGCTGTGGTTTCGCCGCGGTGAGGCGGTCAGGCGGTATCGCGATGGCGCGGTGACGCCGTCGTCGAGGGCTGTGGGTGGTCGGCTGTCACTCGTGTGGGTGGCGGAGTTATCCACAACCGGGGTGTCGTCCCCGGGAATTGAGCAAGATCATCGCGGGAGCGCGGGGGTGCCCGATCCTCGTCGCATGGCACTTCGATCACGTTCACGCACAGCGGCTCCGACCAGTGGGCCGGGCCGTGGGCCTGCCTCCGACGTCCGTACCCGCCACCACCAACGCCACCACCGGCCGCCACGGGACCGGCAGCGGTATGCCTCGGCCGAGGAACTCCGTCGGCGCGCGGAGGTCATGTTCGCCGATCGCGTCGGGGAGCGACGCGAGGCGGGGACAGGGCCGCCGGGCATCGACGGGGGTGGTGTGCCCGGTGCGGGGGCCGACGGGAGCGGCGCGGACGCGGACTTCGGTCCTGATGCCGGGCCGGCACCGGTGGGCTGGGCTGATGTCCCCCCTGCGACGGGGGATCGGCGGGTGCGGGCCGGGCTGGCTCTTCGGGAGCGGATGCCGGTGTGGTTGCAGGCCAGGTGCGGCTTGGAGCGGCGGAGTGTGGTCGCGCTGGCGGTGGTGCTCGTCGTCGCCGCGGGTTTCGCCGTGCAGCACTTCTGGGCGGGGCGGACGCAGGCCGTGCGGGCACCCGAAGTCGTGGCCGCCCCCTTCGCGGAGCGGAGTGCGCAGGCCGGTCCCGGTGCTTCGGCCGGTGCGCCGAACGCGGTGGGCTCGCCCGTGGCCGAGATCGTGGTGGACGTCGGCGGCAAGGTCCGTGATCCCGGAGTTCACCGGCTCCCCGCGGGTTCGCGTGTCGCCGACGCGCTGCGTGCGGCCGGTGGGGTGCGGCCCGGTACGGACACCGAGGGGCTCAATCGCGCTCGCTTCCTCATCGACGGCGAGCAGGTCGTGGTCGGCGGTCCTGCCGCGCCCGGGGTCGGCCCGGGGGGTACGGCGGGCGGCGGTCCGGTCGGTTCCGCCGGTTCCGTGCCGGGAGCGGGACCCGCGGCTCCGGTCTCCCTCAACACGGCCACCGTGGACCAGCTGGACACGCTGCCCGGGGTCGGACCGGTCCTGGCCCGGCACATCGTCGACTACCGCACCCAGCACGGCGGCTTCCGCTCGGTGGACGAGCTGCGCGAGGTCAACGGCATCGGAGAACGCCGCTTCGCCGATCTGCGGAATCTCGTACGGCCATGAGTCACGTACCCGAGGGTTCGCCCTCTTCGCCTTCTCCACCGGCGACGCCCCGGCCCCGCCGGGCCGTGCACGCCGCCTCCGGCAAACGGCTCGGGGACGCCAACCCCCGCCAGGAAGGGCCGGCCGACCTACGACTCGTCCCGCCCGCGCTCGCCGCCTGGGCGACGGCGGCGCTGATGCTGGATGCCGCGCCCGAGTGGATCACCGGGGTCGCCGTCCTGTGCCTGGTGGCAGCGGGCGTGATGCTGGTGACGCGGCGCCGTGCGGGGCCGCGCGTCCCGGTCGCGGCCGTGCTGCTCTGCGTCGCCGCGGCCGCCGTCTCGGCCGGGCTGCACGGAGCCGATCTGCGCCGTGGGCCGGTGCCCGGGCTGGCGCGGGAGTACGCGACCGCGACCGCCGAGATCGAGGTCACCTCCGATCCCCGGCTCACCCGGCCGCGGGTCAAAGGGGACCGTATGGCGCCGACTTCCGTGCTGATCAAGGGTGAGGTGCGGCGAGTGGCGAAAGCGGGTGGGGCGGTGGTGGCTACGCGGGCACCGGTGCTGGTGATGGTCGACGTGGCGGAGTTCGGGAGGAGGGCGGACGCAGGGCCCGGGGCGCCGACAGCGGGTTCGGACAGTCGGGGGGCTCCGAGTGCCGTTGCCCGGGGCGGAGGGGGAGACGTGGGTCCCTCCGGCGGGGCGACGAGTGGGGGCGGATCTGCCTTCGGGCCGACAGGTGGGGGCGGTTTCGCCGACGGATCGACAGGTGGCAGTCCCTTCGCCGAGGGGGCAGCGGGTGGTGGAGGCTCCCTGGCCCATGGGCCTGAGTCCTCGCCCTGGTTGCGGTTGCTGCCCTCCACACGGTTTCGTGTCTCCGCGCGGCTGGCGCCGGTGATGGTGGGTGGGGACAGGGTCGCGGCCGTGGTGCGGGTACGGGGGCAGAGGGCGCCGGAGGTCGTGGCGGGGCCGTCGGGGGGGCAGCGGTTCGCCGGGCGGTTGCGGGGCGGGCTGCGGGAGGCCACCGACGGGCTGCCGGGGGATGCACGGGCGCTGCTGCCGGGGCTCGTCGTCGGGGACACCTCGCGGATCACTCCGGACCTGGACGAGGCGTTCAAGGAGACCGACCTCGCGCATACGCTCGCCGTCTCCGGGAGCAACCTCACGATCATCCTGGCCCTGCTCATCGGGCCGCCCGGACTGGCCCAGCGCGTCGAGCGCCGGGGGCTCGCACCCCGGCTCGGCATCCCCCTGCGGACGACGGCGCTGCTCGGCGGGGCGCTCACGCTCGCCTTCGTCGTCGTGTGCCGACCTGACCCGAGTGTGCTGCGGGCCGCGGCCTGCGGAACCGTGGTTCTGCTCGCCCTGGCGACCGGGCGCCGCAGGTCGCTGATCCCGGCGTTGGCGACGGCCGTCCTGCTGCTGGTGCTGTACGACCCCTGGCTGGCCCGGAGTTATGGATTCCTGCTGTCCGTGCTGGCCACCGGGGCCCTGCTCACCCTCGCGCCCCGCTGGAGCGCGGCCCTGCGACGGCGGAGGGTGCCACCACGGCTGGCCGAGGCACTGGCCGCCGCGGGCGCCGCGCAAGCCCTGTGCGCGCCGGTCGTCGCGGTGCTGTCGGCGCGGGTCAGCCTGGTGGCGGTGCCGTGCAATCTGCTCGTGGAGTTCGCCGTGGCGCCGGCCACGGTGCTGGGCTTCGCCGCGCTGGCGACGGCGCCCCTGATGATGCCGGTGGCCAAGGCGCTGGCCTGGTGCGCGAGTTGGCCCGCGGGGTGGATCGCGGACGTCGCCCGTGCCGGAGCGTCCCTGCCCGGCGCAGGGATGGACTGGCCCGGCAGTTGGACCGGGGCGGTCCTGCTCGCCCTGGTCACGGTGGCCGTGGTGACGGCCGGGCGGCGGCTGTTGCGGCATCCCGCGTGGTGCGGGGTCTGCGGAGCACTGCTCCTGCTGGTGGTGGTGCAGCCGCCGCCGCTGGCCAGGGTGATCACCGGGTGGCCGCCGCCCGGCTGGCGGTTCGTGATGTGCGATGTGGGGCAGGGGGACGCGACCGTGCTCGCGGCGGGTGACGGTACCGGTGTGGTGGTGGACGCGGGGCCCGATCCGACGCTCGTCGACCGGTGTCTGCGCACCCTCGGCATCACCAGGATCCCGCTGGTCGTGCTGACCCACTTCCACGCCGACCATGTGGCGGGCCTGCCCGGCGTGCTGCGCGGGCGGAGCGTGGGGGCGATCGAGACGACCGGGTTCGAGGAGCCGGTGGACCAGGTGGAGTTCGTACGGCGGCAGGCGGCGCGGCAGCGGATTCCGCTCACCCATGCCGTGGCGGGGGAGCGACGGCGCACCGGGGCGCTGGCCTGGGAGGTGGTGTGGCCGCCGCCGGGTGGGGGAGTTCCGGGAGCTCCGGTCTTCTCGACGGAACCGGAAGGGCCGAACGACGCCAGCGTCGCCCTGCTCGTGCGGTCGGGCGGGCTGCGGTTCCTGCTGCTCGGCGATCTCGAACCCCCGGCCCAGCGAGCCCTGTTGAGATCCCCGGCGGGCGCGCTGCTGGGCGGCGTCGACGTACTCAAGGTCGCCCACCACGGCTCGGCCTACCAGGATCCGGAACTGATACGCAGGGTGGCTCCGCGGCTGGCGCTCATCTCGGTGGGGAGGGACAACACGTACGGACACCCGGCTCCCGGCACGGTCGCGGCGCTGCGGGCCCAGGGGGCGATGGTGCTGCAGACGGACGAGGACGGGGCGCTGGCGGTCCTGGGAACGGGTGAGTCGCTGCGGGTCGCGGGAGACTGAGGGCATGAATTCCGCACAGGTTGATGCCTATCTCCGCCGCCTCGGTGCCGAGCACCCGGCGTGGCCCACCGTGGACGTCCTGCGCGAACTGCAGCTGCGCCATCTGGAGACCGTGCCCTTCGAGAACCTGTCGATCCATCTCGGCGAGGAGATCGTGCTGGAGGAGAAGCGGCTGCTGGACAAGGTGGTGGGGGCGCGAAGGGGCGGGTTCTGTTACGAACTCAACGGTTCCTTCGGGGCGTTGCTGGCCGCGCTGGGCTTCGAGGTGACGCTGCTGGCGGCCCGGGTGTACGGGGAGGAGGGGCGGCTCGGCATCCCGTACGACCATCTCGCCCTGCGGGTGCGGACGGTGGACGGGGGCGACTGGCTGGCCGACGTCGGCTTCGGGGCGCACAGCCACCATCCGCTGGCGATGGGGGCGCGGGGGGAACAGGTGGACCCCGGGGGCACGTTCCGGGTCGTCGAGGCC
>NZ_JXTE01000300.1 GCF_000972385.1 Streptomyces sp. WM6386
CTGCAGGGCAGCGCGGCCCGGCGGCTGTACGAGCGGCACGGATTCACCACCGAGTCGCAGGACCCGGTCGACGTGTTCATGGTGCGCGAGCCGGCATACGGCCCGGGCGGTGGTTGATCACGTCGGGGCCCGGCTCGACGGATGACGGTGCGGAACGGGACCGGCGGAGGGCGTAGTGCGCGAGGAAGGTGACGGGCCCGGGGCTGTGGCCGCGCGGCTCACCGGGCATGCGGTGGTGGCTCAGCGGCGGTTGACCGGTGTGGTCACCGAAGTCGCGCTGGACGGTGGGCCGGTGGTCGTCAAGGAGGCCGGGAGCGCGAGGGCTGCGCGAGCCGAGGCCGCCGGGCTGGGGTGGCTGGCCGATGCGGGGGCGGTGCGGGTGCCGGTCGTTCACGGCCTTGACCGGCAGTGGTTGGTGACCGGTTGCGTGGCGGAGGGGCGGCCGAGCGCTGGGGCCGCGGTGCGGTTCGGCCGTGAACTCGCCGGGCTGCATGCCGCTGGTGCGGCGAGGTTCGGGGCACCACCTCCCGGTGGCGATGCCGAGGCGTACATCGGGCTCGCACCGATGCGGAATGTGCCGGGGAGCGACTGGCCCCGCTGGTACGCCGAGTACCGGGTGCTGCCCTATCTTCGTCAGGCTGTCGACCGTGGCACCGTGCTGCGCGACGAGGCGGTCGTGGTGGAGCGGGCCTGCGAGCGCCTGGCCGACCTCGCCGGGCCGCGCGAGGTACCTGCGCGACTGCACGGGGATCTGTGGAGCGGCAATGTGC
>NZ_JXTE01000301.1 GCF_000972385.1 Streptomyces sp. WM6386
GGGCGGCGTTGCCGACGATGTTGGCGATCACCCGCTCCAGCAGCGGCGGATCGGCCAGCACCGCCGGGAACGCCTCCAGGTCCCGGACCGCGACCTCGGGCGCGTCCGCGGGCAGCGAGTCCAGGGCTGCGGCAAGGACCTCTTCCAGAGTGGTGGCGCGCAGGTTCAGGGTCAGCGCGCCCGCCTGGAGACGGCTCATGTCCAACAGGTTCTCCACCAGCCTGCTCAGCCTGGCCATGGACTCGTCGGCGGTGGCGAGGAGTTCGTCCCGGTCCTCGGGCGAGAACTCCACGTCCCGGCTGCGCAGCGAGGCGACGGCGGCCCAGCCGGCGGCCAGCGGGGTGCGCAGGTCGTGGCCGACCGCCCGCAGCAGTGCCGTACGCATGCGGTCGGCGGCCCTGACCGGTTCGACCTCGGCGGCGGCCTCGGCCAGCCGGGCCCGTTCGACGGCGGCACCCACGTGGGCGGCGAAGGCGGCCAGCACGCGCCGCTCGGAGGACGGCAGGACCCGGCCGCGCAGGACCAGATGGGATCCGGAGCCCGCGGGGACGACGACGGCCGCCTCCGCGCCCGTATCGGGCGGCTCGTCGACCAGTTCGGCCGAGTCCATACCGAAGGTCTCCCGCGTACGTTCCAGCAGGGCCGGAATCGTCGCGCCGCCGCGGACGATGCTGCCCGCGAGCGAGGACATGGTCTCCGCCTCGGCGGTGGCCCGTGCCGAGCGCCTCGACAGCCGCAGCGAGCGGTCCACGACGGCGGCCACGGTCGCG
>NZ_JXTE01000302.1 GCF_000972385.1 Streptomyces sp. WM6386
CCTTCGCGACGCCGAATTCGCCCGCCAGGAGATGGAACGCCGATTCCTCGCCCCGCTCTCCAGCACAGACGCCACGTGCTTGGTCCGCGCCCTGCAGTCCCTCGTCGGGACCCCGGCGAGTGCCGGCCAGGCGTCTGACTCGGCATGACGGACGACGGCGGCGGCCCGTGTCCGTGGACATCCGCAATCGGCGACTCGGGGCTCCAACCGTTGAAGGTCAGGCTGCGTGAGCCTTGGGTCGTTCGACGAGTTGACCCCGTTCGAAGCGAGCTCCGGCACGGGCCAGGGCGACGAGGTGGGGCGCATTCACGGCCCGCCACCGCTGCTGGGCGGACTCGACAAGCTTGAAGACCATGGCCAGAGCGGCGGCCGGGCTGCCGGCGCCCTTGGTCACCTTCGTGCGCAGCCGCACCGTGGCGAACGTCGACTCAATGGGGTTCGTGGTCCGCAGGTGGATCCAGTGCTCGGCGGGGAAGTCGTGGAACGCCAGTAGCTCGTCCACGTCGTCGGTGATCTTCTTGACGGCCTTGGGCCACATCGCGTCGTAGGTCTTCTCGAACGCGGCCACCGCCTTCCGCGCATGCTGCTTGTCCTCGGCGTTGCAGATCTCCTGTAGGGCCTTGTTCACCCCGGGCTGAGCGGACTCCGGAAGGGCGTCAAGGGTATTGGCGATCTTGTGAACCCAGCGCCTCTGAGTGGGCGGTTCGTGATTCTTTGAGTGAGTCTGCTGTCGCCTGATGGTGTGGCGGTGGGGCGGAAACTGCCCGG
>NZ_JXTE01000303.1 GCF_000972385.1 Streptomyces sp. WM6386
GGCGACATCTGCGCGTACGAGAGCGACGAACAGCGCTGGCGTGCGGTCCGAGAACGCGACGATGCCGCGGACGGACGGTTCTACTACGCGGTGACGACGACCGGGATCTACAACCGGCCCTCGTGCGCGGCACGCCTGGCCCGGCGGGAGAACGTGGAGTTCCACGCGTCGCTCGAGGAACTGCACACACGAGGCTACCGGCCCTGCCGCCGCTGCCAGCCGGGCGACCCGGAGCCGAACCGGCTGCAAGCCGCCGTCGTGGCCCGCACCTGCCTGCTGATGAACACGGCGGTGGCGCCACCGAACCTGGACGACCTGGCACAGAGCGCCGGCTACAGCCGATTCCACTTCCACCGCATGTTCAAGTCACTGACCGGCCTGACACCGCACACCTACTGGACGGCGGTCCGGGCACAGCGGGTGCGCGAGGAGCTGATCCGCGCACGGACCGTCTCCGACGCGATCTACCAGTCGGGCTTCACCACCACGGGCCAGTTCTACGCCGTTTCCTCGGCGATAATGGACATCCCCCCCCAGGAGTACCGCGCGGGCGGGGCGGGCCTCGAGATCCACTCGGCCATGGGCGTCACCGACGCGGATCCGGTCCTGGTGGCCGTGACGGGGACAGGGGTCTGCGCGGTTCTGGAGGGCCCGGAACACGCAGCCCGTGCACGGCTGGCGGAGCTCTTCCCCTATGCGGTGCGCCGTGCCGACGACCGGTGCTTCGAAGCACGACTCGCCCACGCACTGGCTCGCCCCCCGGC
>NZ_JXTE01000304.1 GCF_000972385.1 Streptomyces sp. WM6386
CCCCGCACCTACCTGCGTTTCGGCAGGGACCGGACGATCGCCACCGCACTCCAGGACAGGATGATCGCGGAAGCCGACGCGTTCACGCCCGGCAACAGTTTCCGTGTGCACGACTTTCCCGGGGCGTCACACGTCGGCCCTCTGGATCCCATCCCGGTCGCAGAAGTCCTGGACGCGCTCGCAGGGTAGGGGGACAGGACGCGCGAAGACGTCGCAGTCCAAGGGTGCCTCTGCCTGGGAGCGCCGGAGCCGGACCAGGTCGTGGTCGTGTACAAGCGGCCCGGGGGGTGGGGGCGCTCCCGGCCCCTTTCGAGATCTCCCATACGGCGGAGGGGGCGCAAGGCCCTGCGTGTCAGCGACCTTTCGAAGCCTGGCCTCGCTGATTCAGCCGCTATCGGCCGCTGGGCCGACCCCGGGTCAGGTCTGTACCAGAAACCTGTGCGCGACCTCTTTCGTGGGCAGGGGGCGCGTGGCATGCTCACCGCTCGACACAGACTTGAACCTCGTTCACATCCATGAAAATGCATGGAAAGGCGGACGGACATGGGGAACGCGAGAACGGGCACCGAGGGCTCTCTGAATGTCATGCGCCTGACAAGGCGAACTTTGCTGGGCGGCGCCGTCGCGGCGGCGGCAGGAGCCGGGACCGGGACGGTTGGCGTCCACGCCGCGGCAGCGACCGGCCCCGGAGCCGCCACGACGACTGGAGTACCGCGCGTGTGGGGCGAGTTCACGCGCACCCCCTTCACTC
>NZ_JXTE01000305.1 GCF_000972385.1 Streptomyces sp. WM6386
GCCCGGTGACAGGCAGCGACGATGGCGTCCTGTTCACCGACACCATCCGCTGCCCGGTACACGTCGAAGATCTCGCCCGCGCCCTACAGCACCGCCACACAGGGGCGCGTCGCCACACGCCTGCGCGGCGCCCGCGAGTTCCTTCGCGCGGGCCACGGCCGAGACCCCGGCGACCGGGGGTAGGGCCCCGGGTGGCGACGGCCCCCTCCCCCGCCAGGCTGATCGTGCTGTGCGGAGACAGGGCGATTCATATGCGGCGCGGTACTGCTCCGTCCTGCCGGCGGTAGAGGTCGCGCAGCAGGGAAATCTCGGCGCCGTGATGGATCACCTCCCTGTTGACGTGGAGGACGATGCCCTCCATGGGAAACCGCTCGGGACCCGCTGTGGGCGGGTTCTCCAGGTCGGCGTCCGAGAGTTCGCGGACCCCCGCGTTCCATCTCCCGTACATCTCATCAAGCTGTTTCAGCGCCTCGTCAGCGGTCCCCGCATAGGCGAATGTCTGGGAGTCGACGTCCTGGCCGCCGAAGTGCCAGCCGACCCGATAGCCCAGGCACGAGACGATGATGTGCGCCAGCCGCCAGGCAATCGTGGTCACCGGCGCCGGCACCGGATCAGGGGACGCGGAGTCCACCGTCCATTCCCCCGAACCTGCCGACATCGGTGCGGCCGACGTGCCGCGTGGGCGGATGCTCCAGCAGCCGCGCACCGGCTCCCAGAAGTACTCCTCATCGGCAAGACCGTGCAGCCGGG
>NZ_JXTE01000306.1 GCF_000972385.1 Streptomyces sp. WM6386
ACCCTGCTCCGCCCCCGCATCGTCCTCGGATAGCGGAACGCTCCGTCACCACCGAAAGCGGGACAGGGCCGTTAGATTTACAACCCCCCGCATCACATTCGGCGGAATCAATTATCTAGAGGTGGGGGAGTGTGAGGGACGTTTGTTTTGTCCGTGGCGACATGGGCGGAGGGTGGGCTGTGTTTGGCTCAGATGTCTGCTGTCTGGTATTTGCGGTCGTGAGGACAGCCCGGCTGCGTTCGTGGTGACTCTTTCGAGGCCGATGACCTTGCTCGCGTAGCTGATGGAGATCTGGAGCCTGCTGATCCGGCTCAGGGGAGTGATGGCGGCCCACTCTCGTGGTTGATTCGCCACGTTGTGTGCTCGTTCCACGGTCGGTGCAACCGGCTCAGATCTGACAGGCGGCAGATCCTTCGCATCCCCCTCTTGAATGTCACGTAGGCCATGCGTAACTTCCTTGGATGGAAGATTTTCCGGTGTGGCTGAAGGCCGCGCGTGCGTCCCGCGGTTGGTCGCAACGCGATCTGGCGCTGCGCGTAGGCGTGGGACAGCAGACGGTCAGTAGCTGGGAGCGAGGGCGGACAGTTCCCGACCCTGACCTCCTCCAGCTCGTGCGGAGCGCTGTCGGAGCTGCGCCAGGTAAGCCGCCCGCATCAGCGCCTGTGGTTGGGTTGCCCCGTCTGTCAAGTCTGCCGCTCAAGATTCTCGATGAATACGTCTTCGAGGCCTTCTGCGCAGAGCTAGCTGC
>NZ_JXTE01000307.1 GCF_000972385.1 Streptomyces sp. WM6386
GTACGGCGCCTTTCGGCTCGCACCGTGGGGGCGGTCTTGCTCAGGCGCGCACGTAGGTGCACGTTCTCGGCCTTGGCCTGAGCGAGTTCCTCGCGGAACTCCGCGTTCTCCTGCAGAGCTACATCAAGACGGATACTCAGTTCGTCAGGGTCATTGCAGTCAGACCAGTCCTCCACGCTTCTCATGATCCAGATTCGTCGCGGCCCGTGCAGGGAGATCGCCCAGATTCACCGCCGCTCACGCCCGCGGGGGATGACAGCTCCGCCGACCTGAGGGCCTTCGGCTTGTGGCGTGGGCCGTGGAGATCACCGAGCTGGTCGGCGTACGGTTGCGCGGCGGCCACGACCTTCTTGCCCAGGCTGGTGAGCTGCATCGCGTGTTTGACTCCGCCGCGGACCAGGAGCTGGCCGTCCAGGTCCCGTTCCAGCGTACGGATCTGCCAGGTCACCGAGCCCGGATCGAGGTCCGCGTCGCGGGCTAACGCCGTCAGGGTGGGATAGCGGACGGCTTCCAGGAATCGGCGCAGCCGCCGCTGTCCGCCTTTGGTTCCTGCCGCCGGCCGCAGCAGAGCAGGGAGGCCAGCGAGCCGCACTGCCGCGGCGGAGCTTGTCCGGGGCCTTCGCCGGTGATTCGTCCGCACGGGAGACCGTGCCGCTTGAGCCGTAGCGGCGGGCAGCCCGAGTTGCCGGGCCAAGGGCAGGGCGGCGGCAAGGACCTTGTGTCCGAGGTCGATGGGCTCCATCGGCC
>NZ_JXTE01000308.1 GCF_000972385.1 Streptomyces sp. WM6386
ACGCACAGGACGAGGTCGTCCTCGTACTCGCGCAGGAACGCGATGACGGCGGGGTTGGACGACTGGAGTTCGGTGTAGGAGCCGAGGCCGAAGGCGGGGTTCTGTTTGCGGATCTCGATCATGCGGCGGGTCCAGTGCAGCAGCGAGGAGGGCGACGACATGGACGCCTCGACGTTGGTGACCTGGTAGCCGTAGACCGGGTCCATGATGGTGGGCAGATACAGCCGTCCGGGGTCGCAGGAGGAAAATCCCGCGTTGCGGTCGGGTGTCCACTGCATGGGGGTGCGGACGGCGTCGCGGTCGCCGAGCCAGATGTTGTCGCCCATGCCGATCTCGTCGCCGTAGTAGAGGATCGGCGAGCCGGGCAGGGAGAGCAGGAGTGCGGTGAACAGCTCGATCTGGTTGCGGTCGTTGTCGAGGAGGGTGGCCAGCCGGCGGCGGATGCCGATGTTGGCGCGCATGCGGGGGTCTTTGGCGTATTCGGCCCACATGTAGTCGCGTTCCTCGTCGGTGACCATCTCCAGGGTCAGCTCGTCGTGGTTGCGCAGGAAGATGCCCCACTGGCAGCTGGAGGGGATGGCCGGGGTCTTGGCGAGGATCTCGGAGACGGGGTAGCGCGATTCGCGGCGTACCGCCATGAAGATGCGGGGCATGACGGGGAAGTGGAAGGCCATGTGGCATTCGTCGCCGCCGGACTGGTAGTCGCCGAAGTAGTCGACGACGTCCTCGGGCCACTGGTTGGCCTC
>NZ_JXTE01000309.1 GCF_000972385.1 Streptomyces sp. WM6386
GGAGGCGGCGAACACCGACTGGGTGGCCACCGGACCCTCGTCACCGGCCTCCAGGTCGACGGCGTCGGTGATGATGCCGGAGCCGATCCGCAGCGCGAGACGGGCGGCGATCTCCTTGCCCTCCGCGGAGGACGGCACCAGCACCGCGGCCGGTGAGACGGCCTCGTACGCGGCCTGCAGGGCGTCCACCTTCGGGACGACCAGGTAGTCGGCGTACTCGGCGGCCTCGTGGGTGAGGACCTTGACGGCGCCGTGCTCGGCGAGCGCGGCGGCGGTGTCGGCGGCGCCGGCACCCAGCGCGACGGCGACCGGCTCGCCGATGCGGCGGGCCAAGGTCAGCAGCTCCAGCGTGGGCTTGCGGACGGCGCCGTCCACGTGATCGACGTAGACGAGAACTTCAGCCATGGGAATGCTCTCCTGCGAATTGCGAAGTCTTCAGGGGCGGTAAGGGGGGTGAGCCTTAGATGAACTTCTGGCTCGCGAGGTACTCGGCGAGCTGCTTGCCGCCCTCGCCCTCGTCCTTGACGATCGTGCCCGCGGTACGCGCCGGGCGCTGCGCCGCGGAGTCGACCTTGGTCCAGGCACCCTCGAGACCGACCTCTTCGGCCTCGATGTCGAGGTCGGACAGGTCCCAGGACTGAACCGGCTTCTTCTTGGCGGCCATGATGCCCTTGAAGGACGGGTAACGCGCCTCGCCCGACTGGTCGGTGACCGACACGACGGCCGGCAGCGACGCCTCCAGC
>NZ_JXTE01000031.1 GCF_000972385.1 Streptomyces sp. WM6386
TGCCGCCGGAGAAGAGGATCACCGGCCGCTCGAACTCGCCCGCCACCTCGCGGAAGATGTGCACGGCCTCGGATTCGAGAGCGTCCAGGTGGGAGAGGGTGAATTTCTGCTCGGTGGTCACGGTGCTCACACCAGCCCCCGCTCCGCCAGCACCGCGTACACCGCGGCTGCCGACTCCCGTGGGGTCCGCGCCTGCGTCTCCAGCACCAGCGCCGCGTCCACCGGCGGCTCGTACGGGTCGTCGACGCCGGTCAGCCCGGACAGCTCGCCAGCGGCCTGCCTGGCGTACAGGCCCTTGACGTCCCGCTCGGCGCACACCTCGACCGGAGTGGCGACATGCACCTCGATGTACGGCGTCCCGCTCGCCTCGTGCCGTTTGCGGACGGCCTCGCGGCTGTCGGCGTAGGGCGCGATGACGGGGACGACGGACAGCACGCCGTTGCGGGCGAGGACCTCGGAGACCAGCCCGATGCGCTGCACGTTCGTGTGGCGGTCCTCGCGGGAGAAGCCCAGGCCCGCGGAGAGGAAACGGCGTATCTCGTCGCCGTCGAGGACCTCCACCCGGTGTCCCTTGGCCTTCAGCCGCTCACCGAGGTGACGGGCGATGGTCGTCTTGCCCGCGCTCGGCAGCCCCGTGAGCCAGACCGTGGCTCCCTGAGCCCTTGCCGTGGTGGTCATGCGCAACAGTCCTCTTCCTTACCTTCGGGCGACCTGAGGGACCCTAGGTAAGAAACTTGAGAAGAGGGGCAGAGGACCCTGAGGGTTCCCTTAGCTACCTGTGTTGTGCGTGAGGTCACACCCCGACGAAGCCGGCCCCCGCGTCGCGCAGCCGCCGGTGCAGCCCCCGGAACACCGCCGCCGAGCGGCTGCCCGGCCAGTCCTCGGGGAGCAGCCGGGCGGGCAGGCCGGGATCGGCGTAGGGGAGGTGGCGCCAGGAGTCCAGGGCGCGGAGATAGTCGCGGTACGCCTCCTCGGGAGGTGTGTCCTCGCGCTGCTCCCAGTCACGCAGCACGCGCGCGTGGCGGTCGAGGAACTCCTCGTGCTCCTTGGCGATCGCGGCGAGATCCCACCAGCGGGCCACGGACTCGACGGTCGGGGCATAGCCGAGGTGCTCACCGCGGAAGAAGTCGACGTACGGGTCCAGGCGGAGCCGCTGGAGCACGTGCCGGGCCTCCTCGTACAGCCGCGCGGGCGCGATCCAGACGCCCGGTGCCGCGGTGCCGAAGCCGAGACCGGCCAGCCGTGAGCGCAGCACGTGCCGCTTCTGCCGCTCCGACTCCGGGACGGAGAACACGGCGAGCACCCAGCCCTCGTCCTCGGGCGGTTCGACGGCGTAGATGCGCCGGTCGCCGTCCTCCATCAACTGGCGGGCGTCCGGCGACAGTTCGTACCCGGCCGCGCCCTGTACCGTGCGGGCCGGCACGAGCAGCCCGCGCCGTTTGAGTCTGGACACCGACGAACGTACGGAGGGGGCGTCCACGCCGACCGCGGCGAGCAGCCGGATGAGCTCGGCGACCGGTACCGGGCCGGGCACGAAGCGGCCGTAGGCGCCGTAGAGCGTGACGATGAGAGACCGTGGTGCATGCTGGTCGGACACGTTGATCATCTTAGGTCGTCGGCATCACTGCTGGTCACCCCTGGTGCGCAACCTGAACCTCTGGAGCTTGCCGGTCGCCGTGCGGGGCAGCGCCTCCAGGAAGACGATCTCGCGCGGACACTTGTACGGCGCCAACTCCGCCTTCACGAACGCGCGCAACGCCTCGGCGTCCCGCTCGGCGCCCTCCTTGACCACGGCGTACGCCACCACGACCTGCCCCCGCGCCTCGTCCGCCCGCCCCACGACCGCGGCCTCCACGACGTCGGGGTGGCGCAGCAGCGCGTCCTCGACCTCGGGGCCCGCGATGTTGTACCCGGCCGAGATGATCATGTCGTCCGCGCGGGCGACATAGCGGAAGTAGCCGTCGCTCTCACGGACGTACGTGTCCCCGGTGATGTTCCAGCCGCCGCGCACGTACTCGCGTTGCCGCGGATCGGCGAGATAGCGGCAGCCGACGGGTCCGCGCACGGCGAGCAGCCCGGGCTCCCCGTCGGGCCTGTCGCGGCCCTCCTCGTCGACCACGCGCGCGTGCCAGCCCGGTACCGGCACCCCGGTGGTCCCCGGCCTGATGTGCTCGTCGGCGGCAGAGATGAAGATGTGCAGCAGCTCGGTCGCGCCGATGCCGTTGATGATCCGCAGCCCGGTCCGCTCCTGCCAGGCCTGCCAGGTGGCCGCGGGAAGGTTCTCGCCGGCGGAGACACAGCGGCGCAGGGAGGCGACGTCGTACGCGTCCAGTTCGTCGAGCATGGCGCGGTAGGCGGTCGGCGCGGTGAACACGACGGAGACCCGGTGTTCGGCGATCGCGGGCAACAGCTGCTTGGGACCGGCCTGTTCGAGCAGGAGCGCGCTGGCGCCGGCCCGCATGGGGAAGACGACGAGCCCGCCGAGGCCGAAGGTGAACCCGAGCGGGGGACTGCCGGCGAAGACGTCATCCGCCTGTGGGCGCAGTACATGCCGCGAGAAGGTGTCGGCTGTCGCGAGCACATCCCGGTGGAAGTGCATGCACCCCTTGGGGCGCCCGGTGGTGCCGGAGGTGAAGGCGATCAGCGCCACGTCGTCGGCGGCGGTCTGCACGGCGGGGTACGGGGTGTCCGGCGCCGTCCGGTTGAGCAGGTCGTCGGGCGCGTCACCGCCGTAGGCCGTGATCCTGAGCCCCGGTATCTCGGCCTTCGCGAGGTCGTCGACCGCCCGGATGTCGCACAGTGCGTGTCTGACCTGCGCGATCTCGCACATCGTGGCCAGCTCGTGCGGCCGCTGCTGTGCCAGCACCGTCACCGCGACGGCGCCCGCCTTCAGGACCGCCAGCCAGCAGGCCGCGAGCCAGGGTGAGGTCGGCCCGCGCAGGAGCACGCGATTGCCGGGTACGACGCCGAGGTCCCCGGTGAGGAGATGCGCGAGCCGGTCGACGCGGGCGCGCAGGGTCCCGTATGTCCAGGTGTCCCCGGTGGGGGTGTGGAACACCGGCTTGTCGTCGGGCGGGCCGGTCAGCAGCTCGGCGGCACAGTTCAGCCGATCGGGGTACCGCAGCTCCGGCAGATCGAAATGGAGTTCGGGCCACTGTTCCGGGGGCGGGAGATGGTCGCGCGCGAAGGTGTCGACGTGCGCCGAGAGGTTCATGGCGGTTCGCCCCCTGCCTTGTGGGCGTGGTGAGTGGGCTCGCGCAATGAGCGTATCGTCTTGGTGACGACAGTCAATAGGACGCGATATCGTCGAAGGGTCCAGTGGAGAGAGGGGACCGGCAATGCCCGCATTCTCGCTCGATCCGGTACAAACCGCCTGGTGTGCGGAGCTGCGTGCCATGGCCGCGGAGCGGCTGCGCCCGCTGGCGGAGAAGGGCGAGCCGGGGCACGTGAACCGGCCGCTGATCGCCGAACTCGGTCAACTGGGCCTGTTGCGGCGGCTGTTCACCTCCGGGGCGCTCGACCTGTGTCTGATGCGGGAGTCCCTCGCCCACGCCTGCACCGAGGCGGAGACCGCGCTCGCTCTCCAGGGGCTGGGGGCCCACCCCGTGCACGCATACGGGACACCTGCGCAGCGAGAGCGCTGGCTCCCCCCGGTGAGCGAGGGCCGCGCAGTGGCCGCATTCGCGCTGAGCGAGCCGAGCGCCGGGTCGGACGCGGCGGCACTGACGCTGCGAGCGGAGCGGGCCGGGGCGCCTGGCGACGGGCCGGGCAGGGGCGCTCCTGGTGGCGACGGGCGGCGCGTGGATGCTTCCCATGGGGAGCCGATCGCGGATGGTCCCGGCGTCGAGGCTGCTGTCGGTGTCGAGCCGGAAGGCGGAGCGCTCGGCGCCGAGTCCGACGGTTCCTCCCGCTGGCGTCTCAGCGGTGAGAAGTGCTGGATCTCCAACGCGCCCGAGGCCGACTTCTACACCGTCTTCGCCCGCACCACCCCCGGTGCCGGAGCACGCGGGGTGACCGCCTTCCTCGTCCCCGCCGACCGTCCCGGACTCACCGGCACCGCCCTCGACATGCTCTCCCCGCACCCCATCGGCGCCCTCGGCTTCGACGCCGTGCCCGTGACCGCCGACGACGTCCTCGGCGAGCCCGACCGCGGTTTCCGGGTGGCGATGGGCACCCTCAACCTCTTCCGCCCCAGCGTCGGCGCCTTCGCGGTCGGCATGGCCCAGGCGGCCCTGGACGCCACCCTCGCCCACACCGCGCAACGGGACGCGTTCGGCGGCAAGTTGAAGGACCTCCAGACGGTCGCCCACCGGGTCGCCGAGCTCGCCCTGCGCACCGACGCGGCCCGCCTCATGGTGTACGCGGCGGCGACGGCGTACGACGAGGACGCCCCCGACGTCCCCAAGCGCGCCGCGATGGCGAAGCTGCTCGCCACCGAGACCGCGCAGTACGTCGTCGACGCCGCCGTCCAACTGCACGGCGCCCGCGCCCTGCAACGCGGCCACCTCCTCGAACACCTCTACCGCGAGGTGCGCGCCCCACGCATCTACGAGGGGGCGAGCGAGGTCCAACGCGGCATCATCGCCAAGGAGTTGTACGCGGAGACGGAGGCGCACCGGTGAGCACCGAGCGCGTGAACCCGCCCCACCTCTCCCCGCCCGCCGGGTTCTCCCACGCCGTTGTCGCCACCGGCACCCGCGTGGTCTTCCTGGCCGGCCAGACCGCCCTCGACACCGACGGGAAGGTCGTGGGGGAGGGGCTCGTGGAGCAGTTCGAGAGGGCGCTCACCAATCTGCTGGGAGCGTTGACAGCGGCCGGCGGCACCCCCGCCGACCTCGCCCGCGTCACCGTCTACGCCACGGATGTCGCCGACTACCGCGCCCGAGCCGCTGAACTCGGGGGTATTTGGCGGAGGCTGGCGGGCCGGAACTTCCCCGCGATGGCCGTCGTCCAGGTCGTACGCCTGTGGGACGAGGAGGCGCTGGTTGAACTGGACGGCTTCGCGGTCCTGCCCTGAATCCCGGGAATCAGGCCGCCATGGCCAGTCGCTCGACCGGCCCCACGGCACTGCCGTCCGGCCGCAGCTCACCGGTGTCGTCGAAGACGATCGCCCCGTCGCACAACAGGCTCCACCCCTGCTCGGGATGGGCGGCCACGACGTGCGAAGCGGCGGTGTCGGAGGAAGGGCACGAAGGCTGGTGGGAACACATGGCGCACCTCCACATCGGAGGACGATCCGTACGGATCGTCCGTATGGATAGACCATGCTCCCGCCGAGAACGCATCGGAACGGCCGGACGCCAACCGTGACAACACGCGGACAACACCAGGACCGATCCACGAAGACCGCTGCGGACTCGCCACCGAAGGAGTGACGATCACGCCCGTCGGGGCGCCTGAGCGGTACGAGTGGGGGATCCCGTTCCGCTCCTTCGGAAGGCACCCCCATGCCCGTACGCCCCGTCCTCGTCCTCGCCGCGCTGCTCCTCCTGGCCGCGGCCCCCACCGCCACCGCCGACCCCTACGAGACGGTCACCGTCGCCCCGGCCGGCAGCATCGCCGCCGACGGCACGGTCACCCTCTCCGGCACCTACCGCTGTCTCGGCAACTCGGGCCCGGTCTTCGTGAGCTCCTCCGTGGGGCAGAAGTCCCCGTCCGTCCGGCACGGCATCGGCGGCACCCAGGCCGTCTGCGACGGCGTCGAGCACCGCTGGGAGAACACGGGCAAGCCCTCGCCCGGAGCGCTCGAGCCGGGCGCGGCCCACGTCGAGGCCACCGTCATGGAACTCGCCCCCCAGGGCGGCCTGCCCCTGCCCCGGTTCCACGCGTCCCGGCAGCAGGACGTCACGCTGACCGAGGGCTGACCTCCAGCCAGGTGGTGAGCGCCCACCGCCAGTGAAGGGTGTGCAGTGGCCCCGAACCGCCGTCCGCGAGCGGCTCGTTCAGTGATCCGGCGGTGATCTCCCGGAGCCTGCCGAGCCGGTAACGGACGGTGTTGGGGTGGGTGAACAGGGCCGCGGCCGTCTGGTCGAGGCGGCGGCCGTTGTCCAGGTACGTCAGCGCGGTGAGCGCCAGTTGGCGGTGGAAGTCGACCCGATCTGGCCGAAACACGGCATCCGCATCCTGCCCGGCCCGTCCTCGATGTGGTTCGACGCCACCGGCAAGCGGTTCTCCAGCCCCGACATCCCCGGCTACGACACCCTCCACACCCTCAAGTCGATCACCGACACCGGCTACGACTACTCGTGGTTCGTCACCACGCAGAAGATCATCGCGAAGGAGTTCGCGCTGTCGGGCTCGGAGCAGAACCCCGACCTGATTCCGCAACGCCCTCAACTACCCCGGGGACACGCTGAGTCGTACGGCGGCGATCCACAAGATCACGGATTCGGGCGCCGGTCCGCTGATCGCCGTACGCCTCAACATCCTCACCCGCAAGACCCTCGGGGGCCTCCAGACAGACCTCTCCGGCCGCGTCCTCCACCAGTCCGGTAACCCCATACCGGGCCTGTACGCGGCCGGAGAGGTCGCCGGTTTCGGCGGCGGCGGAGTCCACGGCTACCGCTCCCTGGAGGGCACCTTCCTCGGCGGCTGCCTCTTCTCGGGCAGGCAGGCGGGGAAGGCGGCGGCCGCGGCGCTCTGAGTCCCGGACGCGAGAACGGCCCCGCTCGCGGGGCTGTTCCGGGGTGCCGTCGGCCTGCCGGCCTTCAGGGCTTGTGCGACCCGGGAATCAAGCGCCCTGTGCTCCCCGGCCCGCCAACTGCGCTTCTCGGGGGAGGCCTTTCGCGGTCAGGTTCCAGGCCGCGACGGCGAACTCGCTGCGTCCTGCCCCTGTCGTACGGGCCTGCAGCCGCCACGGTCCGTCGGTGGACGGGTAGAACCTCAGAGTGAGGACCTGCTCGTCGGCCAGGTAGACCTCGGCGATCGAGCGGTCCACGATCACGCGGAGCTCGACGGGGGCGTGGGGGCGTGCCGCGGCCGGGCACGGCGCGGTGTACGCCCCTCCCCGTGCCCGCGGGTCCTGTGAGGCGTGGGTGCGGTCGACGACGAGGCGGCCCGCCGTGGGGTCGAGGCCGATGTCGAGGTACTCGGAGCCATCGGCCGAGGTGGTCAGGCGCAGCCCGCTCGTACCGGTGGTGTCCGGGACGAGGGCGGCGGTGAGGTCGAAGGTGTGGCCGACCTCGCCGAGTTCGGCCGGTTCGGTCCGTGTGACGTGCCCGGTCCCGTGCAGGACACGCGGGCCGCGCAGCGCCAGCAGCTCGCGGGCGGGGTGCTGGGCGACCGTGCCGTCGGCGGCGAGGCTGACCTCTCGGGGGAGTGTGAGGACGCCTGCCCAGCCCGCTTCGTGCGCCCAGGTGTCGTCCCGGGCTTCCCAGGCCCATCCCCACATCAGCCAGCGGTCGTCTCCGGGGGCCTTCAGCAGGGCGGGGGCGTAGAAGTCGGGACCGTGGTCCAGCGGGGCGGGGGCCGTGGCCGCTTCGAACCGGCCGTCCCTCTCCCGGCCGGTGACCACGCTGGTGTGGCTGGGGCCGCCCTTGGGGGTCCAGTCGCTGAGGATCAGGACGCTTCGGTCGCCGAAGGTGGCGTACTGGGGGCATTCCCAGCCGATCGGGCCCGTGCCGGCGGCGGCCTCGCTGGTGTGGAAGGGGCCGCGGTAGGTCCAGTGCTCCAGGTCGTCGGACTCGTACAGCAGCGTGGCGGCGCGGCCGTCGTCGAGGGCGGAGCCGACCAGCATCCGCCAGCGCTCGTCCTGCCGCCAGACGTAGGGGTCCCGGTACATGGTGGTGCCGGCCGGTGGTTCGGGGATGAGCAGGTGGGGGCGCTTGGTCCAGGTGCGGCCGTTGTCGTGTGACTCGGCCGTGGTGACCGGTTGCCACCAGCGGTCGGTGCGGTGGGCGGAGTAGAAGGCCACCATGCGGCCGTCGACGGAGACGGCGTTGCCCGAGAAACAGCCGTCGGCGTCGTGGCCGCCGGGCGTGGGGGCGAGAGCGACGGGGAGGGACTCCCAGGTGAGCAGGTCGGGGCTCCGGTAGTGGCCCCAGTGCATGTTCGCGTGCTGGGGGCCGTGCGGGTTGTACTGGAAGAACACGTGGTAGTGGCCGTCGTGGAAGACCAGACCATTGGGGTCGTTGATCCAGTTGCGTGGCGGCCGCAGATGGACCGCGGGCAGATGGGGGTCGGCGGGCGACGTGGACACACGGGGCCTTTCTCAGGGCATGCGAAGCACACGGAAGTCATGAGGACGCGGCGGAACCGACAGCGCGGTGCGGGGGTCAGCCCTTGACGCCGGTGGAGGCGATGCTGTTGACGAAGGACCGCTGGAACGCCACGAACAGGGCGAGGATCGGCACGGTGATCATGGAGGAATACGCCATGATCTGGCCCCAGCCCACGTTCAGCTGGAAGAAGTAGGAGATGCCGACCATCACCGGTCGCAGTTCCTCGCTCTGTACGACCATCAGCGGCCACAGGTAGGAGTTCCAGGCGGGCAGGAAGGTGAGGATGGCGACGGTGGCGACGGCCGGACCGGACAGCGGCATCACGATGCGGCGGTAGATGCTGAACCAGCCGGCACCGTCCATGATCGCCGCCTCGTCGAGTTCCTTGGGGATGCTCTGGAAGAACTGGTGGAAGAAGAAGATCGAGAAGGCGTTGGCGGCGAACGGCAGGATCTGCACCTGGTAGGTGTCCATCCAGCCGGTGGTCCACTCCAGCTGGAAGCCGTTCACGCGGAGCAGCGGCAGCTGGTTGACCCACCACACCAGCGGCAGCGCGAAGGTCTCGAACGGCACGATGAGGGTGGCGATGATGGTGGTCAGGACGAGCTTGCGGCCCGGCCACCGCATGCGGGAGAGCGCGAAGGCGGCCAGGCTGTTGATGATGACGCCGAGCACCACGGTGATCGACGAGATCAGCACGGAGTTCAGCAGGAAACGTGCCGCGGGGACCCGGTCGAACATGCCGGTGTAGTTGTCCAGCGACAGGGCTCCGACCGGCAGGAAAGCGCTCGGCGAGTCCAGGTCGCCGAAGATCTGGTCGTCCGTCTTGAACGACGAGACCAGCATGAAGACGAGCGGGAGCGCGAAGACCAGGGCCAGGACGATGCGGCCGGCATGGCCGCCGAGCCGCTTGAGGAGGGAGGTCATGTCAGTCCTTCTCCCGGGTCAGGAAGCGCTGGACGAGCGACACGGTCAGGACGAGTACGAAGAAGGTCAGCGAGATGGCCGCCGCGTAGGCGGTCTGCTGCTGGTCGTAGCCGGTGCGCACCGCCTGGAAGACGACGGTGGTGGTGGAGTCGAGCGGGCCGCCTTGCGTCATCACCCTGATCTGGGTGAAGAGGCTGAACGCCGCGATCGTGATGGTGACGAGGACGAAGGTGCGGGTGGCGCGCAGTCCCGGCCAGGTGACGTGGCGGAAGCGGTGCCAGGTGGTGGCGCCGTCGAGTTCGGCGGCCTCGTACAACTCGGCGGGGATGGTCTGCAGGCCGGCCAGCCAGATGATCATGTGGAAGCCGACGCCCTGCCACACCGACATCAGGATGATGGCGGGCATCGCGGTGGCCGGGTCGCCCAGCCAGTCCGGGCCCTGGAAGTGGCCGAGGGTGAGCGTCGAGATGACGTGGTTGACCAGGCCGTCCTTCCGGTAGAGGAAGGTCCACAGGAGGGACACCACGACCATCGAGGTGACGACCGGCAGGAAGTAGACGGTGCGGAAGAAGTTGACGCCCCGTACCTTCGCGTTGACCAGCAGTGCCAGGAGCAGGGCGAGGCCGGCCTGGAGCGGGACGACGACGGCGGCGAAGTACACCGTGTTGCGCAGGGACTTGTAGAAGACGGGGTCTTCGAAGAGCTGGGTGAAGTTCCTCAGGCCCACGAAGCGGGCCGGGTTGGGCGAGATGAGCCTCGCGTCGGTGAAGGCCAGGGCGAAGGCGAGGACGACCGGTACGACGAGAAAGACGATCAGCAGCACGACGGCCGGGGTGGCCATGCCGAGGGCGGTGAGGCTCTCACGGCGACGGGCGTTGTTCGTGCGGGTTCGCCGGACCGGACGCAGCCGCGTGGGGGCTGCGGTCTTGGTGGTCACGGTATCTCCAGGGAGCCGGGCCGGTTCGGGCGGTGCGGTCGGGGGCCCGAACCGGCCTGGGGCGGGTCAGCCTGAGTAGTTGTTGTTCGTCTTCAGGTTGTTGTCGATGTTCTTCGAGGCCTGGCCGAGAGCGTCCTTGGGATCGGCGCCGGCCAGGATGTCCTGGGCCGCCTTCTGGAACTCGGTGGAGATGTAGGGGTAGGCCGGGGTGACCGGGCGCACCGTCGCGTACTTCTGCGCGAACTGGACGAGCACGGCGAACTCGCCGCCCGGCTGGTAGTCCTTGATCTGCGTCGCGGCTTCGTTCGTGGCGGGGATGGTGCTGGTGGCCTCGGCGTAGTCGACGAAGTACTTGGTCTGGCGGGAGAACTTCAGCCACTCCTGCGCGCCGTCCTTGTTGGAGCAGGTGGAGCTCATCGCCCACTGCCAGGATGCGCCGCCGATCTTGGGGCCCTTGCCGAAGTCGACCGGCGGGATGATCGCCAGGTCGTCGCCGAGCTTCTGGGCGTTCTTGGCCGCGTTCCAGCTGCCGTCCCACTGGATGGCGCTCTTGCCGGCCAGGAAGTCCTTGTTGGGGTCGGCTCCGGACTTCTTCGCCATGTAGCCCTTGGTCACCAGCGAGCGGAACCAGGTGCCCCACTCCACGGACTCCTCGCCGTCGAGGGTGCCGGAGGCGGTCTTGTAGCCGTCGCGGTCGATCAGGTCGCCGCCGAAGCTCTGCAACTGGGGGGAGTAGGCGTACGGCCACCATTCGCCGCTGCCGCCGGTGCCCATTTCCAGGGGGTACGTGAACTCGCCGCTCTGCTTCAGCTCGGCCAGCGCGGCGTCGAACTCGCCCTTGGTCCAGGGCTTGTCCATGGTGGGGACACGGATGCCGTGCTCGTTCAGTACGGACTTGCGGGCGAAGAAGGCCAGGGAGACGTCGTAGAAGCCGAAGGAGTAGAGCTGGTCCTTGTAGGTCCCGACGGTGCTGGCGAGCTGGTCCTTCACCGGCACCTCGCTGCCGGAGACATCGATCGGGGCCAGGTAGCCGCCCCAGGCCCAGTTCGCCACGTTGGGGCCGTCCACATCGAGCAGGCAGGGCAGCTTGCGGGCCGAGGCGGCGGCCACGACGGAGTTGTTGTAATCGGTCTGCGGGAACGACTGAAGCTTGACCGTGTACTTGTCCTGGGAGCCGTTGAAGTCCTTGATGATCTTCTTCACGACGTCGAGTTCGGCCGAGTTGCCGGCGTTGTGCGTCCACAGGGTCAGCGTGTCGCCGCCGGCCCCCGACGAGCTCCCGCCACTGCCGGTCGCGCATCCGGCGACGAGCGCCGTCGCCGCCGCGGCGGCTACACTCGCAAGCGCGAGGCGCCTTGTTCTGAACACCACGAGGTTCCTCCATCTCACGGAGGCGGGTCTTGCAGGACCCGCCCTGGGCGACCGGTTGCATCGGTCGCTGTTCTTGGTGGCCGTCCCGCCGCCTGCTCCAGGACCATCGGTGCGGGCGGCGGGACGACTGTCTTCAGGTGCCGGTGTCACCCCTCGGCAGGTGCACCGAGAGAGGCGCGCTCCCGCAGCGGCATGGGCACGCGGTGTACGACCGATTCGAGTGGCCCGCCGCGGAGGATCAGCTCCACGGCGAGGCGCCCGAGCTGGTAGTGCGGCAGTTTCAGCGTGGTGAGCGCCGGCCGCAGCACGGACGCGATGTCCTGGTCGTCGAACGAGATCACCGACACGTCGCCGGGCACCGAGAGCCCCGCCTCACCGAGCGCCTGGTAGGCGCCGAAGGACACCCGGTCGGCCAGGCACACCAGCGCCCGGGGACGGGTCCCCGCCGCCAGCAGGGCGGACACCTCCCGGTAGCCGTCCGGTGTGTTCCAGTCGCACTCGATGACGCCGTCCAGGCGGGCGCCGCGCTCGCGCAGCACTTCCTCCAGGCCGCGCATGCGCTCGTTGCCGGCGATGATCCCTTCGGGTGTGGCCGGGACGGCCTGGTGGCCGCCGATCGCCCAGATGCCCTCGGTGTGACCGGCCGCGAGCAGGGCGCGGGCCGCGTTCCGGCCGGCCTCCAGCTCGTCCGGGACGACGGAGGGGGCGTCGAAGCCGGGGGCCAGGCAGTTCAGCAGCACCACGCGGCGCCCGAACAGCTCCTTGGGGGGAGTGACGTACCGGGTGAACATGGTCGCGTAGATCACCGCGTCGACCTGGCGGTCGAGCAGCGCGTGGACCAGCGAGGACTCGGCAGCGCGGTCGCCGCCGGCCTCTGTGATGAACAGCAGGTGATCCTGCTCCCGGGCGGCCTCCATGGCACCGCGGATGACATCGCCGGCGAACGGAGTGGTGGTGATCCGGTCCGACACGAGTCCGATGGTCTGGGTGGACTTCGTCCGGAGGCTGCGCGCGGTGACGTTCGGGCGGTAGCCCAGCTGCCTGGCCGCTTCCAGGACCCGTTCCCGGGAGGCGTCGGAGATGCGCATGTCGGTGCGGCCGGACAGGGCGAACGACGCGGTCGTCGGCGATACGCCCGCCTCGCGGGCGACATCGGCCATGGTCACGCGGCGTTCGGGCATCGGTGGATCAGCTCCGCTCGGCTAAATCGGATTAGCAAGATGCGATGAGATTGCTTCACTCGTCATGCGCTGTCAACACCCCGGACATCTCGCCTGCGTAACGGTGACTTTCTGGGGTGATTTGCCCATCTCTGGGTAGCGCGAAGTCGAAATTCGTATGCGTTAGCTCTTGCTTTAGCGGCGACGGCGCCCGAACCATGCCGACCCATCATCTAAATCGAATTGGCAGGCCGCCAGGTCACCGTCTGTCACGCAGTCCAGGAGACAGCATGAGGAGAAGAACCGCCCTCAGGGTCGTATCCGCCGCAGTCGGCGGAGCCGTCGTACCGCTTTCGTTCGCTCCCGCTTTCGCCGCCGCCGGTGGCCGGTCGGGTCCTCAAAAGCCCACCGCCCATTGGGACTTCGACGAACGATCCGGCGCGGTCGCCCGCGAGGCGGTCTCCGGGTCGGCCACCCCCGTCGACTACGTCTTCAACGACGCCCGCTACAAGCCCGACAGTGATCCCGTGCGCCGCCGTGGCGTGCGCGGCCGGGCCCTGTACTTCGACGGCTGCTCCACCGTCGTCACGGCAGAGGGACCCGGCAAGCTCGACATCGCCGGCGGCATGACCGTCGACGTGTGGATCGCGCCCTACGCCTACGAGCACGGCATCGACGGCAAGCCCCAGGCCCTGGTCAACCAGCACGACCCGGTCGCCAGGACCGGATTCCTGCTCGGCCTGCGCCGCTTCGGGCAGATCGTCTTCCAGCTCGGCTTCGGCACCGACCTGACCGAGGTCAAGGGCGCCCCGGACCAACCGGCCGCCAAGGGCAGGTGGAGCCACGTCTCCGCCACCTACGACCCGTCCGCCCACCAGCTGCGCCTCTACCTCGACGGCCGCCTGATCGGCACCGCCGCCACCCCGGACAGGGCCCCCGAACCGGCGCCCGGTGAACCCCTCCTCATCGGGAAGCACAACCGCCCGACGCTGCTCAACGGCGAGTTCCACGCCAACATGTACATGGGTCTGATGGACAGCCTCATGATCCGCCCGGGCACCCTGGACGACTCGGCCGCCCAGCGCGAGCACGCCGAGAAGATCGCCGCACTGCCCGGCCACCGCGTGCCCCGCCCGGACCTGGCCCCCCATCGGACCCGTTTCGACGGCGACCGGCACCGCCCCCAGTTCCACATGCTGCCGCCCTGGCACTGGATGAACGAGCCGCACGCGCCCGTGTACTTCAAGGGCAAGTACCACATCTTCTACCAGCACGACCCGCTCGGACCGTTCTGGGGCCAGATCCACTGGGGGCACGCCGTCAGCACCGACATGGTGCACTGGCGCGACCTCCCCATCGCCCTCGCCCCCGCCGCGGACTCGGCCGGCCCGGACGGCATCTGGTCGGGATCCGCCTGCGTCGACGGCGACCGCGGGCCGGTCCTCTTCTTCACGGGCGGCGACGACCGGCTGCCCTACCGGCAACGCACCGGCCTCGCCGTATCCACGTACAAGAACGACGGTGACACCGATCTGCCCACCTGGACGATGCGCTCCGAGCCGGTCACCGAAGCCCCGGCCAAGCTGCCGGCCGGCCCGGGAACCGCGTGGGCGGAGAACTTCCGCGACCCGTTCGTCTGGGAGGAGGACGGCGTCTGGTACCAGCTCGTCGGCAGCGGCATCGTCGACTACGACGGCGCGCAGATCACCCGCAAGCACGGCGGAACCGCTCTCCTGCACACCGCCCGCCGGCCCGAAGGGCCCTGGACGTACCAGGGGCCGCTGCACCGGAACGACCTCGCCACGCTGCCCGAGCCCGGTGAGGTGTGGGAACTGCCGGTACTCCTCCCGCTCCCCGGCCCCCGCGGCCGGCGCACCGGCAAGCACATCCTGCTGATCTGTCCGTGGTGGGAGGGGTTCCACCCGAACGCCGTCAAGCACACCTACTATTGGATCGGCACCTTCGACAAGCGCGAACACCGCTTCGTGCCCGACCACGACAAGCCACGCGAGTTCGACTTCGGCGAGCACTTCACCGGCCCGTCCGGCTTCGTCACCCCCGACGGCCGGTCCGTGGTCTTCAGCATCACCCAGGGCCGCCGCACCGAGCAGCAGCACGCCCGGTCCGGCTGGGCGCACAACGCCGGTATGCCGGTGTCCGTCTCCCTGCGCCAGGACGGCACCCTCGGGGTCGAACCGATCGCCGAGGCCGCCGGCCTGCGGGGCACGAGGCTCGCCCGCATCCGGCAGACCTCGGTGACGGAAGCGAACCGGCGGCTCGCCGGGGTCTTCGGCGACCTGCTGGACATCAGCGCCGTCATCGAGCCGCGCGGCGCGCGGACGATCACCCTGACGGTCCGGGCCTGCGCCGACGGCACCGAACAGACCCTGCTGACCTACGACACGGCCGAGCACCGCATCCTGATCGACCGCAGCCGATCCAGCCTCGACCCGGACGTCCGCAAGGGCGTCCACGGCGGCCGTGTGGAACTCGACGGCGGGCGCCTCACGCTCAGGGTCCTGCTCGACCGCTCGATGCTGGAGGCGTACGTCAACGGCACCAACAGCATCACCAGCCGTGTCTATCCCACCCGCGAGGACGCCACCGGCCTGCGCCTGACCAGCGAGGGCGGATCGGCCCGCGTCGTGTCCCTGGACGTCTGGCGCATGAACGGCGCCTACGACACGCCGGCCGCGCCCGCCGCGTACGACCCGCCGCGCCCGGCGGACGTCGACGCCCTGCCCAACCACGACTTCGCCACCGGCGACCTCACCGGATGGACCGTCGTCTCCGGCACGACCTTCAGCGACGCCAACGTCACCACCCGCACCGACTGGGGCTGGGGCGGCCCCTTCTACCAGGCTGAGACCGAAGGCGATCCGACCGGCCACCACCTGTGGGGCTTCAAACCCGCCGGAGGCGGCGACGGCGCCACCGGCGTCCTGCGCTCCGCCACGGTGGTCCTCGGCGGAGACGGCGTGATCGACCTGCTCGTGTCCGGCGGCAACGACCCCGACCGGCTCTACGCGGCCGCCGTCCGCGCCGACGACGGCAAGGTACTGGCCAAGGCCACCGGCCGCAGCACCGAGCAGTACCGCCGCGTCGTGTTCGACCTCTCCGCCCACATCGGCGAACGGATCTACATCGAGGTCGTCGACCGGGCCGACGGGGGCTGGGGCCACATCAACGTCGCCGACGTCAACGTCCCCGTCCGGCGCGCCTGAATCCCCGGCCCACCCCACATACGCGTCGGCCCCGGACCGTGCCGCGCCCAGGGCCGGCGTCCTGCTCCGCCCGATCAACCCGACCCCACACCACGGAGGTTCGATGCGAACCCGTGCACCATCGAGATCCGCGACCGCGACCAGGAGCGGTCTGCTGCGCCTGCTGCTCGCGCTCGCGATATGCCTGGGCCTGACATCACCCCTGATGACGCAGACCGCCGACGCGACCGGAACCACCCTGACGAATCCCGGCTTCGAGTCCGGCGACCTCAGCGGCTGGACCACCACCGGAACCGCCTTCAACGGAGCCGTCACCGACGACCCGGGCTGGGGTTGGGGCTGTTGCTTCAACCAGCAGGGCTCGTACCACCTGTGGGGGTTCGCCGCCGCCGGTGACGCCGCCACCGGGACGGTGACGTCCGAACCGTTCACGCTCACCGGCACCGGCATGGTCAGCGCCCTGGTCTCCGGCGGCCGTAACGACAACGACCTCTACGCAGCCCTGACCACCCTCGACGGAACCGTCCTGCACGAGGCCACCGGAACCGACGACGAGGCGTACCGCCGCGTCACGTGGGACGCCCGCGAACACCTCGGCGAGCAGCTGCGCGTCACCGCCGTCGACAAGGCCACCGGCGGCTGGGGCCACATCAACCTCGACGACGTCCGCGTCGGCACCGACCCGGCACCCGATCCCTCCCAGCGGGGACTCGCCGCCCACTGGGACTTCAGCGAGGGTCAGGGCACCACGACCCGGGAGAAGGTCAGCCAGGCCGCCGACCCCATCAGCTACGTCTTCAACGACGCGCAGTACAAGCCCGACAGCGACCCGCTCTGGCGCCCGAAGAACGAGGCCGACGGTGTGCTCTCCGGCGCCCTGCTGTTCGACGGCTACTCCACCTGGGTCACCCGCGCCGCGTCACAGACGCAGCTGCCCACGGACGGCCTGACCGTGGAGGCGTGGGTCGCGCCGCGCGCGTTCGAGTGGGGAGACGACGGCAAACTGTCCGCCGTCGTCAACCAGCAGGACGAGACGGCAAAGCGGGGCTTCTCCCTCGGCGTCGGCCGGCACGGCAGGTGGCAGTTCGGGATCGGAACCGGCGACGCGTGGTACGAGGTGACGGTCCCGAAGCCGGCGGCCCTGGCCGCGGGCAAGTGGGCGCACCTGTCGGCCGTGTTCGCCCCGAGCGAGGGAGCGATCAGGCTCTTCCTCAACGGCGAGCAGGTCGCCCAGACCGCCATCCCGGGCACCGCCCGGCTGGCCAAGGCCGACGTTCCCCTGATCGTCGGCCGCCACAACCAGCCCGCCATCATCAACGGCACGTTCGCCGTCAACATGTTCAACGGGCTCATCGACGAGGTGAAGATCCACAACAGCGCCCTCACCCCGGCCTCGGTCACGGCCGGCCACCAGAAGGACGTACAGACCTTCGCAGGAGGCACCACCCCCAAGGCCCGGATGGAGATGGACCGTTCACGCTACGACGGTGACCGCTACCGTCCCGGCTACCACTTCACCGCCCCGAACCACTGGATGAACGAACCCCACGCCCCCATCCAGTACAAGGGCAAGTACCACCTCTTCTACCAGCACAACTCCCACGGCCCCTACTGGCACAACATCGCCTGGGGACACGCGGTGAGCGAGGACCTGGTCCACTGGCGCGACCTGCCCGTCGCACTCGCACCCACCGAGGACAGCGTGGCCCCCGACGGGGTCTGGTCCGGTGACGCCGCCTATGACGAGAACGGCGTGCCCGTCCTGCTGTTCACCGCCGGCAACGACTCCCAGCGCCCCAACCAGGCGACCGGCCTCGCCCGCCCCGTCGACCCCGGTGACAGCGACCTGGTCGAGTGGAAGATGCACCCCACCCTGGTCACCAGCCAGAGCGCCGACCTGAACGTCGGCGCCGGACGCAAGGTCCGCTTCGGCGACTTCCGCGACCCCTTCGTCTGGAAGGAGGGAGACACCTGGTTCCAGCTGATGGGCTCGGGCGTCCAGACCACCTCGGGCACCGACATCGGCGGCACCGCCCTCCTCTACACCTCCAAGAACCTCACCGACTGGACGTACTCGGGCCCCCTGATGGTCGGTGACGTGGCAGCCCACCCCAGGACCGGCCAGGTCTGGGAGCTGCCCACCTTCCTGCCCATCGGAAAGGACGCCCAGGGCCGCGAGCGCCGGGCCCTGCTCGTCAACCCGGCCTTCCCCGCCGGCCCCGGCGAGTACAGCAGCAAGTACGTCCACTACTGGGTCGGCACCTGGGACGCCGAGGCCCGCCGCTGGACACCCGACACCACCGACCCCCGGCTCATGGACTACGGCGACCACTTCACCGGCCCCAGCGGAACGGTGGACGACAAGGGACGCTCCCTCGTCTTCAGCATCGCCCAGGACCGGCGCACCGAACGCGCCCACTACGACGCCGGCTGGGCCCACAACGCCGGCCTGCCCATCGAGCTGTCCATGCGGCCCGACGGAGACCTCGGATTCCGCCCCGTCGAGGAGGTCGCCCGCCTCCACACCGGCGAACCGCTCCTGGACATCAGCGAACCCGCCTCCCTCGCCGACGCCAACACCCGCCTGGCCGGCGTCAAGGGAGACATGCTCCACATCAAGCTGACGATGAAACGCGGCAGCGCCGGCACCTTCGGGCTCGACGTACTCCGCAGCCCCGGAGACGAGGAACGCACCCGCCTGTTCTACGACGCACCCGAGGGACAGCTGGGCGTCGACCGGACGCGCTCCGGGAACAACTCCAGCGCCGAGCCGAACTTCGGCATCCACAAGGGCCCGCTGACGCTCTCCAACGGCAACCTGACACTCGACGTGTTCGTCGACCGCTCGATGGTCGAGGCGTACGCGAACAATCACAAGTCGATCACCACCCGCGCCTACCCCTTCCGCCAGGACTCCCTCGGCCTGCGCCTCTTCGGCGACGGCAGCGTCGTCAAGTCCATGACCGTCTGGAAGATGGGCAACATGACCGACTGATCCAGCCACCCTCTGCGACGATCCGGGGCACCCACGCCCAGGCCGACCCGGTCCGCGACCTCGCCGCGGGCCGGGTCGGCGCATGGCCTGGTCACGCTGTTCTCCCTGAGTACTTTCAGATGTCCCGGAAGATCTCGATCTGCGCCCCGACCGAGTTCAGGCGCTCGGCGAGGTCCTCGTAACCCCGGTTGATGACGTACACGTTGCGCAGCACGGACGTGCCCTCCGCCGCCATCATCGCCAGCAGGACGACCACGGCGGGCCGCAGGGCGGGCGGGCACATCATCTCGGCGGCCCGCCAGCGGGTCGGGCCTTCGACCAACACCCGGTGCGGGTCGAGGAGTTGGAGCCGGCCGCCGAGGCGGTTGAGGTCCGTGAGGTAGATCGCGCGGTTGTCGTAGACCCAGTCGTGGATCAGCGTCTTGCCCTGCGCGGAGGCCGCGATGGCCGCGAAGAACGGGACGTTGTCGATGTTCAGACCCGGGAACGGCATCGGGTGGATCTTGTCGATGGGCGCCTCCAGCTTGGAGGGGCGGACGGTGAGGTCCACCAGGCGCGTACGGCCGTTGTCGGCGAAGTACTCGGGCGTACGGTCGTGGTCGAGCCCCATCTCCTCCAGGACCGCCAGCTCGATCTCCAGGAACTCGATCGGCACCCGGCGCACCGTCAGCTCCGACTCCGTCACGACCGCCGCGGCCAGCAGGCTCATCGCCTCGACCGGGTCCTCGGAGGGGGAGTAGTCCACGTCGACGTCGATGGTCGGCATGCCGTGCACGGTGAGCGTGGTGGTGCCGATGCCCTCGACCTTGACGCCGAGCGCCTCCAGGAAGAAGCAGAGGTCCTGGACCATGTAATTGGAGGACGCGTTGCGGATGACGGTGACGCCGTCGTGGCGGGCGGCGGCCAGCAGCGCGTTCTCGGTCACGGTGTCGCCGCGCTCGGTCAGCACGATCGGGCGGTCGGGGGAGATCGAGTGGTCCACCCGTGCGTGGTACAGGCCCTCGGTCGCGGCGATGTCCAGCCCGAACCGGCGCAGCGCGATCATGTGCGGCTCGATGGTCCTCGTACCCAGGTCGCAGCCGCCGGCGTACGGCAGCTTGAAGCTGTCCATGCGGTGCAGCAGCGGACCGAGGAACATGATGATCGAGCGGGTGCGGCGGGCCGCGTCCGCGTCGATGGCGCCCATGTCCAGCTCGGCCGGCGGCACGATCTCCAGGTCGACGCCCTCGTTGATCCAGCGGGTGCGCACCCCGATGGAGTTGAGCACCTCCAGAAGGCGGTAGACCTCCTCGATGCGGGCGACGCGACGCAGCACCGTGCGCCCCTTGTTGAGCAGCGAGGCGCACAGCAGTGCCACGCACGCGTTCTTGCTCGTCTTGACGTCGATGGCACCGGAGAGCCGGCGGCCGCCGACGACCCGCAGATGCATCGGGCCCGCGTAGCCCAGAGAGACGATCTCGCTCTCCAGGGCCTCACCGATTCGAGCGATCATCTCAAGGCTGATGTTCTGGTTGCCACGCTCGATGCGGTTCACAGCGCTCTGACTGGTACCGAGAGCTTCCGCCAGCTGCGACTGTGTCCAGCCCCGGTGTTGCCGGGCGTCACGGATGAGCTTGCCGATGCGTACGAGGTAATCGTCTGCCATGGGGTTGAGGCTATCTCAGATATGAGATGGGGCATTCCGAGGGGGGCCGTACGGGTGACGGATCTGATGGTGCGTCAATGCCGCCTGGCGTTACGGGTGCGGCGCCATCCGAAAGGTCCGGGCAAATCCACCGATGTCGTACGACGTCCTGTGCTGCTGGACGTGTGCTTCGGCCCATGCCTGCCGCCGCCGGTGGTGATGGACCAGGAGCGCCGGTTGATGTTCAGCCGTACGCCGGGAAGGATCCGGAAACTCTTGCGGAACGTGAGGGGCATCTGTGCCTCCCGTCTGAGTGCGGAACGTACCTGTCGGTTACCCCGACTTGGCGTACTGATGGCCGAACTCCACGGGCTCGCCGCGCCGAAGGTCGGGTTCGGCCGGATAATCACGGGGTGTCCCCAGCCGTGGGGGACGTCACAAACGGAGGCGGGGCATGACCATCCCGCGCCCGTGTACTAGAGTTATCTCGACATCGAGATATCTGCCCAGGCGCACCGCAGCCGCCCGCGTCGCCACTCCAGCGGTAAGGGTTACCTAACTTAGCCTGACCTTAGCGGATCGGCCAAGATGCCGTGGCGGCAGGATCGTGGTGAGTACGCGCACATCAATGAAGGAGACTGTCGTGTCGGCGAACAGCTTCGACGCCCGTGCCACGCTGAGCGTGGGCGACGAGTCGTACGAGATCTTCCGGCTGGACCAGGTGGAAGGCTCGGCCCGCCTTCCGTACAGCCTCAAGGTTCTGCTCGAGAACCTGCTCCGTACCGAGGACGGCGCGAACATCACCGCCGACCACATCCGCGCCCTCGGCAACTGGGACTCCCAGGCCCAGCCGTCGCAGGAGATCCAGTTCACGCCCGCCCGCGTGATCATGCAGGACTTCACCGGCGTGCCCTGTGTCGTGGACCTCGCCACCATGCGCGAGGCCGTGAAGGCGCTCGGCGGCGACCCCGCGAAGGTCAACCCGCTCTCCCCGGCCGAGATGGTCATCGACCACTCCGTCATCGCCGACAAGTTCGGCACCAACGACGCCTTCAAGCAGAACGTCGACCTGGAGTACGGCCGCAACAAGGAGCGCTACCAGTTCCTGCGCTGGGGCCAGACCGCCTTCGACGACTTCAAGGTCGTCCCCCCGGGCACCGGCATCGTCCACCAGGTCAACATCGAGCACCTGGCGCGCACGGTCATGGTCCGGGGCGGCCAGGCCTACCCCGACACCCTCGTCGGCACCGACTCGCACACCACCATGGTCAACGGCCTCGGCGTCCTCGGCTGGGGCGTCGGCGGTATCGAGGCCGAGGCCGCGATGCTCGGCCAGCCGGTCTCGATGCTCATCCCGCGCGTCGTCGGCTTCAAGCTGACCGGTGAGCTCACCCCCGGCACCACCGCCACCGACCTCGTGCTCACGATCACCGAGATGCTGCGCAAGCACGGTGTCGTCGGCAAGTTCGTCGAGTTCTACGGCGAGGGCGTCGCCGCCACCTCCCTCGCGAACCGCGCCACCATCGGCAACATGTCGCCGGAGTTCGGTTCCACCGCCGCGGTCTTCCCGATCGACGGCGAGACCATCAAGTACCTCAAGCTCACCGGCCGCTCCGAGCAGCAGCTCGCGCTCGTCGAGGCGTACGCCAAGGAGCAGGGCCTCTGGCTGGACCCGCAGGCCGAGCCGGACTTCTCCGAGAAGCTGGAGCTCGACCTGTCGACGGTCGTGCCCTCCATCGCCGGCCCGAAGCGCCCGCAGGACCGTATCGTCCTCGCGAACGCCGCCGAGCAGTTCAAGGTCGACGTACGCAACTACGTCGACTCCGTGGACGAGGCCGGCCTGGAGTCCTTCCCGGCCTCCGACGCCCCGGCCGTCGCGCCGAACGGCGCCCCGTCCAACCCGGTGACGGTGACAGCCCCCGACGGGTCGACGTACGAGATCGACCACGGTGCGGTGACGGTCGCGGCCATCACCTCCTGCACCAACACCTCCAACCCGTACGTCATGGTCGCCGCCGCGCTGGTCGCGAAGAAGGCCGTGGAGAAGGGCCTGACCCGCAAGCCGTGGGTCAAGACCACCCTCGCCCCGGGCTCCAAGGTCGTCACCGACTACTTCGACAAGGCGGGGCTCACCCCCTACCTCGACAAGGTCGGCTTCAACCTCGTCGGCTACGGCTGCACCACCTGCATCGGCAACTCCGGCCCGCTGCCGGACGAGGTCTCCAAGGCCGTCAACGACCACGACCTCGCGGTCACCTCGGTCCTCTCCGGCAACCGGAACTTCGAGGGCCGTATCAACCCCGACGTCAAGATGAACTACCTGGCCTCCCCGCCGCTGGTCGTCGCGTACGCCCTCGCGGGCTCCATGAAGGTGGACATCACCAAGGACGCCCTCGGTGTCGACCAGGACGGCAAGCCCGTCTACCTGACCGACATCTGGCCGACCGAGGCCGAGGTCAACGACGTCGTCGCCAACGCCATCGGCGAGGACATGTTCAACAAGTCCTACCAGGACGTCTTCGCGGGCGACGCCCAGTGGCAGGCCCTGTCGATCCCGACCGGCAACACCTTCGAGTGGGACCCGCAGTCGACCTACGTCCGCAAGCCCCCGTACTTCGACGGCATGACGATGGAGACCACCCCGGTCTCCGACATCAGCGGCGCCCGAGTCCTCGCCAAGCTCGGCGACTCGGTCACCACCGACCACATCTCGCCCGCCGGTGCCATCAAGGCCGACACCCCGGCCGGCAAGTACCTCACCGAACACGGTGTGGAGCGTCGTGACTTCAACTCCTACGGCGCCCGCCGTGGCAACCACGAGGTCATGATCCGCGGCACGTTCGCCAACATCCGCCTGCGCAACCAGATCGCGCCGGGCACCGAGGGCGGCTACACCCGCGACTTCACCCGGTCCGCCGAAGGTGAAGGAGGGGCGCCGGTGTCGTTCATCTACGACGCCTCGCGCAACTACATCGACCAGGGCATCCCGCTGGTCATCCTCGGCGGCAAGGAGTACGGCTCCGGCTCGTCCCGTGACTGGGCCGCCAAGGGCACCGCGCTCCTCGGCGTCAAGGCCGTCATCACCGAGTCGTACGAGCGCATCCACCGCTCGAACCTCATCGGCATGGGCGTCCTGCCGCTCCAGTACCCGGAGGGCCAGAACGCCGAGACCCTCGGCCTGACCGGCGAGGAGACCTTCTCCTTCACCGGCGTCGAGGAGCTCAACAACGGCACCACGCCGCGCACGGTCAAGGTCACCACCGACACCGGCGTCGAGTTCGACGCGGTCGTCCGCATCGACACCCCCGGCGAGGCCGACTACTACCGCAACGGCGGCATCATGCAGTACGTGCTGCGCTCGCTGATCCGCAAGTAAGCGGTACGGCAGGGCAGTTGAGGGCCGCACTCCCCGGCGACGGGGGGTGCGGCCCTTCGCCGTATTCGTGCGGGGACGTCCAGGTCATGACCCACCCTCAGGTCGAACACGGGATTCCCCCAGCGGTGGCGCTAACGGCGTGCTGAGCCATGTCAACTCGCCAAGAACTGTGCGTACTTGAGCCAACAGATGCTCAATGTGGTTTGTGGGGAGGGCAGTTGGGAACGCCGACGAAGCGGCCAGTTGATGTGAGACGCGGCGGTCGCAATGACGTATGGCATATCGACAGATTCGGGTATGGCTGGAGTGGGCCGGGATCATTTACGCTGGACATGTAGTAGCTGTGCGTAGTCTTGTGAGTGCCATGTGTGGTTCTTTGGCTTGACGTTCGGGGGTACTTGCCTGCGGCGGTGGTCGACCGCCCACTAGCATGGACGGGCACTGCCCAGGCGTATCGGGGGAGCAGGAGGGCTGAGGTGGTGCATAGGGGGGAACCCTTGTGGCGCAGGAGCAGCATGTGTGGCAATGAGAACGAGTGCCTGGAGGTCGCTGTGCGTGAGGACCGTGTGCTCGCTCGTGACTCCAAGGAACCCCGTCGTTCGCCTCTGCGATTCACCGCTCCCGTCTGGACGCAGTTCCTTCGCGCGGTGAACCAAGGGGCGTTAGAGGGTTCGTGATGTTTCTGAACAGCCATCGGCAGTAGGTAGGTAGGGGGGCCTGTATGGGTGCCGAGGCATCTGCGGTGCGGCAGTCGGGGAAGAAGAGGGATAAACGGGATGTGCTGATCGGCGGCGCCCTCGCTTTTGCGCTCGCTGTCGGCGCGCTGGCGACGCTGGCGGCAGCCCTCGCCTCCCTGCTCGTCGACAGCCTGCTCGCCAAGCGGATCCTCTGGGTGACCGTGTCGGTCGGTGTGTCGGTCGGTGCGGGGGTGTGGAAGGCCGGTCACGTCATGGTGACGCCATCTGGTTCGGGTCGCCTCCCGGAGGGTTCTGGGACGCGGACTCCACGGTAGGAGAGCCGGCCGCCCGGCGGCGCTTGAACCACCGTGTCGCCCACCGTCCCATCAGGGCGGCGAGCCCGGAGGTGGCGACGAACGTGCCGACGGCCGTGCCTACCCGGGACCACGGCAGTTTCAGATCCCCGGCCGCCTGGATGACCAGGACTATCGCTCCGAGTAGGGACGCGAAAGCGACCAGCACGAGGACACCGACTATCGTCACGAGCTTCAGCTTCACGGTGCCGCGGGCGTTCTCGATCTGGACCAGGCGGTCCGTCTCGGCCTGGTTCTTGATCGCCTGTGCTTTGAGCTCCTCGTCGTTCAGTCCGGCTGCTCCGCCGAGCAGAGTGGTGACCCACTGCTGTAGGCCCTGAGATATCGACCTGAAGACCACGTCGGTCCTCCCCCTGGCTCTCACTACCAGCCATGGGCACCGCGGTTCTAGCGGGCCCTGAGGTCTTGCTTGATGCGATCGATCAGGTCGCGAGACTCGGTTTCGCCGAGTGCCATTTCCGTGATCGTGTGGAAGCACTCCTGGTAACGGGCCAGCAGTTCCAGGTCTTCACCGCCGGTCATGCTGCCGGCGGCATGCTCCAGGTACAGCAGATCGTCGTCGTCGGGGAATCCCAGCAGGACGAAGCTGCCCAGAGTGCTGTAGTGCGCCCCGGCCTCGAACGGCAGGATACGGATCGTGATGCCGTCGCGGGCACCGAAGTTCAGCAGCTGCTCCAACTGCTCATCGAGAACCTCCCTTCCGCCGATCTGTCGTCGCACCGCGGCCTCGTCCAGGATGAACGTGGTCACTGGCTTGCCGGAGCCGTCGAACATCCGCTCCTGCCGTTCCATCCTCAGACCCACGACGCGCTCGGCCCGTTCGGGCGACAGTCCGCGGGGGGCGAGGAGCGCCTTCGCGTATCCGCGGGTCTGGAGATGACCGGGGACGACGATGGGGTGGTACGTGTGCAGGGACGCGGCGGCACTCTCGTAGCCCAGATACTGGGCGAACTGAGGGGTCACCACGTCGTGGTACTTCGACCACCAACTCGCCCCTTTGCTGCCCCGGGCCGCCTGCTCGAGGTCGTGGACCTCGACGGGGTCGGTGATGCGATAGAGGGTCGCCAGCGCACGTAGATCGCTGACGGACACGCTGACCGTACCTGTCTCCACCCGGATCAGCTTCGACTGGGACCACTCCACCTGTTCGGCAGCCTCACGCTGAGTCAGACCGGCGCGCTCGCGCGCCTGTCGCAGTGCGAGACGTAGTTTGCGCCGGTTCAGACTGGGGTCCACGGGGGTCATCGCCGCTCCTTCGCCCGTGCACGTACCCTGAACCTGATCGGCCATGCACAGAAAGTTCCTAGCTCTTGGCTCCTCTCATTATGCCTCTAGCAAAGAGGATAGAGCCAAAAGCCACGGGCGGTTCGCGGCGCGGTGTCGATGGGGCGGCGGCAGCTCTCTGAGCAACCTTGAGCTGCGACCGAGCGACCGGGCTTTGCGTAGGAGAGAACGCCTGAACGGGTGTTTGTGCTCCGAAGGGGCGTACTCCGCTTCCGAGACGTCGAAGCACGGGAGCGCGAAGGGCGCACGAAATCCCCTCCAGGTGCGCCGAGTTGCGCTCGGCGCGCGAAAACGGCGCTCGAGGTGTAGGACGTGAAGCCGAGAAATTCGGGGAGACTACCGGGGCGCACTCGACCTCGAAGGGATCCAGCCCGCGCAGGTCGGAGACGATCAGATCCGGCTTGAGGATGTTGCGCTCGTCGACCATGACGCATGGGCTGCTCACCGCGGTGTACGGCTCGGTTTCAGCGGCAGACAGCACGCTCACCAGAGCGCCCCGCACGTGGTTGTGCCACAACGCGGTCTTCCCGCGAGGCGCGATCACCCATCGACGAGTTCCCAGTCGAAGGGGACCTCCAGGTCCGTGACCTCATCGAAGGCCCAGCCGTCGATCGGCGGGAACATCCAGGTCTCCTCGGTGGCGGCTCCTCGCCCTCCTGGCCTCATGGACGCAAGTCTGGACGCCGGCACATGGCGTGATCGTCCGCACGAAGACACCGTCACCCGAACCGGCGACCGCCCGCCATCGACAGCCAACCCTCGCGCGCCACCCGTTTACAGCCGCCCCCGTTCGCGCTAACTTCCGCAACAGGCGGGGTGGGAGCGCTCCCACACGGCGGACCGGAACCTGCCCCAAGGAATCCCCCCACCCCGCTCATCCGCACACACGCATCCGCACGGCCCGTACCTCAAGGAACGGACTGGACTGTCATGATCATGACAAAGTCAGCGGCGTCCCCAGGTCGCCGATTAACTCTCCCCACCCGCGCCAGAGCCCTCTTCCTCGTCCTGGTCTCCCTGCTCGCCACGATCCCGGCCGTCACGCTGGTGATGTCGACCGGCGGCGAGGCGGAGGCCCACGGCACCCCGATGAAGCCCGCCAGCCGCACCTTCCTGTGCTGGCAGGACGGACTGACCGACACCGGGGAGATCAAACCGATCAACCCGGCCTGCAAGAACGCACAGGCGGTCAGCGGCACCACGCCGTTCTACAACTGGTTCTCCGTACTGCGCTCGGACGGCGCGGGACGCACCCGTGGCTTCGTGCCGGACGGCGAACTGTGCAGCGGCGGCAACACCAACTTCACCGGCTTCAACGCCGCCCGCAGCGACTGGCCGTTGACCCATCTCACCTCGGGCGCGACCGTCGACTTCTCCTACAACGCCTGGGCCGCGCACCCGGGTTGGTTCTACGTCTACGTCACCAAGGACGGCTTCGACGCGACCAAGACCCTCACCTGGAACGACATGGAGGCCCAGCCCTTCCTCTCCGTCGACCACCCGCCGCTCAACGGCAGCCCGGGCACGGTCGAGGCCAACTACTCATGGTCCGGGCAGCTTCCGGCGAACAAGTCGGGCCGCCACATCATCTACATGGTCTGGCAGCGCTCGGACAGCGCGGAGACCTTCTACTCCTGTTCCGACGTCGTCTTCGACGGCGGCAACGGCGAGGTCACCGGCATCCACGAGCCGGGCAACCCGAGCGAACCCGTGCCGGGCACCTGCACCGCGACCCGTAGGACGACCGGCAGTTGGAGCGGCGGCTACCAGTCCGAGGTGACGGTCACCAACTCCGGCGACGTTCCGATGCTGGGCTGGATGGTCGACTGGACGCTGCCGGGCGGCCAGAAGGTGAACAGCCTCTGGAACGGCAACGCGACGTACAACGGCCAGGCCGTGATGGTCCACAACGCCGACTGGAACGGTTCCCTCGCTCCAGGCGCGAGCGCCACGTTCGGCTACGTCGTCCAGGGCGACGGCGGAGATACGGCAACGACCCTTCCCTGTCGGGTGGGTTGAGCCGCAGCGGACCCGGTGGGCATGAGCCGCTGCCCGCCGGGCCCGCGCACCGGCCCATTCCCTGGGGGGAATTGTCGGTCTCCGCGGCACAGCGCAGGATCTGGTCCCGAAGCGACCCGCGCGACTGCCGGCAAGGAGACGCACATGACCGAGATCGATCCGCAGGATCTGGCCCGCGACTACATCGCCCAGTGGAACGTCCCGGACGCCGCCGAACGCCGCGCGGCCATCGAGCGGCTGTGGGCCGAGGACGGCACGCACATCCTGCAACCACCCGTGGAGATCCGGGAGATCGCGGCGGGCCTCGGCTTCGGCCGCACCACCCTGGAGGCCCAGGGGTACGACGCCATCGAGACCCGGGTGACGCGCAGCTACCAGGAGTTCGTCGAGCAGAAGGGGTACACCTTCCGGTCCCGCGCCGACGCGGTACGGCTGCGCGGACTGGTCAAGTTCGGCTGGGAGGCGGTGTCCACCGAGACCGGCGACGTGCTGGGCGGGGGCCTGGAGGTCCTCGTACTCGACGACGACGGCCGGATCAAGGCCGACTACATGTTCCCCGGAGCCTGACCCGCGGCCGCAGCGAGTGCGTCCGCCGTCGCCGGGTCGGCCGGCAGGAACGCCTCCAGCTTCAGCTCCGCCAGTGTCACATCGACGGCGGTGGCGAAGGTGGTCACCGTCGTCATCAGGTGCAGCTCACCGTACGAGGACCGCAGACGCAGCGGCACCGCGAACCCCAAAAGACCGGCGGACGCGTCCAGTTCGGGGACGTACGCGGTCAGCTCGGCCCGCAGCTCAGGCTGGTGGTCGAGGCGTACGAGGATGTGGCGGGCCCACTCCGCGAGGTTGAGGATGCGGGGCGCCACGCCGTCGGGATGCAGCGCGAGGCGGTACACGTTGCGGCCCGGCCCCACCAGCTCGGCGGCCGCCCCCTCGGTGATCACGTCGAACGCGCCGTTCGCGGCGATCAGCCCACCGCCGCCGTCCACCACCAGCGCCGGATACGGCAGATGCCCGCGCAGGATGTGGTCGATCGCCGTACGCGCCGGCGCGAGCACCGGGTCGTCGAGGGAGCTCTCCGGGTAGACGGGTGCGTAACCGGCGGCCAGGAGCAGTTCGTTGCGCTCCCTGAGCGGCAGTTCCAGCGACTCGGCCAGACGTACGACCATCTTCCGCCCGGGCACGGACCGGCCGGACTCGATGAAGCTGAGATGCCGCTGGGTGGTGCCCGCCCGCAGTGCCAGGTCGAGCTGGCTCAGATGACGGTGGGTACGGCGTTCACGAAGCGCACTGGGGAAGTCCACGGGCCTGTTGTAACGGGGAGAGCGGGTCGCGGGCCACTCCTCGCGGGGAATCGCGGGGAATCGCGGGGGCCGCGCGCGGGGGATCCCGGGAATGATGGCCGGCATGGCGACCTACGACACGCTCGGCGCGACCTACGCCCGTACCCGGCGCCCCGATCCGCGGATCGCCGCGCAGATCCACGCCGCCCTCGGGAACGTCACGGACGTGATCAACGTGGGAGCGGGCACCGGGTCCTACGAACCCGCGCGGACCGTGCTCGCGGTCGAGCCCAGCAAGGTCATGCTTGCCCAGCGCCCACCGGGATCCGCGCCCGCCGTGCAGGCGGTCGCCGAGCATCTGCCCGTCCGGGACGACGCCGCCGACGCGGTGATGGCACTGCTCACGATCCACCACTGGACCGACCCGGCGGCCGGAATCGCGGAGCTGCGCCGGGTCGCCCGCCGCCGTGTCGTCGTGCTGACCTGGGACCAGCGGGTGTTCCGCGAGCGGTTCTGGCTGGTGAGGGAGTATCTGCCGGAGGCGGCCGCGTTCGACGACGATCGCGCCGTCCCGACCGATCGGCTGGCGGAACTCCTCGGCGGGGCCCGTGTGGAACCGGTCCCTGTCCCCCACGACTGCACGGACGGCTTCGCCGCCGCGTACTGGCGCCGCCCCCACGCCTACCTCGAAGCCCAGGTGCGCGCGGGCGTCTCCCTGCTGTCCCAGCCCGGCGAGGACGCCCTCGCGCCCGGCCTGGCCCGCCTCGCGGACGACCTGGCCACCGGCCGCTGGCGCACCCGCCACGCCGACCTTCTGACGCGCGACTCCTTCGACGTGGGCTACCGGCTGTTGGTGGCCGACCGCTGACCCCGGCTCACACCGGATACGCCCCCTGGAACCCCAATCGTGCGTCCGCCCCCTCACCCACGGATGTCAGCAGGTCGTCGAGGTCCAGGAACTCCTCCCACACCGTCCGCCCACTCACCGCGGTCAGCTCCCTGACGACCAGGTCCTCCAGCTCCGGCACCCGCTTGTTCTTCCAGATCTTGTCGGCGAGGCTCACCAGCAGATCCTCGATGCAGAGGTCCGCCACGGTCCAGGTGGCGTGGGTGGCGGCGAAGCGGGCCAGGTGGGGGGCTATGCCGTGGGCGAGGAGCAGCTCGCGGCCGGCGTCCTCGTGGGCCGAGCCCGGGCCGGAGAGTTCGGCGGTGTGGGCCGTCTTGCCGATGTCGTGCGTGGCCGCGCCGAACAGCACGGCGTCGCGGTCGAGCGGGAGCGCCGGGTGCCGTTGCGACACCCACTCGACGAGCTCGTGCGCCACGTCGTGCACGGCTCGCAGATGGGCGGCCAGGCGCGGCGGCGCGTCGAGTTCCCGCAGCAGCTCCGCCGCCGGGTCCGGCAGCGGACGCAGCGGCGGGTCGCCAGGGTCCTGGAGGGCGCGAAGGAGGAGATCGGTGCGAGCCACGCGGACAGGGTAGGCGCGGAGGCCTGCTTCCGGTGCCCGAGTCGCAGCCGTAGGTGGCCTGTGCGGACCCGGTGGGTTCCCCCACCGGGTCCGCGGGCCGGGCAGGCGAACGGGGGGAGTCCCTGCCCGGGTGTCGGTTGGTCTGTGGCGACGCCGTGGCGCGCGATGGTGCGCCGGTGCGCGTCCGACAACGTTGTCTAGTGGTCTAAACCTCACTCTACCGCGTCAACGGAAGTCGAAGTCAAGCGAGTTGGAGTTGCCCCGACCGGGTGATGCCTCCGCGTGGCTGAACCCCCGCCCACCTGCCCCGTGGTACGGCTGGCGCACGTGATGTCCCTGATCCTCGCCGCCGCCCTCACACTCGCCGGCGTCACCTCCACCGCCCCCACCGCGCCGCCCGAACTCGTCGACGACCCCACGCCGTACGTCGACCCGCTCATCGGCACCAGCAACGGCGGCAACGTCTTCCCCGGCGCCGTCACCCCCTTCGGCATGCTCTCCTGGAGTCCCGAGAACACCCGGGGTGACGCCACGCGTACCGCGGCGCCCGGCGGCTACCACCACGACGCCACCCGCATCCGGGGCTTCAGCCTCACCCACATGTCCGGCACGGGCTGTGCGGGCGGCAGCGGCGACATCCCGTTCTTCCCGTACGCCGGTGAGGTCACCACCTCGCCCGCGAGCGACACCGTGGACGCGGTGTACGCCGCCGACTTCGGCCACGCCGACGAGACCGCCGAGCCCGGCCACTACGAGGTCGCTCTCGCGTCCGGTGTCACGGCCGACCTGACCGCCACCACCCGCACCGGCTCGGCCCGCTTCACCTACCCGGACGACAAGCCGGCCTCGTTGCTGATCCGTACGGCGAACTCCGAGGTGGGCTCGACCGATTCGCGGATCGAGATCGACCCGGCCGGCCGCACGGTCTCCGGGTCCGTCACCTCGGGGAACTTCTGCGGTCACCTCGACCCCGAAGGCCGACGCGCCTACTACACCCTCCACTTCACCGCCCACTTCGACCGCGCCTTCAAGTCGACGGGCACTTGGGAGGACGACCACCTCGCTCCCGGGTCCCGGAAGGCGTCCGGCGGCACCGGCGGTTTCGCGAACGAGGGACGGCCCGTCGCGGGCAAGGGAGCGGGCGGCTACGTCGAGTTCGCACCCGGCGCCGGACCGGTGAACGTCAAGGTCGGCATCTCCTACGTCAGCCGCGAGGGCGCCGAGGCGAATCTGGCGGCGGAGAACCCCTCGTACCGCACCTTCGACGACGTACGGAAGGCCGCCCGCGGTGCCTGGCGCGACCGGCTGGACGCGATCCGGGTCGGCGGTGGCACGGACGCCGAGCGCACCACCTTCTACACCGCGCTCTACCACTCCCTCCTCCACCCGAACGTCATCAGTGACGTCGACGGCCGGTACCGAGGCGCCGACGGCGAGGTGCACACCACCTCCCGCGGAGCCCAGTACGGCACCTTCTCCGGCTGGGACGTCTACCGCGACCAGGTGCAGCTGCTCACCCTGCTGGAGCCGGACACCGGCTCCGACATCGCCCGGTCCCTGTACGAACTGGCCGAGCAGAACGGCGGCATCTGGGACCGCTGGCTGCACGGCGCGAGCGGCACCCATGTCATGAACGGGGACCCGTCACCCATCGCCCTGGCCGGTATCCACGCCTTCGGCGGCACGGGCTTCGATGTGCGCGGTGCGCTCGCCTCGCTGGTGAAGGCGGCGACCGTGCCGACCGGGAAGGACCTGTCGTCCGCCGGGCGGCCGGTGCTGTCCGTCGGCCAACGCCCCTCCCTGGACACGTACATGAAGCACCACTACATGCCGTCCGTCTCCAACGCCTGGGGCGGGGCGGCCGAGACGCTGGAGATGTCCGGCGCCGACTTCGCGCTCTCCCAACTGGCCGCCGCGGCGGGGGAGAAGGACGTGGCGGCCGACTTCGCCGGGCGTTCCCAGTGGTGGCAGAACAACTTCAACCTGGCGGCCGATCCGGGCGGCGGCTACATCGCCGACCGCAACGCCGACGGCAGCTGGGTCACCGGCTTCACCCCGGCCACAGGCAAGGGATTCGTCGAGGGTACGGCGGCGCAGTACACATGGATGGTCCAGCACAACCCGGCCGGGCTCTTCGCCGCGATGGGCGGCCGGGGCGAGGCGGTGGCGCGGCTCGACGGCTTCTTCCGTGACGAGGACGGCGGTTGGGCCCTGACCGGCAGCGGCGGGGAGAAGTCCGAGCTGGACAACGAGCCGTCGATCAACGTCCCCTACCTGTATGCCTACGCGGGCGCCCCGTACAAGACGCAGGAGACCGTCCGCGCCGCGATGCGGCAGCTCTGGTCGACGCAGCCGGGTGGCATCCCCGGAAACGACGACCTCGGCGCGATGTCGTCCTGGTACGTCTTCTCGGCGCTCGGCATGTATCCGCAGGTCCCCTCGCGGGCTGAACTCGTCCTCGCCTCACCGCTGTTCCCGCGGATCGAGATCGACCGCCCGGGCGGCGACGACATCACCGTCGGCGCGAAGGGCGCCGCCGCCGACTCGCCGTACATCCACTCCCTGAAGGTCAACGGCCGCGCGAGCGACCGCCCTTGGCTCCCAGCCGCCTTCGTGCGGGACGGCGGCCGGCTGGACTACACGCTCTCCGGCACCCCGGACCGGGCCTGGGGCACCGCCTCCGAGGACGCCCCGCCGTCCTTCCGCGAGGGCGAGCAGCCGTACCGGATCGGTGTCGGCCCGACCACGGCGACGCTCGCCCCGGGCGGCAGCACGACGATCGGCATCAAAGCCCTGCCGATGAGCGGGGGCGAGGCGCGTTTCCGGGTGGAGACACCCGAGGGCATCACCGCGACTCCCGCCGAGGGCAGGGTCGTCGAGGGGACACGGGAGATCGTGCTGACGGCCGGCAAGGGCATCGAGCAGGGCTTCTACGACGTGAAGGTCGCCGTGACCTCCTACGTCCAACCCGTGGCCCTGACCGTCGCCGCACCCGGCACCCTCCTCGCCGCCTACAACGGCACCGGCGTCTCGGACGACTCCGGCGACCACACCGAGGCCGACTTCGACGGCGGCGGCTGGAGCTACTCCCGTCAGGCGCTGGCCGCGGCGGGGCTGACGCCTGGTGCGCGGGGCACGGTCGGCGCTCTGGCCTTCACCTGGCCGGACTCGCCGGGCGGGCGGCCGGACAATGCCTGGGCCGCGGGGCAGACCCTGCAACTGGACGAGCCGGTGAGCCAGTTGTCCCTCATCGGCAGCGCGGTCTTCGGCAACCGGCAGTCCAAGGCCACCGTCACCTACACCGACGGCACCACCGACACGACCGACGTCTCCTTCACCGACTGGACGCGGGGCGGGGGCGGCGGCAGCGTCCGGTACGGCAACGAGGTCGTCGCCGCGGCCGCGTACCGGAACATCGCGGGAGCCGGAAGGGATCCGGTCGCGACGTACGTCTTCGCCACCGAGCCGTTCACCGCGCCCGAGGGGAAGCGCATCGCGAGCGTACGGCTGCCGGACGATGCGCGGCTGCACGTGTTCACCCTCGCCGTCGGCTGACCTACGGGCCGGCGCGGGAGACGAGTTCGAAGGTGAGGGGCTCGGAGGAGTTCGGATCGATGACGAATCCTTGGCCCTCCTCCTCGGCCCACGTCCCGTCCGGCTGATCGACGTGGGCCACGACCAGCGTGGTGCGCGGCCGGGGGAGCCGTCCCCGGTCCGCCGGCGGGTCGTGGCTCTGGATGTCGAGGACCCGGACCAGGGTCTCGGGCACGCCGACGAGGCAGGTGTCCCCGGCCGACAGTTGCCAGGGCTTCGGCTCCGTGTGGAACACGCCCTGCCACCACTCGAGGGAGTCCGGGTCGGTCGGCATGGCCATCTGGCCGTCCCACCGGTACCGCGAGTCCGGGTCGATCCCGGCCCACGGCCAGACGAGGAAGGCATGACCGCCCGCGACCCTGGCCACCTTCGCGGGGGTCCACGGGCAGGTCACGCGCAGAATGTCGCCCACGCGGTGCCCGGGGCCTGCGGTCACTGTCTTCTTCACCCGCGCATCGTAGGGGGTCAGCCCTCCGTCAGCCCCACGTCCGGTGCAGCCAGTCCAGTTGCCGGCGCGCCTGCACCGCGTCCCCGCCCTCGTGCCCGTTGTACGGATAGGCGTGGATCTCGGTGCGCGGTTCGGCGCCGGACAACTCGGCGTAGCGGTTGAAGGCGGCGTACGCCCCGCTCGGCGGGCAGACCGTGTCGCGCAGGCCCACCCCGAAGTGGGCCGGGGCGTGGGCGCGGCGGGCGAAGGAGATGCCCTCCATGTAGGCGAGCGTGCGGTGGGCGGCCTGCTCGGAGCCGCGGTGGACGGAGAGGTACGCGGTGATCTCGCCGTAGGGACTCGCGTCGGTGAGATCCAGGGCGCGGCGGATGCCGCACAGGAAGGGCGCGGTCACCAGCGCGGCCGCCAGGTCCGGGACGAGCCCCGCGACGGCCAGTGCGAGGCCGCCGCCCTGGCTGTTACCGGCGGCCGCGACGCGTCCGGCGTCCACCCCGGGCAGCTCACGGACGGCCGCGACCGCGCGTACGGCGTCCGTGATGAGGCGCCGGTAGTGGTAGTCGTGCGGGTCGAGCAGACCGCGTACCGCCGGGCCCGGGCCGCCGGGCGTCTGTGCGTGCGGGTCGGGGGTGCGGCCGCCGTTGCCGTACTGGTCGCCCTGGCCGCGGTTGTCCATCAGCAGATGGGCGTATCCGGCGTTCACCCAGGTCAGGCGTTCGTGGGGGAGGCCGCGGCCGCGGCCGTAACCGGCGAACTCGACCACTGCGGGCAGCGGTTCGGACACGCCCGCCGGTCTGCTGAACCAGGCGCGCACCGGGTCGCCCGCGAAGCCCTGGAAGGTCACGTCCCAGGTCTGCGTCAGACGCAGTCCGGTCTCCACCGGCCGGACCGACACCAACACCTCCGGCTGCGCCGCCTCCTTGAGGGTCTCGTGCCAGAACTCGTCGAAGTCGGCGGGCTCTTCGGGGAGCGGACGGTGGTGCACCAGTTCCGTCAGCGGCAGGTCGAACGCGGGCACGAGGCACCTCGCAGGAGTCGGAGGACAGAGGGAAACTTGCGGAGATCAATGTGCCGGTTTTCCGTGTTCTACCCCGAGCGGAAGAGACTTCAACTCCGCACGCCTGCCTCAAAAGCCCGCTGCAGCACCCATTGACAGCGCTTTCCGAGTGCCTTTAGGTTGCCGCGGAGTTACCGGTAAGAGCTCGAAAGTTTCGGTTCAACTCCCCCCTCCTGAGAGGACCGAGCATGAGCACCTCCACCAAGTCGGCCTCTCCGCCTGGCATCCAGGGCCCACCGGAGCCCGACCCACCGCCGCCGCCCTCCGCCCGCGTCCCCTGGAGACGGGCCCTGCGGCGCGACTGGCAGCTGTACTCGCTGGCACTGCTGCCGCTGCTGTTCTTCCTGGTCTTCCGCTATCTGCCGATGCTCGGCAACGTGATCGCGTTCCGGCGCTTCCAGCCCGGCGGCTCGATCTTCGGCGAGCAGTGGGTGGGCCTGCGCTACATCGAGATGTTCCTCAGCGACCCCACCTTCTGGCAGGTGTTCCGCAACACCCTGTGGATCGGCGGGCTCACCCTCGTCTTCTGCTTCCCCATCCCGATCGTGCTGGCCCTGCTGCTCAACGAGGTGCGCCGGCGTTCCCTGAAGCGCTTCGTGCAGTCGGTGTCGTATCTCCCGCACTTCCTGTCGATGGTGATCGTCGCCGGCATCACCATGCAGATGCTCGCCACGGACGGCGCGGTCAACCACGTCCTGGGCTGGTTCGGCCACGACCCGATCCGGTTCATCCAGGAACCCGAGTGGTTCCGCACGATCTACGTCGGCTCCGAGATCTGGCAGACCGCCGGCTGGGGCACGATCCTCTACCTGGCCGCGCTCACCACCATCGACGAGGACCTGTACGAGGCCGCCCGCATCGACGGCGCCAACCGCTGGCAGCAGATCTGGCACGTCACCCTGCCCGGCATCCGCCCCACCATGATCACGCTGCTGATCCTCAACATCGGCACGTTCCTCGCGGTCGGCTTCGAGAAGGTCCTGCTGCTCTACAACGCGCTGACCTATCCGACCGCCGACGTGATCTCCACCTACGTCTACCGGACCGGCGTGGAGTCCAGCAGCTTCAGCTACGCCGCCGCCATCGGCCTGTTCGAGGCGATCATCGGCCTGGTGCTGATCACCTCCGCGAACCAGCTGTCGCGCCGCACAGTGGGGACCAGCCTGTGGTGAAGCCGAGCCGTTCCTACCGGGTCTTCCAGGGCGTCAACGGGGTGGTCCTCAGCCTCGTGGTGCTGGTGACCCTGTACCCCTTCGTCAACATCGTCGCCCGGTCCTTCAGCGGGGAGCGGCAGATCCGGGCCGGTGAAGTCACCCTGTGGCCCAAGGGGTTCAACCTCACCACGTACAAGATCGTGTTCCAGGACTCGATGTTCTGGCGCAACTACGGCAACACGGTGTTCTACACGGTCGTGGCGACCGCCGTGGCCATAGCCCTGACGACCTGTTACGCGTACGTCCTGTCGAAGAAGCACCTCAAGGGGCGCACCGCGCTCGTCGGTGTCGCGGTGTTCACCATGTTCTTCACCGGCGGCCTGATCCCGCAGTACGTCCTGATCACCAGCCTCGGCCTGAAGAACAGTGTGTGGGCGATCGCGCTGCCCAACGCGATCAGCGTCTTCAACCTCCTGGTGATGAAGGCCTTCTTCGAGAGCCTGCCGACCGAACTGGAGGAGGCCGCGCAGATCGACGGCCTGAGCACCTACGGCATCCTGCTCAGGATCGTGCTGCCGCTGTCCAAGGCGGTCGTCGCGACGATGGTGCTCTTCTACTCGGTGTCCTTCTGGAACTCCTGGTTCAGCGCGTTCCTCTACATGGACAGCACCGATCTGATGCCGGTCACCGTCTATCTGCGCAACCTCATCCAGGGCGCCACCGGAGGCTCCAACGCCGGAGCCGGCACGGAACAGCTCAGCCAGGTCGGGGCGAACATCCAGGCGGTCACCATCGTGCTCACCGCGCTGCCGATCCTCTGCGTGTACCCGTTCGTCCAGCGCTACTTCGTCTCGGGCGTGATGCTCGGTGCGGTCAAGGGCTGACGCTCACTCAATTCACCTACGGAACAAGGGAGTATCCGTGAGGAACGAAGGACAGCTGTCGCGGCGTCAGATTCTTGCGGCCGCAGGCTTCATCGGACTTGCCGGCCTCACCGGGTGCGGCAGCGGCGACGACGGTGGGGACAGCAAGGACCTCTCCAAGAAGCAGAACGGCGCCATGAAGGAGTACCGCGCCGGCCAGCAGTTCAAGGCCGCGAAGCCGCTGTCCTTCTCGATGCTGCACAACAACAACCCGCTCTACCCGACGAAGAAGAGCTGGCTGTTCTGGAAGGAGGTCACCCGGCGCACCGGGATCACCATCAAGCCGGTCGACGTCCCGCTGGCGGACTACGAGAAGAAGCGCAGCGTCCTCATCGGCGCCGGCGACGCCCCCTTCCTGATCCCGAAGACGTACCACCCGGGCGAGGTCGCCTTCGTGTCCTCCGGCGCGATCCTGCCGGTCAGCGAGTACGTGCACCTGATGCCCAACTACCGGGACAAGGTGAAGAAGTGGCGGCTGGAGCCCGAACTGGACTCCATACGCCAGTCCGACGGCAAGTACTACCTGCTGCCCGGCCTGCATGAAAAGGTCAAGTCCGGCTACTCCCTGTCCTTCCGCACCGACATCCTCGACAAGCACGGTCTGACCCTGCCCACCAGCTGGGACGAGGTGTACGACGTCCTGAAGGCGCTGAAGGCGGAGTACCCCGACAAATACCCCTGGACCGACCGCTGGAGCACCAACACGCCCTTCCCGTGCGGTGCGTTGTTCGGCTACCTCGGTCAGGCGTACGGGGTCAGGGCGGGCTGGAACTACGACAACATCTCCTTCGACACCCAGGCGAAGAAGTTCGTCTTCACCGGGGCGAGGGACGGCTACCGTCAGATGGTCGAGTACCTGAGGAAAATCGTCGCCGACAAGCTTCTCGACCCGGAGAGCTTCACCCAGCAGGACGACCAGGCCCTGCAGAAGCTGCTCGGCGAGAAGTCCTATGCGATCAGCGCCAACCCGCAGGTACTGGTGCAGGACTACCGCTACAACCTGGAGAAGCAGGTCAAGGGCGCGAAGATCGAGATGATCCCGGTGCCGCTCGGTCCGGCGGGCCCGGTGGTGCTCGGCGGGGCCCGCCTGGAGAACGGCATCATGGTCTCCAGCAAGGCCCTCAAGAGCGACAGCTTCGTCGCGATGATGCAGTTCGTGGACTGGCTCTGGTACTCCGACGAGGGCCAGAAGTTCTGCAAGTGGGGCGTGGAGGGCACCACCTACACGGAGTCCGGCGGCCAGTACAAGATGGAGCCCGGCATCACCCTCATGGGCTCCGACCCGGACGCCCCGAAGGACCTCCAGAAGGACTTCGGCTTCTTCAACGGCGTCTTCACCTACGGCGGCAGCTGGGCCCTGGTCTCCTCCAACTTCAGCCCGGACGAGAAGAAGTTCCAGGACGCCATGGCCCAGCGCACCCAGCTGCCCATCGACCCGGCCCACCCCCTGCAGTCCGTGGAGCAGGAACAGGCGACGCTGTGGGACACCCCGCTCAAGGACACCGTCATCCAGAACACGCTCCAGTTCGTCCTCGGCAAGCGCCCGATGTCCGAATGGGGCGCGTACGTCAGCGAGTTGAAGTCGAAGAACATGCAGCAGCTCGTCGACCTCCACAACAAGGCGTACGAACGGTTCAAGAAGGAGAACGGGTGATCCGCGTCCCGATCGAGGGCACCGGCCGGTTCCCCGACGCCTGGCGCCACTGCGTCGGCACCGGCCGCGTCGAACTCGCCCTGCGCCGGGACTACCAGGACTCGCTGAAGCTCCTCCAGGACGAGATCGGCTTCCGGTACATCCGGGGGCACGGGCTGCTGAGCGACGGCATGGGCGTCCATCGGCCCTACGAATGGGAGGGCGCCCGGCGCGTCCACCACTCGTTCACCTACGTCGACCAGGTCGTCGACGCCTACCTGGCGCTCGGCATCCGCCCCTTCCTCGAACTCGGCTTCATGCCCGTGGAGTTGGCATCGGGGGAGCGGACGGTGTTCTGGTGGCGGGGAAATGTCACCCCGCCCCGCTCGCACCAGGAGTGGGCGGCGCTCGTGAAAGCGACCCTCACCCACCTCGTCGACCGCTACGGCCTCGACGAGGTCCGCACCTGGCCCATAGAGGTGTGGAACGAGCCCAACCTCCCCGACTTCTGGGAGGGCGCGGACGAGAAGGCGTACCACCGGCTGTACGAGGTCACCGCCAAGGCGGTGAAGGAGGTGGACGCGTCCCTCCAGGTCGGGGGCCCGGCCCTCGCGCCCGGCGCCGACGACTGGCTGGACCGCTTCGCCGAGTTCGTCGAGCGGCACGACGTCCCCGTCGACTTCGTGTCGAAGCACGCCTACACCTCCGGGCCCGCCCAGCACGTGCCGTTCGGCGTGCACCAGACGCTGGGTCCCGCGCAGGGCCTGCTCGACCAGTTCGCCACGCCCCGCGAGCGGCTGAAGGGCACCCGGCTGGCCGAACTGCCCGTCCACATCACGGAGTTCAATTCCTCCTACCGTCCCGACAACCCGGTCCACGACACCGCCTTCCACGCCGCGTACCTGGCCCCCGTACTGGCGTCGGGCGGCGACCACGTGGACTCCTTCTCGTACTGGACGTTCAGCGACATGTTCGAGGAGGCCGGCCCGCCGACCGCGCTCTTCCACGGCGGCTTCGGCCTGCTCACCCACCGCCAGGTGAAGAAGCCGACGTACCATCTGTACGCGTTCATGGCCCGGATGGGCGACGAGCTCCTGCGGCGCGGCGACGACCACCTGGTCACCCGGCACCCGGACGGCCGGATCATGGTCCTCGCGTGGGCGCCGGTCGACGCGAGCGGCGAAACCCCCGGGCCGTCACAGCACCGGCTGCGCCTGTCCGTACCGGTGGAGGGAGCCAGGGAGGCGTTCGTGCGCCGGTCCGGTGTGGACGAGGAGCACGGCAACGCGCGTACGGCCTGGCAGCGGATGGGCAGTCCCCGTTCACCCCGGCCGGGCCAGCTCGACGTACTCCATGAAGCGGCCGAACCCGCGCGGCGGTATCTGCGGCTGCCGGTGGAGGACGGCCGGGTGGCCCTGGACCTGACGCTGAGCCGCCACGAGGTGACGCTCGTCGAGGTCAGCGCGGTCGCGGACGAGGCACCGGCCTGGACGGACGAGCGGAGACTGCTCGGAAGGGAGGCGCGATGAGCACCCCGTCCACCGCCTTCGGCATCGGCCCCCTCTCCCGGGCCGCCGCCCTCATCCACACCCTCGTCACGGTCGAGGCCCTCCTCCTCATCGCGGCCGCCCCCGGCCTGGCCGGTCTCTTCCTGCTCGGCCCCGACCCCTCCAACATCCCCCTCGCCGCCCTCTGCCTGCTCCCGCTCGGCCCCGCCTGCGCCGCCGCCCTCTACGCCCTGCACCACCGCGACCGCGACCTCACCGACCTCCACCCGGCCCGCACCTACTGGCGCGGCTGGCGGCTCAACGCGCTCCCCGCCCTGAAGCTGTGGACGCCCCTGCTCACCTGGCTCACGGTCATCGCCTTCACGCTCACCCACTTCTCCGCGACCGGCCTGCCCGGCTGGTGGGCGGTGCTGCTCGCGGCGATCGGCCTCGGCTCCCTCCTGTGGGGAGCCCACGCACTCGTGCTGACCTCCCTCTTCAGCTTCCGCGCCCGCGACACCGCCGGCCTCGCCGGCTACTTCCTCTTCCGGCACGGCCGCGCCACTCTCGCCACCGCCTCGCTGCTCGTCCTGACCGCCGCCGGGACCAGCCTGCTCACGGAGGCCCTGCCCGCCCTGCTGGCCGCCCCGCTGCTGCTGTCCCTGCTGCACGGCGGCCGCCCGGTGATCGCCGAGACCCAGGAGGACTTCACCGTATGAGTCGCAAGATCCGGTACGGCGGCGACTACAACCCCGAGCAATGGCCGCAGTCCACCTGGGACGAGGACCACCGTCTCTTCACCCGGGCCGGCATCGACACCCTCACCGTCGGCGTCTTCTCCTGGTCCCTCACCCAACCCGCCGAGGACACCTACGACTTCACCGTCCTGGACCGTGTCCTCGACCGTGCCGCCGCCGAGGGCCGCCGGGTCTGTCTCGCCACCGGCACGGCCGCTCTCCCGCCGTGGCTCGCCAAGAAGTACCCCGAGGTCAACCGCACCGACTTCGAGGGCCGCCGCCACCGCTACGGCCAGCGCCACAACTTCTGTCCCAGCGCACCGGCGTACCGCCGCCTCTCCACGGCCATGGCCGCCCGTCTGGCCGAACGGTATGCCGAGCACCCGGCGTTGCTCGCCTGGCACATCAACAACGAGTACGGCGGCGCCTGTTACTGCGAGCACTGCGCCGAGGCCTTCCGGGAGTGGCTCCGGACCGAGTACGTCACCCTCGACACCCTCAACGACGCCTGGTGGACCACCTTCTGGTCCCACCGCTACACCGACTGGGCCGAGATCGAACCCCCCAGCGCCCTCACCGAGCACTGGCGCGGCCCCGACCACACCGCCTTCCAGGGCCTCACCCTCGACTATCTCCGCTTCACCACCGACGCCCTCCTCGGCTGCTTCCTCGCCGAGAAGGAGGTGATCCGCGCCCACGACCCGCAGACCCCTGTCACCACCAACTTCATGGGCATGTTTCGCCCCCTCGACTACCACCGCTGGGCCCCGCACCTCGACTTCGCCTCCTGGGACAGCTACCCGCCCCTCGACGCCCCGCCGACCTGGCCCGCCCTGGCCCATGACCTGATGCGCGGCCTGAAGGACGGCGCCCCGTTCTGGCTGATGGAGCAGACGCCCTCCACGACCGCGTGCCGGGACGTCAACCCCCTGCGCCGCCCCGGTGAGCTGAGGCTGGCCACCTTCCAGGCCATCGCCCATGGCGCCGACGCGGCCCTCTACTTCCAGATGCGCGCCTCCCGTGGCGCCTGCGAGAAGTACCACGGCGCGGTCATCGGCCACGCGGGCCGCGACGACACCCGCGTCTTCGGCGAAGTGGCCGAGCTGGGAAGGGAGTTGGAGGCACTGGGCGACTCCACGCTCGGCGCCCGCACGCCCGCCCGCACTGCCCTGGTCTTCGACTGGGACAGCTGGTGGGCCCTGGAGATCTCCGACGGCCCCTCCCGGCTGGTCAAGTACCAGGAGGTGGTCCACGCCTACTACCGCGCCGCCCGCGAGGCCGGCGCCGACGTGGACGTGGTCCCGCAGACCGCCGACCTGACCTCGTACGCCGTGGTCCTCGCCCCCGTGCTGCACCTGGTCAAGGGTGATCTCGCCAAGCGACTGGAAGCGGTCGCCGCACGCGGCGGCACGGTCCTGACGACCTTCCTCTCGGGCCGCGGCGACCAGCACGACCGGGCGTTCCCCACCGACGTACCGGGCCCGCTCGCGCCCCTGATGGGCGTGCGGATCGACGAATGGGACAGCCGGCAACCGGAGTTCACCCAGCCCGTACCCGAGCTGGGGTCGCAAGCCCGCCTCGTCTTCGAGATCGTCCGACTGCGCGGCGCCGAGCCGGTCGCCACCTACGGCACCGACTTCTACGCGGGCACCCCGGCCGTCACCCGCAACGCGTTCGGGGAAGGCGAGGCCTGGTACGTCGCCACCGCCCTCGACCAGCCCGGCGTCGACGAGGTGGTCCGCCGCGTCCTCGCCCGCCACGACCTGCTCGGCCCCTACGCCGACCACCCCGGCGTCGAGACCGCGACCCGGATCGCCCCCGACGGCACCCGCCTCCTCTTCCTCCTCAACCACACCCCCGAACCGGCCCGTCTCACCGCCCACACCACCGCCACCGACCTGCTCACCGGCAAGCGGATCGAGAAGGGCGAACCCCTGACCCTCGACCCGCTGGACACGGCGGTCCTGCGAATCCGGTAGAAGGGCTCTGAGCGGGTCGGGTGAAGTCCTCTACGGTTCGGCAGCGCCCTGAAGGGGCGCGGGGCCGTATCAATGTGCGGCTCCGCCGCGGGGCGCGACCAGCCACGACGGTGCCGGGGACGGTCGACGGCACATCGCGGCACTTCCCGCGGAGCGCTTAGTGGATCCGGCGCCCATGTACGTCGGGCACACCGGACTTCCGGAAGAAGTAGCTGTTGATCTGGTCGCGCCACTCGCGGGCGCAGCGGAGCTGCTCCTCGAACCGCTCCGTCACCCGCGAGTGGCGCTCGGCGTCCACCAGGTCCACCAGCGAGGCCCACACCCGCCGAGCGGCCTCCACCTCTTCCACGCCCTCGAAATGGGTGTCGTAGATGTGCTGGATCACCGTCCCGCCGCTGTGCAGCACATGCCCGTACGGCACATGGTGGAAGAACAGCAGCAGCTCGTCCGGGCAGGCCTCCGGCGACTCGTACACCTCGGCCCAGGACTTGGCGTACTGCGCCGCGTACCCCGTGCCGGTCGCCGCGCTGCGGTCCACGCCGATGCCGTCCCGGTCGGCGAAGTGGTAGGTCCCCCACGGGCTGTACTCGTATCCGTCCACGCTCGGCCCGTAGTGGTGACCGGGCTGCACCATGAAACCGACCCCGAGCGGCGCGGTGTACTTCTCGTACGTGCACCACGACCCCTCCATCACCGCGCGCACCCCCGCCGCCGGCTCCGTCCCGAAGGTGAGCCGGATCCACTCGTCGAGGATCTCCAGCGGGTCCGCGTCCGGCCGCCACGCCAGTCGGCCGAAGGTGTAGAGGTTCGCCTGGGCCAGCGGATGCCCGGTCCAGAACGGGTCGTCGCCGACGTTGGAGACGGCGACCAGGGCATCCGCCAGCTCCGCCACCGGCGTGCCGTTGGGCCGGAACCGCAGCACCCCGCTCCACATCGGCCCCAGCCAGCACACATGCCGTTGCTGCCCGGTGTACTCCTGCGTCGCCTGCAACTCCACCGCGAGCCGGGTGCCGGGCATCGCGCCGATCAGCGGTGAGACCGGCTCCCGCACCTGGAAGTCCATCGGCCCGTGCTTGACCTGGAGCACGGCGTTCGACGCGAACTCCCCGTCCAACGGCACGAAATGCTCGTACGCCGCACGCGCCCGGTCCGTCGTCCGGTCCCGCCAGTCCTGCCGGTGGTCGTAGACGAACGCCCGCCAGTGCACGGTCCCGCCGTACGGCTCCAGCGCGGCGGCCAGCAGGTTCGCCCCCTCGGCGTGTGAGCGGCCGTACGCGAACGGCCCCGGCTGCCCCTCCGAGTCGGCCTTGACCACGTACCCGCCGAAGTCCGGTATCGCCTCGTACACCCGCGCGGTCACCCCGGCCCACCACGTCCGCACCCCCTCGTCGAGCGGGTCGGCCGTCGCAAGCCCGCCGAGCACGACCGGCGCGGCGAAGCTCACGGACAGATGCGTCCGGATCCCGTACGCCCTCAACGCGCCCGCGATCGCGGCGACTTCGCCGATCCGGTCGGTCAGCAGCCGCGCCTCGGCCTGGTGCACGTTGACGTTGTTCACGGCCACGGCGTTGATCCCGCACGAGGCGAGCAGCCTGCCGTACGCCCTGACCCGCTCCAGATCGCCGCGCGCCCGCCCGTCCTCCCAGAACAGCGAGCCACCCGCGTACCCGCGCTCCACCTGGCCCATCACCGGGTGCACGGACACGTTGTCCCAGTGGTCCAGCATGCGCAGGCCCAGGGCCGGGCGATGCGTCTCCCGACGGGGTTCGCCCCGGAAGGCGTCCTCGCCGAGCCGTACGACGTGGAAGAGCCCGTACAGCAGGCCTGGCCGGCCGGACGCGGTGACCGTCGTCCGGCCGGCCTCCCGTGCGAACGTGAACGCCTCGGACCCGTCGTCGCCGGTCAGGTCCAGCAGCAGGTCGTAGGGGCCGGAGGGCGCGTCGCGCTCGACCTGTCCCCCGAACCGGGCGCAGGCCTCAGCCACTTCCTCGTGCACCGAGTCCACGACCGGACCCTCACCGCCACGGATGAGCGTCCGGCGGCTGCCGATCGCCCGGAAGGCGCCGGGCGCCAGCCAGGCGGGGTCGACACTTTCAGGAAGGTGCGGCACGAGACTCCCAACTCAACTGCTCAGGCCAGCAGTTCGACCTCGGACACGGTCGCCTCGCCGTCCAGCACGAGGCGGTACCTCTCGTACGTACCCGGCGACCCCACGGTGAACGCGCGTGTCTGTCTGTCCCAGGCGAAGGATTCTCCGGACCGCTCGTCCAGTTTCTCCCACGAGGTCCCGTCGGCCGACCCCTGGAGCACCCAGCCCGTGGGCGCCTTCGAGCGGTCCGAGGGCGAGGTGAGCGTGTACTGCACCGCCCCGACCGCCTCGGTGACCGGCAACTCGACCTCCGTCACCGCCACTTCGCTCGCCGACGTGTTGTCGAAGAGACTGCTGGCGCCCTTCAGCACATCCGCCCGAGGCGTCGGCACCTTGTCGTCCTCGGTGATCGACACCGGCGCCGCGTTCTTGCCCGTGCCCCAGGACGAGGGCCGCGGACCCATGTCGAAGGCCAGCGTGCCACCCTTCGAGATCAGCGAGTGCGGCAGCGAAGTCGCCGTCCAGGTACGCCCGTTGACCTTCAGGCCCTGCACATACACATTGCGCGTGCTGTTCTTCGGCGCCTTGACGACGAGGTCCCGTCCGTTCTCCAGATGCACGGTCGCCTTGGTGAACAACGGTGAGCCGACGGCGTACTCGCCACTGCCCATCACCAGCGGATAGAAGCCCAGCGCGGAGAAGAGGAACCACGCCGACTGCTCGCCGTTGTCCTCGTCACCGTGATAGCCCTGCCCGATCGCACTGCCGGTGTAGAGCCGGGACAGCACCTCACGGACGTTGCGCTGGGTCTTCCACGGCCGGCCGGCCGCGTCGTACATGTAGTTCACATGGTGGGCGACCTGGTTGGAGTGCCCGTACATGCCCATGCGGACGTCCCGGGCCTCCGTCATCTCGTGGATGACCCCGCCGTAGGAGCCGACGAAGTCCGGCGAGGCCGTCTCCGGCGTGGCGAAGTACTCGTCGAGCTTCTCGGCGAGCCCGCGGCGGCCGCCGTACAGATTGGCCAGGCCGCGGCTGTCCTGCGGGGCGGTGAAGGCGTACCCCCAGCCGTTGGTCTCCGTGTAGTCGTGGCCCCAGACGCGAGGGTCGTACTTCGACGACTCCACACGCCAGTCACCGGCGAGGTCCCGACCCTGGAAGAAGCCGGCCCGGGAATCGAAGAGGTTCACGTACTCCCGGGCCCGGTTGAGGAAGTACTCCGACTCCTCCGCGTACCGCTTCTCACCCGTCTCGTCGTACAGCGCCTGTCCCATCCGCGCGATGCCGTAGTCGTTGAGATAGCCCTCCAGGGCCCAGGACAGGCCCTCGTGCGTCTCGGAGCTGGTGTAGCCGAGGAACGGGGAGGTCTCCATCCCCTTGCGCCCCACGCCCGACGTGGGCGGCACGACGGTCGCGTTCTTCAGGGCCGCCTCGTACGCCGACCTGGCGTCGAAGTCGACGCCCTTGACGTACGCGTCGGCGAAGGCGACGTCCGAGGACGTGCCGGTCATCAGGTCCGCGTAACCGGGGGAGGACCAGCGCGAGGTCCAGCCGCCGTCCTTGTACTGCTGCACGAACCCGTCGGCCATCTCCCCCGCCTGAGTGGGCGTCAGAAGCGAGTAGGCCGGCCAGGTCGTCCGATAGGTGTCCCAGAAGCCGTTGTTGACGTACACCTTGCCGTCGACGATCTTCGCCCCGGTGTGCGTCGGGGTGTCGGGACCCGGCATCGGGGAGAACGGCGAGGCGTACTGGTGCTTCGAACCAACCTTCTCGAAGCCGGAGTTGGGGTACAGATACAGCCGGTACAGGCTGGAGTACAGCGTGGTCAGCTGGTCCTCGGTGGCGCCCTCGACCTCGACCTTGCCGAGCAGCCGGTCCCACTGCTTCTGGGCGCGCGACTTCACCGCCTCGAAGGAGGTGCCGTCGGGGATCTCCTGGCGCAGGTTGTCCTTGGCCTGGTCGATGCTGATGAGCGAGGTCGCCAGCCGCAGTGTGACGGTGCGGTCCTTGAACCGCAGATAGCCCTTGACCCCGCTGGAGTCGCCCTCGACCACCGGCTTGTCGAAGACCCCGTACACGAACAGCCGCGTCGCCCCCGTCGACAGCCCGGACTTCACGTCCGAGTACCCGGTGACGACCCCGGCCGCCTTGTCGAGCGTCAGCCCCGCCTGATCCGTCACATTGTCGAAGAGGACGCTCGCCTCGTCGCCGGGGTAGGTGAAGCGCAACGCCGCCGCGTGGTCGGTCGGTGCCATCTCCGCCTTGAGCCCGTTCTCGAACCGCACGCCGTAGTAGTACGGCCGCGCGGTCTCGTTCTCGTGCCGGAAGGCCAGCTCCCGCGCCTCGCGGCCGGTCTCCGGGACGCCGACGGCCACGGACGGCATCACCTGGAAGGTCTGCCGGTCGCCCATCCAGGGGCTCGGCTCATGGCTCGCGCTGAACGCCTGGATCGTCGGCAGGTTGTCGTCGTTGTTGGCCCGCGCGTAGTCGTACAGCCAGCTGAGCGATCCGGCGTTGGTGACCGGCGTCCAGAAGTTGAAGCCATGGGGCACGGCGGTCGCGGGGAAGTTGTTGCCGCGGGAGAAGGCCCCGCTGGAGTTGGTGCCGCGGGTGGTCAGCGCGTAGTCCGAGAGATGGGTCTTCGGCTTCTCGGGCGCCACGGTCCCGATCCGGACGTCGTCCAGCCAGCCGCGGAACTTCGCCGGGCCGCCGGAGGAGTCGTAGGCCACCAGGATCCGGTCGACCGTCTTCCCGGCCGCCACCGACCCGATCCGCGAGGCCACGTCGTTCCACTGGTTGACGTACAGCACCTTCGCGGCGCCCTGACCCTGCGGCGACAGCTCGAAGCCGTGCAGGTCCCGGGCCCCGAGGCCGCTCAGATACGTGCCGTCCGTGAAGGCCAGGTCCACCGCCACGTTCGTCGCCGCGTAGTCCCGGTCGCCGTCCGCCATCGACGGGAAGACGCGGTACGCCAGCCGGGTGTCCCGGCCGACGGCCACGTTCACGTCGTAGACCTTGTTGTACGAGTACGCCCGCCCGTCCGCCGTGTGCCGCCCGGCGTACCGCAGCGCCCGCTTTCCGGTGAAGCCCGCCCGCGCCTTCGCGGTGGGCGAGCCGTTCGGGCCGCGGTCGACCAGCGAGAGCATGTCGGGCGGGACGGGCCCGTCGCCGCCGCCCGTGGAGAACTGCACGTCGGCGAGTTGCAGGAGGCCGGAGGCGCCGTTGTTCGCGGTGACGTCGAGGCGGAGGTGCTGGTACTCGGCCGGCTCCGCGAGGTCGTACGACTTCGTCTGGAAGCGCTCGGCGAAGGCCTGCCCGGCGCGGGTGTCGAGGGTCTTCCAGTCCTTGCCGTCCGTCGAGCCCTGAAGCGTCCAGTCCTTGGGGTCGCGCTCGGCGTAGTCGTTGGCCGAGACAAGGGCGTACATCACGATCTTTCGCGGTTTGTCCAGGTCGAACTCCACCCAGCCGGTGGGCTGGAACGCCAGCCATTTGGTGCCCGGCTCGCCGTCGACGAGGTTCTCCTTCACCTCGCCGCCGGAGGTGTTCTCGGCGCTCGCGCGGACGTCCGTGACACGGTCGGTCACATTGCCCGGGATGCCGCTGCTGTAGCCGCCGTCGACGCCCGAGGCGCGCTCCACCGTGTCGGTCCAGTCCGGCACCGGATCGTCCGCCTCGAAGGAGGACGCGAACTCCCGGTCGGCGCCGGGCGCCTCCGGCAGGGCGGTCGCGGCCCCCTGGGAACCCATGGCCAAAGCAAAGGCGGTCGTGAGAGCGACCGCCGGGCCTCGTCTGTACCGAGCTCTGTGCCGCATGCGCCAGCACCCTCCTGCCATCGCGGACAACGTTGTCAACTTCGATGCGCAAGGATCAGTTGTGGCCCAAGTGGTCGGCGGTGTCAAGGGTGTTGAGTGTGGCATTCGGGCGCAATGCCGGGGATATTTCCGTCAGTCGGTACACAGCCCGCACATATTTCCGGGAGGTCTCAACTCGGAAAAGACCCATGGCCAACCTTGCATTCGATCTTGCTCCGCTGGCGGGAAGTGGACTATACCTGTCGGCGATTCACCGCACTTCCTGCACGACCCAGCGTGACCCGAACGCGGTGCCCGGGAGGATCCGGTTCACCGCCTGAGTCCTGGAGAAGGCGAGGACTTGAGCATGGGATCCACTTCCGCCGAGAACAGCAACAAAGGCTCCGTCGGCCGCCGCGATCTGATCAAGCGGTCCGCCGCGCTCGGTCTGATCTCCGTACCCACCATGAGCGTCCTCTCCGCCTGCGCCAGCGGCGGCGGGGACGACAGTTCCGACAACGACACCGGAGGCAAGACCTCCAAGTCCAACCCCTTCGGCGTGAAGGACGGCGGCAAGCTCGACGTCGTCATCTTCAAGGGCGGCTACGGCGACGACTACGCCAAGGCCTGGGAGGCGAGCTTCAAGAAGAAGTGGGGCGTGACCTCCGTCCACACCGGCACCCAGGAGATCACCGGCAAGCTCCAGCCCCGCTTCAACGCGGGCAACCCGCCGGACATCGTGGACGACTCCGGTGCCCAGCAGATCCCGATCGACGTGCTGTACAAGAACGGCCAGCTGCTCGACCTCGCCGTGGTCCTGGACGCCCCGTCGATCGACGACCCGGCCAAGAAGGTCCGCGACACGCTGATCCCCGGCACCCTCGACGCGGGCATGCAGGGTGGCAAGGTCGTCGCCCTGAACTACATCTACACGGTGTGGGGCCTGTGGTACTCCGGCAAGCTCTTCAAGGAGAAGGGCTGGACGGAGCCCAAGACCTGGGACGAGTTCCTCGCCATCTGCAAGGACGCCAAGTCCCAGGGCATCGGCGGCCTCGCCCACCAGGGCAAGTACCCGTACTACATCAACGTCGCCATCATGGACCTGATCGCCAAGACCGGCGGCCTGGAGGCCATGAAGGCGATCGACAACCTGGAGCCCAACGCGTTCGTGGGCTCCGACGCCGCGAAGGCCGCCGTCGAGGCGGTCTACGAGGTCGTCGAGAAGGGCTACTTGATGCCCGGCACGAACGGCCTGACCCACACCGAGTCCCAGACCCGGTGGAACCAGTACAAGGCCGTGTTCATCACCAGCGGCTCCTGGCTGGAGAACGAGCAGCTCAAGACGACGCCGTCCGACTTCGACATGAAGTTCCTGCCGATGCCGCTGCTGCCCGGCAGCAAGCTGCCCTTCCAGGCGATCCGGGCCGGTTCCGGTGAGCCCTTCATCATCCCGGCCAAGGCCAAGAACCTGCCCGCGGCCAAGGAGTTCGTGCGGATGATGCTGTCCAAGGAGTGGTCGACGACCTTCGCCAAGGAGGCGAACTCGCTGACCATCGTCAAGGACGGCGTCGACACCGGGGTCCAGCTGCGGCCGGGCACCCAGTCGACGGTCGAGGCGTCCAAGGCGGCCGGTGACGACACCTTCCGTTTCCTGTACACCGAGTGGTACAGCGAGATGGGTACGGCGATCGAGAACGCGTCCAACGAGCTGATGGCCAAGCGGATCCAGCCGGCGGAGTGGCTCAAGCGGGCTCAGGCCGCCGTCGACAAGCAGGCCAAGGACCCGGAGTCGAAGAAGAACCACCGGGACTGATCACAGTGCCCCGCGCCCCGGAAAAGGGGCGCGGGCGTTCCGCCGGGAGACCAGGGGCAGGAAACGCCAATGCGCAAAGGGCAGTACCGGTTCGTCGCGGGATTTCTGTTCGCTCCCGTGGCGCTCTATGTGATCTTCGTGATCTGGCCGTACATCCAGACGTTCGGATATTCGCTGACCGACTGGAAGGGGCAGTCCCAGACCTTCAAGTTCGTCGGCCTGGACAACTACAAGGCGCTGTTCCAGGACGACATCTTCATGGGGGCGATCTGGCACAACATCCTGTTCCTGATCTTCATTCCCCTGGTCACCATTCTGCTCGCGCTGTTCTTCGCCTTCATGCTCAACGTGGGCGGGCGCAGCCGGGCCGGCGGGGTCGCGGGGGTCGCCGGATCCAAGTACTACAAGATCATCTATTTCTTCCCGCAGGTGCTGTCGCTGGCGATCATGGCGGTGCTGTTCGGGGCCGTCTACCGCAGTGACGGCGGCGGCATGCTCAACGGGCTCCTCATCAAGCTGGGCCTGGTCGACGCCCAGAGCCCCATCGAGTGGCTCAACGAGCCCGACCTCGTGCTGTGGGCGCTGCTCGTGGTGGTCGTCTGGCACGGCGTCGGCTTCTACCTCGTGCTGTTCTCCGCCGCCATGCAGTCCATCCCGAAGGACATCTACGAGGCCGCGCTCATCGACGGCGCCGGCCGCTCGCAGTCCTTCTTCCGCATCACGCTGCCGCTGCTCTGGGAGTCCGTACAGACCGCCTGGGTCTATCTCGGCATCGCGGCGATGGACATGTTCATCCTGGTCTCCACGATGACCTCCGGCGACTACGGAGGCGGCCCCGACCACCACAGCGAGGTCATGGCGACCGTGATGATGCGCAACTTCCTGCTGTACGGCAAGAGCGGGTACGCCTGCGCCATGGGCGTGGTCATGCTCGTTCTCACCCTGATCGTGTCCGTGTTCACGTTGCGCGCCACCCGCCGCGACCGCGTCGAGTTCTGAGCGGGGAGAGAAGACACCTCATGAGCGCACCTCTCAAGGAGACCGCCGCCTCGGGCGGTTCGGTCCCCGCCCAGCCCTCGATCGGCAAGACCCCGGCCCGCCCCGGCGACCAGCGCGGTGAAGGCCTCGCACTGAACGTCTTCTCGCACGGCTTCCTCGCCCTGTGGGCGCTGTTGATCGTGCTGCCGCTGCTGTGGCTGGTGCTGAGCTCCTTCAGGACCGATGCCCAGATCGGCGGTTCGGCCTTCGGCTGGCCGCAGAACTGGTCGCTGGACGTCTTCTCCCGCGCCTGGGACAAGGGCATCGGCGACTACTTCGTCAACACCGTCATCGTGCTGGTCTTCTCGGTGCCGCTGACGATGCTGTTCGGCTCGATGGCGGCGTACGTGCTGGCCCGCTACGAGTTCTGGGGCAACCGTTTCCTGTACTACTTCTTCGTGGCCGGCGCGATGTTCCCGGTGTTCCTCGCCCTCGTCCCGCTGTTCTTCATGGTCAAACGGCTGGACATGCTGAACACCTATCAGGGCCTGATCCTGGTCTACATCGCCTACTCGATGCCGTTCACGGTCTTCTTCATGCACGCCTTCTTCCGGACCCTGCCGACCGCGGTCTTCGAGGCGGCGATCCTGGACGGGGCCTCGCACACCCGGACGTTCTTCCAGGTGATGCTGCCGATGGCGAAGGCGGGCCTGCTCAGTGTCGGCATCTTCAACACCCTCGGCCAGTGGAACCAGTTCATCCTGCCGACGGTCCTCATGCAGCCGCAGAGCGGTGACGATCCCGAGCGCTATGTCCTCACCCAGGGGCTCATCCAGCTCCAGCAGCAACAGGGGTACGCCTCCGATCTTCCGGTTCTCTTCGCGGGCGTGACCATCGCGATGATCCCGATGCTGGTCGTGTACCTGTCCTTCCAGCGTCAGGTGCAGGCGGGGCTGACATCCGCGACCTTGAAGTGAAGCGCGCGTAGCGCTCCGGAACCGACCGTGCGCACGCCGTTCCCCGCCCTGGGAGCGGCGTACGCCGACGTGGCCGGAGCCGCGGATACTGTTCAACCTCTTGACGGAAGGCGACCCGAACGGCTCAGCTTAGAGTTCACTAGTTGGACACTCACGGGGCCTCATAGAAGCGGTCCCGCGCGCAGGAGGTCGTCGTGGAGACTCCGGGGTCGCAGTCGTCACTGCACCGAGCCAACCTGGAACGGGTCGTCCGGGCCGTCCGGCTGGCCGGGTCGCTCACCCAGGCGGAGATCGCCCGGACCACCGGTCTGTCCGCGGCCACCGTCTCCAATATCGTCCGTGAGCTCAAGGACGGCGGAACCGTCGAGGTCACGCCCACTTCGGCGGGTGGCCGGCGGGCCCGCAGCGTCTCGCTCAGCGGGGACGCCGGCATTGTGATCGGCGTCGATTTCGGCCATACGCACCTACGGGTCGCGGTCGGCAACCTCGCCCACCAGGTGCTGGCCGAGGAGTCCGAGCCGCTGGACGTGGACGCCTCCTCGACGCAGGGCTTCGACCGGGCGGAAGAGCTGGTCAACCGCCTGATCGCGGCGACCGGCGTCGACCGCTCCAAGATCGCCGGGGTGGGTCTCGGTGTCCCCGGCCCGATCGATGTGGAGTCCGGTTCCCTGGGCTCCTCCGCGATCCTGCCGGGGTGGATCGGCACCAAGCCCGCCGAGGAGCTGGGAGGCCGTCTGGGCGTCCCCGTGCACGTCGACAACGACGCCAACCTGGGCGCCCTCGGCGAGATGGTCTGGGGCGCCGGCAGAGGCGCCAGAGACCTGGCGTACATCAAGGTCGCCAGTGGTGTCGGCGCAGGTCTGGTCATCAGCGGCAAGATCTACCGGGGCCCGGGTGGCACAGCGGGAGAAATCGGGCATATTACTCTTGATGAGTCCGGCCCGGTCTGCCGCTGTGGAAACCGTGGCTGCCTGGAGACCTTCGCGGCCGCGCGTTATGTGCTGCCGCTCCTCCAGTCCAGTCACGGCACCGACCTGACGATGGAAGGCGTCGTACGGCTGGCCAGGGACGGAGACCCAGGCTGCCGTCGGGTGATCGCCGACGTCGGCCGACACATCGGCAGTGGAGTAGCCAATCTCTGCAATCTCCTGAACCCGAGCAGGGTGGTCCTGGGCGGTGATCTCGCCGAGGCCGGTGAGCTGGTGCTCGGCCCCATCAGGGAGTCCGTGGGCCGGTACGCCATCCCTAGCGCGGCACGTCAACTCTCCGTTCTTCCGGGGGCACTTGGGGGCCGTGCGGAGGTGCTCGGAGCGCTCGCTCTCGCACTTAGCGAGATGGGCGATTCGACCCTTTTGGACGGCACGCTGCATGCAGCAGCCCCTGCCTTCACTTAGAGAACGAAACCCGCCGTTGCCAACCCGTTAAGTATTTACTTCTTGACGTCGCACGTACGGCCGAGTTGACTTCCAGCCACCTCGGCCGCAACGACGCGGCCTCGTCAGGGAGGTTTCAAAGTGAACACGCTTATGCGTCGTGCGGCCGTGCCCGTTCTGGTCTCGGCTCTTGCTCTCTCCGCCGCCGCCTGTGGCAAGGCCGGAGACGACGACAACGACAGCGGCGGCAGCGGCTCCGACAACAAGTCGATCGGCCTGCTCCTGCCCGACAGTGTCACCACGCGTTACGAGCAGTTCGACCGGCCGTTCTTCGAGGCCAAGGTCAAGGAGCTGTGCGACGACTGCACCGTCTCCTACAACAACGCCGGCGCCGACGCCGCCAAGCAGGCCCAGCAGGTCAGCACCATGGTGACCAAGGGCGTGAAGGTCATCGTCGTCTCCGCCCAGGACTCGGCCGCGATCAAGTCCTCGATCGACGCCGCGGTGAAGAAGGGCGTCAAGGTCATCGCGTACGACCGTCTGGCCCAGGGCCCGGTCTCCGCGTACGTCTCCTTCGACAACAAGAAGGTCGGCGAGCTCCAGGGCCAGGCCCTCCTCGACTCCCTCGGCGCCAAGGCGACCCCCAAGGCCAACGTCGTCATGATCAACGGTGACGACGCCGACCCGAACGCCGCGCTCTTCAAGGAGGGCGCCCACAGCGTCCTCGACGGCAAGGTCAAGATCGCCTACGAGCAGTCCGGCCTGTGGAAGGACTCGGTCGCCGCGCAGAAGATGAAGGCGGCCATCACCCAGCTCGGCAAGAAGAACATCGCGGGCGTCTACGCCGCCAACGACGGTATGGCCGGTGGTATCGCCACCACCCTCAAGGGCGCCGGCATCTCCGGTATCCCGCTGACGGGTCAGGACGCCGAGCTCGCCGGTATCCAGCGCATCGTCGCCGGTACGCAGTCCAGCACGGTCTACAAGGCCTTCAAGCCGGAGGCCGACGCCGCCGCCCAGCTCGCGGTCAACCTGCTCGAGGGCAAGAGCATCGACTCCCTCGCCACGACGACCATGACCAACGGCTCCGGCGACAAGGTTCCGTCGCAGCTGCTGACCCCGGTCTCCGTCACCGTCGACAACATCAAGGACACGGTGATCAAGGACAAGCTGTACACCGTGGACCAGATCTGCACCGCCGAGTACGCCGCCGCGTGCAAGAAGGCCGGTCTGCAGTAGTCACCGCCCCGAGGGCGTGCCTTTGATCCGGCACGCCCTCCTGGCAGGTACAGCCCCCTCCGGCGCCCGCCCCGCCTTCATACCCCGCTGCGGGACGGGCGCCGGACGGAAGCATGGCGAACGCGCCCGTTGCCAACAAGCACGGGCTGCGCGCAAGTTCATCAGTAAGTCGGTGCCCCCTTCGGCATCCCCCTCCGCGCCTTACCCCAAGCGCGGCATCCCCGCCGGTCAGGCGGCGAAGGAGATGGTTCACGTGTCCGCTACGCCCGTGCTGGCGTTGCGCGGAGTTTCCAAGCGATTCGGTGCTGTGCAGGCACTCACCGATGTCGAGCTGGAGGTCCACGCCGGAGAAGTGGTCGCCCTGGTCGGCGACAACGGCGCAGGAAAGTCCACGCTGGTCAAGACGATCGCCGGAGTCCACCCCATCGATGAGGGCGTCATCGAGTGGGACGGCAAGCCGGTCAGCATCAACAAGCCGCACGACGCCCAGGGACTCGGCGTCGCGACGGTCTACCAGGACCTCGCGCTGTGCGACAACCTCGACGTGGTCGGCAACCTCTACCTCGGACGCGAGCTGCTGCACCGCGGCGTCATCGACGAGGTCACGATGGAGCAGAAGGCCCGCGAGCTGCTGTCCACGCTCTCCATCCGCATCCCGAGCGTGCGCATCCCGATCGCGAGCCTCTCCGGCGGTCAGCGCCAGGTCGTCGCCATCGCGCGTGCCCTCATCGGTGACCCCAAGGTCGTCATCCTCGACGAGCCCACCGCCGCCCTCGGTGTCGAGCAGACCGCACAGGTCCTCGACCTCGTCGAGCGGCTGCGCGAGCGCAACCTCGGCGTCATCCTCATCAGCCACAACATGGCCGACGTGAAGGCTGTCGCCGACACCGTCGCCGTGCTGCGCCTGGGTAAGAACAACGGCTCCTTCTCCGTGAAGGACACCACCCACGAAGAGATCATCGCCGCCATCACGGGTGCCACGGAGAACGCCGTGACCCGTCGTGCGGGGCGTCGCAGCACGGAGGCGGCAAAGTGAGCGACACGTCGAAGACCGAGAACGCCGAAAAGACAGCAAAGACTGCCGGCGTGGTGGAGGGACAGACCACCGTCGCGCCCGCCGACGACCCCACGGCCGCGCCGGTCGTCGTCGTCGACCCGCGTCTGCTGATCCGCGAAGAGGGCTTCAAGGGTTACTGGACCGAGTTCAAGCGCAAGGTCAGGGGCGGCGAGCTCGGCCAGCTGCCCGTCGTCGTCGGCCTCATCGTCATCTGGACGATCTTCCAGCTGAAGAACGACCTGTTCCTGAGCGCGGACAACCTGTCCAGCATCAGCTACTTCCTGTCGGCCACCGGCATGCTCGCCATCGGCCTGGTGTTCGTGCTGCTGCTCGGTGAGATCGACCTGTCCGTCGGCTCGGTGAGCGGCCTCGCCTCCACGATCTTCGCGGTGTTCGTGGTCACCCACGGCATGAACGAGTGGCTGGCCCTCGTCCTGGCCATCCTGACCGGTGTCGGCATCGGTGTCCTGCACGGCTGGTTCTTCGCCAAGATCGGTGTGCCGGCGTTCGTCGTGACCCTGGCCGGCTTCCTCGGCTGGAACGGTCTGATGCTGTGGCTGCTGGGCGACAGCGGCACGATCAACATCCCGGACGACAGCGGCCCGGTCCACATCCTCGGGCAGGGCTCCTTCTTCATGGACCAGGCCATCATCGGTGCCTACCTGCTGGCGGGTCTCGGTGTGGCGTCCATGCTCGTGGGCTCGCTGATGGAACAGCGCCGCCGCAAGGCCGCGAACGTGCCGTTCCGTCCGACCAGCGAGATCCTGCTGCGCGTCGGTCTCCTCGCCGTGGCGTCCTTCGCCGCCGCGGCCGTGCTGAACAACGCCGCGGGTGTCTCCAACTCCCTGGTGATCTTCCTCGCCGCGCTGGTGATCGTGGACTTCGTGCTGCGTCGCACCACGTTCGGCCGCAAGGTCTTCGCGGTCGGTGGCGGTATCGAGGCGGCGCGCCGTGCCGGTATCAACGTGGCGGCGATCCGGATCTCGGTGTTCGCCATCGCGGGTGGCTTCGCCGCGATCGGCGGTATGTTCTTCGCCGGCCAGACGGCGTCCGCGACGCTGAACGCGGGTGGCGGCAACACGCTGATGCTGGCCATCGCGGCCGCGGTCATCGGTGGTACGTCGCTGTTCGGCGGCCGTGGCACGGTGTGGTCGGCGCTGCTGGGCATGCTGGTCATCCAGTCGATCCAGACCGGTCTTGACCTGCTGAACATGAACACGTCGATCCAGTACATGATCACCGGCGGCGTGCTGCTCGGTGCGGTCGTCATCGACTCCGTCTCCCGCAAGAGCCAGAAGGCGGCGGGACGCGGCTAGCGCCCAAGCGCCGCAGGGGCGTGGGTGAACTTGCGGGTACCGGTCCCTCGTGGCTGGTCGCGCAGTTCCCCGCGCCCCTTCTCGGCGTTGTAGTACCGGGTGATTTTGGGTACAGCCGATCGCGTGACGTATCACCCACCGCCCGAGTCTCGTCCGCAAAGACGGAACATTAGACTCGACAAGCCCGGCAACAGCTCTACTGCAAGGAGGCACGGGTGCCGCTGCTGACCCGCATCAGGGGACCGCGCGATCTGGACCGGCTCAGCCTGGAGCAGCTGGACCAGCTGGCAGAGGAGATCCGGACCTTCCTCGTCGACGCCGTCTCCAAGACCGGCGGCCACCTCGGCCCGAACCTCGGCGTGGTCGAGCTCACCATCGCCCTGCACCGTGTCTTCGACTCGCCGAAGGACAAGGTCCTCTGGGACACCGGACACCAGTCCTACGTCCACAAGCTGCTCACCGGCCGCCAGGACTTCTCGAAGCTGAAGATGAAGGGCGGCCTCTCCGGCTACCCCTCGCAGGCCGAGTCCGAGCACGACGTCATCGAGAACAGCCACGCCTCGACCGTCCTCGGCTGGGCCGACGGGCTCGCGAAGGCCAACCAGATCCAGAAACGCGACGACCACGTGGTCGCCGTGATCGGAGACGGCGCCCTCACCGGCGGCATGGCCTGGGAGGCGCTGAACAACATCGCCGACGCCAAGGACCGGCCCCTGGTCATCGTCGTCAACGACAACGAGCGGTCCTACGCGCCGACCATCGGCGGCCTCGCCAACCACCTGGCGACCCTGCGCACCACCGACGGCTACGAGCGCTTCCTGGCCCGCGGCAAGGACCTCCTGGAGCGCACCCCGGTCGTCGGCAAGCCGCTCTACGAGACCCTGCACGGCGCCAAGAAGGGCCTGAAGGACTTCATCGCCCCGCAGGGCATGTTCGAGGACCTCGGCCTCAAGTACGTCGGCCCCATCGACGGCCACGACATCGAGGCCATGGAGTCCGCCCTGGCCCGCGCCAAGCGGTTCGGCGGCCCGGTGATCGTCCATGTCCTCACCGAGAAGGGCCGCGGCTACCAGCCCGCCCTCCAGGACGAGGCCGACCGCTTCCACGCCGTCGGCAAGATCCACCCCGACACGGGCCTGCCGATCGCCTCCTCCGGCGCCGACTGGACCTCCGTCTTCGGCGAGGAGATGGTCAGGCTCGGCGAGGAGCGGGACGACATCGTCGCCATCACCGCCGCCATGCTCCAGCCGGTCGGCCTCGACAGGTTCGCCAAGAAGTTCCCCGAGCGGGTCTACGACGTCGGCATCGCCGAGCAGCACGCCGCCGTCTCCGCGGCGGGCCTCGCGACCGGGGGAGTGCACCCCGTCTTCGCCGTCTACGCGACCTTCCTCAACCGCGCCTTCGACCAGGTCCTGATGGACGTCGCCCTGCACAAGTGCGGTGTGACGTTCGTCCTCGACCGGGCCGGCGTCACCGGCACCGACGGCGCCTCCCACAACGGCATGTGGGACATGTCGATCCTCCAGGTCGTCCCGGGACTGCGGCTCGCCGCGCCCCGCGACGCCGACCAGGTGCGGGCGCAGCTGCGCGAGGCCGTGCAGGTCGACGACGCGCCGACCGTCGTACGGTTCTCCAAGGGCGCCGTAGGCCCCGCCGTCCCCGCCGTGGGTCGCGTCGGCGGCATGGACGTCCTGCGCGAGCCCGGCACCGACACCCCGGACGTACTCCTCGTCTCCGTGGGCGCCCTCGCCCCGATGTGCCTGGACATCGCTGGCCTCCTCGACAAGCAGGGCATCACCACCACCGTCGTCGACCCGCGCTGGGTCAAGCCCGTCGACGAGGCCATGGCCCCGCTCGCCGAGCGCCACCGCGTCGTCGTCACCGTCGAGGACAACTCCCGTGTCGGCGGCGTCGGTTCGGCGATCGCCCAGGCCCTGCGCGATGCCGGCGTCGATGTCCCGCTGCGCGACTTCGGCATCCCGCCGCGCTTCCTCGACCACGCCTCCCGCGCCGAGGTCATGGCGGAGATCGGTCTGACCGCCCCGGACATCGCCCGTCAGGTCACCGGTCTGGTCTCCAGGCTGGACGGCAAGTACGGCAGCGCGGCGGCCGAACCGGAGCCCGCGCGCGACTGACCCCTACGACCGGATGGGCCGGTTCCACCACCGCGAAGGGTGGTGGAACCGGCCCATTTGCGTGAATCACCACGCGCCGGGGCATACGCAGTACGCCCCCTCTCGATCATGTCGAGGACGACACAGCGTGGGAGGTACGCCCGTGAGCAGCACACTCTTCCGGACGAAGAGAGTCGAGCAGTCCATCCTCGATACCGAGGAGCCGGAACACGCGCTGAAGAAATCCCTGTCGGCGCTCGATCTGACGGTCTTCGGCGTCGGTGTCATCATCGGCACCGGCATCTTCGTCCTCACCGGCACGGTGGCCAGGAACAACGCCGGCCCCGCCGTCGCCCTGGCCTTCGTCGTGGCCGGCGTCGTCTGCGCGCTCGCCGCGCTCTGCTACGCCGAGTTCGCCTCCACCGTCCCGGTGGCCGGCTCCGCGTACACCTTCTCGTACGCCTCCCTCGGGGAACTGCCCGCCTGGATCATCGGCTGGGACCTGGTCCTGGAGTTCGCGCTCGGCACGGCGGTGGTGGCCGTCGGCTGGTCCGGGTACATCGCCTCGCTGCTGGACAACGCGGGCTGGCATCTGCCGGAGGCGCTCAGCGGCCGGGACGGCGCCGACGGCTTCGGCTTCGACATCCTCGCCGCCGCGCTGGTCCTGGTGCTCACCGGCATCCTCGTCCTCGGCACCAAGCTCTCCGCCCGGGTCACCTCGCTCGTCGTCGCCATCAAGGTGACGGTCGTCCTGACCGTGATCATCGCGGGCGCCTTCTTCATCAAGGGCGACAACTACGACCCGTTCGTCCCCAAGGCGCAGGACGTGCCGGCCGGTGACAGTCTCCAGTCGCCGCTGATCCAGCTGATGTTCGGCTGGGCGCCCTCCAACTTCGGAGTGATGGGCATCTTCACCGCCGCCTCCGTCGTCTTCTTCGCCTTCATCGGCTTCGACGTCGTGGCCACGGCCGCCGAGGAGACCAGGAACCCGCAACGGGACATGCCCCGCGGCATCCTGGGGTCCCTGATCATCTGCACGGTGCTCTACGTCGCCGTGTCGATCGTGGTGACCGGCATGCAGCACTACACCGAACTCTCCATCACGGCACCGCTCGCCGACGCCTTCAAGGCCACCGGGCATCCCTGGTTCGCGGGCTTCATCAGCTTCGGCGCCGCGGTCGGCCTGACGACGGTCTGCATGATCCTGCTGCTCGGCCAGACCCGGGTGTTCTTCGCGATGAGCCGAGACGGACTGCTGCCGCGGTTCTTCTCCCACGTCCACCCGCGGTTCAGGACCCCGCACCGGCCGACGATCCTGCTCGGCGTGATCATCGCGATCGTCGCGGGCTTCACACCGCTGAGCGAGCTCGCCGAACTGGTCAACATCGGCACCCTGTTCGCGTTCGTCGTCGTGGCGATCGGCGTGATCATCCTGCGTCGCACCCGCCCCGACCTGCACCGCGCCTTCCACACCCCGTGGGTACCGGTCCTGCCGATCCTGTCGGTGCTCGCCTCGCTGTGGCTGATGCTGAACCTGCCGACCGAGACCTGGCTGCGGTTCGCGATCTGGATGGTCCTCGGCTTCGTCGTGTACTTCCTCTACGGCCGCTCCCACAGCCGTCTCGGACGGGAGGAGGAGACGACGGTCGGCCAGGTCGTCAAGCCGCCGAACGGCGGCGCGCAGTAGCCCTGTTCAAGGGCGGACGGTGCGCGGACCCGCCACCTCCGCCCCCAACTCCGTGACGCGCCGCCGCAGTTCACGATCCGCGGTGACGACCAGAACGCGGCGCCCCGCCGCCTCGGCGACCAGCTCGACCATCCGGTCGTCCCCGCTGCCGGGCGCCGCGTCGACCCGTACACCGGGCACGGACTCCACACCCCGGGCGGCCCCCTCGACCACGAGCAGGAGCTCCACCGGCCCGTCGTGCCCCGGTACCCCGTCCGCCGCCAGCCGGTCCCGCAACCGCTCCGCCGCCCCCCGCCGGTCCCGCCACCAGCCGTCGGGCACCGACCCGACGACGTTGGCGGCATCGACGATCACGAGCAGCGGGGCTTCGGCGTTCATGGGGCCAGGGTGTCAGGCGGCGGGCGTCCCGTCGAAGCCGGCGGCAGGCGGCCCGCACCCGGGGGGTGACAGGGCAGGGCTCAAGGGGCCACGCATAGAGTGAACAGGTGAACGGCGACTGGCTCCTCCGCGGCCGCGACGGCCGGCTCAGTGTCTATCTGCCGTCCGGCGAGTCCGTACTGTGCCGGGCCGAGCAAGGGCCCGGCGGCCCCTGGGAAGCGGCACCGCGCAAGGTCGGCGGCGACCAGAAACTCCGCCCGGACCTCGCGATCGGCCAGGGCGGCGACGGCTACGCCCATCTCGTCTCCTGGCGGCCCACCAAACCCGGCGAGTCCGGGCTCGTGCACTCCACACACTTCCGCCCACGCCTCGCCGCCCTCGACTGGACGCCCATCGGCCACCCCAACAAGACGGGCGACCGCACCGGCACGCCCGCCGTCGCGGTCGACGCCCAGGGCCGCGCCCATGTCTTCGTCCGCAACAAGGGCGGCGGGGTCGGCATGGTCGCCCAGAAGGAGAAGGGCGGCTGGGACCCGTGGCGGGACCTCAAGGGGAGTGACGTACAGGAGGACCTGGCGGCGGTGACGGGCGAGACGGGGGGCGTGGAGCTGTACGCGGCCGTTCCCGGCGGTGTCCTGTACTGGCGCCAGGAGAAGCCGGGCGCTCAACCCGCCCTGACGGAGGAGCTGGAGACCCCGGTCCGCCCGGGCACCCTCCGCGCCCTGTCGACCTCCCCGCAGCACACCACCCTCTTCTACACCGACGACTCCGGCGACGTGTGCGCCTGGCGCCCCGGCGGCAAACCCCTCGCCCTCCTCGCCTCGGCCGGCCCCGGCCCGGTCTCCGCCGTCCGCTGCGAACTCGACGGCCACGACTGCACATTGCTCGCCCAACGCTCGGCGAGCGGCCGGGTGGCTTTCGCCGCGTACCCGACCGAGCAGGAGTCGGCGGGCGCATGGTGGACGGAGTCGGGCCCGGCGCTCCCCGCGGACGCGGGGGTGTCACTGACGACGGACGAGAACGGTGCGGTGGTGGCGGCAACGTCGTCCCCGGCGAGCGGCCAACTCCTGTTCACACGACGCAAGGACGAGCCGGGCCTGGCGCTGGAGGCGTGGCGAACCGTTTAAGGGGCGCGGGGAACTGCGCAATCTTTTCGGGGGGTCTGGGGGCGCAGCCCCCAGGGGCGGGAAGGGTAGGGGCGGCGGGGGCGAAAAACGCCGGTGCCCCGCACACCGAAACGGCATACGGGGCACTCGGCGTTCACAGCGGAGCGCTTACGCAGGGACGCTCGCCACGCCCGGCGCCAGGAACTTCTTCCCGTTCACCCGCTCGGAGACACCCTCGCGGTCCAGGTACGGCGTGATGCCACCCAGGTGGAAGGGCCAGCCCGCGCCCGTGATCAGGCAGAGGTCGATGTCCTGCGCCTCGGCGACGACACCCTCGTCGAGCATGAGCCCGATCTCCTGGGCGACGGCGTCGAGAACGCGCTCGCGGACCTGCTCCTCGGTGAGGACGGAGTCGCCCTGCTTGAGCAGCGCCGCGACCTCGGGGTCCAGCTCCGGCTTGAAACCGTTCTCTGCGGAGTACACGTAGAAGCCGCGCTTGCCCGCCTTGACGACGGCCGCGAGGTTCGGGGAGACCGTGAACCGCTCCGGGAAGGCCCGGTTGAGGGTCTCGGAGACGTGCAGACCGATGGCGGGACCGACCAGCTCAAGCAGGACCAGCGGCGACATCGGCAGACCCAGCGGCTCCACTGCCTTCTCCGCGACCTCGACGGAGGTGCCCTCGTCGATGACGTTCTGGATCTCGCCCATGAAGCGGGTGAGGATGCGGTTCACGACGAACGCCGGGGCGTCCTTGGTGAGGACCGCGGTCTTCTTCAGCTTCTTGGCGACGGCGAACGCCGTGGCCAGCGAGGCGTCGTCGGTCTGCTCGCCGCGGACGATCTCCAGGAGCGGCAGGATCGCGACCGGGTTGAAGAAGTGGAAGCCCACGACCCGCTCGGGGTTCTTGAGCTTCGACGCCATCTCCGAGACGGAGAGGGAGGAGGTGTTGGTGGCGAAGACGGCGTGCGCCGGGGCGACCGCCTCGACCTCCGCGAACACCTGCTGCTTGACGCCGATCTCCTCGAAGACGGCCTCGATGACGAAGTCGGCGTCGGAGAACCCCTCCGCCTTGTCCAGCACACCGGTGACCAGGGCCTTGAGGCGGTTGGCCTTGTCCTGGTTGATACGGCCCTTGCCGAGCAGCTTCTCGATCTCGGCGTGGACGTAGCCCACACCCTTGTCGACACGCTCCTGGTCGATGTCGGTCAGGACGACCGGTACCTCCAGGCGGCGCAGGAAGAGCAGGGCGAGCTGGGAGGCCATCAGACCGGCGCCGACGACACCGACCTTGGTGACCGGGCGGGCCAGCGACTTGTCCGGCGCACCCGCGGGACGCTTGGCGCGCTTCTGCACCAGGTTGAAGGCGTAGATGCCGGAGCGCAGTTCGCCACCCATGATCAGGTCGGCGAGGGCGACATCCTCGGCGTCGTAGCCCTGCTGGAGGTCGCCGTTCTTGGCGGCGGCGATGATGTCCAGGGCACGGTAGGCGGCCGGGGCCGCGCCGTGCACCTTGGAGTCGGCGATGAACCGGCCGCGCGCGACGGCCTGGTCCCAGGCCTCACCGCGGTCGATCACGGGACGCTCGACCTTGACGTCGCCCTTCAGCACCTGGGCGGTCCAGATCAGCGACTGCTCCAGGAAGTCCGCGCCCTCGAACAGGGCGTCGGCGATGCCGAGGTCGAAGACCTGGCTGCCCTTGAGCTGCTTGTTCTGGTTGAGGCTGTTCTCGATGATCACCGAGACGGCCTTGTCGGCGCCGATCAGGTTCGGCAGGATCGTGCAGCCGCCCCAGCCGGGCACCAGACCGAGGAAGACCTCGGGGAGCGAGAAGGCGGGGAGCGCCTTGGACACCGTGCGGTACTCGCAGTGCAGACCGACCTCGACGCCACCGCCCATCGCGGCACCGTTGTAGTACGCGAAGGTCGGGACCGCGATGCCGGCGAGGCGCTTGAAGACCTCGTGGCCGCCCTTGCCGATGGCGAGCGCGTCCTTGTGCTCCTTGAGCAGCTCGACGCCCTTGAGGTCGGCGCCGACGGCGAAGATGAACGGCTTGCCGGTGATGCCGACGCCGACGATGTCGCCGGCCGCGGCCTCCGCCTCGACCTGGTCGATCGCGGCGTCGAGGTTCGCCAGCGACTGCGGGCCGAAGGTGGTCGGCTTGGTGTGGTCGAAGCCGTTGTCCAGCGTGATGAGCGCGAAGCGCCCGGCGCCGAACGGCAGGTCGAGGTGGCGTACGTGCGCGGACGTCACGACCTCGTCGGGGAACAGCTCGGCCGCACCCTTCAGAAGCTCAGCGGTGGTGCTCACTTGTCGCCTCCGGCGTCCTTGTGGTTCGGGTTCTCCCAGATCACCGTGGCGCCCATGCCGAAGCCGACGCACATGGTGGTGAGGCCGTAACGGACCTCCGGCTGCTCCTCGAACTGACGGGCCAGCTGCGTCATGAGACGCACGCCCGAGGAGGCCAGCGGGTGACCGAAGGCGATCGCGCCGCCGTACTGGTTGACGCGCGCGTCGTCGTCCGCGATGCCGTAGTGGTCGAGGAAGGCGAGGACCTGGATGGCGAAGGCCTCGTTGATCTCGAACAGACCGATGTCGGAGATCGACAGCCCCGCCTGCGCGAGGGCCTTCTCGGTGGCCGGGATCGGGCCGTAGCCCATGACCTCCGGCTCCACACCCACGAAGGAGTAGGAGACGAGGCGCATCTTCACCGGCAGGTTGTTCTCGCGGGCGAAGTCCTCGGACGCGATGAGCGAGGCGGTGGCACCGTCGTTGAGACCGGCGGCGTTGCCCGCGGTGACGCGGCCGTGGACGCGGAACGGCGTCTTGAGGCCGGACAGGTTCTCCAGCGTCGTGCCCGGGCGCATCGGCTCGTCGGCGGTGACCAGGCCCCAGCCCGTCTCACCGGCCTCCGGGTTGGTACGGCGTACGGAGATCGGGACCAGGTCGGCCTGGATCTTGCCGTTGGCGTACGCCTTGGCGGCCTTCTCCTGCGAGCGCACGGCGTACTCGTCGGCGCGCTGCTTGGTGATCTGCGGGTAGCGGTCGTGCAGGTTCTCGGCGGTCATGCCCATGAACAGCGCCGACTCGTCGACCAGCTTCTCGGAGACGAAGCGCGGGTTCGGGTCCACGCCCTCGCCCATGGGGTGGCGGCCCATGTGCTCGACGCCACCGGCGATGGCGATGTCGTACGCACCGAAGGCGACCGAACCGGCGACCGCGGTGACGGCGGTCAGGGCGCCGGCACACATACGGTCGATCGAGTAGCCGGGCACCGACTGCGGCAGACCGGCGAGGATGCCGGCCGTGCGGCCGATCGTCAGACCCTGGTCACCGATCTGCGTGGTCGCGGCGATGGCGACCTCGTCGATCTTCTTCGGGTCGAGACCCGGGTTGCGGCGCAGCAGCTCCCGGATCGCCTTCACGACGAGGTCGTCGGCGCGGGTCTCGTGGTAGATGCCCTTCGGGCCCGCCTTGCCGAACGGGGTGCGGACGCCGTCGACGAAGACGACGTCCCTGACGGTACGAGGCACGATGGCTCTCCTCCAGATGCGGGATGGCACTGCTGCACTGCACAAGCGCTGAGCGCGCGCTCAGGCCCATGCTACTTGTGGGTAACGTAGCTGCACAGTCCTGGAGGGGGGAGCGGCGAAGGTCACATCCGCGGGGGAGCGGTCGAGCCGCGTGGGGTGAGGGTCGGGGTGGGCACAGGATGTGATCCCGGCCCCTCGCCCGTGATCACTCCGAACAGCGTCCGGGCCGCCTCCGCACCGAATCCGTGCACGTCATGGCTCATCGCGGACAGCGTGGGATGGGTCAGCCGGCACAGCTGGGAGTCGTCCCAGGCGAGCAGCGAGACGTCGCCGGGGACGGAGAGCCCCATCTCGGCGGCGACCGAAAGACCGGCCACCGCCATGATGTCGTTGTCGTACACGATCGCCGTAGGCCGATCCGCCGCGTCGGCGGCCAGCATGGACCGCGTCGCCCGCGCCCCCGCCTCGCCCGAGTAGTCGGTCGTCACCTGCCACGCCCCGGCCAGCTCCAGCGTCCGCGCCGCCTCGTCGAAGGCGGCCGTACGCACCGCGGTGTGCCCGAGCGCCGCCGCACCCCCGACCCGGGCGATCCGCCGATGCCCCAGCGCCGCCAGATACCGCACCGCCTCCGTCACGGCGGTGGCGTCGTCGGTCCACACGGACGTCAGGCTCCCGGTGAGCGAGGGATCCCCGACCGCGACCACCGGCATCCCGAGCCGCTCGGCCGACGCCACCCGAGGGTCGTCGGGCCGGAAGTCGACGAGGATCGCCCCGCCGATCTGCCGCCCCCGCCACCACGACTCCTGGATCCCGACCTCCTCCTCCATGTTCCGCACGAGCCGCAGCAGCAGGGAACACGAATGCTCGGTCAGCACGCTCTCCACGCCCGAGATGAACTCCATGTAGAAGGGCTCCAGGCCCAGCAGCCGCGCCGGCCGGCAGATCGCGAGCCCCACCACGTCCACCCGCGACCCGGCCAGCGTCCGCGCGGTGAGGTTCGGCGCCCAGCCCAGCTCCCGCGCGGCCTTGAAGATCCGGTCCCGGGTCGTCTCCGACAACCCCGGCTTGTGGTTGAACGCGAGCGACACCGCACCCTTGGACACGCCGGCACGCGCGGCGACGTCCTTGATGGTGACGCGAGAGGCCGGTTGGGCTGTCATCGGCTGGGCTCCAGGCAGTACAGGGCGGATCGGGCGGCGTCCGGATCGGGAGTCTTCCAGCCGCTGACCCCGATGGTCACCTGCTCACCGGGCAGCAGCGTCACCAGCCCCCGGTCGGCCCGCGCCTGCGGATCCAGCCGGTCGGCCTGAAGGAGCAGATCCCGTACGAGACTCCGGGCCGTCACCGTCACCGAGCCCGGCGCGACCGAGACGTCGAAATCCGGCCGCGGGTACGGGATTTCGCGGTCCGGCGCCGGAAAGTGCAGCGCCCGCAGCCCGTCCGCGTCCGCGACCAGGAACTCCTTGGCGCCGACCGGCTCCAGCTCCCCCGGCAGGTCGATGAGCGCCACGGTCCGTGCTCCGGCGGTGAACTCCACACTCGCCTCGCCGATCACCGCCCCCTCGACCGACATCCGCCGCAGCCGCACCGCACCCGTCCACGCGCGCGGGCCCTGATTGACGGCGGCCACGGCTCGCCCCTGAACCGTCAGCAACCGATCCGCGTACAGCCTCCGCAGCTCGTGATAGAGCGGCTTCTCCCGCCCGTCCCCGTCGATCGCCGCCCACGACGTCACCGGCCAGCAGTCGTTGAGCTGCCACACGACCGTCCCCGCGCACACCGGCCAGTGGGACCGCCAGTGCTCGATCCCGGTGGCCACGGCCCGCGCCTGGTTGACCTGCGTGAGGTAGTGCCACCGGTCGAAGTCCGCCTCGGGATAGGTGAAATGGCGCTCCAGCCCGCGCCGCAGCTTCCCGTTCCCGTCGTCGGCCTTCTGGTGGTGCAGCATCCCGGGGGAGTCCGGCACCAGCTCCTCACCCGGCAGCGCCCGTCGCAACGTGGCGTAGGCGGGCGGCGCCTGCCATCCGAACTCGGCCATGAACCGGGGTACTTCACGCCGGTACTCCGCGTAGTCCTCCCGGTTCCACACCTCCCACGAGTGATGCGTCCCATGCGCCGGATCGTTCGGATGCCGCTCCCACGACCCGGACCACGGACTCCCCGCCGTGTACGGCCGCGTCGGATCCAACTCGGCCACCACGCGCGGCAGTACGCCCAGGTAGTACCCCTCACCCCAGGAGTCCCCGGCGAGCCGCTCCTCCCAGCCCCAGTCCCTGAACCCCCACAGGTTCTCGTTGTTGCCGTTCCACAGCACCAGCGAGGGATGCGGCATCAGCCGTACGACGTTCTCCCGCGCCTCGGCCTCCACCTCGCCCCGCAGCGGCTGCTCCTCCGGATAGGCCGCGCACGCGAACGGGAAGTCCTGCCAGACCAGCAGCCCCAACTCGTCGCAGGCGTCGTAGAAGTCCGCGCTCTCGTAGATCCCGCCGCCCCAGATCCGGACGAGGTCCACCCCCGCCCCGACGGCCTGCGCCAGCCGCTCCCGATACCGCTCCCGCGTGATCCGCGACGGGAACACATCGTCGGGGATCCAGTTGACGCCCCGCGCGAAGAGCCGCTCACCGTTGACGACAAAGGTGAAGCCGGTGCCGTGCTCATCAGCCGACCGGTCCAGCTCCACCGTGCGGAATCCGACCCGCCGACGCCACACATCCAGCACGTCATCTCCGTGCAGCAAGGTCAACTCGACGTCGTACAGCGGCTGTTCGCCGTACCCACGCGGCCACCACAGCCGCGCGTCGGGCACTTCGAGCCGTACGACCCCACTCGCCCCGTCGAGCGAAGCGCGCACCCGTACCCCGCCCACCGTCGCCCGAACGGCGAGCGACGCCTCGACCCGGGTCCGCTCGACCTCGACGGCCAACTCCACGACACCCAGACAGCTTTCGACGTCAACGTCAACGGTCACCAGCGGCCGCACCCGCGCGATCCGGGCCGTCGACCAGTGCTCGAGCCGCGCCGGCCGCCAGATCCCGGCCGTCACCAGGGTAGGCCCCCAGTCCCAACCGAAGGAGCAGGCCATCTTGCGGATGTACTGGAACGGCTCGCGGTACGTGGCCGGCCGCTCCCCGAGCTTCCCGCGCACCGCCTCGGCCTCGGCATAGGCGGAGGCGAACCGCACCGACAGCCGCCCTTCGAGGCCGGTCACATCGAAGCGGTACGAGCGGTGCATGTTCCGTGTCCGCCCCAACAGCCGCCCGTCCAGACGGACTTCGGCGGCGGTGTCGAGACCCTCGAAGACCAGGTCGGTCTGCTCATGAGCCGAGTGCCCCGAGCCGGCCCGCAGCTCCGTCTCGTAGGTCCACTCCCGCCGCCCCACCCACGCCACCTCGGTCTCGTTCCGCCCGAGAAAGGGGTCCGGGATCACCCCCGCCGCCAGCAGGTCGGTGTGCACGCAGCCCGGCACCGCGGCGGGGAGTTCGCCTCCCTCGTGCCGCAGGATCCATCCCTCGCTGAGCGGTGTGTCCTGAAGCATGCGCACTCCCTAAACCGTTCAAGTCCAGTTGCCGAGAAGCGAGGGAAACAGTTTGGCATCGTTGGCGAGATAGGGACTTTACCGGTTAAGAAAACGTTGTCAGAGTTCGGAACCAGCCAACCCGCTCGTGCTCGTCCGTCCCAAGAACGGAGCTGACGCACATGAACCGCCGTACAGTCCTGGCCCTGGCCGTGGGAGCCGCCCTGCTCATTCCGGGGTGCACCGGCACCGGAGGCTCCACGAAAGGCGCCGACGCAAAGGCAGCTGACGACCCGTCAAAGGTCACCGGAACCATCAAGGTCCTCACCGTGCGGACCGACCTCGTGCAGGACGGCACGATGAAGAGGTACGCCGCCGAGTTCAACAAGACCTACCCGAAGGTCAAGGTCGAGTTCGAGGCCCTCACCAACTACGAGGCCGAAGTCAAGATCCGTATGAACACGGAGAACTACGGCGACGTCCTGCTGATCCCCGCGGTCATCAAGAAGGCCGACTACCCGAAGTTCTTCGCCTCGCTCGGTACCCGGGCCGAGCGCGCCAAGAAGTACCGCTTCACCGACTTCACCACGGTCAACGGCAAGGTCTACGGCCAGAGCCCGGTCGGCGTGATGCCCGGGTTCGTCTACAACAAGCGCATCTGGAAGGAGGCCGGGGTCACCGAATGGCCCACCACCCCGGCCGAGTTCCTCGAAGGCCTCAAGGCCATCAAGTCCAAGACCGACGCCATCCCGTACTACACCAACTTCTCGGCCGGCTGGACGCTCACCTCGTGGACGTACGTCGACGGCGCCGTGCACTGCGACCCGCAGGCGACCACGAAACTGGCCGAGGGCGACCCGTGGGCGAAGGGCGCCGACCTGCGCGTCGGCGACACCCTGCTCCACGACATCGTGAAGTCGGGCCTCATCGAGAAGGATCCCACGACGAGCAACTGGGAGGAGTCCAAGCCCCGGACCGCGAAGGGCGAGATCGCGACACAGTGGCTGGGCACCTGGGCCATCGTCCAGTTCCAGGACGCCGCCAAGAAGGCCGGGGTCGACCCCGACGACATCGGTTTCATGCCCTTCCCGTCGCAGACGAACGGCAAGTACTGCGCGACCGTCGCCCCGGACTACAACCAGGCCGTCAACGTCCACTCGAAGCACAAGGAAGCGGCCCGCGCCTGGATCGACTGGTTCACCGACAAGTCGAGCTACGTCGAGGACAACCTGGCCATCTCCCCGCTCAAGGACGCCTCCATGCCCGAGGTCCTGAAGCCGTACGAGGAGGCGGGCGTCGAGCTCATCGAGGTGGACGACGCCAAGGGCGCCGAGGTCAAGCAGATCGACAACACCTCGGAGGTCGGCATCTACGCCCCCGAGTACCGCCAGAACCTGGTCGACCTGGCCCGGGGCGCGCGCAAGGGCAGCCTCGACGACTTCCTCGCCGACCTCAGCGAGCGCTGGACGGACGCCCAGAAGGCCGCGGGGTCCTGACCGATGACGGACACCACTTCGAAGGCGGCAGTGAAGACCGCCACGGGGGCGGCACCGGCCGCCCCCGTCCCGGCCCCCGCCGCACGCAGACACCGCGTGTGGCGGGGGGTCACCCCGTGGCTCTTCCTGCTGGCCCCGCTCGCCCTGCTGATCACCTTCACCTACGCGCCGATCGCCAACATGGTGGCGTACAGCCTCACCGACTGGGACGGTGTGAGCCCGGAACTGCACTACACGGGCGTCGGGAACTACGAGGAGATCTTCACCCGCCCGGAACTCTTCGAGGTCTTCTGGGTCAGCGGCTACTACCTGGCCGCCTCCGCCCTGCAGATCGTCGCCGCGCTCTACTTCGCGACGATCCTGAGCTTCAACATCCGCTTCCGGAACTTCTTCAAGGGCGTGCTGTTCTTCCCGTATCTCATCAACGGGGTGGCGATCGGCTTCGTCTTCCTGTACTTCTTCCAGGACGGCGGCACCCTCGACTCGGTCCTGAGCCTCTTCGGAGTGAAGACCGACCACGCCTGGCTCGGCACCCCGGTCTCCGCGAACACCTCGCTCGCCGGCGTCTCGATGTGGCGCTATCTGGGCCTGAACTTCGTCCTGTTCCTGGGCGCGATCCAGTCGATCCCGGGGGAGCTGTACGAGGCGGCCGAACTGGACGGCGCGAACCGCTGGCACCAGTTCCGCTACATCATCGCGCCGGGCATCAAACCGGTGCTGACCCTGACGGTCATCCTCTCGATCTCCGGCTCGCTCTCGGCCTTCGAGATCCCGTACATCATGACCGGCGGCGCCACCGGCACCGAGACCTTCGTGATCCAGACGGTGAACCTGGCCTTCCGCTTCAACAAGACGGGCCTCGCCTCGGCCGCCGCGGTGGTCCTGTTGCTGATCATCCTGCTGGTGACCTGGGTCCAGCGGCGCCTCGTGCCCGACGACAAGGTGGATCTCGTATGACACGCCACGCGGTGTCCCGCACCCTCGTGTACCTGTCCCTGATCGCCGCGACCGTGGTGGTCCTGCTCCCGCTGGTCGTCGTCCTCCTGACCTCCCTCAAGTCGGAGACGGAGATGGCGAATTCGAGCGGGGCCCTGAGTCTGCCCGACAACCTGCTGAACTTCGGCAACTACGCGTCGGCCTTCCGGGACGGCGAGATGCTCTCCGCCTTCGCCAACACGGCGATCATCCTGCTGATCTCGATCGGCGGCACGGTCCTCATCGGCTCGATGACCGCCTACGCCATCGACCGCTTCACCTTCCGCTTCCGCAAGCTGGTGGTGGCGCTCTTCCTCGTCGCCGCGCTGGTTCCCGGCGTCACGACGCAGGTGGCGACCTTCCAGATCGTCAACAGCTTCGGCATGTTCGACACCCTGTGGGCGCCGATCGCGCTCTACATGGGCACGGACATCGTCTCGATCTACATCTTCCTGCAGTTCGTCCGGTCGATCCCGATCTCCCTGGACGAATCGGCCCGCCTGGACGGGGCCAACACGTTCACCATCTACTGGCGGATCATCTTCCCGCTGCTGAAGCCCGCGATCGCGACGGTGGTGATCGTGAAGGGGATCACCGTATACAACGACTTCTACATCCCCTTCCTCTATATGCCATCGGAAGATCTTGGCGTGATCTCGACGTCCCTCTTCCGCTTCCGAGGCCCGTACGCGGCGCACTGGGAGGTCATCTCGGCAGGAGCGGTGCTGGTGATCCTGCCGACGCTGGTGGTCTTCCTGAGCCTGCAACGCTTCATCTACAACGGCTTCATGCGAGGAGCGACGAGGTGAGCGACTAGGCGGACAAGGCACTCACAAGAACCGGAGTGACAAGCTCAACCTGCCAGGGCCGAGCCCCGTACCCGGCCAGGGCGGCCCCCACCGAATCCGCGTCGACCCCCTTCGGCGGCTCCCAGCAGACCCGCCGAACCGTGTCCGGAGTGATCAGGTTCTCCTGAGGCATGTTGAGCCGCTCGGCCAGCGCGGAAACCCCGGCCCGAGCCGCGGACAACCGAGCCGCGGCGGCAGGATCCTTGTCGGCCCAGGCACGCGGCGGCGGCGGCCCGGTGACCGGCTGCCCAGGCGCAGGCAACTGCGCCTCGGTCAGCCCCTTGGCCCGATCCACCGCCGCCTGCCACTGCTCCAGCTGCCGCCGGCCCATCCGCTGCCCGAACCCGTTCAACGCGGCAAGGGCCTGAGCGTCGGCCGGAAGCGACAACGCCGCCTCCACGATGGCCAGGTCGGACAACACCTTGCCCGGCGACACATCCCGCCGCTGAGCGATCCGGTCCCGCGTCTGCCAGAGCTCCCGCACCACGGCCAACTGCCGACGCCGGCGCACCTTGTGCATCCCGGACGTCCGACGCCAGGGATCCTTGCGCGGCTCGGCAGGCGGCGCGGCCGCGATCGCGTCGAACTCCTGCCGCGCCCACTCCAGCTTCCCCTGCCGGTCCAGCTCCTTCTCCAGCGCGTCCCGCAGGTCGACGAGGAGCTCCACGTCCAGCGCCGCGTAGCGCAGCCACGGCTCGGGCAGCGGACGGGTCGACCAGTCGACCGCGGAGTGTCCCTTTTCGAGTACGAAGCCCAGGACGCCCTCGACCATCGCGCCGAGGCCGACCCGGGGGAACCCGGCGAGCCGTCCGGCGAGCTCGGTGTCGAAGAGGGAGGTGGGCACCATACCTATCTCGCGCAGGCACGGAAGGTCCTGTGTGGCGGCGTGCAGCACCCACTCCACGCCGGAGAGCGCCTCGCCGAGCCCGGACAGGTCGGGACAGGCCACGGGGTCGATCAGCGCGCTCCCCGCGCCCTCGCGGCGCAGCTGGACCAGGTAGGCGCGCTGTCCGTAGCGATAGCCGGACGCGCGTTCGGCGTCGACGGCGACGGGTCCGGAGCCGGCCGTGAACGCGGCGATCACCCGGGCGAGCGTGTCCTCGTCGGCGACCACGGGCGGGATGCCCTCGCGCGGTTCGAGCAAAGGAATCGGCTCTGGACCCGGTTCGGGTTCGGGCGCCCCCGTAACAGAAGATCCGCCGTCGTCCGGAGGGGCGCCTCCGGTGGTTCGCAGTGAGCTGTCTGCTGCGGTCTCTTGGGCGTCGGTCACATGTCAAGGGTATCTGTGTATGGACAGCGCCCGCCGACGGAACGTTCCGTCGACGGGCGCTTGAGGGTCGTAAACCAGTCAGGTCGGTGAATCTTCGGGTTCACGACCGATCGGGGGCGTGCTCCCGGACCCAGGACTGATCCGGTTCACGTCCGTGAATGGTGGAAGGTCAGTGGATGATGCCCGTCCGCAGGGCCACCGCGACCATTCCGGCGCGGTCACCGGTGCCCAGCTTGCGGGCGATGCGGGCGAGGTGGCTCTTGACGGTCAGCGCGGACAGGCCCATCGAGACGCCGATGGCCTTGTTGGACTGGCCCTCCGCGACCAGTCGCAGCACCTCGACCTCGCGCCCGGAGAGCTCGCGGTAGCCGCCCGGGTGGCTCGGGGCACCCGGGGGGCGGCGGTGCATTCCGGCGGCACGGGAGCCGATGGGCGCGGCGCCCGGTCGGGAGGGGAGCCCGACGTTGGTACGGGTGCCGGTGACGACGTAGCCCTTGACGCCGCCCGCGAGGGCGTTGCGCACGGCGCCGATGTCGTCGGCCGCGGAGAGGGCGAGGCCGTTGGGCCAGCCCGCGGCGCGGGTCTCCGACAGGAGGGTCAGGCCGGAGCCGTCGGGCAGGTGGACGTCGGCGACGCAGATGTCACGGGGGTTGCCGATACGGGGACGGGCCTCGGCGACGGACGAGGCCTCGATGACATCGCGTACACCGAGCGCCCAGAGGTGGCGGGTGACGGTGGAGCGGACGCGCGGGTCGGCCACGACCACCATCGCGGTCGGCTTGTTCGGGCGGTAGGCGACCAGGCTTGCGGGCTGCTCGAGGAGAACGGACACCAGGCCTCCTGGGATGGGGGACGGCTGTGAGGTCACAGACGTCTTCGGCATCAAACCCGTAGGCCTTTAGAGAAAGATCACGATCTAGTGAGTAACAATCCGTGCAATTCGGACAGGCGGTCGATCGTTCGGTGAGCGAATCGGTTCGTTCGAGGGCTCGTTCGCGACTGAAAGTGGCCGTATCGACAAAGTGATGTCAAAAAGGGCGTCAAAAGGCGACGCGAAGACCACACCTATGGGGGTGTCAGCGGGACTGCGGTCCCCGCCGCTGCGGCAGCGTCACCACCGACGCGTCGCCAGGACCGGCCGGCGGCAGGCCCGCGACCTGGGCCAGCAGATCGCACCAGGCCACCAGATGACCCGCCGTGTCCGGTACGCCGCCCAGGCCCTCACGAGGCGTCCAGGACGCCCGGATCTCGATCTGGGAGGCGGCAGGACGCTCGGCGAGGCCACCGAAGTAGTGGGAGCTCGCACGCGTGACCGTGCCGCTCGGCTCACCGCACGCCAGACCACGCGCCTGGAGCGCACCCGTCAGCCATGACCAGCACACGTCGGGCAGCAGAGGGTCCGCCGCCATCTCCGGCTCCAGCTCCGCGCGCACCAGCGTCACCAGCCGGAACGTGCCCCGCCAGGCGTCATGGCCGTCCGGGTCGTGCAGCAGCACCAGCCGGCCGTCGGCCAGGTCCTGGTCGCCGTCGACGACCGCGGCCTCCAGCGCGTACGCGAAGGGCGCGAGCCGCTGCGGCGCGCGCGTCGCCTCCACCTCGATCTGCGGTCGCAGCCGGGCCGCCCTCAGTGCATCGACGGCGGCCCGGAAGAGTGGCGGAGCGTCACTGCTCGCATTCCGGTCCCCCTCCTTCGCGTCGTCCATCCCGCCAGCGCCGTCCGACAGTCGTCCCTGAGCCGCAGCCATGCGGGAAGATTAGGGGAACCATGGCTCGGCGCGGGCCAGACACCCCGTGGCCCGGCGAGGGGGCCGTCGCAGATGCCGACCGGCGTGGAGAACCGCTCCTGGCACCGTGCGAGACTTTCCCCCGTGAGTGCCAACGAGAGCCAGCCGCCGACCGCCACGTACGATTCCGCCTTCCTCAAGGCCTGCAGGCGCGAGCCCGTGCCGCACACCCCGGTGTGGTTCATGCGGCAGGCCGGGCGCTCACTGCCGGAGTACCGCAAGGTCCGCGAGGGCGTCGGGATGCTCGAGTCCTGCATGCGGCCCGACCTGGTCACCGAGATCACCCTCCAGCCGGTGCGCCGGCACGACGTGGACGCGGCGATCTACTTCAGCGACATCGTCGTCCCGCTCAAGGCCATCGGCATCGACCTCGACATCAGGCCCGGCGTCGGCCCGGTCGTCGAGAAGCCGATCCGCACCCGCGCCGACCTGGCCCAGCTCCGTGACCTCACCCCCGAGGACGTCTCCTACGTCACCGAAGCGATCGGCCTGCTGACCCGCGAGCTCGGCGCCACCCCGCTGATCGGTTTCGCGGGCGCACCTTTCACCCTTGCGAGTTACCTCGTCGAGGGCGGTCCGTCGCGGACGTACGAGAACGCCAAGGCGATGATGTACGGCGACCCCGAGCTCTGGGCCGACCTGCTCGACCGTCTCGCGGAGATCACGGCCGCCTTCCTGAAGGTGCAGATCGAGGCGGGCGCCTCGGCGGTCCAGCTGTTCGACTCATGGGCCGGCGCCCTCGCCCCGGTGGACTACCGCCGCTCGGTGATGCCCGCCTCCGCCAAGGTCTTCGACGCGGTCGCCGGGTACGGCGTCCCGCGCATCCACTTCGGTGTCGGCACCGGTGAGCTCCTCGGGCTGATGAGCGAGGCCGGCGCGGACGTCGTCGGCGTCGACTGGCGCGTCCCGCTCGACGAGGCGGTCCGCCGGATCGGCCCCGGCAAGGCGCTGCAGGGCAACCTCGACCCGACCGTCCTGTTCGCCGGCACGGAGGCCGTCGAGGCCAAGACCCGTGAGGTGCTGGAGACGGCGAAGGACCTCGAGGGCCATGTCTTCAACCTCGGCCACGGCGTCATGCCGTCCACCGACCCGGACGCGCTGACCCGGCTCGTGGAGTACGTCCACACGCAGACCGCCCACTGATCTACCAGGTGTGCCGGGGCCGTGCCTTCCTGCCGAACAGCAGACCGCGCGGTTCCGGCGGCGGGGGTGTGCCCGCCTTGAGCGGCCAGGCGAGCAGCATGCCCGCGAGGAAACCCACGATGTGCGCCGCGTACGCCACGGTCCCGGCGTCGGAGACGCCCTCGCCGGACGAGTACACCGCCTGCAGCACGAACCAGAAGCCCAGCACCAGCCAGGCCGGCAGCCTGAGCGGCAGGAAGACCAGGAACGGCACCAGCACCCACACCCTGGCCTTCGGATACAGCACCAGATAGGCGCCGAGCACCCCGGCGATGGCCCCGGACGCGCCGATCAGGGGGTCGCCCGAGTCGTCGTTGAGCAGCGCGAAGCCGTACGACGCCGCGTAGCCGCAGACGACGTAGAAGAGCGCGAACCGCACATGGCCCATGCGGTCCTCGACGTTGTTGCCGAAGATCAGCAGGAAGAGCATGTTGCCCAGCAGGTGCAGCCAGCCGCCGTGCAGGAACATCGCGGTGAACACGGACAGCACGGGTGACTTGTCGTACGTCGGCGGGCCGACCGCGCAGCCCGTGCCGCCCGGACCCACGTCACCGGAGGGGACCACCTGCGGCAGCTGATGGTGGATCAGCTCCTGCGGCACCGCCGCGTAGTGATCCAGGAACGCCTGCAGATGGCAGAGCTGGGACAGGCTGCTGTCGCCCGCCACGGAGCCGGCGAGGCCGGGCGTGTACAGGAAGACCAGCGCGTTCGCGGCGATCAGCGCGTACGTCACCACGGGGGTGCGACGCACCGGGTTCACGTCATGGACGGGGATGACCACAAGGAAGTACTGCCCCCGATGCGGTCCGCGAATCGGTGTTGTGTCTTCCCGGGGGATGACCCCCGGACCCCCAGCAGAAAAGCGGTCGACTGGAAAGCCCGGCGTGGACATCGCGAAGCACACCTGAGTGAACGCGGGCACGCACGCGTGCGTATGACTCCTCAACCGTCCGCGACACGGGGAAGGCGGGTCGCGGGGTAAACGTGAGGAACAGGCGATGAACGACCGAGTTACCCCTCCGATCCACGCACTGCCGGACGGCGAGGCGGAAGTCGCCGTCGTGCTGCGGCTGCCCTGGGAAGACGTGGCCCGGCTGGGCCAGGACGCGGGGCGGCTCGCCTCGCAGATGCAGCGACCCGTGACCCTCGACGAGGCGGTGAGCCACCGGCTGCGGTCGACCCGGCCCGCGGCCCACGCGAAACCGGCGGGGGAGCAGCCGCCGGCGGTGGCCGCCCCCAGCGCCTCCGTCTCGTCCCTGCCGCCCCGCCCGGCCGCCGACCAGGCCCGCCAGGCCATCGAGAGGATCAACGGCTCGGCATAGCCGTCAGGAGGCCCGCACCTTCAGCGCGGCCTTGCGGGCGGCCACCAGTACCGGGTCCCACACCGGGCTGAACGGCGGGGCGTAGCCCAGGTCCAGGGCCGTCATCCGCTCCACCGTCATTCCGGCCGTCAACGCGACCGCCGCGATGTCGACCCTCTTGCCCGCGCCCTCCCTCCCGACGATCTGCACCCCGAGGAGCCGCCCCGTGCGGCGCTCGGCGAGCATCTTCACCGTCATGGGGGAGGCGCCGGGGTAGTAGCCCGCGCGGGACGTGGACTCGACGGTGACCGTCTCGAACTGGAGCCCCGCCCTGCGCGCGTCCTTCTCCCGCAGACCCGTGCGGGCGATCTCCAGGTCGCAGACCTTGCTGACCGCCGTGCCGACCACGCCCGGGAAGGTCGCGTAACCGCCGCCCACGTTCGCGCCGATGACCTGGCCGTGCTTGTTGGCGTGGGTGCCGAGCGCGATGTGCCGTTCCTGTCCGGAGACCAGATCCAGGACCTCCACGCAGTCGCCGCCCGCCCAGATGTTCTCGTGGCCGCGCACCCGCATGGCCAGGTCGGTCAGGAGCCCGTCGTGGTGCCCCACGGGCAGGCCCGCCGCCTTGGCCAGCGAGGTCTCCGGGCGTACGCCGATGCCCAGCACCACCACGTCCGCCGGGTACTCCGCGTCCTGCGTGGCCACCGCGCGCACCCGGCCGTCCTCGCCGGTCAGGACCTTGGTGGCCTCGGCGTCGTTGACCATGGTGATCCCCATGCCCTCCATCGCCTCGTGCACCAGGCGGCCCATGTCCGCGTCGAGCGTGGACATCGGCTCGCTGCCGCGGTTGACGACGGTCACCTCGTAGCCGCGGTTGATGAGGGCCTCGGCCATCTCGACGCCGATGTAGCCGGCGCCGACCACCACCGCCTTGCGGCCACGCGTGCGTGTCAGTGTGTCGAGCAGGGCCTGGCCGTCGTCCAGGGTCTGCACGCCGTGGACGCCCGGGGCGTCGGCCCCCGGCATCTCCGGGCGGATGGGCCGGGCTCCGGTCGCGATCACGAGTTTGTCGTACGACGTCCAGGACTCGGCCCCCGAATCGACGTCACGCGCGCGTACCCGCTGTCCGGCCACGTCGATCTCCGTGACCTCCGTGCGCAGGCGCAGATCGATGTCACGGGCCCGGTGCTCCTCGGGCGTACGGGCGATCAGCTGATCGCGCTCCTCGACGTCGCCGCCCACCCAGTACGGGATGCCACAGGCCGAGTACGAGGTGAAGTGGCCCCGCTCGAACGCCACGATCTCCAGTTCCCCGGGCCCCTTCAGCCGGCGTGCCTGCGACGCCGCGGACATTCCCGCGGCGTCGCCGCCGATCACGACAAGCCGCTCGTTCGCAGCGCTGATGTTCATGCGAACACGCTACGGGCGCAGGGCATTTCAGTCCTGCTCACCCTGCTGCTCGGTGCGTCCCGGCTGGGGCGCCGGGCGGGCCGTCGGCAGCGGGCCCAGCGCGGTCGACGCGCCCGCCGGGGCCGGGCGGCGGGGCAGCCGGGGGCGCACCCAGCGCAGCCAGATCAGCAGGATCAGCGCCAGTACCGCGGCGAAGGGCAGTACCGCGGCCAGGGCGACCACGATCCAGCGCAGCATCGACACGAACGCGCCCCAGCCGCCCGCCAGGGCGTCGAGGACCCCCGGGTCGTCGTCCTCGGTGGCCTTCTCGACGGGCTTCTCGGACAGGGACAGGCTGATCGTGGCCAGGCTCGTGCGGTCCTTCAGGGACGCCTGCCGGGCGAGCAGTGCCTCCAGGTCGGCCTGACGGATGCTCAGCTCGCCCTCCAGGGTCACCACATCGCTCAACTTGGTGGCCTGGTCCATCAGCTCCCGGATCCGGGCCACGCTCGCGCGCTGCGTCTTGATGCGGCTCTCCACGTCGACGACCTGATCGGTGACGTCCTGAGCCTTCGCCGTACGCTCCAGCAGCTTGCCCGAGCCCTCCAGTTCGGCCAGGACCTCCTCGTACCGGTCGGCGGGCACCCGCAGGGTCACCTGCGTCTCCTCGGTGCCCTCGTGGTCGCGGACGGTGGACTCCTTGCCGACGTAGCCGCCCGCGTTCACGGTGGCCGTACGGGCCGCTTCCAGCGCCTTGGGTACGTTCTTCACCTGCACGGTCAGTTCGGCGGTGCGGATGATGTGGCTCGTCGGGAGCCTGGGCGCGGTGGTGGCCTGCTTGCCACCGCCGGCCGAGTCGTCCGCGGCGGCGCCCGGGGCGGCCTCCTTGGCCTGCGACTGGGCGGCGTCGGAGTCACCCAGGCCGCTGCCGGAATCGTCCCCCGAGCCGGTGCAGCCGGTCAGGGCGAGGGCCGCGGCCAGCAGGAGCCCGGCCAAGGCCTGGACCGGTCGTACGGAACGTGGTGCGCGCATGGGCCTACCCCCGAGGGTCGTGACGAACTGACGCTCCTTCGACGCCGGGACGCACCGGAACGTTGGAGCACAACGGTCCCGATGCGGTCACGGTCAGGACTCGGACGGGCCGTATGGCTCTGGCCGGACCGGCGGTGGCGTCTGAGAGGGTGGAGCCATGAGCGGATCAGGTACGCCGGAGCACGTCGTCGTCATCGGAGCCGGGATCGCGGGCCTCGCCGCCGCGCACCGGCTGCTGCAGCGCGGGGCACGGGTGACCGTCCTGGAGGCGTCCGGCCGCGTCGGCGGCAAGCTGTTGCCCGGTGAGATCGCCGGGGCGCGCGTGGACCTCGGGGCCGAGTCGATGCTGGCGCGCAGACCGGAAGCGATCGCGCTCGCCCGCGAGGTGGGTCTCGACAGCCGCCTGCGGCCGCCGGCCACCGCGACCGCCTCGATCTGGACCCGCGGCGCCCTGCGCCCCATGCCCAAGGGCCATGTGATGGGCGTCCCCGGCACCGCGGCCGCCCTCTCCGGCGTCCTGTCCGACAAGGGCCTCGCCCGCATCGATCGCGACGCCGTCCTGCCGCGCACGGAGGTCGGCGACGACGTGGCGGTGGGCGCGTATGTGGCGGAGCGCCTCGGCCGCGAGGTCGTCGACCGGCTCATCGAGCCCATGCTCGGCGGCGTGTACGCGGGCGACGCCTACCGCATCTCGATGCGCTCGGCGATCCCGCAGCTCTTCCAGGCCGCCAAGACCCACACCTCGCTGACGGAAGCGGTCCGCGAGATCCAGGCGAAGGCCGCCGCCAACCAGCAGACCGGGCCCGTCTTCATGGGCATCGAGGGTGGCGTGGGCAGCCTGCCGCTCGCCGTCGCCGACTCCGTACGCGCGCGTGGGGGCGAGATCCTCACCGACACGCCCGTGACCGGACTGCGCCGCGAAGAAGCCGAAGGCTGGCGGGTCGTCGCCGGTGACCGGGTCCTGCACGCCGACTCCGTGGTCGTCGCCGTCCCCGCTCCCGCCGCCGCGGACCTCCTGCGCGCCGAAGCCCCCGAGGCCGCCGCCGAACTGGCCACCGTGGAGTACGCCTCCATGGCCCTGATCACCCTCGCCTACCGCCGCGCCGACACCGCCCTCCCCGCGGGCAGCGGCTTCCTCGTACCGCCGGTGGACGGCCGCACCATCAAGGCGTCCACGTTCGCCTCCCAGAAGTGGGGCTGGATCGCCGACGAGAACCCCGACGTCGTCGTCCTGCGCACCTCCGTCGGCCGCTACGGCGAGACGGCGATCCTGGAGCGCGAGGACGCCGAGCTCGTGGACGTCTCCCGGCACGACCTCAAGGCCGCCACCGACCTCGACGCCACGCCTCTCGAAACCCGCGTCACCCGCTGGACCGACGGCCTGCCCCAGTACCCCGTCGGCCACCACACGCGCGTGGCCCGCATCCGAGAACACGTGGCCGAGCTCCCGGGCCTCGCCGTGTGCGGCGCGCAGTACGACGGCGTGGGCATCCCGGCGTGCATCGCGAGCGCGTACGCGGCGGTCGACCAGATCCATGGGGACGACCGCGGTGTGCAGGAGCTCACCGCCAACCCGGTGCAGAGTCTGCACGGCGGAGCAGGAGAATAAGGACCATGAGCAACGAAGCCCCCACCCCCGAGGCCGGCCGGATCCCGAACAAGGGCAAGCTGGCCAAGGACCTCAACGAGGTCATCCGCTACACGCTCTGGTCCGTCTTCAAGCTGAAGGACGTGCTCCCCGAGGACCGCGCGGGCTACGCCGACGAGGTCCAGGAGCTGTTCGACCAGCTCGCCGCCAAGGACGTCACCGTCCGCGGCACCTACGACGTGTCCGGGCTGCGCGCCGACGCCGACCTCATGATCTGGTGGCACGCGGAGACCAGCGACCAACTGCAGGAGGCGTACAACCTCTTCCGCCGAACCAAGCTGGGCCGCGCCCTGGAGCCGGTCTGGTCGAACATGGCGCTGCACCGCCCCGCCGAGTTCAACCGCTCGCACATCCCGGCGTTCCTCGCCGACGAGACGCCGCGCAACTACGTCAGCGTCTACCCCTTCGTGCGGTCCTACGACTGGTACCTGCTGCCCGACGAGGACCGCCGCCGCATGCTCGCCGACCACGGCAAGATGGCCCGCGGCTACCCGGACGTCCGCGCCAACACGGTCGCCTCGTTCTCGCTCGGCGACTACGAGTGGATGCTGGCCTTCGAGGCCGACGAGCTGTACCGCATCGTCGACCTCATGCGCCATCTGCGTGCCTCCGAGGCCCGTATGCATGTCCGCGAGGAGGTCCCGTTCTACACGGGCCGCCGCAAGGACATCGCGGAGCTGGTCGCGGGCCTCGCCTGATCAGGCCGCGGGCCGCGCGGCCGACTTCTTCCGGGAGTGCTCGCGCGGCTTGGGCTCCGGGTGCGGTGCGCAGGCCGCGCGCCGCACCGGGAGGCTGCCCTCCAGCAGGTACGCGTCCACGTGCCCGTTGACACACGGGTTCGGGCCGCCCGCGATGCCGTGCGTGCCCGCGTCCCGCTCGGTCACCAGGACCGAGCCCCACAGCCGCCGGTGCATCTCCAGGGCGCCGTCGTACGGCGTCGCCGCGTCCCGCTCGGCCGCCAGGATCAGCGTCGGCGGCAGCTCACCGGGACCGGTCCGCACATCCAGCGGCTCCTGACGCGGCGCCGACCAGTACGCGCAGGGCAGGTTCATCCAGACGTTGTCCCACGTCTCGAACGGCGCCACCCGCGCCAGTCGCGTGTTGTCCCGGTCCCACACCTTCCACTCCGTCGGCCAGGGCGCGTCGTTGCACTCGACGGCCGTGTAGACCGCGTTGCCGTTCTCCGCCTCCTTCGCCGCCTCCGGATGCGGCCCCGCCTGAAGGATCAGCTGCTTCGGGTCGCCCTTCAGATACGCCGACAGCGCCTCCGCCCGGTGCGGCCAGTAGTCGTCGTAGTACCCGGCCGTCAGGAACGCCCCCTGCAACTGCCCGGGCCCGACCTTCCCGCCCGCCGGCTCCGCCGCCAGCTGCGCCGCCGCCTTGTCGTAGCTGCGCTGCACCCGCTCCGCCGTGTCGCCGAGCCCGTACACCTTGTCGTGCTTGGCGATCCAGTCCCGGAAGTCCGCCCAGCGGCCCTCGAACGCGGCCGACTGGTCGAGGTTGTTGCGGTACCAGACCTGCGTCGGATCCGGGTTCACCGCCGAGTCGAACACCATCCGCCGTACGTGCGAGGGGAACAGCGTCGCGTACAGCGCCCCGAGGTAGGTGCCGTACGACGCCCCCATGAACGTCAGCTTCTCCTCGCCCAGCGCGGCCCGCAGGACGTCGAGGTCACGGGCGTTGTTGAGCGAGGTGTAGTGCCGCAGCGCACCGCCCGCCCGCTCGGCGCAGCCGCGCGCGTACGCCTTCGCCTGCGCGATGCGCTCCTGCTTGTACGACTTTGAGGGGTACGTCGGTGCCAGGGTGGGCGCCTTGAAGAAGTGCCGGGGGTCCTGGCAGGACAGGGGCGCCGAACGGCCCACCCCGCGCGGGGCGTAGCCGACGAGGTCGTACGCGGCCGCGAGCCGCTTCCACTCGGGCACCACGCCGATCAACGGGAAGTACATGCCGGAGGCGCCCGGACCGCCCGGGTTGAAGACCAGGGCGCCCTGCCGGGGCACCTTGCGCTTGCTGTTGTGCGGATCCTTGTGGGTGGCCCGCACGCGGCTGACGGTGAGCTTGATCTGCTTCCCGTCGGGGCGTGTGTAGTCGAGCGGGACGGACACCGTGCCGCACTGGACGTTGCCCGGCAGGTCCTCCACCTCGGCGCACTTGCCGAAGGTGATGCCCTCGGTCTGGGCGCGCGCGGCGGCCGTCGCGGTGCCGCGCACCTCGGCCGCGCCGGGAGCAGCAGATCCGCCCGACGCGCTGCCGGCCGGGGCGGCGGCGAGAGTGGTCAGGAGCAAGGTCCCGGCGGCCGAGTAGAGGGCGGGGGCTCTCATGGCGTATCCCTTCAGTGCACGGCAGCAACAAAAGGGATGTTTCGTTCGGTTGTCGGCGAAGGCAAGCACCACCCGGCCGGTGTCGGCGCCAATGCCCCCTATGCGCCCCTGGTGTGCCCGGCGCGCCAGTGCTGCTCGCGGTCGGCGAAGGCCGCGCGCAGGTCCGGTTCGCCGACCGCGCTGACGCCTCGTACGGCGACGGTGGTGAGGTACGTACGGTCGTCGCCGCTGCCGGCACGCCGGGGCAGGGCACCGAGCAGCCGCTGACCTGCCGGGGAGGCCCACCGAGAGTACGGGTGCACCTCGATGCGCGCGATGGCCAGGCAGCTCAGGGTCAGTGCGAGGGGGAGCGCGAACCAGAGGGCGATCAGATGGCGCGGTACGTCCGACGGGGCGGGCGTCAGCAGCGCGATCGCGCCCAGTGCGAGGACCACGACCACGGCGATCTGCACCTGGCGGACCGCGGCCGCGACTGTCGTGCGCGCCCCGTCGGGCACGGCGAGGCCGGCGCGGACGAGACGGTCTGCGAGACCGCGTACCGGGGCCGCGGTGGCGGCGGCGTCCCGGACCGGGGCGATACGGGACTGCCCCTCCGGGCCGATCGCCCCTATGACGGAGCGCTCGATCTCGTCCTGGCCGCGCGGGTCGACGACCGTCGCCCAGCCCGTGTGCGCGAGCAGCAGCCGGCGCTGGCGGGCCATGGAGACGAGGGTGAGGTCGGCGACCCGGCGTGGGCCGCCGGACAGGAACGCCGCCTCGTAGAGCGTGAGGTCGTGTCCGTGACCCGCGTCCACATCGTCGGCCGCGGCGTGTACGGCGGCCAGGCACAGCCGGGTACACGCGGTTCCGGCGGCGGCCCAGGCCAGCAGCAGGAGAAGGACCCAGAACATGACGCTGTTCTATGCGAGATGGTCTGGACTGGCCATGCCTTGTTCACAATCCGGACAAGTGTTTGCCGGTATGTGACGTTCCCCTTAGGGCTCGGGCGGGGGTGGGCTGGTGG
>NZ_JXTE01000310.1 GCF_000972385.1 Streptomyces sp. WM6386
GTACAGGCGGCCTTCGTTCCACACCGTGGTCACCGTGACGATGCCGTTGTCGGTCTTGCCGCACCAGCCCAGCTACTGCCGGCCCACGTGCGCGGTCGCGGTGCCGTCCTTGCGGTCCCCGGAGTCGTCGATCACTATCACCCCGCCCTCGTGCGGAGCCGTCGCCGGCTCCTCGCGCAGCAGTTCAAGCCGCCGGTCATTGATCTGCTCGGCCTCCCAGGGTGACTCCGACAGGAAGAACTGCAGCCGCTGCACCCCCGGCTTCCCGGCACCGGCCATCGGCTCCGCCCCTGCCAGGCAAGTGATCGTCTTGCTCCGCTCCCGCGTCGCCAGCAGCCCGGTCAGATACTCACGAAACCCGCGCCGCTGGGCCAGGCTGAAGAAGAGGTCGTCGAACTGGGCCGCGTAGTCCTTCAGCGGCCCCGGCGCAGGCGGACACGGACGGCGAGCGGTCATCTTCACCCCCGGCACGGCAGTTGGCCCCTATCACCGGCCTACGACCAACTCGACCCGTCGTCAACCCACACCACCGCCGGATTTGACGAACTACCGCTATGAAGGCCATGGCGGCCGGTGTCCTTTCCCACTCGGCAAGGGCCAGGAGCAGGATCACCTCGGCGCGGTCCTGCGCGGCATCGCAGGGCAGGCCGGCCGTCTGTGCGGCGGCCAGCAGGTCTGCGGTGGCCAGTTGACCGAGGCGTTCTGCCGTCTCCTGGTGCAGATCCTGCAGGCCTTGCTGGTAC
>NZ_JXTE01000311.1 GCF_000972385.1 Streptomyces sp. WM6386
AGTGTGGGCAGACCGATGCCCAGATTGACGTACTGGCTGCGGCTCAGTTCCCGGGCAGCGCGGGCGGCGAGCTGGTGGCGGTCAAGGGGCATGGTCAGTTTTCCTCAGGGTTGGTGGGGGGGACCATTCGACGCTCGATGCGTTTACCGGAAGGAGCAGCGGCGACGACCCGGTCCACGTACACGCCCGGCAGGTGGACGGCGTCCGGCGGCAGTTCGCCGGCTCGACGATTCGTTCGGCCTCGGCCACGGTGATCCGCCCGGCCATCGCGCACAGCGGGTTGAAGTTGCGTGCGGCAGCGTGGAAGACCGCGGACGCGGTTCTCGGCCTCGGCCTCGGCCTCGGCCACGGAGCGCCGGAGCAACAGCAGCAGGGCGATGACGACGCTGGCGCGCTCGAACAGACGCCGGTCGGATTCCTCAAGGTGCGGGCGGTGGTGAAGGACGAGGCTGCCCAGCACTTCCTGGCCGGCGAGTACGGCGCAGATCCAGCGATGGTCCCGGTACACGGCCCGGGCCGCGCTGCGGGAGTCCTCTGCGGCCTTCACCAGGGCCGCGGAATCTGCTTCGCCCCCAGCAGAGGTGTCTTCGTTCCGGCTGAGGGGCGTGAGGAGGCGGCCGTCCGGTGCATGGATGGTGACAACAGCCCCGTCCAGGAGTGTGGCGATGGCGGCGGTCACGTCAGAGACGTCGCCGCCGCGCAACACCAGGTCGGTGGGGCGGGCGGGGGCCTCCGCC
>NZ_JXTE01000312.1 GCF_000972385.1 Streptomyces sp. WM6386
CCTCCTCGTCGATGCCGAACTGGCGCGGTTTGCCGCCCATCGCCAGCCCGGAGCGCTTGACCGCGAAGCGCGGGTTGACGCGCAGCGCGACCGGCCCCCGCACGCCCCGGTCCCGGGCCAGCTCGTCCACCAGAGCCACCTCGGGAAGGGACTCGCAGACGATGGCGTGGATCCCGGTGTCCAGGCAGGCGGCCAGCTCCTGCCGGCTCTTGCCCGGGCCGAGGAAGATCACCTGTTCCGGTGGCACACCGGCCCGGCGTGCGGTCGTCAGTTCCACCAGTGACGAGACCTCGGCCCGGGCGCCGAACGAGTGCAGCAGCGCGCAGACCGAGATGTTAGGGTTGGCCTTGAGCGAGTAGAAGATCTCCATGGCCGGGTGCAGGCGGTCGCGCAGCCCGTGGAACCGGTCCCGCAGCACGGTCCCGTCGTAGACGAACAACGGGGTGTCGTATCGCCGGGCCAGCTCGGACACCGGCACGCCCTGCACCTGGAACTCAACGCTCATCCTCGTCCCTCTCCCCTGGTGCTCTCCGCGACGGCGGCCAGCCTGCGGCCGATCTCGTCGTCCAGTGCCGCCGTCCGGTCCGCCGAGTCGGCGACGACGACCCCGTGGAGACGCCCGTCGAAGTGCGTCCCCGGGACGGGTTCTCCGGGCGGGGCGGCCGCGTTGACGGTGGCGTAGTTGTTGATGAGCAGTCCGGTGCCCCGCGTGGGGTCGAACAGCAGG
>NZ_JXTE01000313.1 GCF_000972385.1 Streptomyces sp. WM6386
GGGCGGCGCCCTGGCCGTCGCCCCGCCCTCGCGGACGAGCGCGACGCCACCGTCGCGCCCCCCAACCTCTACCCCGTCGAGCTGAGCCGGGCGTAGAAGCGGTCGCGGACCCGGTGCAGCCAAGCCTCCACCGCCGCCTCGTCGGGGTGGTCCGGCAATACCGTGCGGGTCTCGTCGAACGCCGTCTCGTAGTACGCGAGCAGGGGACGCGCCACTGAGGCGTCGGCGGCGACCCGTTCGCCGAACTCCCGGTATTCCTCGGGGTTTTCGACGCGGATCGTGAGGTGGCCGGTGGCGTACAGCTCCAGGCCCTGGTGGCACAGTCGCTTGAGATGCCGGGCGTGCTTGGACGTGCGTCCGCGGGTCTCGGCGGAGGAGGCGCGGTCGGCCCGGCTCTCGAGACGGCGGAACTGCTGGGTGGCGTAGCCGAGATAGGCGTCCCGGACCCGCTTGGCACTCAGGAACGACGTGCGCAGGCCGATCAGTTCGTCGCCGAGAGGGGTGCGCACCTCGTACAACTCCGGTGGGAGCCAGACGAGTTCCATGGCGGTCGGGTTGCCGCCCAGAGCGAGCCGGCACCACTTCGCGGCCTCGTGCAGGGTGCGGTCCGGGGCCGTGCTGACGTGGGACTCCTTCGGCCCATGGAGACCGTGCAGGGACTCGGTGGGTGCGGCGAACATACCGAGGCGGTCCACGTCGGAGCCTTCGTGCGCGAGGCCGTAGG
>NZ_JXTE01000314.1 GCF_000972385.1 Streptomyces sp. WM6386
GCCCTGAACCCCGAAGTGGCGATGGATGCCCTGGCAAAAGACATGGCTGAGATCGGCTACCCGGCAGGCAACAGCACCGACGCCTGATACCGAAAGAGCAACGGCCTACGGTTGAGAGGGACCGCCAGACATCATGCGGTCTTGGTCTCTGCGGGCGACGGCAGTGTAGGGCCATCGTGCGGCGTGGAGGCGGTCGCCCGGTCCGGACAGGTGGAGTTCCGCTGGTCGCTCTCGCCGAGGAAGCCGCCCGACTGGTGTTGCCAGAGCCTGGCGTAGGCGCCCTGTGCCGTGAGCAGCTCTTCGTGGGAGCCCTGTTCGACGACGCTCCCGCGGTCGAGTACGACGAGCCGGTCCATGCCCGCGACGGTGCTCAGCCGGTGCGCGACCACGAGCGCCGTGCGCCCCTTCATCAGCCGCCACAACGCGTCCTGGACGAGGATCTCGCTTTCCGAGTCCAGGGCGCTGGTCGCCTCGTCGAGCAGCAGCACCGGTGCGTCCCGCAGGATGGCGCGGGCCAGGGCGACGCGCTGGCGCTGGCCGCCCGAGAGCTTCACGCCGCGCTCGCCGACCAGCGTCCTGAAGCCGTCGGGGAGCTGCTCGGCGAACTCCGTGACGTGTGCCGCTTCGGCTGCCGCGAGGATCTCCTCGTCCGTCGCTCCGGGCCGGGCGAAGGCGATGTTGTCCCGCAGCGGGCGGTGGAACATGGCGGGTTCCTGGGG
>NZ_JXTE01000315.1 GCF_000972385.1 Streptomyces sp. WM6386
CGAATATTGAGTGGGAACTGGGGCGTCTTCGGTCAACTGGCGAGAGTTGATGCGCGGCCTGTTGACGGTGTGGTGCGCCGCTCGTATGGTCTCGGCGCAATTCCGGAATCAGACCGAAACTTTCGAACGGACGGAGTGAGATGGTTACCCGCAGATCCATCCCCCTGCCCCGCAAGGCACTGGTTCTCGGCATGGCGAGCCTGCTCGCGGCAGCAGGCGTCACCGCCCTGTCGGGAACCCCCGACGCCGCGAGCACCCTCGGTACGGCCGCGGCCGAGAAGGGCCGCTACTTCGGGGCCGCGGTCGCCGCGAACCACCTGGGCGAATCCGCGTACGCCGGCACGCTCGACACCGAATTCAACTCGGTCACGCCCGAGAACGAGATGAAATGGGACGCGGTCGAGAGCACCCGCAACTCGTTCACCTACACGTCCGCCGACCAGATCGTCAGCCACGCACAGAGCAAGGGAATGAAGATCCGCGGCCACACGCTGGTGTGGCACTCCCAGCTGCCCGGCTGGGTCTCCGGCCTCGCCGCCGCCGACCTCAGGACGGCGATGAACAACCACATCACCCAGGTCATGACCCACTACAAGGGCAAGATCCACTCCTGGGACGTGGTCAACGAGGCATTCCAGGACGGCAGCAGCGGCGCCCGGCGCAGCTCGCCCTTCCAGGACAAGCTCGGCAACGGCTTCATCGAGGAGGCCTTCCGCAC
>NZ_JXTE01000316.1 GCF_000972385.1 Streptomyces sp. WM6386
TCGTCGAGGCTCATGCGGTCCACGGTGTCTCCTGGGCTGCCGGGCTGCGGGCTGCCGGGCTGCGGGGGTCAGGCCATCGCCTGTAATCAAACTGGTGCACGATTCAAGTCGTCGAAGCTGGTCCTGCTCCGTTTCCTGGGATCCAGGAGCGGGATCTGGCCCGTACTCGGCGGTGGATCGTCGATGAGGAACGCCGTGAGGCCGAGCACCGGCGCAGTATCGAGGCCCGCCCGCCGGTGCCGGACTGGCTGATCGAGCAGAGCATCGTCCACCACCCCGCCGGTGGACTATCTGCCGCACGGTCGCCTCGGGCCACCCGAGGAACTCCTCGATCTCCGCACGAACACCGCCCGCTCCACCGGCGCCGGCGTCTCCAGCACCACCAGCAGCGCGGTCGAGACGGCGTCGGCCGGCTCGGCGCCCTCGGCGACGTCCGATGCGCTCAGCAACAGCTCGGGCAGCCAGGGCCCGATGTAGCTCTCGCGGACGGCACGGGCGGAAGCGAGCCGGCGCGTGACGGGAGCCGGTACGCCGGATGACCAGGGCAGGGACGCCGTGATCACCCGGCAGTACGGTGAAGCACCGTCGGTCAGAACCAGCCGGTGCATTCGATACTGCCGCCCCGGCCGTTGGTGCCGCAGGCGCGCATCACGAGGCCGGAGTCGTTGCACTGGGTGGTGTACGCGTCGTTGCCCGAGGTGACAGTGGTGTAGCCC
>NZ_JXTE01000317.1 GCF_000972385.1 Streptomyces sp. WM6386
GCGCCAGGGCGACCACGAGACCGGCAAGCACCTCGGTGCGCAGCACCTTCGGGTCGGACAGCCAACTCGGGCGTCGGGAGCCGCGCAACCATGCGGCCGGGGACAGTACGGAGGAAGACAAGACGAGAGGAACCTGTCGTGCTCGGGCACACCCGGCATCACAGCGGGCGCGCAGGAAGGCGTGGAGCACCGGGCTGGTTCTCCATGGTCCGCGAGCGCGCGGACCGAAGTCAGGGGGCGGCAGCCGAGCGACCCGCGAGGGCACCGGGTGCTGCCTGGGAGCGAAGGGTCACGGCGGGCAGGCAGCGGCGACGCCGGGCATCACGGACATGCGCACGCCCTCTCCTGCGGACTACGGCCTTCGCCGGGGGCGTCGTCGGCCCCGACACGGCTGACGGTCACGGGACGGCATCCCAACACCGTGGGAACGGACACGGCAGACAGCCGACCCAACGCCACGGCAACTCTACCCTAACGTTAGAGTAGAGATCGGCGCGGGCCACCCGCGGCCGCAGTGAGAGACGAGGAAGATCCCCGCGTGAGCAGCGAGCACATGCAGATCGGCGAGGTCGCCGCACGGACCGAGCTGTCGCTGCGCACCATCCGGCACTACGAGGACAGCGGCCTTGTCATCCCCTCCGCGCGCTCGCAGGGCGGCTTTCGCCTCTACACCGAATCCGACGTCGCCCGCCTGATGGTCATCCGCCGTATGAAGC
>NZ_JXTE01000318.1 GCF_000972385.1 Streptomyces sp. WM6386
ACGCCGTCCTCGTCGACCTCGTACAGCACCAGGTCCTGGGCGGGTTCCTCGGGCATCACGTCACTCCTCGGCAAACGGCTCGGTCAATGGTTCGATGGGTTCACCGACTCCCGGCCGCTCGCCGGAGATGGTGACGACCACCTGTCCCCGGGCGCAGATGCGTCCGTCGGTCATCACGTCGACGTCGGCGAAGTGCAGCCGGCGGCCCCGCCGGACGCACCGTGCGTAGGCGATGGCCTCCTGGCCGCGGGCGGGTGCCAGGTACTGCACCGACATCGACACGGTGCTGAGCCGGCTCCCCTGCTGGAAGTCGTGCCCGGCGATCACGGCTCCCGCGCCCGCGGTGTCGATGAGCGCGGAGATCACTCCGCCGTGGAAGACGCCTTCGTGGGCGGAGAGAGCTTCGGCGTAGGGAAGCGTGATCTCGACGCCCTCCGGGTCCCAGCGCGTCACACGTATGCGGCAACGGCGGTTGAACGCGACCCCGCGCTCCCATCGGGCCCGGAACCATTCGCGGCGTTCGCGCTGTTCCTGGTCGGTGAGGGTCCTCGCCGCGACGGTCATCCGCACGCCCTCCGGTCTCGACCTGTCGGCCGATCGATATAGTTACATGAATTGGATAGTTGAAGCAATCGTACGGGACCAGAACGAGTGCCAGATGTATTATTTATATAACTCATTCACCTTCTTATCGCTGTGGGAGGCCCCACGAT
>NZ_JXTE01000319.1 GCF_000972385.1 Streptomyces sp. WM6386
GGCGTACTGCACGATCCGGGTGCGCTTCAGATCGTCGACGAGGACGCTCTTCCGGGTCTCGCCGACCTTGATGTCGTCCGTGCTCAGGCTCATCGGGCGTCCTCCTTCCTGGTGGCGGGCCCCTCGGGCACCACGGCGACGGTCCTGGCGCTGACGACCGGTTCGCCGACGGCGTCCCGGTACTCGGTGATGCGCTCGCTGAAGAGGAGCCGGCCGGTGCGGCCCTGCTTCTCCCAGCTGCGTCCGGGGACGGTGTGCGCGTACAGGGGTTCGCCCGCGCGCCCCGGGCGGTGGTATTCGAAGTGCTGTTCGGCGTGGAGTCCGCCGCCGCCCTCGGCCAGTACTCCGGGGCCGCGGCCGGACCCGATCCACTCCTCGTCCGGCTTGGGCCGCAGGGGGTACTCCGGGTCGTAGTGGACGCTCGCCATCGTGAAGGTGGGCGGTACGAGCGCGGTCCCGCCCTGGTACGCGGGGTTCTCGTCGCCGATGGCACGGGCGAACATCATGATGTGCCCGGCCTCGACGGGGAACGGCTGCCCTGTCATCCTCATGCTCCTCGGTCAGTACGGCAGGAACGCGTCGCGGGTGGTCTCGTCCGGGTCGAAGTCCGAAGGCAGTGCCTCGAACTTCGGCTCCCGTTTCTCCACGAAACTCGCCACGCCCTCGCGGAAGTCGGGCGACCCCGCGAAGAACTCCATGGCGGAGTAGGAG
>NZ_JXTE01000032.1 GCF_000972385.1 Streptomyces sp. WM6386
CGATCTCCCCCGTCCCCCCGGAGGCGCCCCTTCGCAAGGAACCGTCCAGCACCACCGCCGCCCCCGTCCCGTGCCCCAGCCACAGCAGCACGAACGTGTCCCGGTCCCGCGCCGCCCCCTCCCGCTGTTCCGCCAGCGCCGCGAGGTTGGTCTCGTTCTCGACGTGGACACGCGCCTCCGGGAGGCGTTCCTGGAGGGCGGCGACCAGGCGGCGGTGCCATTCGGGCAGGCCGGTGGAGTCGCGCAGTTCGCTGGTGACCGGATCGATCAGGCCGGGCGCGCCGATACCCAGGGTGTGGAGCCGGTCCACGCCCGCCTCCTTGGCCGTGCGCTCGACCAGCGTCACCGCCTGCTCGACCGCCGGCCCCGTCCCCGTGTCGTCGCCGATCGGCACGGACGCCTCGGCCAGCACCCGCCCCAGCAGGTCGGAGACGAGGACGGAGACACCTTCCGTGCGGACGTCGAGCGCCGCCAGATACGCGAGGTCCGCGACGATGCCGTAAAGCTTCGCGTTCGGCCCGCGGCGCTGCTCGCCCGACTCCCCGACCACCTCGATCAGATCGGCGGCGATGAGGCGTTCCACCAGGTCGGCGACGGTGGGGCGGGACAGACCGGTCAGCTGCTTCAGCTGTCCTGCCGTCAACGGGCCTTCCTGCTGGAGCAGTCGCAGGGCGAGCCGGTCGTTGATGGCCCGGGCGGTGCTGGGGGATGCGGGCATGCCGGGATCCTTCCAGATCGGCTGGGCCCTCAGGTCGGCGTGAGGGCGGCCTTCAATCGACTATCTATCAGGCAGGGACCCTGATAGTTTACGTCGCCGGTGGGGACCGGAGACCGCGAAGGGGCGGGAGAATGAGCGAAGTGCAGTACGACCAGGGCCAGGTGAAGCGCGCCCGGTACGCCGTGGCCGCGGTCTTCGCCGTGCACGGCGCCGTCACCGGTTCGTTCGCCACCCGTGTGCCGTGGATCCAGGACCACGCCTCGGTGAGCGCGGGCCAGCTGGGCCTCGCTCTCGCGTTCCCCGCGCTCGGCGCGTCCGTGGCCATGCCGCTGGCGGGGAGTATCAGCCACCGCTTCGGTGCGCGCAACGCCCTGCGCGGCCTCATCTCCCTGTGGACACTGGCCCTGGTGCTGCCGGCCCTGTCCCCGAATCTGCTGACCCTGTGCCTGTCCCTCTTCGTCTACGGCGCCACCGCCGGCATGGCGGACGTGGCGATGAACGCGCTCGGTGTCGAGATCGAGAACCGGCTCAACCGGTCGATCATGTCCGGCCTGCACGGCATGTGGAGCGCGGGCGCCCTGGTCGGCTCGGCGGCCGGCACACTCGCCGCCCATCTGGGCTCGGACGCGCGTCTGCACCACGCGCTGGCTGCCGCCGTGCTCACCTTCCTCGGCCTGCTGGCCTGCCGTTGGGTGCTGGACCTCCAGCCCACCGAGGACGAGGAGCCGCCGCCGCGGTTCGCGCTGCCCCCGAAGTCGGCCCTGCTCATCGGTGCCGTCGGCTTCTGCGCGGTGTTCGCGGAGGGCGCCAGCCTGGACTGGTCGGCGGTGTATCTGCGGGACCAGTTGGAGACCTCGGCGGGGCTCGCGGCCGCCTGCACGACGGGCTTCACGTTCACCATGGCGATCGCCCGGCTCGCCGGCGACCGGATCGTGGACCGGTACGGATCCGTGCGCACGGTCCGGACCAGCGGTGTCCTCGCCGTGCTCGGCGGGCTGCTCATCGTCGTGGCGAACGATCCGGCGGTGGCGATGGCCGGGTTCGCGCTGATGGGGCTGGGGATCGCGGTGGTCGTACCGCTGTGCTTCGCCGCCGCGGGCCGCAGCGGGGCCAACCCCAGTCTGGCCATCGCGGGTGTCGCGACCATCACGTACACCTCCGGCCTGATCGCCCCCAGCGCGATCGGCACCATCGCCCAGGCGACCAGCCTGCTGGTGTCGTTCGTCCTGGTGACCGTGCTGGCGGGCGGGCTCGTGGCCTTCGCCGGCGTGCTGCGCGCCGGCGACCGCGACCGTCCGAAGGTCGGCCGGCCGACCGCAGCAGTGCCCGACCGGCGGCCGTGAACCCGGTCGCTCAGCGCGCCAAGTCGTAGGCGTACGACGGTGTGAACGTGCCGGGCGAGCCCTTGCAGCCGTCCGACTCCCCCGGCAGCTTCACCCACAGATAGCCGTCGATGCGTGCCTCGCCGGTGTTCAGGCTCGGGGCCCGGCCGAGCTTGCGGCCGTCGGGGTCGCACCACTCACCGTCGGGCGGGGCGCCGTTGCCGTTGCGGCTGGTGTCGATGACGGCGCCGAGGCTCGCCGGGCCGCCGAGGGCGTCGAGGACCCGTCGGTCGTAGGCGATCTCGTCGGCGGTGCGGTGGAAGTTGGAGACGTTGCTGAAGACTCCGTCGGAGGAGGCGGCCGAGCCGGCGCCCGCCTGTCGTAGCAGATCGGCCTGTTTGGCCGCCGGGTGCCAGCCGGAGTGGCCGGCGTCGAAGTAGACCCGGGCCTTCGGGTTCGCGGCCTTGAAGGTCCGCCCGGCACGGGCCAACGAGGCGAAACGGTCGGCGCGTTGGCCGGCCGAAAGACAGTCGACCTGGGCTATCGAGTCGGGCTCCAGGATCACGACGACCTCGCCGGAGCCGAGCCCGGCGGCGAACCTGTCGATCCAGGCGTCGTAGGCGTCGAGGTCCGGCGCCCCGCCCTCGGAGGCCCCTCCGCAGTCGCGGTCCGGGATCCCGTACGCCACGACCACCGGCACCCGGCCCTGCGCCGCGCCCCCGGAGGTGACCGCACGCACGCGTGCCGTGATGGTGGCCGGCGTGTAGTCGGCGAACCACACGGCCGCCGGCCGGTCGGCGATCCGGGACCGTATGACGTCCTGGCGTGCGTCGCCGGGGTTGTCGCGGACCCAGTCGAGTACCTGGGAGTCGGGGTGACGGTAGAGACGGGTGGAGACGGCCGAGGTCTCCTGCTTCTTCTCGGTCTTCGTCGGCGAGGGCGTCGGGCTCGCCGGCTTCTTCTTCGGCGAGGCGGACGGAGAGGCCGACTCGGTGACCGAGGGGGACGGCGAGGGTGCCGGAGGCCGGAGATCCAGGGTCGGGGAGTCCGTCACCTCGGGGCGGGCCTCGTCGGAGCCCCGCCCGTCGTCGAGCGCGGACATCATCCCGGTCGCGGTGCCCACGGCGACCACGACGGAGGCCGCCGCGACCATGCCGCTGCGCCGGGCGGCACGTCTGCGCTCGGCCCTGCGTTCGGCCAGGCGATGGGCGCGTTGGCCTGGCACCTGCTGATCCCCTCCCCCTTCGGCGGCAGCGTTCCCCCGTTCTGGGGAAGCACCGGGCCCGCCGACACTTCGGCCAGCCTAGGCCTGGGACCCTGCCTCCATGCCCCAGTTGGAACAGTTCGTCACCCCCGTCGACGCCGTCGTCTCACGGATGCGCGCCCTGGACGAGTCGCTTCCGGAACGGGACGGGATCGCGGTCTTCAACCGTGTCTACCTCGCCGTCACGGAGGCCGTCGACCGGGGCATCGACGCGGGCCGGTTCACGGACCCGCGCGCCGCGATCACGCTGGACGTGCGGTTCGCCGAGCGGTACCTGCGGGCGGTCGAGGCGGTGACCGACGAGCGCCGGCCGCCCGCGTGCTGGCGGCCCCTGTTCCAGTACCGCCGCCATCCCGGCGTACGCCCGCTGCAGTTCGCGCTCGCGGGCATCAACGCGCACATCGGGCACGATCTCGCACTGGCCGTCGTGGACACCTGTCGTACGCTCGGCTGCGAACCCGTCGACGTGGAGGACGAGTTCGACCGCGTGGGCGATCTCCTCGTCTCGCTGGAGGAGCGCATCCGCGAAGATCTGATGCCGGGCCCCGATCTCCTCCAGATTGCCGACCCGCTGACCCATCTGCTCGGCGCGTGGAGTCTGGAGCGGGCCCGGGACGCCACCTGGACGGCGGCTCGCGCACTGTGGGCGCTGCGCGGACTGCCCGATGTCGCCGGGGAGTTCACGGAGCGGCTGGACACGGCGGTGGGGTTCGCGGGACGGATGCTGCTCACACCGCTTCCGGACTGATCCGGCCCGCCCGCGCCGACAGCCGAGGAACCGAACGTCCTCCGAGCCTGTCTGGACACACGTGGCGGTTTTCCTCTTGCTTGCCCTGACCCTCGCACCGCTAGTGACGCCGTTCGTGGTCGCGGGCGCCGCCCTGGCACTGGCCAAGCGGGCCTACGACCGGGAGCCCGGCAGCGGGCTGCGTCTGCCCGATGCCGCGTCGTGCGCCCTGGTGGCGGTGCTCGGCGGCGCGGCAGCCTTCGGCGCGTACGCGGAGGGCGTGATGCGCGGCTTCTACATCCTGGACCCGGACCAGATGTGCGCGGCCGCCGGTGCGCGCGGCGACCACGTGGTCACGCGGCCGGCCCTGCCGGTCAGCGTGCAGTGCGTCACCTGGAAGGGGGAGGGAACCGAACTCGTGCCGGGCTGGGTGAACCCGGTCGTGTACGGCGGCCTCGCGCTCTGCGTGCTGGCCCTCGGGACGGCGGTCTCCTCGGGCCTGCGCCGTCGACCGGTTCAGTCCTCCGGCAGTTCCACCGGCGCGATCTCGTCGTAGACATCCCCCGGACCCGGGTTCGTCGCGTCGGTCGCCCCGCCGAGGTGGTGCATGACCCCCCACACCGCATTCAGCGCGGTCTGGATCGCGCCCTCGGCCCAGCCGGCCGTCCAGGAGATGTCGTCGCCCGCGAGGAAGATGCCCCGCTTGTCCTCGGGCAGCCGGTCCTGCATGAAGTGCGTGAACAGGCGCCGCTGGTAGCGGTAGTGGCCGGGCAGGTTGGCCTTGAACGCGCCCATGAAGTAGGGCTCGTTCTCCCACGACACCGTCACCGGGTTGCCGATGATGTGCTTCCTGATGTCGACCTTCGGGTAGATCTCGCCGAGCGACTTCAGCATGACCTCCATCCGCTCGTTCGCGGACAGCGGCAGCCACTTCAGGCTGTCGTCGCACCAGGTGTACGAGAGGCAGATGACGGCCGGCTTGTCGGGACCGTCGTCGAGGAGGTAAGTCCCGCGCGTCATACGGTCGGTGAGGGTCATCGACATGACGTCCCGCCCGGTCGGGTTTCCCCTGTCGTCGACGGCCTTGTCCAGCCAGAACGGCCGGTCGACCGGAACGAACAGCTTCGAGCTCTCCATGTAGTGGGTGCGCTCGATCGCCGTCCAGTGGTCGATCGGGAAGAGCGAGTCGTCGCAGGCGATCTTCGACAGCAGCATCCAGGACTGGGCGGTGAAGATCGCCGCCCGGTAGGTGCGGATGTCGCCGTCGGCGTCGGTCACCGTGATCCGGTTGCCGGCGGTGCGGTGCAGCCGGGTCACGGCGGGGCGGGGCTCACCGTTCGGGTGGAGCTGGGCCAGCGAGGTGCCGTAGGGCCAGTGAACGATCTTCTCGGGTGCGCGCTCCCAGAGCCTGAGCGGCAGTTGCTGGGAGCCGCCGACGATGCCGCGGTGGTGGTCGTCGGCCTCGGTGTAGACGACCCGCAGGATCTCCAGGATGGAGTTGGGGAAGTCGGTGTCCCAGCCGCCGGTGCCGAAGCCGACCTGGCCGAAGATCTCGCGGTGCCGGAAGGACCTGAAGGCCTCGGAGTCGCAGAGGAAACCGTAGAAGGTCTGGTTGTCGAGCTTCTCGACGAGCCTCGCCCAGATCTCGCGGATGCGCGGCACGTCCCGCTCCCGCATGGCCTGGTTCATGTCGGAGAAGTCGGCGCCCTCTTCGAGGCACTTGTTCCAGGCCGCGGCGACATCACGGTAGACCTGGGGCAGGTCGTCGATCGTCTCGGCGTAGTGCGACTCGCCCTTGAGGTCGACGACCGTCGAAGGGGTCGCCTCCGCAAGGGGGTTGGGGAAGGGCCGCGTCTTCAGGTCCACCAGGTCGATGTAGTGCTGGAGCGCCGTGGAGGACGGCGGGAAACGCATCGCGCCCATCTCGGCGGTGAGGCCGTCGGTGCCCGGGCCGTCGAAGCCCACGGTCCGCAGCCGTCCGCCGATCTGGTCGGCCTCGTACACGACCGGCTTGAGGCCCATCTTCATCAGCTCGTACGCGGCCACGACGCCGGACAGCCCGCCGCCGATCACCGCGACCTCGGTGCCGTGCTCGGTCGCCGGTATCTGGCCGAGACCCGCCGGGTGGGCTAGGAAGTCGTCGTACGCGTACGGGAAGTCCGGGCCGAACATGGTGATCGGCGGCTGCTGCTCGTCGGCGTGCTGGACGGCGTTGGGCACCGTGGACGTCATGGGGTACGGACTCCTAGCGACTGCGAAAGAAGCGACTGCGAAAGAAAGAGGGAAGCTCAGACCAGGGACCCGTAGAGCCCGGGACGGCGGTCGTGCAGATACGGGTTCGCCTCGCGGGAGGCGGCGAGGGAGACGGGGTCGGCGTCCGCGAACACCAGCTCCTCGCCCCGTCCGGCGCGGGTGCGGGCGACCCCGTCGGGACCGGCGAGGGTGGAGAGCCCGACGAACTCGAACTCCCCTTCCTGGCCGACCCTGTTGACGTACGCGACGTACATCTGGTTCTCGAAGGCGCGCACCGGGATCATCGACTCGGCGACGAACTGGAAGGGGTGCATCTGCGCGGTCGGCACGACCAGGAGGTCGGTGCCGGCGAGGGCATGGGCGCGGACGTTCTCCGGGAACTCGACGTCGTAACAGATCATGAGGCCGACGGTCAGTCCGTCGAGTTCGGCCTGGACGACCGGCTGCTCGCCCGGTGTGAAGTGGTCGCGCTCGAAGCAGCCGAAGAGGTGGGTCTTGCGGTAGTTGGCCCGACGGCCGCCAGTTGCCGAGATCAGCTGGGCGGAGTTGAAGACCGCGTCCCCGAGGCGCTCCGGATAGCCGTACGCGATGGCGAGAGAGTGCCTCGACGCGATCTCCGCGACCGCGTCCGCGCTGTCCCCGTCGGCCGGCTCCGCGAGCCGGGCGATGTCGTCGCCGATCGCGTACCCGGTCAGGAACATCTCCGGTGCGGCCAGCAGCCCGGCGCCCGCGGCGGCGGCACGGCCCGCGGCCTCGTCGAGGACCTTGAGGTTCTCGACGACCGAGCCGGGGCGACCGGAGCTCTGGAGCAGGGCGGTACGCATGCGTGTCCTCACCGGGGCGAAAGGGTGGATGTGGGGGCCACGTAGACGGTACGGCGGGCTGACCAGGGCGGACAAGAAGGAGCCGTTGCGTGCCGGTGAGCGGTTTGTTGCGTCCGTGCGGGGCAGGGCGGCGATTCGTTGCGCGCCTGCCGGCGTGGCCGGGATGTCGACCGTGGGGACGGGAGCCTTCACGGGCGTGCCGTGGCAGGCCGATCTCTGGCCAGCACCAGCGCCGTCACCAGGTACGGCACCGCCAGCACCGCGAAGACCGTGCTGTGGGCCGCGGTCGTGCCCAGCAGCGCGTACGCGCCGAACGTGGCGACCGTGACCAGCTCCGTGCCCAGGCTCGCGACGGAGGTGAGGGTGGCCCGGCGGGACTCGTCGATACGGTGCTGGAGGCGGACGTCGGCGAGCACCTCGGCCAGCTGGAACCCGCCGAAGGCGAGGCCGACCAGCGCGATACCGGCCGGGGTCCCGGACGCGGCGCCGACGGCCAGGGCGAGCGCGGAGCCCGCCAGCAGCCACGCCGTCCCGGTGGTGCCCAGGCGTTCGGCCGGTCCGGTCAGCAGGCTCGCCGCCGTGACGAGCGTCCACACGAGCAGGATCAGGTAGGGCACCGTCGTCTCCGCCACACCGGTGTCGCGGGCCAGCAGGGGCGTGTACTCGTCGAGCGCGCCCCACACCGCGGCGACGGCCGGGACCAGCAGCAGGGCGCCACGTACGGAACGGTCCTGTCGGACCACGGCGAGCCCGGTCCGCAGGGTCGTCCACCAGCCGTCGCCCCGGGTCTCGGGCCGCGTGCGGTGCTCCGGCAGCCGGGTCGCCACCGCGGCGGCCAGCAGACAGGCCAGGACACTGCCCGCGCCCACCATGGGGTAGCCGCCCAGCGCGAACACCGGCCCGGCGAGACCGATCGCCGCCATGGTGGCCACCAGCCGCGCCGCGCGTACCCGTCCCATCACGCGCGCGTACCGGTCGGCGGCGCCGAGCCGGTCCAACTCGTCGTAGGCCAGCGCCTCGAAGGAACCGGAGCAGAGTGCTCCGCCGACGCCCCACAGGACGAACCCGAGCGCGAAGGCCCAGTACGCGGGGACGATCACCCAGAGGGCGAAGCCGACCGCGTTGAACAACGGGCCGATCCACAGCAGCAGCCGCCGGGAGACCGCGTCGGCCAGGGCGCCGGAGGGGACCTCCAGCACGACCGCGGTGATCGACCACAGGGCGAACAGGGAGGAGATCTGCCAGAGCGACATCCCGGTGTCGGCGAAGAGCAGCGCGTACACCGGGTAGAGCAGGACGAAGTCGTCGAGGAACGCGTAGCCGTACAGCGTGGTCGTCAGCCGGCGGATGCCGGTCGTGGACACACGGGTGGGTGACAGTGTCATGAGGCCTTCCCGGAAGGGCGGTTCGGACGTCGTGGGTACGGCGTCCGAGGCGGCCCTCGGGAGGCACGGCTGGTGGATCAATGTCGCCAGGTCATGACACCGATGCTAGACAGTCCCGGCCCCGCTGCCCAGCGAAAATGTGGTGATCACCGCCGCATGGTCGGACGGCCAGTCGTTGTCCTCGACATCCGGCCAGGTCCGGGGGGTGCCGCTGACGTACGTCCGGGAGTCGATCACCCGCAGCCCCCGGTGCAGAACGAAGTCGATCCGGTCGTGCGGCTCCGGCGCGGCCTGGACCGGCGACCAGGTGTGACCGGGCTCCGCCACGGGGTCGGGGTGGGCTTGGCGGTAGGAGTCGACGAAGCCCGCTTCCTCGGCCGCCTTCGTGACCGGCCACTCGATGTCCGGCCAGTCCAGGTGAGAGGGAGTGTTGAAGTCACCGACGAGGGCGACGGGCACGCTCTCGTCGATCCTGTCCAGCGCGTCCCTCATCTGGGCGAGCCGCACCCCCTCGTGGGCGGCCGACGGCACGTAGGGCCCGTACGACTCGTAGTCCAGGTGGACCGTCCACACGTCCGCCTCGGCGCCCTCGGCGACGCGGACCCGGACACCCGCCGCGCCGTAGAAGCCGACCTCCGGGTCCCCGAAGGTGTCCGTGATCGGGTGGCGGCTGATGATGCCGAGGTTCACCCCGGCCCGGTGGTGGTACCAGCCGAGGGCCTCGGCGAGCTCCTGCGCGGCGGTGCCGTACGTCTCCTGGAGACCGACCACGTCCACCTCGGTCTCGGCGATGACCTTGAGCTGTTTGGCCCGGTGGTCGTGGACCTCGGTGCCGCCGTACCAGAGGTTCCAGGTCATGACGCGGAGCCGGTACGGCAGCAGGGAGCGGATCCGGCCGACGGTGACCCCCTCCAGGCCGGCCAGGACGGTCCGGCCCGGCGCGGCCTCGATCGGCGCGAGGGAGGGCACGGCGAGCACCGCGCACCCGGCGGCCTCGGCGGAGGCGACCCCGGTCTCCGTGTCCTCGACGGCCACGCAGGCGGCGGGGTCGACGCCCAGGGCCCGGCAGGCGGCGAGGTAGGGATCGGGGGCCGGCTTGGTGCGGGGTGTGTCGTCGGCGGTCACGGAGACGGCGAAACGCTCGGCGCCGAGCGCTTCGAGCACCGTGTCGGCGACCGCCCTGGGGGACGCGGTCACCAGGGCCGTGGGCACTCCCTCGCGGGCCAGCGCACCCAGCAGGTCGAGCGCGCCGGGGCGGGGCACGATGCCGGTGCGGACGCGGTCCGCGAACTCCCGGTGGAGCGCGTCTGCCAGCTCGGCGGCCGGGGTGCCCGTGGCCGCGGACAGCCAGGCGGCGGTGTCCTCGACCGCGCGGCCGAGCACCTCCGGCTGGTCCGCCTCGGTCAGGGTCCGGCCGGCCACCTCTTCCACCGCCTCCCACCACAGCCGCTCGGTGTCGACGAGCGTGCCGTCCATGTCGAACAGGACGGCCTGGAGCGGGAGTCGGGTCACGACGGTCTCTTTCCTGTGGGGGGATCGGTTGTTCGTACGGCCGTCAGCGGCCACGTTCGGCGACCAGCACCGGCCGCTCGGGCAGCGCCACGCTCACCGCGGCCCCCGCTCCCAGCCCGGCCGCGTCGTGCGCGGGCAGGTCGGCCTTCACATCGGTGCCGTCGGCGAGCCGGACGGTGACCCGGACGGCCGCGCCCAGGAAGGACGAGGCGACCACGCGTGCCTTGCCGTCCTCCTCGGCGGTGACCCGGACGGCCTCCGGCCGCACCAGCACGTCCACCTCGGCCGCCGCGGGCACCGGCCCGTCCACGGGCAGCCGCTGCCCGAGCACGTCCACCACACCGTCAGTCACCCGTCCCGGGACCCGGCTCATCGTCCCCACGAACTCGGCGACGAAGGCGGTGGCCGGACGGCCGTACAACTCGGCCGGGGCCGCGCACTGTTCGAGCCGCCCGGCGTGCATCACCGCGACCCGGTCGGCCATCGACAGGGCCTCCTCCTGGTCATGGGTCACGAAGAGCGTGGTGATCCCGAGCTCCTGCTGGAGCCGCCGGATCTCCTCGCGCAGGGTGAGCCGCACCTTGGCGTCAAGCGCCGACAGCGGCTCGTCGAGAAGCAGCACCCGCGGCCTCAGGGCGAGCGCACGGGCCAGGGCGACGCGCTGCTGCTGGCCGCCGGAGAGCTCGTGCGGGAAGCGCCCGCCCTTGTCGGCGAGGCCGACCAGCTCCAGCAACTCGACGGCACGCGCCCGTCGTTCGGCCGGACGCACCTTGCGCATCCGCAGCCCGAAGGCCACGTTGTCGACCGCGTCGAGATGCGGGAAGAGGCTGTACGACTGGAAGACCATCCCGGCGTCACGGCGGTGGGCCGGCACCCGGGTGACGTCCTCGCCGTCCACCAGCACCTCGCCGGAGTCGGGGTGTTCGAAGCCCGCGAGCATGCGCAGCGCGGTGGTCTTGCCGCAGCCGGACGGGCCGAGCAGGGCGAGGAGCTCACCGGGCCGGACGGTCAGGTCGAGTCCGTCGAGGGCGACGGTCGGACCGAACTCCCTGCGCAGGCCCCGGAATTCGACGGTGGCAGCTTTCTCGAGCGTCTTCATGGTTCATCCCCGGGAAGTAGTACGGGCGCGTCCGCCGAAGCCGGCCAGGACGAGGAGCAGCACCCACGTCACGAGCAGGCTGAGCACGGACACGGCGACGGAGAGCTGGGCCTGCGAGCCGCTGACGTTCACGATCCACACGGCGAAGGGCTGGAAGCCGAGCAGCTGGGCGACCGTGAACTCACCGAGCACCAACGCCAGCGTGAGGAAGGAGGAGTTGAGGAGAGCGCCCCGCAGATTGGGCAGTACGGCCCGGACCAGCGCCTGCGGCCAGCTCGCCCCGCAGCTGCGGGCGGCCTCGACGAGGGTGCGGACGTCGACCGCGCGCAGCCCGGCGTCCAGGGCGCGATGCACGAACGGGAGGGCCATCACGACGTACGCCAGGACGAGGATGACGGGGAAGTCGGGGTTCTGGATCGCCACGAACGTCTGGAACAGCGGGGTGCGCGAGAGGTGTTCGGGCCCCCACTTCAGGACCGTGATGATGCCGGCGACGAGCGCGATCGGCGGTACCACCAACGGCAGTTGACACACCACCTCGACGACCGGCCGCAGCCGGGGCGACCCGAGCCGCAGCGCCACCGTCGCGGGCACCATCAGGAGCAGCACGACGACGATCGTGGCGAGGGCCAGTTCCAGCGAGAGCAGCAGGCTGGCGACGAAGCCGTCGGTGGAGAAGATCTGGGTGTAGGCGTCGAAGGTGAGGCCCTGCCCGGGCACGTCGACCGTGAAGACGATCGACGCGGCGAGCGGTACCAGGAAGTACAGCCCGGCGAGGCCGTAGACGCCCCACCGCCACAGGTTCAGGCGAGCCATCGCGCGCTCCGTCGTTGCAGGGGCAGGTACACGGCCATGACCAGGCCCGCGATGAGGACCATGTCGAGACTGAGGGCGAGCGCCACGTTCTCCTGGCCCACGAGCACGTTGCCGGAGAGCGCGTCGGCGATCTGCAGGGTGATCAGCGGGATGGAGCTGCCCACGATCGCGGCGGCGGTGGCGTACGCGGCGAAGGCGGTGCCGAAGAGCAGCACGAGCCCGCCGAGCAGTGAGGGCGCCAGGACGGGCAGGGCGACATGGCGCCAGTACTGCGTGGTCGTCGCCCCGTTGTTCTGCGCGGCCTCGCGCCACTGGACGCGCAGCCCCTCCAGGGCCGGGGTGATGGTGAGGACCATCAGTGGGATCAGGAAGTACAGGTAGACGATCACCAGTCCCCAGAAGCTGTAGAGGTCCCAGCCCTTGTCCGTGAGGCCCAGGTGCCGGGTCAGCACACCGGCGTTGCCGAGCGTGGCGACGAAGGCGAAGGCCAGGGGCACACCGCCGAAGTTGGCGAGGACGCCGGAGGCGGTGAGGACGGCCTCGCGGAGCGCTCGGTGCCGGGATGTCACCACGGCCTGGGCGAGCGGCAGTCCGAACAGGGCGGCCAGCACGGCCGACACCGCGGACAGTTTGACGCTGCCGAGGAGAGCGGTGAGGTAGGCGCCCTGCAACGAGGCGGTCAGGTTGGCCGTGCCGAACCCACCGGTGGTCTTCACCGTGAACGCCCCGTCCAGGATGGCCCAGGCCGGCAGCCCGAAGGCCACCGCGGTGAAGGCGAGCAGCGGGACGACGGCGAGCCAGCCGAGGGACCGGCGCCGCCGCTTCACCGCGACGGTCGGCGCCGAGTCCACTCGTACGGCGGTGGCCGTCATCCGGAGACGGCCTTCGCCCAGCCCTGTCCGAGCACCGTCTTGGCCTTGTTCTGCTGGGCCTCGGTCGGGAAGCTCGGCGTGCCGGAGACCTCGGGCAGCTTGGCCGCGGCACTCTTGTCGAGGGTGCCGGCCTTCTCCATGGCGGTCATCAGGGCCGGGCGGGCGTACCCCTTGAGCCACAGGTTCTGGCCCTCGGCGCTGTAGAGGTACTCCTGCCACAGGCGGGCGGTCGCCGGGTGCGGGGCGTCCTTGTTGATCGCCTGGGAGTAGTACTGCGAGAACTTGCCGTCGCCGGGGACCGACACCGTCCAGTCGACGCCCTTGGACTTGAACTCCTCGGCGTACCCGGCGTTCAGGTAGTCCCAGTCGATGCTGATGGGCGTCTCGCCCTTCTCGACGGTGGCCGGGGTCGACTCGACGGGCGTGTAGTTGCCGTTGCTCTTCAGCTTCTTGAAGAAGTCGAGGCCGGGCTGGATGTCGTCGAAGGAGCCGCCGCTCGCGAGCGAGGCCGCCCAGACGCCGCCGAAGGCCGAACCGGACTTGGTGGGGTTGCCGTTGAGGGCGACCTGGCCCTTGTACTGGGGCTTGAGGAGATCGGCGAAGGTGGTCGGACAGGTCTTGACGCGCTTGGCGTCGCAGCCGATGGAGATGTAGCCGCCGTAGTCGTTGTACCAGCGTGCCTGCGCGTCCTTCTGCTCGCCGGGGATGTCGGCGAAGGACGCCACCTTGTACGGCGCGAGCAGCCCCTGCTCGGCCGCGCTGATGGCGAAGGAACTGCCGAGGTCGAGCACGTCGGGGGCCCGGTCCTGTCCCTTGCGGGAGGTGACGGCGTTGATCTCGTCCTGGCTGGTGCCGTCGGGGTTCTCGACGGCGACCTTGATGCCGTACTTCTTCTCGAAGCCGTCGATGAGGGCGCCGTAGTTGGCCCAGTCGCGGGGCAGCGCGATGGCGTTGAGGGTGCCCTCCTTCTTGGCCGCCTTCACCAGGGCGTCGAGTCCGCCGAGGTCGGCGGCGGAGGTGGCGGTGGCGGCGTTCTTGCCGTCGGCGGTGGTCGAGGAGTTCTCGGGGGCGGCGCCACAGGCGCTCAGGGCGAGGGCGGCGAGGACGCCGAGGGCGGCGGTTCTCGGCAGGGACACGGTCACGGCTTCTCCAGGGGACGCGCGAGGGTGCAGGAGTCGAACGGAGAGGAGGAGAGAAGGAGCGGGAGAGCTTGTGTCAGATAACTTGTCTGAACAAGTTGGCCTCAGTAAGGCTGCTGCCGGTATCGATTCCGTAAACACTGGCGAAACAGTGACCCCTGTGTTCCCTGACGATTACGCGCCCCTCGGATCCCTGCCGGATGTCGTCTAGGCTGGTCACGCTGTGCACAGCAGTCGACTCGGAGGGGAAGCATGCCGGCGCGACACGAGGAGATCGCCGACGCACTGCGCCGGGCGATCGACCGCGAGGAGTACACAGTCGGCAGTCGACTCCCCGCCGAGACGGACCTCGCGGCCCAGTACGACGTCTCGCGGGGCACGGTCCGCCAGGCGGTCGCCGCACTGACCGCCGAGGGCCTCATCGGCTCCCGCCAGGGCGCCCGGCGCGTGGTCCTGGCCAGCCGTCGCAGCCAGAGCTTCGCCGAGCTGCGCAGCTTCGCGCAGTGGGCGCGGGCCATGGGCCGTGAGGCGACGGGGCGAGTGGTCGCACAGGAGTACCGTCCGGCGACCCAGGAGGACGCGCTACGTCTCCAACTACGCGCCGGGACAAAGGTGTTGCACGTCCTGCGGGTGCGCGGCCTGGACGGCGAACCGGTGTTGCTGGAGCGGACCGTGTACGCCGACTGGATCTCCCCCGCCGTCGAACCCATCGAGCCGGACTGTCCGTCGGTGACCCAACGCCTGTACGACGACACGGGGTTGGTCTTCGCGTACGGCGAGCACGTCATCGACGCGGTCGCGGCGGGCGCGCGGGATGCGGAGCTGCTGCTCGTGCGCCGTACCAGTCCGTTGTTGCGCGTGCGCCGGGTGACGACGACCCGCGAAGGGCGCCCGGTGGAGTGGTCGGACGACCGCTACCGCTCGGACGCGGTGAGCTTCAGCGTGCACAACTCGATGGACAACAACGCGTTGGCCAGGAAGACGGCGGAGTAGAGCTCGGGGGTGCGGGCCGTGTTGCCGGGTGCGGGTGCGTCGTGGCTTGTCGCGCAGTTCCCCGCGCCCCTGGATGTGGGACCAGGTGACGTGCCTTTAGGGGCGCGGGGAACTGCGCGAACGGCCACGACGCACCCGCAGCGCGACCGCGCCACTCCTCACCCGGGCGCCCCCGACGAGAACCTCCGCAGCAGCGGCGACAGCACCAGCACCGACTTGGTGCGCTCCACGAACGGCTCCCCCGCGATCCGCTCCAGGACCCGTTCGAAGTGCCGCATGTCGGAGGCGAAGACCTGGACGACCGCGTCCGCGTCCCCGGTGACGGTGGACGCGGCGACGACCTCCTGGTAGCGCTCCAGGCCCCGCCGGATGGTGTCCGGCGAGGTGTTGTGCCGGCAGTAGATCTCGACGAACCCCTCGGTCTCCCAGCCGAGAGCCGACGGGTCGACCCGTACCGTGAAGCCGGTGATGGCTCCGGTGGCGCGGAGCCGGTCCACGCGCCGTTTCACGGCGGGCGCGGAGAGGCCGACGATCTGCCCGATGTCCGCGTAGGAGCGGCGGGCGTCCTCGGCGAGGGCGTGGACGATGCGTTCGTCGAGATCGTTGAGCACGGTGGGTGAATCAGCTCTCAGGTGTTGCGAGTCGGGAGCGGCGATAGCCGTATACGAAGTAGAACACGAGCCCGGCGGCCATCCAGACTCCGAAGACCACCCAGGTGACGGCCGACAGACTGCCCATCATCCAGAGGCAGAACCCGAGCCCCAGCGCGGGCAGCACCGGAGACAACGGCACCCGGAAGGTGCGCGGCATGTCCGGGCGGCTCCGGCGCAGCAGCACGACGGCGATGTTGACCAGTGCGAAGGCGAAGAGCGTGCCGATGCTGGTGGCGTCGGCGAGTTGGCCCAGCGGGATCGCGGCGGCGAGGACACCGCAGAACAGGGACACGATGACCGTGTTGGCACGGGGCGCGCCGGTCTTGGGGTGCACACGCGAGAACACCTTCGGCACGAGCCCGTCCCGGGACATCGCGAAGAGGATGCGCGTCTGGCCGTAGAGCACGGTCAGGACGACGCTCGCGATGGCGATGACGGCACAGGCGGCCAGCAGCGTCCCCCAGAAGGTCTGTCCGGTCACCTCGCGCATGATCTGGGCCAGCGCCGCCTCGGAGTCCCCGAACCGCTGCCAGGGCTTCGCACCGACGGCGACGGCCGCGACGAGGACGTACAGGGCCGTCACGATGACCAGCGACAGCATGATCGCGCGCGGCAGGTCACGCTGCGCGTTCTCGGCCTCCTCACCGGCGGTGGAGGCGGCGTCGAAGCCGATGTACGAGAAGAACAGCGTCGCCCCGGCCGCGCTCACGCCCGCCATGCCGAGCGGCATGAAGTGCTCGTAGTTGCCGGAGCGGAAGCCCTGGACGCCGATGGCGCAGAACAGCACCAGCGCGGCGATCTTCACGATGACCATGACGGTGTTGGCCCGCGCGGACTCCTTCGCGCCGCCGAGCAGGAAGGTCATGGCCAGGAGTACGACGATCAGCGCCGGCAGGTTGAAGACCCCGCCGTCGCCGGGCGGGGCGGACAGGGCGTCCGGGACGGTGACGCCGATGGTGCCGTCGAGCAGCTCGTTGAGGTACTCGCCCCAGCCGACGGCGACGGCCGCGACCGAGACGCCGTACTCCAGGATCAGACACCATCCGCAGACCCAGGCGACCAGTTCGCCCATCGTCGCGTACGCATACGAGTACGAGGACCCGGCGACCGGGATCGTGCCCGCGAGTTCGGCGTAGGACAGGGCCGAGAACAGTGCCGTCAGACCCGCTATCACGAAGGACAGGGTGACGGCCGGACCGGCCTTGGGTACGGCCTCGCCGAGGACGACGAAGATGCCGGTGCCGAGCGTGGCACCGATGCTGATCATGGTCAGCTGCCAGAGCCCGAGGGAGCGCCGAAGACTACCGCCCTCCCCCTGCCCTCCCTCGGCGACCAGGCGTTCCACCGGCTTGCGCCGCACAAGACGCGCACCGACTCCCGGGGACCGTGATGTGCGCTGTTGCGGGGGTGCGCCTTGGTCGAGCACGCGCTGACTCCTTCGTCGCTGCCTCTCGACGCGGCGGGGACCGGCGGCACACCTGCGCGAACAGGAACCCACCGAGCGGGGTCCCCGCCACGCCACGTACAGCGCATGACCCTACGAGCAGGGCCATAGCACTCGTAATGCTGCAATCTTGCGCATACACGCAAGATCCTTGCGTTCATCGAACGGGGGCGCGCATTCGTTGCAGAGCGGCCGGCCACGCCCCCGAAGGGGCGCGGGGAACTGCGCGACCAGCCACAACGGACCCGCGCACGGTACCCGGCGGCGAGCGTCGGTCACCCGGCCCGACCAACCGCGCGACCGGCGGAGCTACCAGCTGGCGTGCAGCGGCTGGCCCTCCGCGTAGCCGGCCGCGCTCTGGATGCCCACGACCGCCTTCTCGGCGAACTCCTCCAGGGAGCCCGCACCGGCGTAGGTGCAGGAGGAGCGGACGCCCGCGATGATCGAGTCGATCAGGTCCTCGACACCGGGACGGGACGGGTCGAGGAACATGCGGGAGGTGGAGATGCCCTCCTCGAACAGCGCCTTGCGGGCCCGGTCGTACGACGACTCGTCGGACGTACGGTTGGCCACGGCCCGCGCGGACGCCATGCCGAACGACTCCTTGTAGAGCCGCCCGTTGGCGTCCTGCTGAAGGTCGCCCGGGGACTCGTACGTGCCCGCGAACCACGACCCGACCATCACGTTGGACGCGCCGGCGGCCAGCGCCATGGCGACGTCACGCGGGTGGCGGACACCGCCGTCGGCCCACACGTGCTTGCCGTACTTCTTCGCCTCGGCGGCGCACTCCAGCACGGCCGAGAACTGCGGCCGGCCCACACCGGTCATCATGCGGGTGGTGCACATGGCACCGGGACCCACACCGACCTTGATGATGTCGGCACCGGCCTCGATCAGATCCCGCACGCCCTCGGCGGCCACGATGTTGCCGGCCACGATCGGCACCTGCGGGTCGAGCGCCCGCACGACCTTGATCGCGCTGATCATCGACTCCTGGTGGCCGTGCGCCGTGTCGATGACGAGCGTGTCCACGCCCGCGTCGAGCAGCTGCTTGGCCTTGCCCGCGACATCGCCGTTGATACCGACGGCGGCGGCGATGCGCAGCCTGCCCTGAGCGTCGACGGCCGGCGTGTACAGCGTCGCCCGCAGCGCGCCCTTGCGGGTGAGGATGCCGGCGAGACGGCCGTCCTTGTCCACGGCGGGGGCGTAGCGGCGGTTGGCCGCGTCCAGCCGGTTGAAGGCCTCGCGCGGGTCGATGTCCGCGTCGATCAGCAGCAGGTCCTTGGACATGACGACCTCGAGCTGCGTGAAGCGGTCGACGCCGGTCAGGTCCTGGTCGGTGACGACACCGACGGGCCGGCCGTCCTCGTCGACGACCACACCGGCGTTGTGCGCCCGCTTGGGCAGCAGGGCCAGCGCGTCGGCGACGGTCTGGTGCGGGGCCAGCACGATCGGGGTGTCCAGGACGTGGTGGCGGCTCTTCACCCAGGAGACGACCTCGGTGACGACCTCGATCGGGATGTCCTGCGGAATGACCACCAGGCCACCGCGCCGGGCCATCGTCTCGGCCATACGGCGCCCGGCGATGGCGGTCATGTTGGCGACGACCAGCGGGATCGTGGTGCCCGTGCCGTCGGGGGCGCTGAGGTCCACACCCTGGCGCGAGCCGACCGCGCTGCGGCTCGGGACCATGAAGACGTCGTCGTACGTCAGGTCGTACGCGGGCTGGATGCCATTGAGGAAACGCACGTGCTGCACATCCCAGTCGATCAGAGGTGGCCCCCGGACAGGACAGCCAGGGGGAAGAGCACGTACTTCATTGTCCCATGTCCACCGGAATGCGATGCCCGGGCAGATCATCCAGGCAGGTCAGAGGAGCGTTAGGAGGATCCTCCGAGCGCGAGCGTCACGGTGAGCGCGGACGCCTGCGAGAACACCTCACGGGCGGTCGCCCACTCGCCCGGCCGCGCCTCGGCGTACCGCTCCCAGTTCCGTACGACGACGAATCTGTCCCCGACGGTGTCCTCGGGCCACAGGCCCGGGTCGGAGAGGACGTCGGCCAGCGCGTCCCAGTTCCGCCCGAAGTAGTCCGGCAGCCGCAGGTCCCGGACACAGCGCTCCATCAGGCTCGCCTTGTCCGTGACCCCGTCGAGGTCCAGCGTGGCCACGACCGCCGTCATCTCAGTACCGCCCTGAACGAGTCGTAGTGATCATCGGTGTAGTAGATCTCGTCGCCCCGCCCGGTGACAATGCGCCGGGCCCCGCGATCGCGCGAGCCCGGCGTCGGGACGGTGTATTCGTGGTAGTAACCGCGCTTGTGGGCGGGCAGCCGCCGCTCGAAGTTCCCGAAGACACTGCCGTCCTTCTCGTACGGGAAGGGGCCACCCGCGTCGATGAGGTCGAGCGTGTCGCGGGCCTGGGCGGGCAGCCGCGACTCCTGGACGGTCGCCATGCCAGCAGCCCATGACGCAGTGGCCCCACCGGCCTCACTCGACGCACACCCCGTCAGCAGGACGACGAGGAGACAGACCAGCACCCGGGGGACGAACCGCAGCAGCATGCTGTCCACGCTGCCACGGCCGCACGCTTTTTCCTTTGTTCGCCTCCGGCGCGCCCCAGCCGGTGTCGACAGCCCGACCGTGCTCAGCCCTTCGGGCCTCCGCGCGCTCGACCTGTCGCCTCCGGCGCGCGCCTACGGCTCACGCGCCATGACCTTCGGTCAGGGGCCGTCCGGGTCAGAGCGGTTCAGCGCCGGCTTCGGCGTCTGACCTGCCGTCAGCAGCACGTCCGCCGCCGAGGTGTCCGTCACCAGGCTGGTGACGAGCCCGGACCGCAGCACGGCGTCGATGGCCATCGCCTTGCGCGCCCCGCCCGCGATCGCGACGACCTCGGGGATACGGCGGAGCTGGTCCGCCTTGACCGTGATGCACCGCTCGCCCAGGTCCCGGCCCACCCTGCGCCCGTCGGCGTCGAAGAGGTGCGCGGAGGTCTCCGCGGCGACGCCGAGGGTCGAGTAGTGCGCCCGCTCCTCCTCGCTGAGCATGTCGTACACCGTGGAGACACCCGGCCCCCAGGAGCCGATGGAGACACAGGCGACCGTGACCTTGTCGAAGTACTCGAAGGCCCGGGCGATCCCCGTCTGGTTGCGCAGCGCCGCCGCGGTGGCCGCGTCCGGCAGCAGCATCGGGGCGTAGATCGGGTGGGCGTCGCCGCCCGAGACCTGCGCGGCCCGCCGTACCGCCTCCACCGAACCGCGCTCGGCGGTCCCGGCGTCGTACACCCCCGTCAGCTGCACCACCGTGCACGGTGGCAGCCGGTCGAGGGCCGCCGCCATGTGAATCGTGGACCGGCCCCAGGCCAGGCCCAGGACGTCGCCCTCGTTGACCAGTTCGCCGAGCAGGTCGGCGGCCGTCTCCCCGAGGTTCTCGGGGTCGGGCGAGTCCTCCGCCTCGGCCGGCGACTCCACCACGACGGCATGCCTGAGGCCGTACCGGGCGCGCAGCGCGTCCGAGCGCTCGGCGTCCAGCTCGGCAGGCACACGGATCTCGATGCGTACGAGATCCCGCTCGAGGGCGGTCTCCAGAACCCGGGCCACCTTGAAGCGGCTCACGCCGAACTCCTCGGCGATCTGGATCTTGGACTTGCCCTCGAGGTAGAAGCGGCGGGCCATGGCCGCCGCCTGCACCAGCTCAGCGGGTCCCATCCGCATGGCTGACCGGCCCGACGACATACCCGACACGGCCATCTCCTCACTGCTGTTCACACTCTGGATTCGCCGTTCATCCTTGCAGATCCGGCGGACTTGATCAGCCCTGATGGGAGCCGTTCACGTTCCTGTGGCTCAGTGGCCGCATGCCCAGCTCGCCTTGACGGTCGCCTCCTCGGCTTGGGTGCGCAATGCACGTACCGCCTCGGCCGGGTCGGATGCGCCGTAGACGGCCGATCCGGCGACGAAGACATCGGCACCGGCGTCGGCGCACCGCTCGATGGTGGAGGCCGAGACTCCGCCGTCGACCTGGAGCCAGAGTTCGAGGCCGTGCTTGCTGATCAACTCGCGGGTGCGGCGAATCTTGGGGAGCATGATGTCGAGGAACGCCTGTCCCCCGAAGCCCGGCTCGACCGTCATGATCAGGAGCATGTCGAGCTCGGGGAGCAGATCCTCGTACGGCTCGATGGGCGTCGCGGGCCTGAGCGCCATGGAGGCGCGGGCGCCCTTGGCCCGGATCTCCCGGGCGAGCCGGACCGGAGCGGCGGCCGCCTCGACGTGGAAGGTGACGGAACCGGCCCCCGCCTCTACGTACTGGGGCGCCCACCGATCGGGGGCCTCGACCATCAGATGGCAGTCCAGCGGGGTGTCCGTCGCACGGGCGAGCGACTCTACGACCGGCACACCGAGCGTGAGGTTCGGGACGAAATGGTTGTCCATGACGTCGACGTGGAGCCAGTCGGCTCCCTCCACCGCCTTCGCCTCGTCCGCGAGGCGAGCGAAGTCTGCGGACAGAATGCTGGGGTTGATCTGCGCGGCCATAGCCCAAGCCTGCCATGTCCGGCCATGAATGTTCGCGCCGGTCCAGACCTCAGCCGTTCATCGGATGTTGTTCCGGGACGGTACGTGCCATATTGGGCGGCCGACCGTGAGGCATCGGGGCTGCGGGGGTGGCCATGACCGGGAAGCAAGGCATCGGGCATCTGGTGTGCGGACGGCGCGCCAAGTGGGTCGTCCTGGCGCTGTGGGTCGTCGGGCTGTTCCTGACCGCGCCCTTCGCCCAGAAACTCACCGACGCCCAGGACAACGACGCCGCCTCCTGGCTGCCCGGCTCCGCCGAATCCACCCAAGTCCTCAAGCTCTCCGAGGACTTCAGGCCCGAGCAGATCCCCGCGGTCGTCGTCTACGCCCGTCCCGACGGTCTGACCGCCCAGGACCGGGCGCAGATCGAAGAGGACGCACGGCAGCTCAGGGAACTGCGCGACCACGGCATCCGCGGCGCGGAGACCCGAGGCCCGGTCTTCGACCGTGAGACGGATCCGCGTGCGGCCCAGATCCTCGTGCCGATCACGATGGACGAGAAGGGCTGGGAGGAGATCGCCCCCGCGGTCGACGCCATCCGGGACGATGTCGGCGAGGGCGGCGACGGTCTCGCCGTGCACATCACGGGCCCTGGCGGCACCTCCGCCGACTTCTCCGAGGCCTTCGAGGGCATCGACTCGACCCTGCTGGTGTCCGCGATGGGCGTCGTCATCGTGATGCTGCTGATCACCTATCGCAGCCCCAGCCTCCTCTTGGTCCCCCTGCTCTCGGTCATCGCCGCCCTGTTCACCGCGCAGGCCCTCATCTACCTGCTCGCGGAGCACGCGGGCCTGACGGTCAACGGCCAGAGCGCGGGCATCCTCACGGTCCTCGTCTTCGGCGCGGGGACGGACTACGCCCTGCTCCTCGTCGCCCGCTACCGCGAGGAACTGCACCACCACGAGGACCGGCACGAGGCGATGGCCCTGGCCCTGCACCGCGCGGGCCCGGCCGTGGTCGCGTCCGGCGCGACCGTGGTGCTGAGCATGCTGGTGCTGCTGGCCGCGGAGATGAACTCGACGAGCGGCCTCGGTCCGGTGGCGGCGATCGGCGTGGCGGTGGCCCTGCTGGCGATGATGACCCTCTTCCCCGCTCTGCTGGTGATCTGCGGCCGCTGGATCTTCTGGCCCGCGATCCCGCACTTCGGCGACCCCGACCGCATCGAGCGCGGCCTGTGGGCCCGGATGGGCCGCCGTATCGCCCGCCGCCCGCGCATGGTGTGGGCCGCCACCGCACTGATCCTCGCGGTCTGCTCGCTGGGCCTGATCCAGCTGCGCGCCGAGGGCATCAGCAACGCGGACGCGTTCACCGGGAAACCGGACTCGATCGTCGGCCAGGAGGTCTCCGCACGCTACTTCCCGGCGGGCAGCGGCGATCCCCTGGTCATCATCAGCAACCAGGCGCAGGCACAGCAGGTGGGCGAGGCGGTGGCCGCCACCGACGGCGTCGTCCCCGAGTCGCTGGGCCTGCCACCGGGCACGAAACCGTCGTACGAAGGCAAGGTCCTCTTCGAGGCGACCATGACCGATCCGGCCGACAGCGAGGCGGCGAAGCAGACCGTCGAACGGGTCCGGGACGCCGTCCACGAGGTACCGGACGCCGACGCCCAGATCGGCGGCGGTACGGCCGCCCTGCTCGACATGGACAAGGCGACCACGCACGACAACATGCTGATCATCCCGCTGGTCCTGATCGTTGTCATGCTGATCCTGTGCGCCCTGCTGCGCGCCCTGATCGCACCGCTGCTGCTGATCGGGACGGTCATCCTGTCGTTCGCGGCGGCACTGGGAATCAGCGCCCTCGCGTTCAGGTACCTGTTCGACTACGCGGGAGAGACGACGGACTTCCCCCTCTTCGTCTTCGTCTTCCTGGTGGCCCTGGGCATCGACTACAACATCTTCCTGACCACCCGCATCCGCGAGGAGGCGGCCCGCCAGGGCACCCGCCAAGGCGTGGTCATGGGCCTGGCGGCGACGGGCGCGGTCATCACGTCCGCGGGCCTGGTGCTGGCCGGCACCTTCGCCGCCCTCGGCACACTCCCCATGGTCGCCTTCGCCGAGATCGGCTTCGCGGTGGCGCTGGGCGTACTCCTGGACACGTTCATCGTCCGGTCGGTACTGGTGCCCGCCCTGTTCCTGGACGTGGGCCCGAAGATGTGGTGGCCGCACAAGCTGGCGCGGGAGGACGGTAACGCTCCCGTGGCGACCGGGTCGGAAAGGGTGAGCCAAACGCCCTGAGGGGCGCGGGGCTGTATCGATATGCGGCTCCGCCGCGTGGGCGCGACAAGCCACAGCGGACCCGCACACGCACGACAACCCACACCCCTACGGCGCGAAGGCGAACCTCACCCCGTCCGACGGATCAACGCCAGATACATGGCGTCGGTCCCATGCACATGCGGCCACAACTGCACATCCGGCCCCTCACCAAGCGCCGGCACACCGGGCAGCAACGGCCGCGCATCGATCAACTCGGCCTCCGGCCACTGCTTGAGCACGTCCTCGACCACCGCCCGCGTCTCGGCGAGATGCGGCGAACAGGTCGCATACCCCACGACCCCGCCGACCCGGACGGAGTCCAGCGCGGTCTTCAGCAGCCCCCGCTGCAACGGCCCGAACCCCTCAAGATCCTCCGGCCGCCTCCGCCACCGCGCCTCGGGCCGCCGCCGCAACGCCCCCAGCCCGGTGCACGGCACATCCATCAGCACCCGGTCGAAGCTGCCCGACCGCCACGGCGGCTTGATCCCGTCCGCGGCGATGACCTGATACGGCCCCGGGTTCCCGCGCAGCGCCTTCGCGACGAGCCCGGCCCGATGCGGCTGCTTCTCGGAGGCCAGCAGCACGGCACCCCGCTCCGCGGCCAGCGCGGCGAGCAGCGCGGCCTTGCCACCGGGCCCCGCACACCCGTCGAGCCACTTCCCGTCGGGTCCCTCCAGAGGCGCGTTGGCGAGCGCCAGGGCCACCAGCTGGCTGCCCTCGTCCTGCACGCCCGCACGACCGTCCCGTACGGCCTCGATGGCCCCGGGCTCGCCGCCCTCGGCCAGCCGCACGGCGTACGGCGACCAGCGCCCGGCGACGGCGGCCTCCTCCCGCAGCAGCTCGTCGGTGCCGGCCCGTCCGGGCCGGGCGACCAGCGTCACCTCGGGCCGCTCGTTGTCCGCCGCCAGCAACTCCTCGATCCCGGCCCGCGGGCCGCCGAGCGAGTCCCACAGCGCGGAGACGACCCAGCGGGGGTGCGAGTGCACGACGGCGAGATGTTCCTCGGGGTCGTCCTCGTACGGCGGAGCCACGCGCGCGATCCATCCGTCCAGATCGTCCTGCGCGACCTTCCGCAGCACGGCGTTCACGAACTTGGCCCGCCCGTCCCCGAGCACCACACGCGCGAGCTCGACTGAGGCGGACACCGCGGCATGCGTGGGGATCCGCGTCCCGAGCAGCTGATGGACCCCGAGGCTCAGCACATCGAGGACCGGCGGGTCGACCTCCCGGAGCGGCCGGTCGACACAGGCGGAGATGACGGCGTCGTACGTCCCCTGGCGCCGGAGCGTCCCGTAGACGAGTTCGGTGGCCAGGGCGGCGTCCCGGCCGTCGAACTTGTCGGGCCCCTCCTTCTCCCGCGCCTTGCGCAGCAGCGGCGGGAGCACGAGGTTGGCGTACGCGTCCCGCTCGTCCACGGCCCGCAGGGCCTCGAAGGCGAGGAAGCGGACGGGGTCCTTCTTGGGCCGACGGTAGGGCTTGCCGGACGGGCGGGGCCCACGGGACTGGTCGCTCACGAAAAAGGTGCTCCGGATGTGTTGACGGGATACGCACCAAGCGTACGTCCCGCCTGTGCGCGCGTTACCCGCCGAGGGGGCTCGCCGTCGGCACCCGGGCTACTCGCCCAGGATCTCGCTCTCGCCGATCCGCACCCCGCGCGCCCAGTCGGCGGCCTTCATCGGCTTCTTGCCCTGAGCCTGCACCCACAGCAGCTCCACTCCGTGGGAGGCGGTGCCCACGTGGACGTTGTTCTTGCCGACGGCGAGCTGTCCGGGGGCGAGGTCGATGCGCTCGGGCGCGGGCCGCACCTGGATGAGCTTGAGCCGCTCACCGCGGAAGACCGTCCAGGCGCCGGGCGCGGGCGTGCACCCGCGCACGACCCGGTCGATCCGCAGAGCCGGGGTGCGCCATTCGACCTGCGCGTCCTCGACAGTGATCTTCGGAGCGAGGGTGATGCCCTCACCGGGCTGCGGTACGGCCTTCAGGGTGCCGTCCTCGATCCCGTCCATGGTCGCGGCGAGCAGTCCGGAGCCGGCGAAGGCGAGCCGGGTCAGCAGGTCGCCGCTGGTGTCGGTGTACCGGATCTCCTCGGTGACGGTGCCGTAGACGGGCCCGGAGTCGAGGCCTTCCTCGATGAGGAAGGTGGAGGCCCCGGTGATCTCGTCGCCCGCCATGATGGAGTGCTGCACGGGCGCTGCCCCACGCCAGGCGGGCAGCAGCGAGAAGTGCAGGTTGACCCAGCCGTGGGCGGGGATGTCGAGGGCCACGCGGGGCAGCAGCGCCCCGTAGGCGACGACGGGACAGCAGTCGGGGGCGATCTCCCGCAACCGCTCCAGGAACTCCGGGTCCCGCGGCTTGAGCGGCTTCAGTACCTCGATGCCCGCCTCCACGGCCCGCTCGGCCACCGGGCTCGCGACGAGCCTGCGCCCACGCCCGGCCGGCGCGTCGGGCCGCGTGACGACGGCGGCCACCTCGTGCCGCCCGGAGGCGATCAGAGCGTCCAGAGCGGGAACGGCGACCTCGGGGGTACCGGCGAAGACGAGCTTCATGGGTGGGTTCGGGCCTCTCGGGCGGGGGTTGTGCGGGCAACGCACAAGTCTATGACCTCGGAAAGAAATACCGCCGACGGAGTGGACCGTGCGGGAATCGAGGCGCGAACACCCCTCCCGGGGCGCACGCATATGCCGCTACGCCCCCACTGCGTGACCAGCGGAGCGTCCACGCGTTGGTCAAGAAAGAGTTGACCACAACGGGCCGCTGTAGCGGCCCGGTCCTTTTCATCGCCGGTTCGAGAGGCTTGTTCATGGCCGACCACGCAACCCACGACGCCCAGGCTCGGGCCAGCCTGCACTTGCTGGTGCGGGACATCGAGCGGGTCCGCCGGCAGGTGGACGCACTGCGCACGCTCACCGCCCAGTTGGGGAACGTCTATCGCCCGCGCCGCTCCGGCCCCTCCACGGGCTTCGTCGTCTACGGACGCGCCCCCGCGCCGACGGTCCGTCTCGCGCAGGAGCTGCGGGACAGCGTCGAGACCCTGGTGACGGCCGCGGTCGACTTCGACCGCTCGCTCGGCTTCTCGTGGGACGCGGTGGGCTCCGCGCTCGGGGTGACCAAGCAGGCGGTCCACCGTCGCTACGGCGCGCGCCGTGCCGTGACCCAGGCGGCCGCCGAGGCCGAGCGCACCGCCGAGACGCCGGCCACCCACACGGTCAACGTCAACACCGGTATCCCCTCGGTACCGACGGTCCCCGCGGCCCGCTCCATGCCGACCCAGCCGACAGCGGGCAGCCCGGCCCTACGCGAAGAGGTACGCCCCACCGCCTTCCCCGGCCCCCGCAACGGCTGACACCCACCACATCCTGCCCTCCCGGGCCGCCTGGGAGGGCAGCCGCATGCACGGACGCCGCCAGTCACGACCAGCGTCCGATTGTCCGCCGCAGACGACTCGTTCCTGTCAGCCGCCGACGGCGCGCTCAGCCCTCACAGGGGCCACCCGCACCCGACAACGAAAGCCGCACGGGCGGTGCGGGTGGGAAATCAAACCCGGCCGAAGACCGGGCACCCACAACACACCCACACCCGACAACAAACCCGTCACCCGATGTCAGGCGGATCGATCCGCACCCGCACCACCGGCTCCCCACTCCCCCGAGCCATCCGCGCGGCCTGCGCAGCCTTGAGCGCGGACGCGAGCACCGCCCCCTTCCCCGGCGGCACCCGGATCAACACCCGCTCCCACTGCTCCCCCGGCGGCGCCGCCCCCACCCGCCGCGGCCCCTGCACACCCGTGACAGCCATCGGCACCGGCCCCAGCACCTCTGCCTCCCCCGGCAGGGACACCGCCCCGAGAAACGCCGCGACGGCCTCCCCCACCCCCGACACGGCCGCCATCCGCGACACCGGCGGAAACCCCAACTCGGCCCGCTCGGAGAGCTCCCGCACCGCATGCCCCACGGGATCCCACCGCACCAACGCCTGCACGGGCCGCAGCGTCGGCTCGGCAACGACGACCACGGTGCCCCCCGCCCCCTGCGGCCGCACAAGCGCCGCGGCGGCGATCCACCTGCGCAACGCGTCCTCACCGGCACGCAGATCGGGCCGCCCGAGCATGGCCCAGCCGTCCAACAACAGCGCGGCCGCATACCCGCCTTCGGCCACCGGCTCGGCCCCCGGCGTACTCACGACGAGCGCGGGCGCCCCCGGCACGGTGTCCAGCACATGCTCCCGCCCGGAGGTCCGCACCGGTACGGCGGGAAACGCCCGCCCCAACTCCTCCGCGGTCCGCCGAGCACCCACGACCTGGGCCCGCAGCCGAAAGCCGCCACACTCCGGACAGTGCCAGGCGCCGTCCTCACGCGCACACCACCCGCACCGCAGGGCATCCACCCCCTCCTGAGCCTCCAGCGGCCCGGAACAGTGCCGACACCGCGCGGGCGCCCGGCAGTTGGCACACGCCATCCGAGGCACATACCCACGCCGCGGAACCTGCACGAGCACCGGTCCCTGCTTCAGCCCCGCCCTGACGGCCTGCCAGGCGAGGGTCGGCAGCCGAGCGGCCCGCGCGGCCTCGTCCCTGGCCAGATCCCCGTCCCCCACGGTCCGTACGAGCGGTGCGGCACCCCGTACCTGCTCCCGCGCGGCGACGATGGGCGCCGCCCACCCGCTCTCGACGAGCTGCGCGGCCTCCACGGTGCAGCTCCAGCTCCCCAGCAGGAACCCGCACTTGTCCTGGGCGGCCCGCAGCAACAGCACCTCACGGGCATGCGGCTGCGGCGCGTGCGGCTCGCTGTGGCTGTCGTCCCCATCGTCCCAGATGGCGACCAGCCCGAGATCCCGTACGGGCGCGAACATGGCCGCCCGAGTCCCCACCACGGCCCGCACGGCCCCCCGCCGCACGGCGAGCCACTCCCGATACCGCTTCTCGGGCCCCGCCTCGGCGGTGAGCACGGCATGCCGCCCCTCCCCCAGCAAGGAGGTCAGCGCGGCATCGACCCGCGCGACGGCCCGCCCGTCCGGCACCACGACCAGCGCCCCGCGCCCGGAGGCCAGCGTGGCGGCGACGGCCCGAGCCAGTTCGTCACACCACTCGGGCCCGGGCAGCGCGTTCCAGACGGCCCTCGGCGCCCCACCCGAGGCGAGCGCCTCAAGAAAGCCGGCCCCCCGCTCGTACCGGCCCCAGGACCCGGCCTCAGGGGCCCCAGGCGGCGGAAGCGGCTCCGCCGAAGCCCGCTGTTCGGCCCGGGCACTCCGCGGCGGCACGGCGAGCTGCAGCACATCGGCAAGGCTCCCGGCATACCGATCGGCCACAGCCCGGGTGAGCGCCAACAGCTCCTGGCCGAGCACCGGTTCGGGCGACACGACCTGGGCCAGCGCGGCCAACGGCCCGGCGTAGTCGGACTCGGCCAGCCGCTCGACAAGGAACCCGTCGATCAGCCCGCCGCCCTCACGCCGCCCGTCCCGCACCCGGCCCCGCCCGGCCCCGAACCGCACCCGGACCCGGACCCCGGGCTGCGCCTCGGCATCGAGCTCCTCGGGCACGGCGTAGTCGAAGTACCGGTCGAGGTGGAGCACGCCCTTGTCCACGAGCACCCGCGCGACGGGCAGCTCCTTGGCCAGCGCGGCCCCCCGCCAGGTCCGCGGCTTCGCCCGCGGCACCTTCGCCTTCCGCACACTCTCCCGAATGAACGCAAGCTGCTCGGGCGGCGCCCCCTCGCCCCCACCACCGGCCTGCTCATCCTCGCTGCTCACGCTTGCATTCTTACCAAACCCCACTGACATCCGAAGCCGCCCGAACGCACCGAAGCCCAGCATCCCCAAGGGACGCCGGGCTTCGGAAAGAACCGTGGAGCTGGGGCCTACAGCCCCGCCGCCCTGCGCAGCGCCTCCACGCGGTCCGTGCGCTCCCACGTGAAGTCGGGCAGCTCACGGCCGAAGTGGCCGTACGCGGCGGTCTGGGCGTAGATCGGGCGCAGCAGGTCGAGGTCGCGGATGATCGCGGCCGGGCGGAGGTCGAAGACCTCGTCGATGGCCTTCTCGATCTTCTCGGCGTCGACCTTGGCGGTGCCGAAGGTCTCGACGAACAGGCCGACGGGCTCGGCCTTGCCGATCGCGTACGCGACCTGCACCTCGCAACGGGAGGCGAGGCCCGCGGCGACGACGTTCTTGGCGACCCAGCGCATCGCGTACGCGGCCGAACGGTCCACCTTGGACGGGTCCTTGCCGGAGAAGGCGCCGCCACCGTGGCGGGCCATGCCGCCGTACGTGTCGATGATGATCTTGCGGCCGGTCAGACCCGCGTCACCCATCGGGCCGCCGATCTCGAAACGGCCGGTCGGGTTGACGAGGAGGCGGTAGCCCTCGGTCTCCAGCTTGATGCCCTCGTCGAGCAGCGCCTTCAGCTCCGGCTCCACGACGAACTCGCGGATGTCGGGGGCGAGCAGCGACTCCAGGTCGATGTCGGAGGCGTGCTGCGAGGAGACCACGACCGTGTCGAGGCGGACGGCCTTGTCACCGTCGTACTCGATGGTGACCTGCGTCTTGCCGTCGGGGCGCAGGTAGGGGATCGTCCCGTTCTTGCGGACCTCGGACAGACGGCTCGACAGACGGTGCGCCAGGAAGATCGGCAGCGGCATCAGCGTCGGCGTCTCGTCCGTCGCGTAGCCGAACATCAGGCCCTGGTCGCCGGCGCCCTGCTTGTCGAGCTCGTCCCCCTCTTCACCTGCGGCGGCACCCTCGACCCGCTTCTCGTAGGCGGTGTCGACACCCTGCGCGATGTCCGGGGACTGCGAGCCGATGGACACGGAGACACCGCAGGAGGCGCCGTCGAAGCCCTTCTTCGAGGAGTCGTAACCGATCTCGAGGATCTTGTCCCGCACGAGCTGGGGGATCGGGGCGTACGCCTTGGTGGTGACCTCACCGGCCACGTGCACCAGGCCGGTCGTGATCAGGGTCTCGACCGCGACCCGGGAGGTCGGGTCCTCGCGCAGGAGCGCGTCGAGAATGGTGTCGCTGATCTGGTCAGCGATCTTGTCGGGGTGACCCTCGGTCACAGACTCCGAGGTGAACAGACGACGGGACACAACGCTCCCTGGGGTTGCAGCGGCTGCTGGCTGATCATGGGCGGACGGGCTCGGGGGCTGCGCCCGGCATCGTCCGAGAACAGTTTATCGGTCGTGCTCAGCCACAGGCTCACCCGTCTCGCTGGTCGGGAGCCCTGTGACCTGCGGCACGGGCATTCTGCCCAATCCCGAGCGGGCTTGGCCAGGCCCGCCACGCCTCTATTACCGAGGTGACAGAGCGCAGTGAAGCGAATGAAACAGTCACTTCATGCGCCGGGCCACCAGGTCCCACACGATTTCGGCCAATGCTTCCTTCGGGCCGTGCGGGACCGGAGTCTCGGTGCCGTCGGCGCCCAGCACCACGGCCTCGTTCTCCTCCGCCCCGAAAGTCTTGCGCTCCCCCACCTCGTTGACGACGAGGAGGTCGCAGCCCTTGCGGGCGAGCTTGGTACGGCCGTTGGCCAGCACGTCGTCCGTTTCGGCGGCGAACCCGACGACCACCTGTCCGGGGCGGGCGCGGTCGGCCGAGATCTCCGCCAGGATGTCCGGATTCCGCACCAGAACGATGGGTTCCGGATCCTGGCCGTCCTTCTTCTTGATCTTCCCGGCCGCGTATGTCTCCGGCCGGAAGTCCGCGACCGCTGCGGCCATGACGACCGCATCGGCGTCCTCGGCCGCCTTCAGGACGGCTTCACGCAGTTGTACGGCCGTGCCGACCGGGACGATGTCCACCCCCGCCGGGTCCGGCAGCCCGGTGTTCGCGGCGATGAGCGTGACACGGGCGCCGCGGGCGGCGGCGGTGCGGGCGAGGGCGTAGCCCTGCTTGCCGGAGGAACGGTTGCCGAGGAAGCGGACCGGGTCGAGGGGCTCACGGGTGCCGCCGGCGCTGACGACGACGTGCCGTCCCTTCAGGTCCGGCTCGGTGATGCCCCGGGCCAGGACGCGGCGGCCAACCTCGAAGATCTCACCCGGGTCGGGCAGCCGGCCCTTGCCGGTGTCGACGCCGGTGAGGCGCCCGACGGCCGGCTCGATGACGACCGCGCCCCGGCGGCGCAGGGTCGCCACGTTCTCCTGGGTGGCCGGGTGCTCCCACATCTCGGTGTGCATCGCGGGGGCGAAGACGACCGGACAGCGGGCGGTCAGGAGCGTGTTGGTGAGCAGGTCGTCCGCGAGGCCGTGAGCCGCCTTCGCGAGAATGTCGGCCGTGGCCGGGGCGACGATCACCAGGTCGGCGTGTTGCCCGATGCGGACGTGCGGCACCTCGTGGACGTCGTCCCACACCTCGGTCGAGACGGGGTTGCCGGAGAGGGCGGACCAGGTGGCGGCACCGACGAAGTGCAGCGCGGAGGCCGTGGGCACCACGCGTACGTCGTGGCCCGACTCCGTCAGTCTGCGCAGCAGCTCACAGGCCTTGTAGGCGGCGATGCCACCGCTGACCCCCAGTACGACCCTCGGCTTGTCCACCAGGTCTCCCATCCCTCGAACCGACGACTCCATGCTGCATGACAGCGGGGGCCGACCCCCGCGCCCCCGAGCAGACCACAGGCCCGACAGTCGCGCTGCCGGGCCTGTGGACAAGCCAGCTCAAAGCCGAAAATGCTGGTTACTGCGCCGGGCCCTCGACGGCCTCGGACGTCAGCAGACCCGCGTTGATCTCGCGGAGCGCGATCGAGAGCGGCTTCTCGTGCACGTGGGTGTCGACGAGCGGACCGACGTACTCGAGGAGGCCCTCGCCGAGCTGCGAGTAGTACGCGTTGATCTGACGCGCACGCTTGGCCGCGTAGATCACGAGGCTGTACTTCGAGTCCGTGGCCTCGAGGAGCTCGTCGATCGGAGGGTTGATGATGCCCTCGGGCGCGGTGATGGAAGAGGACACGCTCTGCCTTCCGATGGGTGGAAAAGAATCAGTCTGAATGATCAAGCCTCAACGATCAGGCACGATCACACAACGTCCATCAAGGCTAGCAGCTCACGCGCCACGTCCTCGACGGAGGTGTTGACCAAGGTCACATCGAACTCGGGCTCGGCCGCCAGCTCGACCTTCGCCGCCTCAAGACGGCGTTCGATCACTGCGGGCGGCTCGGTGCCACGTCCCGTGAGCCTGCGCACGAGCTCCTCCCAGGAGGGAGGAGCCAGGAACACCAGCTGGGCCTCCGGCATGGACTCGCGGACCTGCCGGGCGCCCTGGAGATCGATCTCCAGAAGAACCGGCTCGCCCGCCTCCAGCCGCTCCAGCACCGCGTTGCGCGGGGTGCCGTAGCGATTGCCGGCGAACTCGGCCCACTCCAGCAGCTCACCGTTGGCGATCAGCTTGTCCATCTCCTCGTCGGTGACGAAGAAGTAGTGGACACCGTGCTTCTCGCCGGGGCGGGGACCCCGGGTCGTCGCCGACACCGAGAGCCAGACCTCGGGGTGTTCCTTGCGCATATGGGCGACGACCGTGCTCTTGCCGACCCCTGAGGGGCCGGAGAGCACGGTCAGCCGCGGACGTTCACTCATGCAGCGATTATTCCAGCAATCCCGGAGTGCCCGGGACTCCCGGTCCGGACTGTGCCGGACTCAGGAACCGGTGCTGCCGAACTCACGCTCCAGAGAAGCGATCTGGTTCGAACCGAGACCACGCACACGGCGGCTCTCGGAGATGCCCAGACGCTCCATGATCTGCTTGGCGCGGACCTTGCCCACGCCCGGCAGCGACTCGAGCAGGGCGGAGACCTTCATCTTGCCGATGACGTCGTTCTCCTGGCCCTGCTTGATGACCTCGTGAAGAGAGGCGCCGGAGTGCTTGAGTCGATTCTTGACCTCGGCCCGCTCCCGGCGAGCCGCGGCGGCCTTTTCGAGCGCGGCTGCGCGCTGTTCAGGGGTAAGGGGCGGAAGAGCCACGCCTACGTCACCTCGGATGTTGAACTGTCGGATACGGACCGGTGAGGAACCTAGTCGCCCCACACCTGGGGAGCCACGAGCAACACGCTTGCCCGTTCACTCTGCGTCGGAGACTAGCGGCCAACTCCGCCAGAGTCAGCGAGAACAGCGGAAAAGTCCTGGTCAGCCTCCGTCAGGCCGGACATTTCAGGCATACTGCCCTGGATTTGAGAATGTATTCAGCCTCAAGTCGTCCTGGAAGCACTCATCGGAGGTCTCGTCCGAGCGTCTCGAACGCCTCGGACGACCGTCATACGAGCGCCATGGCGCCGCCGGTCTCACGCCACGGCGGCCCTGGTCTCCTCCGCGAACCGCTCCGCGGCCGCCCGCAGCGCGCCGACGTCGGGACCGTGCCGCAGGACCCCCCGGCTGACGTTGGGGACGACATTGCGCACCACGGAGCCGAACACCTGGGGAAGGTCGGCCGGAGTGGCCCCCTGGGCGCCGATGCCGGGCGCGAGGAGCGGACCGTTGATGTCCAGGTCGTAGGACGACAGATCGCCCAGCGTGGCGCCCACGACGGCGCCGAAGGACCCCAGGGGCTCCTCCCCCGTGTTCTCGGCCGACAGATGCGCCAGCATCGTCGCACCGACGTCACGGCCGTCCGCGCGGATCGCGTGCTGGACCTCGCCGCCCTCGGGATTGGACGTCAGCGCCAGCACGAACAGGCCGGCGCCGCTCTCCCGCGCCAGCGCGACCGCCGGCGAGAGCGAGCCGTAGCCGAGGTACGGCGAGACGGTGAGCGCGTCGGAGAACAGCGGGGAGTCCTTGTGCAGGAAGGCCTCGGCGTACGCGGCCATGGTCGAGCCGATGTCGCCGCGCTTGGCGTCCATGACGACCAGCGCGCCGGCGGCCCGCGCCTCCTCGACCGACTTCTCCAGGACGGCGACACCGCGCGACCCGAAGCGCTCGAAGAACGCGCTCTGCGGCTTGAGGACGGCGACCCGGTCGGCCACGGCCTCGACGACCGTGCGGCTGAACCGCTCCAGTCCGGCCACGTCGTCGTTCAGGCCCCACTCGCTGAGCAGCGACGCGTGCGGGTCGATGCCGACGCACAGCGGGCCGCGCTCGTCCATGACGTGACGAAGACGTGCGCCGAAGGGTGCGAGAGAGCTCATGCCGGCTTCCTTACGTCGGCGCCGACCGCGTCGGCGAGTGTGGCGTACGGGCTCGTACGGAGGCGAGCGGCGAGCCCCTTGCGGATCGCCCGGCCCCAGAAGGGTCCCTCGTAGACGAACGCGCTGTAGCCCTGGACGAGCGTGGCACCGGCGAGGATGCGCTGCCAGGCGTCCTCGGCGTCCTCGATGCCGCCGACGCCCACAAGGGTGATGCGGTCGCCCACGCGCGCGTAGAGGCGCCTGAGGACCTCCAGGGAGCGCGCCTTGAGCGGGGCGCCGGACAGACCGCCGGTCTGCTTCACCAGTGAGGGTTCGGATTTCAGGCCGAGCCCCTCGCGCGCGATGGTGGTGTTCGTGGCGATGATCCCGTCCAGGCCGAGTTCCACGGCCAGGTTGGCGACGGCGTCGACGTCATCGTCGGCGAGGTCCGGCGCGATCTTCACCAGGAGCGGGACTCGGCGGCTGGTGACCGTACGGTCGGCGGCCTCACGCACGGCGCTCAGGAGCGGCCGCAGCGCCTCGGTGGCCTGCAGATTGCGCAGCCCGGGCGTGTTCGGTGACGACACGTTCACGACCAGGTAGTCGGCGTACGGCGCGAGCCGCTCGGTCGACTTCACGTAGTCGGCGGCGGCCTCGGCCTCCGGTACGACCTTGGTCTTGCCGATGTTGACGCCCACGACGGTCTTGAAGACGGGCGTGCGGGAGGCCAGCCGGGCCGCTACGGCCAGCGAGCCCTCGTTGTTGAAGCCCATGCGGTTGATCAGCGCGCGGTCCTTCACGAGCCGGAACAACCGCTGCTTGGGGTTGCCGGGCTGCGCCTCCCCGGTGACCGTGCCGATCTCGACATGGTCGAAGCCGAGCATCGACATGCCGTCGACGGCGACCGCGTTCTTGTCGAAGCCGGCGGCGAGCCCGAAGGGGCCGTGCATGCGCAGCCCGAAGGCCTCGGTGCGCAGCTCCTCGTGGCGGGGGGCGAGCGCGGCGGCGACGAAGGTGCGGAGCACCGGGACGCGGACGGCGAGGCGGATCCAGCGGAAGGCGAGGTAGTGCGCCTGCTCCGGGTCCATCCGCTGGAAGAAGAGCTTGAAGAAGATCTTGTACATCGATGTGTCCTCTTGAAGTCAGGTGACCTCATGAAGAGGGGGACACCGTTTCCGGTGTCCCCCTCAGGGCTGCTAGTCGCGGGCGGCGGTCAGGTGTTCCGCGTGTTCCTGCAGTGAGCGGACGCCCACGTCACCGTGGTTGAGGGCGTCGATGCCCTGGACGGCGGCGGCGAGCGCCTGGACCGTCGTCAGACACGGGACCGACCGGGCCACGGCCGCCGTACGGATCTCGTAGCCGTCGAGGCGGCCACCGGTGCCGTACGGGGTGTTGACGATGAGGTCGACCTCGCCGTCGTGGATGAGCTGGACGATGGTCTTCTCGCCGTTCGGGCCGGTGCCCTCGGACTGCTTGCGCACGATCCTGGCGTTGATGCCGTTGCGCTTGAGGACCTCGGCGGTGCCGGAGGTGGCGAGCAGCTCGAAGCCGTGGGCGACCAGCTCGCGGGCCGGGAAGATCATCGAGCGCTTGTCGCGGTTGGCGACCGAGATGAACGCGCGGCCCTTGGTGGGCAGCGGGCCGTACGCACCGGCCTGCGACTTGGCGTATGCCGTGCCGAAGACGGAGTCGATGCCCATGACCTCGCCGGTGGAGCGCATCTCCGGGCCGAGGACGGTGTCGACGCCGCGTCCGTGGATGTCGCGGAAGCGCGACCACGGCATGACGGCCTCCTTGACGGAGATCGGCGCGTCGAACGGCAGCTCGCCGCCGTCGCCGTTGGCCGGAAGCAGCCCCTCGGCCCGCAGTTCGGCGACGGTCGCGCCGAGCGAGATCCGGGCGGCGGCCTTGGCCAGCGGTACCGCGGTCGCCTTCGAGGTGAAGGGGACGGTGCGGGACGCGCGCGGGTTGGCCTCCAGGACGTAGAGGATGTCGCCGGCCATCGCGAACTGGATGTTGATCAGGCCGCGGACGCCCACACCCTTGGCGATCGCCTCGGTGGAGGCCCGCAGGCGCTTGATGTCGAAGCCGCCCAGGGTGATCGGGGGCAGCGCGCACGCCGAGTCGCCGGAGTGGATGCCGGCCTCCTCGATGTGCTCCATGACGCCGCCGAGGTAGAGCTCCTCGCCGTCGTAGAGGGCGTCGACGTCGATCTCGATGGCGTCGTCGAGGAAGCGGTCGACCAGGACCGGCCGGGAGGGGCTGATCTCGGTCGACTCGGCGATGTAGGACGCGAGGCGGGTCTCGTCGTAGACGATCTCCATGCCGCGTCCGCCGAGGACGTACGACGGCCGCACCAGGACCGGGTAGCCGATCTCGTCAGCGATGGCCTTGGCCTCGGCGAAGGTGGTGGCAGTGCCGTGCTTGGGGGCAGGGAGGCCCGCCTCGGCGAGCACGCGGCCGAAGGCTCCGCGGTCCTCGGCGGCGTGGATGGCCTCCGGCGGGGTGCCGACGATCGGGACGCCGTTGTCCTTCAGCGCCTGGGCCAGGCCCAGCGGGGTCTGGCCGCCCAGCTGGACGACGACACCGGCGATCGGGCCCGCGAGGGACTCCGCGTGGACGATCTCCAGCACGTCTTCCAGCGTCAGCGGCTCGAAGTACAGGCGGTCGGAGGTGTCGTAGTCCGTGGAGACGGTCTCGGGGTTGCAGTTGACCATCACGGTCTCGTACCCGGCCTCGCTCAGCGCGAAGGAGGCGTGGACGCAGGAGTAGTCGAACTCGATGCCCTGGCCGATGCGGTTGGGGCCGGAGCCGAGGATGATGACGGCCGGCTTCTCGCGGGGGGCGACCTCCGTCTCCTCGTCGTAGGAGGAGTAGAAGTACGGCGTCTTCGCGGCGAACTCGGCGGCGCAGGTGTCGACCGTCTTGTAGACCGGGCGGATGCCGAGCGCGTGCCGGACCTCACGGACGACGTCCTCGCGCAGGCCGCGGATCTCGCCGATCTGCTGGTCGGAGAAGCCGTGCCGCTTGGCTTCGGCCAGCAGGTCGGGGTCCAGCTTCGGCGCCTGGGCGAGCTCGTCGGCGATCTCCTTGATGAGGAAGAGCTGGTCGACGAACCAGGGGTCGATCTTCGTGTACTCGAAGATCTCCTCCGGCGTGGCGCCCGCGCGGATGGCCTGCATGACGGTGTTGATCCGACCGTCGGTGGGACGGACGGCCTCCGTGAGCAGCGCCTCCTTGTCGCCGGGCTCGCCGACGAAGGTGAACTGGCTGCCCTTCTTCTCCAGCGAGCGCAGCGCCTTCTGGAAGGCCTCGGTGAAGTTGCGGCCGATGGCCATGGCCTCGCCGACCGACTTCATCGTGGTGGTCAGCGTGGAGTCGGCCTGCGGGAACTTCTCGAAGGCGAAGCGCGGGGCCTTCACGACCACGTAGTCGAGCGTCGGCTCGAAGGAGGCCGGGGTCTCCTGCGTGATGTCGTTGGGGATCTCGTCGAGGGTGTAGCCGACGGCGAGCTTGGCCGCGATCTTGGCGATCGGGAAGCCGGTCGCCTTGGAGGCGAGGGCCGAGGAGCGCGACACGCGCGGGTTCATCTCGATGACGATCACGCGGCCGTCGACCGGGTCGATCGCGAACTGGATGTTGCAGCCGCCGGTGTCGACGCCGACCTCGCGGATGATCGCGATTCCGACGTCACGAAGGCGCTGGTACTCGCGGTCGGTCAGCGTCATCGCGGGCGCGACGGTGATCGAGTCGCCGGTGTGGACGCCCATGGGGTCGAAGTTCTCGATGGAGCAGACGACCACGACGTTGTCGTTCTTGTCGCGCATCAGCTCCAGCTCGTACTCCTTCCAGCCGAGGATGGACTCCTCCAGGAGCACCTCGGTGGTCGGGGAGAGCGTGAGGCCCTGGCCCGCGATGCGGCGCAGCTCCTCCTCGTCGTGGGCGAAGCCGGAGCCGGCGCCCCCCATGGTGAAGGACGGGCGGACGACGACCGGGTAGCCGCCGAGCGTCTCGACGCCCTTGAGGACGTCGTCCATGGAGTGGCAGATGACCGAGCGGGCGGACTCGCCGTGCCCGATCTTCGCGTTCACCGCTTCGACGACGCCCTTGAAGAGGTCGCGGTCCTCTCCCTTGTTGATGGCCTCGACGTTGGCGCCGATCAGCTCGACGCCGTACTTCTCCAGCGTCCCGGACTCGTGCAGCGAGATCGCCGTGTTGAGGGCCGTCTGACCGCCCAGGGTGGGCAGCAGGGCGTCGGGGCGCTCCTTGGCGATGATCTTCTCGACGAACTCCGGGGTGATCGGCTCGACGTAGGTGGCGTCGGCGATCTCCGGGTCGGTCATGATCGTCGCCGGGTTGGAGTTGACCAGGATGACCCTGATGCCCTCGGCGCGCAGGATGCGGCACGCCTGGGTGCCGGAGTAGTCGAACTCGGCGGCCTGGCCGATGACGATCGGGCCGGAGCCGATGACCAGGACGGACTGGATATCGGTGCGCTTAGGCACGCTGGCCCTCCAACAGAGATACGAAGCGGTCGAACAGGTAGGCGGCGTCGTGCGGGCCCGCGGCCGCTTCGGGGTGGTACTGGACGCTGAAGGCCGGCTGGTCGAGCAGCTGGAGGCCCTCCACCACGTTGTCGTTGAGGCAGACGTGGGAGACCTCGGCGCGGCCGTAGGGGGTGTCGGACACCTTGTCGAGCGGGGCGTCGACGGCGAAGCCGTGGTTGTGCGCCGTGACCTCGACCTTGCCGGTCGTACGGTCCTGCACCGGCTGGTTGATGCCGCGGTGGCCGTACTTCAGCTTGTAGGTGCCGAAGCCGAGGGCGCGGCCCAGGATCTGGTTGCCGAAGCAGATGCCGAAGAGCGGCGTCCTGCGCTCCAGGACCGCCTGCATGACGGAGACCGGGTGGTCGGCGGTGGCCGGGTCGCCGGGGCCGTTGGAGAAGAACACGCCGTCGGGGTTCACGGCGTACACGTCCTCGACGGTCGCCGTGGCGGGCAGCACATGCACCTCGATGCCGCGCTCGGCCATGCGGTGCGGGGTCATGCCCTTGATGCCGAGGTCGACGGCGGCGACGGTGAACTTCTTCTCGCCGATCGCGGGGACGACGTACGTCTCCTTGGTGGCGACCTCGGCGGAGAGGTTCGCGCCCTTCATCTCGGGGGCCTGGCGGACCTCGGCGAGCATGGTGGCGTCGTCGGGCAGCGCGTTGCCGGAGAAGATGCCGACGCGCATGGCGCCGCGCTCACGCAGGTGGCGTGTCAACGCGCGCGTGTCGATGCCGGAGATCCCGACGACGCCCTGCCGGGTGAGCTCCTCGTCCAGGGAGCGGCGCGAGCGCCAGTTGGAGGGCACGCGCGCGGGGTCGCGCACGACGTAGCCGGCGACCCAGATCCGCTGCGACTCGGCGTCCTCGTCGTTGACGCCGGTGTTGCCGACGTGCGGGGCGGTCATCACGACGACCTGGCGGTGGTACGACGGGTCGGTGAGGGTTTCCTGGTAGCCGGTCATGCCGGTGGAGAACACCGCCTCGCCGAAGGTCTCCCCCACGGCCCCGTAGGCACGGCCGCGGAAGATCCGGCCGTCCTCCAGGACGAGTACCGCGGGAGACACCTCTTTCCTCTGCGAGGCGTTCCCCTTCGTGGAGGTCGTCATCGTGCGCCTTCCGTTTCCGTCTTGTTGATCATGGAGTTAATGGCGTCGACCCACTCGTTGTGCTCGGCCGCCCGGTCGGAGCGGAAGCCGGAGTCGATCAGCCGGTCGCCGTGCTCCCAGGTCACGATCAGCAGCCCGCCCTCGGTGAGGACCTTGCCTGCGATGCCCTTGCCGAGCACGGCCTCGTGCAGTGCGCCGACCGGGACGAAGAAGTCGGCCGCGCCGGGGCGTACGACGTCCAGTCCCGCGTCCGTCAGCGTGAGCTCGACCCGGCTGCGGGTGCCGAGGCCGTGCGCCACGATGCGGTCGAGCCACTGCCCGGCGGTGGTGGAGCCGTGGTAGCGGCCGCTCATCGTCAGTCTGGCCGCACCGGGCTCGGAGGGCGCGCTGGGCAGCTCGGGCAGGTCGCCCTGGAGCGTGCCGCGCCACTTCCAGCCCTCGCGCATCAGCCAGTAGATGAGCGCGACGAACAGCGCGAGTCCGACGAGCCACCCGGCACGGGCGGCCCAGTCGGTGACCTCAGCCGATTTCTGCTCGGCGGCCAGCAGGATTACAGGTGTCACGTGAGCTTCCCGTCGACGAGCGTGGCCTTGCCCCGCAGCCAGGTGTGCGTCACACGGCCCGGCAGCTCACGCCCCTCGTAGGGGGTGTTCCGGCTGCGCGAGGCGAAGCCCGCGGGGTCCACGTCCCCACGGTATTCCGTGTCGACGAGCGTGAGGTTGGCGGGCTCACCTGCCGAGACGGGGCGGCCGTGCCCGGCGGCCTGCCCGATCTGTGCGGGCTTGAAGGACATGCGGTCGGCGACCCCGGCCCAGGTGAGGAGCCCGGTGTCCACCATGGTCTCCTGCACCACTGACAACGCGGTCTCCAGGCCGACCATCCCCATGGCGGCCGCGGCCCACTCGCAGTCCTTGTCCTCGTGGGGGTGCGGGGCGTGGTCGGTGGCGACGATGTCGATCGTGCCGTCGGCCAGCGCCTCGCGCAGGGCGAACACGTCGCGCTCGGTGCGCAGCGGCGGGTTGACCTTGTAGACCGGGTTGTAGCTGCGCACCAGCTCGTCGGTGAGGAGCAGGTGGTGCGGGGTGACCTCGGCGGTGACGTCGATGCCGCGGGACTTGGCCCAGCGGACGATCTCGACGGAGCCGGCGGTCGACAGGTGGCAGATGTGGACGCGGGAACCGACGTGCTCGGCGAGCAGGACATCCCGGGCGATGATCGATTCTTCGGCCACCGCGGGCCAGCCGCCGAGACCCAGCTCGGCCGAGACGACGCCCTCGTTCATCTGGGCGCCCTCGGTCAGCCGCGGCTCCTGGGCGTGCTGGGCTACGACCCCGCCGAAGGCCTTCACGTACTCCAGCGCCCGGCGCATGATCACCGCGTCGTCGACGCACTTGCCGTCGTCGGAGAACACGGTCACACCGGCCGCCGACTCGTGCATGGCCCCCAGCTCGGCGAGCTTGCGGCCCTCCAGGCCGACGGTGACGGCGCCGATGGGCTGCACATCGCAGTACCCGTGCTCCTGGCCGAGCCGGTAGACCTGCTCGACCACACCGGCGGTGTCGGCGACCGGGAAGGTGTTGGCCATGGCGAAGACGGCCGTGTAGCCACCGGAGGCCGCCGCGCGCGTGCCGGTCAGGACGGTCTCGGAGTCCTCGCGGCCGGGCTCGCGCAGATGGGTGTGCAGGTCGACGAGGCCCGGGAGAAGGACCTTGCCGCCCGCCTCGACGACTTCGGCGCCCTCGTCCGACAGACCGACGCCCACCTCGGCGATGACGCCGGCGTCGATCAGGACGTCCTGCGGCTCGCCGCCGAGCACCTTCGCACCACGGATCAGGATCTTGCTCATGTGACTTACTTCTCCTCGATACGGGTGTGGCTGACGGCAGGCTCGTTTCCACCGAGCAGCAGATACAGAACGGCCATCCGGATGGAGACTCCGTTTGCGACCTGCTCCACGACGGTGCAGCGGTCGGAGTCGGCGACCTCGGCGGTGATCTCCATGCCGCGGACCATCGGCCCGGGGTGCATCACGATGGCGTGCTCGGGCATCTTCGCCATGCGCTCGCCGTCGAGGCCGTAGCGCCGCGAGTACTCGCGCTCGGTAGGGAAGAACGCGGCGTTCATCCGCTCGCGCTGCACGCGCAGCATCATGACCGCGTCGGACTTGGAGAGCGTGCTGTCCAAGTCGTATGACACCTCGCACGGCCAGGACCCGACGCCGACCGGCACCAGGGTGGGCGGGGCGACGAGGGTGACCTCGGCTCCGAGGGTGTGCAGCAGGTCGACGTTGGAGCGGGCGACCCGGCTGTGCAGGACGTCGCCGACGAGCGTGATGCGCTTGCCGGACAGGTCCTGGCCGAGGCCGGCGTCCCTGCCGATGAGGCGGCGGCGCATGGTGAAGGCGTCCAACAGGGCCTGCGTGGGGTGCTGGTGGGTGCCGTCGCCGGCGTTGATCACGACGGCGTCGATCCAGCCGGAGGTGGCGAGCCGGTACGGGGCTCCGGAGGCGCCGTGCCGGATGACGACGGCGTCGACGCCCATGGCCTCCAGGGTCTGGGCGGTGTCCTTGAGGGACTCGCCCTTGGACACGCTCGACCCCTTGGCCGTGAAGTTGATGACGTCCGCGGAGAGGCGCTTCTCCGCGGCTTCGAAGGAGATACGCGTGCGCGTGGAGTCCTCGAAGAACAGGTTGACGATCGTGCGGCCGCGCAGGGTCGGCAGCTTCTTGATCGGCCGGTCGGCGACCCGGGCCATCTCCTCGGCGGTGTCGAGGATCAGGACGGCGTCGTCGCGGGTGAGGTCGGCGGCCGAGATGAGATGACGCTGCATCTGTCAGGCTCCGTAGGGAAGTTCAGGTCGGGAGATTCCGGGCAAGACGGTGCGCGCGTACGACAGAGCCGTACGCCTGCGGCTTGCTACTGGGTCTGCTTGGCACCGAGCAGCACGGTGTCGCGACCGTCCTCCTCGGCGAGCAGGACCTTGACCGTCTCCCGCAACGACGTGGGGAGGTTCTTGCCGACGTAGTCGGCGCGGATGGGCAGTTCGCGGTGGCCGCGGTCGACGAGGACCGCGAGCTGCACCGCGCGCGGACGCCCGATGTCGTTCAGGGCGTCGAGGGCCGCGCGGATGGTGCGGCCGGAGAAGAGCACGTCGTCGACGAGGACGACGAGGCGCCCGTCGATGCCGTCACCGGGAATCTCGGTGCGGGCCAGCGCACGCGGCGGGTGCATGCGCAGATCGTCCCGGTACATGGTGATGTCGAGCGAACCGACCGGAATCTTGCGCTCGGTGATCTCCTCGAGCTTGGCGGCGAGCCGCTGGGCGAGGAAGACGCCGCGGGTCGGGATGCCGAGAAGCACCACGTCGTCGGCGCCCCTGGCGCGTTCGACGATCTCGTGGGCGATGCGGGTCAACACGCGTGCGATGTCGGGGCCTTCGAGAACGGGCCGGGCATCGGACGGTGCGTCCTGCTGGTTGTCCTGCTGGTTGTCCTGCTGGTTGTCCATATGAAACGGACCTCCTTCTCCGCCTCACGGGACGGACCTTAAAGGACGTCGGAATTGCGCCATCCACGGTAGCAGGCCGGGACGACCACCCCGTTCACCCCCTTGGCCCAATCAGCCGGCACGCGCACGGAAAGGTCGGTGTGGACCATTCGGCTTGACGCACAAGAGTCACGCTGCGTAACCTCACAGTGAGTTACCAGGCGCGCGGCAGGAACAACCCCAGTCGCGTCGATCCAGTGTCCGGGGAGCTATATGTCCAGCGAATACGCCAAACAGCTCGGGGCCAAGCTCCGGGCCATCCGCACCCAGCAGGGCCTTTCCCTCCACGGTGTCGAGGAGAAGTCCCAGGGACGCTGGAAGGCGGTCGTGGTCGGTTCGTACGAGCGTGGCGACCGTGCCGTGACCGTGCAGCGTCTCGCCGAGTTGGCGGATTTCTACGGCGTACCCGTCCAGGAGCTGCTGCCGGGCACCACGCCGGGCGGTGCCGCGGAGCCGCCGCCGAAGCTGGTCCTGGACCTGGAGCGGCTGGCCCATGTGCCGGCCGAGAAGGCGGGCCCCCTGCAGCGCTACGCGGCGACGATCCAGTCGCAGCGCGGTGACTACAACGGCAAGGTGCTCTCGATCCGCCAGGACGACCTGCGCACACTCGCCGTCATCTACGACCAGTCGCCCTCGGTCCTCACCGAGCAGCTGATCAGCTGGGGCGTTCTTGACGCCGACGCGCGTCGCGCGGTCTCCCACGAGGAGAGCTGAGCCGCTTCCAGCCTCAGCAGAAACGTGCCGCCGGGGTGGCCGGAACTTCATGGTTCCGGCCACCCCGGCGGCTTTCTGCGGCCCTCGGGGGCCTCAGGGGCAGCGGGATGCCAGAGGGCCCGCGGCAGTCACGCTGCGGGCCCTCTGGCATGTCGTACCTCTGGCGACCTGGCGGCCTCCTACGCCTCGTCGCGACGCAGAGACGGCTTCAGGTCCTTGAAACGGCCCAGCAGGCCGTTCACGAACGCCGGCGACTCGTCCGTGGAGAACTCCTTCGCCAGCTGCACCATCTCGTCCAGCACGACGGCGTCCGGGGTCGCGTCGACCCAGATCAGCTCGTGCGCGCCGAGACGCAGGATGTTGCGGTCCACGACCGGCATCCGATCGAGCGTCCAGCCGACCGAGTACTGCGCGATCAGCTCGTCGATGCGCTTCGCGTGCTCCGCGTAGCCCTCGACCAACTGCATCGTGTACTCGCTGACCGGCGGCTGCCGGGTGTCGTCCCGGGACAGCCGGATCCAGTCCGCGAGGACTGTCAGGACATCGACGCCGCGCTGGTCGCCCTCGAAGAGGATCTGGAAGGCGCGCTTGCGAGCCGTGTTGCGGGCAGCCACGGTTAGCTGTTCACCCGGCCGAGGTAGTCGCTCGTGCGGGTGTCGACCTTGATCTTCTCTCCGGTGGTGATGAAGAGCGGCACGTTGATCTGGTGACCGGTCTCCAGGGTGGCGGGCTTGGTGCCACCGGTGGAGCGGTCGCCCTGCAGGCCCGGCTCGGTCTCCTGGACGACGAGCTCGACGGCGGCCGGCAGCTCGACGAAGAGCACCTCGCCCTCGTGCTGCGCCACGGTGGCCGTGAAGCCCTCGATGAGGAAGTTCGCGGCGTCGGCGACCGTCTTGCGGTCGATCATCAGCTGGTCGTAGGTCTCCATGTCCATGAAGACGAAGTACTCGCCGTCCATGTACGAGAACTGCATGTCGCGCTTGTCGACAGTGGCCGTCTCGACCTTGACGCCGGCGTTGAACGTCTTGTCGACGACCTTGCCGGACAGCACGTTCTTGAGCTTGGTGCGCACGAAGGCCGGGCCCTTGCCGGGCTTGACGTGCTGGAACTCGACGACGGACCAGAGCTGGCCGCCTTCTAGCTTGAGCACAAGGCCGTTCTTGAGGTCGTTCGTGGAAGCCACGGTTGCGGAATCTCCTGGACTGACGTGGACGACCCCGGCGCACGCACCTGACTAGAGGGCGAGCAGCTCCTTGGTCGTAATGGTGAGTAGCTCGGGTCCGCCGTCCGCCTCGGGGCGTACGACGAGCGTGTCATCGATCCGGACACCGCCCCGGCCCGGGAGGTGGACCCCCGGTTCGACGGTGACCGGCACGCAAGCGTCCAGTTTACCCATGGCTGCGGGGGCCAGCTGCGGGTCCTCGTCGATTTCGAGTCCCACGCCGTGTCCGGTCAGAACCGGAAGGCCCTCCGCATACCCCGCGGAGTCCAGTACCTGCCGTGCCGCACGGTCCACATCGCGGTAGGCCACGCCGGGTGCGAGAGCCTCCCGTCCGGCCCGCTGGGCAGCGAAGACGAGGTCGTACAGCTCGATCTGCCAGTCGGCCGGCGACGTACCGATCACGAACGTACGGCCGATCTCACAGCGGTAGCCACGGTACGTCGCCCCGAGGCACACGGAGAGAAAGTCGCCCTCCTCGACGCGGCGGTCGGTGGGGCGGTGGGCCCCCCGGCCGGAGTTCGGGCCGGTGGCGACGGAGGTGGGGAAGGCGGGACCGTCGGCGCCGTGATCCACGAGGCGCCGCTCCAGTTCCAGCGCCAGGTGCCGTTCGGTGCGGCCGACGAGGATGGACTCCAGGAGCTCCCCCAGGGCCTGGTCGGCGATCTCCGCGCCGATCCGGAGGCAGGAGATCTCCTCCTCGTCCTTGATGATCCGGAGCTGCTCGACGGCTCCGCCGAGGTCGGTGAGCCGCAGGCGCGGGACGACCGAGCGGAGGGCTCTGTGCCGGGCGACGGTGAGATGGTGCTCCTCCACCGCGAGGGAATCGCCGCCCTGTGCGGCGGCGAGGTCACCGGCCGCGACGGCGGGATCGCCTCCGGGTCCGGGGAGGGTGTGCAACCTCAGCGCCTCGTCCGGGCGGCCGTCCGCGGGACGGTCCTCCGGCGGGCCGGAGCACACCAGCAGGTCCTCGGTCCTGCCGAGGAGCAGGACGGCGCCGTGCGGGGACGCGCCCGCCAGGTAACGCACGTTGGCCGGGTTCGTGACTAGGGCCGACGTGCTGCCGACCGCGTGGCAGCGTTCCTTCAATCTGGTGCGGCGGGCCGCGTAGACCTCTGACATGACACGAGCGTAGGAGCCGTGTCTGGTTTGTGCCGGTTGGGAGGGTGCCGTTCGGGGGACGGGGTGCCGCGATGGGTCGTATGCCGACTGACGGTCCGTGGGGGCTTGTCGCGCAGTTCCCCGCGCCCCTTAGGTGTCACCAGCTAGGCGGGCTTGCAATGGACCGGGCGAGTACGTCGTCCAGTACCCGTGCCGTCTGGGGGACGTCGAGCTGCGAGTTGTCGATGATCGGCAAGCCCGAGCCGTACCAGCCCGCCATGCGGCCGTGGATGCGGGCGACCTCCTCGTCCGTGAGGCGGCGGTTGCCGGAGCGTTCCGCGTTGCGTTCCAGGACGATCTCCAGGCCCGGCAGCAGGACCACCGGCAGCAGTCCCGGGCCCACGTGCCGCTTCCAGCCGCCGAGGCCCACGACCGGGCGGTCGGGGAAGACGGCGTCGTCGAGGATGCAGGAGATGCCGTTGGCGAGGAAGTTGCGGGCGGCGAAGCCGCAGGTGCGGCGGGCGAGGCGGTACTGGGCCTCGGAGTGGTCGTTCCAGCCGGACTGGGGGTCGGCGAAGCCCGAGCGGACCCATTCGCGGACGTCGTCGAGGCTGATGTGGGCGGTGGGAACCCGGCGGTGGTCCGCCCAGTACTTGGCGACGCTCGTCTTGCCGGCACCCGCCGGGCCGATCAGCAGCACCGCGAGGGTCGTGCCGGCGGGGTCGGGCGCGACCGTGGCGGGCGGGGTCAGGGGGACTCCGACGGGGCCGCCGGGGGGCAGCGGGACATGGCCGGTGGTGTCCGGGGCCGGAGAGACCGGCGGGTGGGGAGGCTGTGGGGCGAAGCCCGGTGCCGGGGGCGGCGGGGGCACCGAGGCGGAAGCCTGGTGCGCACCCGGGTGGTGGGATCCCGGGTGGTGTGCGGCCGGCGACCAGCCGACGGCCGGTCCGTGCCCCGGCTGGTGGGGCGGCGGCAGCGGAGAACCCACTGCGTGCTGCATCCGGTGCCACTCCGTCTCGTACAGGCAATTGGCGCTGGCAGCAGGGTACGAACCCCGCTCCTTACCGAACGGTACCGTCCCCGGCCGCCGTTTGGTGAACGGCCGGGGACGGCCCTAAGTGCCCGTGCCCGTACGGCAAATCGGACGGATGGCTCCTGTGCGGACTACTCGCCCACCTCGCCGTACGCGGCGAGCAGCACGGCCGGGTCGGGGCCCTCCAGGACGGTGGGCTTGCCCAGCCCGTCCAGGACGATGAAGCGCAGCAGGTCGCCGCGGGACTTCTTGTCGACCTTCATGTTCTCCAGCAGCTTGGGCCACTGGTCGTAGCGGTAGTGCAGCGGCAGGCCGACCGACTCCAGGACCGTGCGGTGACGGTCCGCCGTGGCGTCGTCCAACCGGCCCGCGACACGGCCGAGTTCGGCCGCGAAGTGCATGCCCACGGCGACGGCCGCGCCGTGCCGCCACTTGTACCGCTCGTTCTTCTCGATGGCGTGGGCCAGCGTGTGACCGTAGTTGAGGATCTCCCGCAGCCCCGACTCCCTCAGGTCCGCGGAGACGACCTCGGCCTTGACCCGGATGGCACGCTCGATCAGCTCGGACGTGTGCGGGCCCGCCGGGGTGCGCGCGGCCTCGGGGTCGGACTCGATGAGGTCCAGGATCACCGGGTCGGCGATGAAACCGGCCTTGATGATCTCGGCGAGGCCGGAGACGTAGTCGTTGACCGGCAGGGAGTCCAGCGCGGCCAGGTCGCACAGCACACCGGCCGGCGAGTGGAAGGCACCGACGAGGTTCTTGCCCTCGGCGGTGTTGATGCCGGTCTTGCCGCCGACGGCCGCGTCCACCATCGCCAGGACGGTGGTGGGGATCGCGATCCAGCGCACGCCTCGCAGCCAGGTCGCGGCCACGAAACCGGCCAGGTCGGTGGTGGACCCACCGCCGACGCCCACGACGACGTCGGAGCGGGTGAAGTTGGACTGACCGAGCGCCTTCCAGCAGTAGGCGGCGACCTCTGCGGTCTTGGCCTCCTCGGCGTTGGGCACCTGGATGGCGACCGTCTCGAAGCCCTGCTCGGCGAGGTCGGCCCGCAGCGCCTCACCCGTTTCGGCGAGCGCCTCAGGGTGGACGACCGCGACCCGCTTGGCCTTGGGACCGATCAACGCGCCGAGCTCGCCCAGGAGTTGACGGCCCACCAGGACCTCGTACGGCTCGCTGCCCGCGGTGCCGCCGACCTGGATCCGCGTCGCTGCCTCGCTCATGCTTCCTTCAACTCCAGTGCGTCCAGGGCGGCTTGGGTGACTTCTTCGGGGGTACGGCCGTCCGTGGCGACGACCGCCGTGGCGATCCCCTCGTACAGGTGCCGCCGTGCCTCCATCAGCTCGCGCCACTGCTTGCGCGGGTTGACCGCGAGCAGCGGACGGGCGGCGTTGAGGCCGGTGCGCTGGACCGCCTCCTCGACGTCCATCGAGAGGTAGACGACCCGCTGCCCGGTGAGGAGCGCGCGCGTGTCCTCGTCGAGGATCGAGCCGCCGCCGAGGGCGAGGACACCATCGTGCTCGGCGAGCGCCGTGCGCACGGCGGCCTTCTCGATCGCCCGGAAGACCGGCTCGCCCTCGTCGACGAAGATCTCGGCGATGGTCCGGCCCTGCTCGGCGACGATGTCGTCATCGGTGTCCCGGTAGCCGACGCCCAGCCGCTCGGCCAGCAGCTGCCCGACGGTGGACTTGCCCACGCCCATCGGACCGACCAGCACCACCTGCGGACGGGTCATCGGATGGCCAGGTTCTCGAGGTACGACCGGACGTTCCGGCGGGTCTCGGGCACCGAGTCGCCGCCGAACTTCTCCGCCACCGCATCCGCCAGGACCAGGGCGACCATGGCCTCGGCGACGATGCCCGCGGCGGGCACCGCGGAGACGTCGGAGCGCTGGTGGTGGGCCTGGGCCGCCTCGCCGGTGGTGACGTCCACGGTCTGCAGGGCGCGCGGGACGGTCGCGATCGGCTTCATCGCGGCACGCACGCGCAGCAGCTCGCCCGTGCTCAGACCGCCCTCGGTGCCGCCGGAACGACCGGAGACACGGCGAATGCCCTCGGGCGTGTTGACGATCTCGTCGTGCGCCTTGGAGCCCGGCACCCGCGCCAGCTCGAAACCGTCACCGAGCTCGACGCCCTTGATGGCCTGGATACCCATGAGCGCACCGGCGAGCCGGGCGTCCAGCTTGCGGTCCCAGTGCACATGCGAGCCGAGGCCCACCGGGACGCCGTACGCCAGGATCTCGACCACGCCACCGAGGGTGTCGCCGTCCTTGTGAGCCTGGTCGACCTCGGCCACCATCGCCTTGGACGTGTCGGCGTCCAGGCAGCGCAGCGGGTCGGCGTCCAGCTTCTCGACGTCGGCCGGCGTCGGGTACACCCCGGCCGGAGCCTTCACGGAGCACAGCTCCACGACGTGGCTGACGATCTCGATGCCGGCCGTCTCCTTGAGGTACGACCGGGCCACCGCGCCCAGCGCCACCCGCGCCGCGGTCTCGCGGGCGGAGGCGCGCTCCAGGATCGGGCGGGCCTCGTCGAAGCCGTACTTCTGCATGCCGGCGAGGTCGGCGTGGCCGGGGCGCGGGCGGGTCAGCGGCGCGTTGCGGGCGAGACCGGCGAGGATCTCCGGGTCGATGGGGTCGGCCGACATGACCTGTTCCCACTTGGGCCACTCGGTGTTGCCCACCATGATCGCGACCGGGGAACCGAGGGAGAGTCCGTGCCGGACGCCACCGAGGAAGGTGACCTGGTCCTGCTCGAACTTCATCCGCGCGCCGCGTCCATAACCGAGGCGGCGCCGGGCGAGGTGGTCCGCCACCAGCTCCGTGGTGATCGGCACGCCGGCGGGAAGGCCCTCCAGCGTCGCGACGAGTGCGGGGCCGTGGGACTCCCCCGCGGTCAGCCAGCGCAACCTGCTCAACGGTGCTCCTCAGTGCTCGCGCCCTCGTACTGCCCTGCGTACACGCGTCCTCGCGTACGGCAATGGCGCGACCGGGTGCGCGGCCCCGGCCCGCCACCTTCGATCCTCCCATGTCCGGCACGCTCCTCCCGCCGCTGGTCCATCAGGCGGACGGATGCGCACCGGAACGGCTCAGACGGAACCGTTCCCCTGCCGGTTCTGCGGCGCGTAGGCCCCCAGGAAGTCGGCACCGCTCTGCTGGACGGGCGCCGGCTGCGGCGGGGCCGTCGGCTGCTGGGGCGCGTACGCACCGAGATAGTCGGCGCCGCTGCGCTGCCCGTACTGCGCCGCCGCGTGGACCGGCCGCCCGCTGCGCACGGCACGCCGGTAGTCGATCCTGCGCTTGAGCTTGACGCCCCAGGACACGAGCACCGCGAGCACGACCAGGGCGATCACCGTGATCTGCACCCAGTCGGGCATGAACTTCAGTACGGCTTCGAATATCTCGCTCTTGCCGGATGCCATCTGCATGCCTGCGGACACGTCTGTACTCCCCTCCCGGTTCCACCCCCTGCGGAACCCGGAGGATCCTAGCGGGCGGCCAGCGCGTGCTCGCCCGCTTTTCGCATGGCCGCCAGCGGGGCCCGGGCGCAGCCCGTCATCTGCTCGACCTGCAGCACCGCCTGGTGCACCAGCAGGTCGAGTCCGCTCACCACGGCTCCGCCGAACATGGACCAGCGGGCCGCGAGCTCGGTGGGCCACGGCTCGTAGAGCACGTCGAAGAGGGTGGTGGGCCGCTCGGGTACGGTGGCGGCGAGGGCGTCCGTCGTGCCGGCCGGGGTGGTGGCGATCACCAGGGGGCGGTGCAGCGCCTCGGCGGCGTCGCTCCAGTCCTCGGTACGCACCTCGACGTCGAGCCGCTCGCCCCACTGCCGCATCTCGGCGGCCCTGGCCCCGCTGCGGACGTAGACGACGACCTCACCGGTGCAGACCCGGGCCAGTGCGGCCAGCGCGGAGGACGCGGTGGCGCCCGCGCCGAGGATCGCGGCGGAGTCCACCTGCTCGATGCCGTGCTCGCGCAGGGCGGCGACCATCCCGGGGATGTCGGTGTTGTCGCCGACGCGGCGGCCGTCCTCGGTGAACACGAGGGTGTTGACCGCCTCGACCGAGGCGGCGGTCTCGCTGACCTCGTCGAGCAGCGGGATGACGGCCCGCTTCAGCGGCATGGTCAGCGACAGCCCGGCCCACTCCGGCCCCAGTTCCGCGACGAACCCGGGCAGCGCTGCCTCATCGACGTCGAACCGGTCGTACGACCAGTGTGTGAGCCCCAGTTCCTCGTACGCGGCGCGGTGCAGCACCGGCGAGAGGGAATGGTCGATGGGCGAACCGAGCACGGCGGCCCGGCGGGCGTCAGTGGCCCGAGCTGTCATTGAACCTGTCCTTGAGCCTCGCGAATCCGCCCTGAGGCGCCTGCGGATTCGGTCCGTGTCCCGACGTCGGCCCCCAGTCGAACAATTATCCGAAAATCGCCACTCGGCGTCCGGAAACCCGCTGTCTGGCGGCCCTTCCGGATCGTATCGTCCCTCGCGTCTTGATCCTTTGTCAGTGAGGACACCCCACACCACCATGAGACACGTTCTGAGAGCAGTCGTGGCGATCTGCGCCGCGCTGGGCATCTCCCTGGCGTTCACGGGCTCGGCGCAGGCGGCGAGCAACCCCGTCACCGTCTGCGGTTCGGGCTACTACGTCCAGTCGTCCCACGAGCTGGGCCTGTACCTGGAGACGGGCGGTCCGCAGGCGATCGTCTACCTGCTCTACAACTCCTCGACCGGATACAACTGCGCGGTCACCGTCGTCACCGGCGAGCAGATCGACAACCCCGTCAACGTCGGCATCCGTGTCGAGGGCGGCAGCTGGCTCACGGACCCCGGCAACTACAACTCGTATGCCGGTCCCCGGCGTGTGAAGGCCGCGGGCAAGTGCGTGCAGTACATGGGGTCGACCCGCTGGTGGAGCTCTTCGTCTCCGTACACCGACTCGTACACGAGCCCGCTGGGCTGGTGCGGCTGACGGATCGGCCGAACGGCTGGGCCCCGGGACGGACGTCCGTCCCGGGGCCCAGCCGTCGTCAGTCCTTGTTCCTCGACGCGTTGAACTGGTCGCGGAGCTTCTCGTGATCGGCGAGCGTCTTGGTGAACTTGCTGGTCTTGCCGTCCAGCGAAATGAAGTAGTACCAGCCGTCGTCCGTCGGGTTGAGCGCGCCCCTGAGCGCCTCTTCCCCGGGGTTGTCGATCGGACCGGGCGGGAGCCCCTTCACGTAGTACGTGTTGTACGGGTTGTTGTACTGCTTCAGCTCGGCGATCGTCAGATCGAGCTTGCTCTGGTTCTTCACGTAGTTGTACGTGGAGTCGAACTCCAGCGAACCGTATGTCTGGGGGTTCCCCGGCTTGAGGCGGTTGTAGACGACCTCGGCCATCTTGCGGAAGTCGTCGTGGCTCGTCCCCTCGGCCTGCGCGAGACTCGCCACGGTGAGCAGCTCCCAGGGACCGTCGAGGCCCAGGCCCTTGGCCTTCTTCTCCAGGCCGAGCTCCTCGTACGTGTCGTTCGCCCGGTCGACCATCTCCTTGAGGACGGTCTCCGGCTTCTGTCCCTTGCTGGCCGCGTAGGCGGAGGGGTAGAGGAACCCTTCGAGCGGGTCCTTCAGATCGGAGTGACCGAGCGCCCAGTCGGGCAGCCCGAACTCCTTGTACTTCTGTTTCGCGACCTTCGCCGTGGTGCCCTTGGCCAGTTCGAGGCGCTTGTCGATCGCCGCGTAGACCTTTGAATTGCGCTGGCCTTCGGTGACGATCAGGTTGTTCTTGCTCTTGGGGTCGAGCATCAGCGCCACGGCGCTCTCACCGGACATCTGCTTGTTCAGCAGATAGGAGCCGGCCTGGATCTTGCCCGCGTCCTTGTTCTGGGTGAACGCGGAGACGAACGCGTCGACGCTCTTGACGACGTCCGCTTCCTTGAGCAGCCGCCCCATGTCCGAACCGTTGGCACCCTTAGGGACGGTGACGGCCACCGTCGTGCTCGTCCCGTCGCCCGCGTAGTCCGGAGCCGAGGCGAAACGATCCTTGTAGAATTGGTAGCCGAAATAACCCACGCCACCGACCCCGCCGCCGAACACCAGCAGGACCACCAGGCACGCGCAGCCACTGCGCCGTTTCTTCGGTTTCTTGCCGCCGCGGCCCCTGCGGTCGCCGCGTCCGCCCTGGTCGTCGGCGTCGTCGGCATCGTCCTCGTCGTCACCGCCGCCCGCGAAGAAGGCGTGTTCACCCTGGTCGGGGCCCGGGTCCCAGTCCGCCCGCTGCGGTTCCGGCTCGGTTCGCCGCCGGCTCGGCGGCTCCGGTGGCGGGTAGGCGTCGGGGGTGCCGTAGTAGTCCGGCTGGTCCCCGGTGCCGTACGCGGCGGCCTGCTGGCCGTACGGGTCCGACGGGTCCGGGTACTGGACGTGCGTGTGCGTCCCGGTGCCCCAGCCATTGTTGTCGTACTGCTGCTGGTGCTGCTGGGGCGCGTACTGCTGCTGGTCGTAGCTCTGCTGCGGGTCGTACTGCTGCTGGTACTGCTGCTGGTACTGCTGCTGCGCCTGACCGTAATCGGCCTGCTGGCCGTTGCCCCAGTCGCCGTACTCCGGCTGCTGCGGCTGCTGCGGATAGTGCTGCGGCTGGCCGCCGTAGGCAGCTTGATGGCCGACGTGGCCCTGCTGCCCTTCCCATCCGCCGTCCCCGTAATTCGGGTCCTGCGGATGCCACGGTTCGGAGCCTTCCTGGCCCCGGCCATACTCAGTCATCGATCCCCTAGAGCCGCGAGGCGGCGGTCGCGCGGCTTGTGGCCCGGCATCAGTTCCGCCTCTCTGTGTGCGGCATCTGTTCGAACAGTGCCGCAGTCGCGCGGAACGTTACCGTATCGCGATCAGATGACCACTTCGACGCTCTCTCCGGGTGCTTTACCTGACACCCGTTCGGATTCGAGCGCCTGCTGGAGGATGATCACAGCGGCGGCCTGGTCGATGACGGAGCGGCCCTTCTTGGATTTCACACCCGAGGCGCGCAGTCCCTGACTGGCCGTCACGGTCGTCATCCGCTCGTCGACCAGGCGTACCGGTATCGGCGCGATGCCCTTGGCGAACTCCTGGGCGAAGGCCCTGACCTTGATGGCGGCCGGGCCCTCGCCCCCCTTGAGGGAGCGAGGGAGTCCGACCACGACCTCGATCGGCTCGTACTCCTCGACGATCTGCTTCAGCCGTCGATGGGCGGCCGGGACGTCCCGGCCGGGGACCGTCTCCACCGGGGTGGCGAGGATCCCGTCGGGGTCGCACGAGGCGACCCCGATCCGGGCGTCCCCGACGTCGATGGCGAGTCGGCGGCCTCTGCGCATCGTCACTTCGCGGTGTCCGTGACCAGACGCTCGACGGCCTCGACGGCCTCGCCGATCGCGGCCGGGTTCTGGCCGCCGCCCTGGGCGACGTCCGGCTTGCCGCCACCGCCGCCGCCGAGGGTCTTGGCGGCCGTGCGGACCAGGTCGCCGGCCTTGAGGCCACGCTCACGGGCGGCCTCGTTGGTGGCGATGACCGTGAGCGGCTTGCCGTTGACCGTGGTGAACAGCGCCACGACCGCGGCCCGGCCGCCCTGGATGCGGCCGCGTACGTCGAGGACCAGCTTGCGCAGGTCGTCGGCGGTGGTGCCGTCCGGGACCTGACCGGTGACGAGGGCGATGCCGCGGACGTCCTTGGCGGACTCGGCGAGACCGCCCGCGGCCTGCAGGACCTTCTCGGCGCGGAACTTCTCGATCTCCTTCTCGGCGTCCTTCAGCTTGCCGAGCATGGTGGAGACCTTCTCCGGGAGCTCCTCCGGGCGGCCCTTGATCAGCTCCTGGAGCTGGGCGACGACCGTGTGCTCACGGGCGAGGAAGTTGTAGGCGTCGACGCCGACGAGGGCCTCGATACGGCGCACACCCGAGCCGATCGACGACTCGCCGAGCAGCTTGACCAGGCCGAGCTGCGAGGTGTTGTGCACGTGGGTGCCGCCGCACAGCTCCTTGGAGAAGTCGCCGATGGTGACGACGCGGACGCGCTCGCCGTACTTCTCGCCGAACTCGGCGATGGCGCCCTGCTTCTTGGCCTCCTCGAGGCTCAGGATCTCGGCGTGCACATCGAGGTCGCGGGCGAGCACCTCGTTGATCTTCTGCTCGACGTCGGTCATCACGGCCGTGGGAACGGCGGAGGGGGAACCGAAGTCGAAGCGGAAACGGCCGGGCTGGTTCTCGGAACCGGCCTGGGCGGCCGTCGGGCCGAGCGCGTCGCGCAGGGCCTGGTGGGTGAGGTGGGTGGCCGAGTGGGCACGGGCGATGGCCGTGCGGCGGCGGGAGTCGATCGAGGCGTGGGCCTTGGCGCCGACGGTGACCTCGCCGAACTGGACGACGCCCTTGTGGACGTAGACGCCCGGGACCGGCTTCTGGCAGTCGCGGATCTCGATGACGGCACCGGAGTCGACCTTGATCCTGCCGGTGTCACCGATCTGGCCGCCGCCCTCGGCGTAGAACGGGGTGCGGTCCAGAACGATCTCGACCTCGTCGCCCTCGGTGGCGGCCGGGGAGGACGCGCCGTCGACGAGGATGCCGACGATCGTGGACTCGGCGTCCGTGTCCGAATAGCCGATGAACTCGGTCTCGCCGGCCTGGTCGGCGATCTCACGGTAGGCGCCCGCGCCGGCGTGGCCGGTCTTCTTGGCCTGGGCGTCGGCCTTGGCGCGTTCCCGCTGCTCCTTCATCAGGCGGCGGAAGCCGTCCTCGTCCACGGACAGCCCCTGCTCGGCGGCCATCTCGAGGGTGAGGTCGATCGGGAAGCCCCAGGTGTCGTGGAGCAGGAACGCCTTGTCGCCGGCGAGGACCTTGCCACCGGAGGCCTTGGTGTCGGTGACCGCGGTGTCGAGGATGTTGGTGCCGGCCTTCAGCGTCTTGAGGAAGGCGGCCTCCTCGGCGAGGGCGACCTTCTCGATGCGCTCGCGGTCGGTGACGAGTTCCGGGTACTGCTGGCCCATCATCGCGATGACGGTGTCGACCAGCTCCTGCACGACCGGGCCGGTGGCGCCGAGGAGGCGCATGTTGCGGATGGCGCGGCGCATGATGCGGCGCAGGACGTAGCCACGGCCTTCGTTGCCGGGGGTCACACCGTCGCCGATGAGCATCACCGACGTCCGCATGTGGTCGGTGACCACGCGCAGGGAGACGTCCGACTCGTGGGCGTCGCCGTACGCGACACCCGTCAGCTCGGTGGCCTTCTTGATGACGGCCATGGAGGTGTCGATCTCGTACATGTTCTGCACGCCCTGCAGAATCATCGCGAGTCGCTCGAGGCCCAGGCCCGTGTCGATGTTCTTGCTGGGGAGCTCGCCGAGGATCTCGAAGTTGTCCTTGCCGATGCCCTCGCCGCGCTCGTACTGCATGAAGACGAGGTTCCAGATCTCCACGTACCGCTCGTCGTTGACGGCGGGGCCGCCCTCGACGCCGAACTCGGGGCCGCGGTCGTAGTTGATCTCGGAACAGGGGCCACAGGGTCCGGGGACGCCCATGGACCAGTAGTTGTCCTTCATGCCGAGGCGCTGGATGCGCTCCTTCGGCACCCCGACGACCTCGTGCCAGATGCGCTCGGCCTCGTCGTCCTCGAGGTAGACGGTGATCCAGAGCTTCTCCGGCTCCAGGCCGTAACCACCCTTGTCCTGGGGGCTGGTGAGCAGCTCCCAGGCGTACTTGATGGCGCCTTCCTTGAAGTAGTCGCCGAAGGAGAAGTTGCCGCACATCTGGAAGAACGTGCCGTGCCGGGTGGTCTTGCCGACCTCTTCGATGTCGGGCGTGCGCACGCACTTCTGCACGCTGGTGGCGCGCGCCCAAGGCGGCTTGACCTCACCGAGGAAGTAGGGCTTGAAGGGGACCATGCCGGCGGGGACCAGGAGCAGAGTCGGGTCGTCCGCGATGAGCGACGCCGAAGGGACGACGGTGTGACCGCGCTCCTCGTAGAAGCTCAGCCAGCGGCGGCGGATCTCGGCCGACTCCATCAGTGGTCCTCGTTTCGGTTGTACGGGTACGTCCGGTACGTCGATCCCTCGACGTACTTCGGGTTGTTGCGGTTCTCGATGGCGGCGTGCCGCCGGGGGGCGGGGAGTTCGGGGTCGACCGGGGCGTTCAGCCCCAGTGCGTCACCCAGTTCTTCCTCCCGCTGGGCCATGTTGTCGCGGACGTCGAGCGCGAAGCCCACCGCGCGGTCCTTGATGCGGTGACCGGCCTCGAGCGCCTTGTTCGCCGCGGTCGCGGCGAGGCTCTCGGGGGTCAGCTGCCTCAGCTTGCGGTTGACCTTGGTGGTGGCCCACACACCGGCGGCGACGCCCGTGCTGAACCAGAACGTACGGCGGAACATCGCTAGGTCTCAGTCCTTCTTCCGCTTGCTCCGTCGTGACGCCGGAACGGTGCGGCCCACGATCACGGTACGCCGGGGTGCCTTGGCGGGCACGTCGTCCTTGCGGCCGCTGATCGCCCTGCGCACGCCGTATCCGAAGGCCGCGACCTTGACCAGGGGGCCGCCGAAGGTGGAGGCGACGGTGGTGGACAGCGCGGAGGCGTTGGAGGTGACCTCCTGGACGTCCGAGGCGATCGCGTCCACCCGGTCGATCTGGGTCTGCGCGGAACGGACCGCCGAGGAGGCGTCCGCCAGGAGCGGGACGGCCTGGTCGGTCACGTCCGCCACCAGCTTGGTGGTCGCCCTGAGCGTCTGGGCCAGCCTCGCCAGCGCGACGGCGAGGAAGGAGACCAGGATCGCCCAGAAGACGGCCACCAGGATCCCGGCCACCTCGCCACCGGACACTGCGCACCCGCTCCCTGTACGTGCCTGAACATAGAAAAAGTCGTGCGGTGAGCCTATCGCGCCGCGGGCGGGCCTCCGCACCGGATTACCGTGCGCGCGCGGGCCGCGTCGCGCGGAGCGATTGTACGGACCGAACACGCTTCAGTACGCTCCGTGTTCCATGCGTGACGATCGGCTCTGCGACGGCAATCTCCCCCTCGAACTGGACGCGTTCGTGGGCCGCTCGGCCGAACTCGCCGCACTCTCCCTGGCTCTGGAGAGCTCGCGGCTGGTGACCGTGACCGGCCCCGGTGGCATCGGCAAGTCCCGGCTGGCGGCACGGGCGGCGCTGCGGGACGGGGCCTGGCGGGTCGAGCTGGCGTCGGTGCGCGATCCGGAGTTCGTCGACTTCGCGGTCGTGGAGGCGCTGGGGCTGACCGACCACACCACACGGCTGCCGCGCGAGATCCTGCTGGCACACCTGGCGCGGCCGGGGCGTGAACTCCTGCTGGTTCTCGACGGGTTCGAGCACCTGGTGGACGTCTGCGCCGAGCTGGTGACCGATCTGCTGCACCGGGTGCCGGGGCTCAGGGTGCTCGCCGTGGGCCGCCGACCGCTGTCCGTGGCGGGCGAGCGGGTGTTCGCGCTGGAGCCGCTCGCCGAGGCCGAGGCCGTGGAGCTCTTCGTGGACCGGGCGGGGCGGCAGGGCGTGTCGGTGGCCGCCGATCCCGGTGTACGGGAGCTGTGCCGGCGCCTCGACGGCATCCCGCTCGCCGTCGAGCTGGCCGCCGGGCGGCTGCGGGCCCTGTCCCCCGGCCAGTTGCTGGAGCGGCTCGACGACCGGTTCCGGCTGCTGACCGGCGGTGGGCGGGACACTCTGCCCCGGCATCGGACGCTGCGTACGGCGATCGGCTGGAGCCATGAGCTGTGCACGCCGCAGGAGCGGCTGCTGTGGTCCCGCCTCTCGGTGTTCGCCGGGCCGTTCGACCTGGCGGCCGTGGAGTACGTGTGCAGCGGCAACGGGCTGGCCGAGCAGGACGTTCTCGATGTGCTGACGGAGCTGCTCACGCAGTCCGTGGTCGGGCGCGAGGAGAGCGCGACGGGTGTGCGCTACCGGATGCTGGACACGGTCCGGGCGTACGGCGCCGATTGGCTGGAGGCGACCGGGGACGCGGACCGGCTGCGGCGGCGGCACCGCGACTGGTATCTGGGCCTGGCGACCTGGTGCGAGCTGGACTGGTTCTCCCCGCGGCAGGCCGAGGTGGCCGCCTGCGTCGACGCGGAGCTGCCGAATCTGCGCGGCGCCCTGGAGCACTGTCTCGGCGATCCGGACGAGGTGCATCTGGGCCAGTACCTGGCGGGTTCGCTCTGGTTCTACTGGGTCGGCTGCGGACGGCTGTCGGAGGGCCGGCACTGGCTGGAGCAGGCCGTGCGGCTGGAGTCCGACAACGAACTGTCCCGGCTCAAGGCGCTGTGGGTGCTCGGCTATGTCGCGATTCTGCAGGGCGACACGGTGCCGGCGCTGGCCGCGCTCCATGAGTGCCGGGAGGAGGCGGAGCGGTCCGCGAACCCGACGGCGGTGGCGTACGCCGAGCACCGCACCGGCTGTCTGGCCCTGGTCAGCGACGACATGGCCCGCGCGGAGACGCTGCTGCGCTCGGCGCTGGAGCGCTACCGGGAGATCGGCGAGCTCAACAGCAACGTCCTGATGGGCCAGGTCGAGCTGGCGATGACGCGGGCGTTCCAGGGCGACCTGCCGGAGGCGGTGCGTCTGTGCCAGGACGTGCGCCGGGTCTGCGAGGACCACGGCGAGGGCTGGACCAGGTCGTACGCGCTGTATGTGCTGGCGTACGCGGCCTGGAGCGAGGGTGATCTGACGGCGGCCCGCACGCTGCTGTCCGACTGTCTGGGCGCTGCCCACGCCTTCCATGATCTGCTCGGCTCGGTGCTGACGATCGAGCTGCTGGCCCTGGTCACGGCGGCCCAGGGCGACACGGCGGAGGCCGCGGTCCTGCAGGGCGGCGCCGCCTCGATGTGGCCGTCGGTGGGCCTGCCGCTGTTCGGCTCCGCCTACTACAACGCGCCGCACGAGCTGTGCGAGGCGACGGCCCGCGAGGACCTGGGCGACGAGCGGTACGCGGAGTGCGTGCGGACGGGCGGCCGGCTCGGCCGGGACGCCGCTGTGGCCCGGGCGCTGGGGCGGAGTCCAAAGGCGCTGCCCGCGCCGCGCGGACCGGCACGGCACGCTCAGGGTGGCGTCGCCATGCAGGAACCCGCCGCCTCGCCCACCGGGAAGGGTGGGGAGACGGCGGGCTGAGGTGGTGCGTGTGCTACGTCCGGCTGGTGATCAGCGGGCGTAGTACTCGACGACGAGCTGCTCGTCGCAGATCACCGGGATCTCCTTGCGGTTCGGCTCGCGGTCCAGGCGGAACGCCAGGGCGCCGAGGTTCACCTGGAGGTAGCGCGGGGTCTCGCCGTCGGGGGCGAACCCACCGGCGCGGGAGACCTCGAACAGCGTCTTGCTGCGGCTGCGCTCGCGGACCATCACGACGTCGTCGGGACGGACGCGGAACGACGGCTTGTCGACCTTGCCGCCGTTGACCTCGATGTGGCCGTGGACGACCATCTGGCGGGCCTGGTAGATCGTGCGGGCGATGCCCGAACGCAGGACCAGCGCGTCGAGACGGCGCTCGAGCTCGATGATCAGGGCCTCACCGGTCTTGCCCTGCACCTTGGAGGCACGCTCGTAGGCGCGGACGAGCTGGCGCTCGGACACGTCGTACTGCGCACGCAGACGCTGCTTCTCGAGCAGACGGACCTTGTAGTCCGAGTTCTGCTTGCGGCCACGGCCGTGCTCACCCGGGGGGTAGGGGCGGGCCTCGAAGTACTTGACGGCCTTCGGGGTCAGCGCGATGCCGAGGGCACGCGACTTCTTGACCTTGGGGCGGGACTGGTTCGCCACAATCTCTCATTTCTCAGTGTTCGGCTTGTCAGGGTTGAGGGAGGTCGCATCCGCAGCCGGGGAAACCCGCCGGGTCCGTTGCCGGGCCTGATGGGCAGCCGCTCCCCTGGTCTGGGCACATACGTGCAGCACACGAGTGGCCCACCGACCGGTCCCGTCATACGACGAGTGGTGGTGGGCTGCCCGCGACACCAATCGAACGGTGCGCGACGCTCCTGGAGCCGATCCGAGGACTGGGTCCTCTGACTGGCTCCGGCTGACTGTCCTGTTCTGACTGCACAGGACGCAGCACTGCGAGGGATTCTACAGGGCGCTCAGGACCGCTTGCGACCGAGGTGCTGTCTGGTCCACTCGACCGCGTCCGCGTACCGCGCCTCGGCGCCGTGCCTGGTCGGCGCGTAGTACTCGCGGTCCTTGAGGGCGTCCGGGGCGTACTGCTGCTCGGCGATGCCCTCGGGCAGATCGTGCGGATACACGTACCCCTGGGCGTGGCCGAGCTTGGCGGCGCCCTTGTAGTGCCCGTCGCGCAGGTGGGGTGGCACGGATCCGGCCAGTCCCTTGCGTACGTCCTCCATGGCGGCGCCGATCGCCATGGTCGCGGCGTTGGACTTGGGGGCGAGCGCGAGGGCGATGGTGGCGTGGCTGAGGGTCAGGGCGGCCTCGGGGAAGCCGATCATGGCGACGGCCTGGGCGGCGGCGACGGCTATCGGCAGGGCATTGGGGTCGGCCAGGCCGATGTCCTCACTGGCGGAGATCATCAGGCGGCGGGCGATGAAGCGGGGGTCCTCGCCGGCCTCGATCATCCGGGCCAGGTAGTGCAGCGCGGCGTCGACATCCGAGCCCCGGATGGACTTGATGAGGGCGCTGGCGACGTCGTAGTGCTGGTCGCCGTCGCGGTCGTATTTCACGGCCGCGCGGTCGACCGTCTCCTCGAGCGTGGTGAGGGAGACCTCCGGCTCGCCCTTGTCGAGCGCGGCCCCGGCGGCGGCCTCCAGGGCGGTCAGGGCCCGGCGGGCGTCGCCACCGGCGATCCGCAGGAGGTGGTCCTCGGTGTCCTCGGGGAGGGTGACGGCGTCCTTGAGGCCGCGGTCGTCGCCGAGCGCCCTTCGCAGAAGCCCGCGGAGATCGTCGTCCGTGAGGGGTTCGAGGGTCAGCAGGAGCGAGCGGGACAGCAGTGGGGAGATCACCGAGAAGTACGGGTTCTCGGTGGTCGCCGCGATCAGGGTGACCCAGCGGTTCTCGACGGCCGGGAGGAGGGAGTCCTGCTGGGCCTTGCTGAAGCGGTGGATCTCGTCGAGGAAGAGGACGGTCTCCTTGCCGTACCCACCGGTGGCGCGGCGGGCTCCCTCGATGACCGCGCGGACCTCCTTGACGCCCGCGGTGATCGCCGACAGTTCGACGAAGCGCTTATTGGTGGCCTTGGAGACGACGTAGGCGAGAGTTGTCTTGCCGGTGCCGGGCGGACCCCACAGGATCACCGAGGACGGGCCCGCCGGGCCGCCCGTGCCCTCGCCGACCAGGCGGCGCAGGGGTGAGCCGGGCTTCAGCAGATGCTGCTGGCCCACCACCTCGTCGAGGGTGCGCGGGCGCATCCGCACCGCCAGGGGGCTCCCGGCGGGGTCCTTCTCCTGGCGCTCTTCGGCGGCTGCGGTGAACAGGTCGGGCTCCACGTACAAAACCCTAGTTCACGGCACTGACAATCCCGCCGGGCCCTGGAGAGAAGGGCTCAGCTGGTCCAGAAGTCCCACCAGCGCGTCAGGATCAGCATGCCGATGATCCCGATGTGCAGAACCGGCAGCACCCAGGTGAACTCGCCGAAGAAGCTCTTCAGCCAGCGCGGGGCGGGCAGGAAGCCGTTGCGCACGTTGAACGAGGTCACGTACCAGAACATGATGATCGTCGCGACCCAGGCCAGGGAGCACCACAGGCACAGCGCGTTGATCCGGTACAGCGACTGGAACATCAGCCAGGCGCAGAAGGAGACGCCAAAGAGGGTGCCGGCGTTGAAGGTCAGCCAGTACCAGCGCGGGAAGCGGGCCCGGGCCAGCAGGCTCATGCCGACGCCGATGACGATGCCATAGGCGACGAGGCCGAGCACCGGGTTGGGGAACCCGAAGGCGGCGGCCTGCTTGGACTCCATGACGCTGCCGCAGGAGACGACGGGGTTCAGACTGCAACCCGGGGTGTAGCTCGTGCCCGCGACCTTGGCCTCGAGCAGCTTGAACTTGTCGATCGTGATGACCCACGCGGCGAGCAGACCGGCCGCGCCGGTGAGCAGCAGCATGATGGCGAAGGCGCGGCTGCCCCCCACCGTCCGTGGCTCGGCGGCGGTGCGCTCCGGCTCGGGCTCGGTGGAGACGTCTTTCACGGTGGTCTTGCTCATCACGCCGATTCCGTCTGCTTGAGAGTTGGACCTTCTTCGGGCAGGGGCCATTGTGCCGTACACGGGGCCGTGTCCACCGTTCGGTGGACATAAGGAAGTACGCCTGGTCGTCCCTGAGCGTTCGGTTCCGGCCGAGGCTCGAGGGCATGACAACACACGCGAACGAACTCGCGGTGGACGTACGGGGGCTGCGCAAGCAGTACGGCGACGTGATCGCGGTCGACGGCATCGATCTCGGCATCGGCAGGGGCGAGGTGTTCGGCCTGCTGGGGCCCAATGGCGCGGGCAAGAGCACGACGTTGGAGATCCTCCAGGGCAACCGGGGCCGGGACGCGGGCGAGGTCCGGGTGCTCGGCACGGATCCGGCGAAGGGCACGCGTGCGTGGCGCTCACATGTCGGAATCGTCTGGCAGGACGAATCGGCACCCGCCGAGTTGACGGTCCGGGAGACCGTACGGCACTTCGCCCGCTACTACCCGAAGCCGCGTGACCCGGAGGAGGTCATCGGTCTGGTGGGTCTTCAGGCGAAGGCGGGCAGCCGGATCAAGGCCCTGTCGGGCGGGCAGCGCCGCCGCCTCGACGTGGCCCTCGGGGTGATCGGCGGTCCCGAACTGCTGCTCCTGGACGAACCGACGACCGGCTTCGACCCGGCGGCCCGACGTCAGTTCTGGGACCTGATCCGCTCCCTGTCCGACGAGGGCACGACCATCCTCCTCACCACGCACTACCTGGAGGAGGCGGAAGCCCTGGCCGACCGCCTCGCCGTGGTGAACGCGGGGCGGATCGTGGCCGAGGGCCGCCCGGCCGCCCTGCGGGACCGGTACGGCACCGAGGCCACCGTCGAGTGGACCGAGCCGGACGGCGTCCCGCGCACCGAGCGGACGCTCACCCCGACCCGCACGGTCGCCGAGCTCACACACCGCTTCGACGGCGAGATCCCGGGGCTCCGGGTGAGCCGCCCCACGCTGGAGGACGTCTACCTCCGGCTGACCGGACAGGAGGACGCACGATGACCACGACCGTCGTACGGACACGCGCGGACGCGGCCGCCGAGCGACTGCCCGGCGCATTCGGCATCGGCCTGCGGCGGGGCGCCCTGGAACTCAGGCAGTTCTTCCGCCAGCGCGACCAGGTGGTGTTCACCTTCGCCTTCCCGGTCGTCTTCCTGTTCCTGTTCGCGTCGATCTTCAGCGACGACGTGGAGGGCGCCGGCATCACGGCCTCGCAGCTCTACGTCCCCGCGATGATGGCCGCCGGCATCATGTCGACGAGCTTCCAGTCCCTCGGCATCTCGATCGCCATCGAGCGCGACGAGAAGGTGCTGCGCCGGCTCCGGGGCACCCCCATGCCGCCGGCCTCGTACTTCCTCGGCAAGATCTGGCTGGTTCTGGTCACCGGCCTGATGGAGACGGCGATCCTGCTGCTCGTCGGCACGACGCTGTACGACGTCGATCTGCCCTCGGACGCCACGCGCTGGTTCCACTTCACCTGGATCTTCGTCCTCGGACTGACGGGGTGCGCCCTGCTCGGCATCGCGATCAGTTCGGTCCCGAAGTCCGGCAAGAGCGCGACCTCCGTGGTCGTACTGCCCTTCCTGGTCCTGCAGTTCATCTCCGGGGTGTACATCGCGATCGACACCATCCCGGACTGGATGCTGAACATCGGTGCCCTGTTCCCGCTGAAGTGGATGTGCCAGGGTCTGCGCGGGGCGTTCCTGCCGGACTCGGCGCAGGTTCTCGAACAGGCCGGCGGCTGGGAGTTCGGCCGTATCGCCCTGGTTCTGGGGGCCTGGTGCGTCGGAGGATTGTTGCTGTGTCTGTTGACCTTCCGGTGGAAGAACCGGCGCGACGGATGAGGATCCCCTCCGGGCTGGTGGGCGCGTACACCTGGGACCGCTCGTTCCGGCTGTGGGACACGTACTTCGCGCTCATCTGGCTGGCCACCTCGGTGTTCGTGCTCGGCACGGACTTCCCGGGGTGGCCGGTCCGGGTCACGGCGGCCGCGCTGCTCGTGCCGTTGATTCCGCTGTACGTCGTGGTGGGGCGCCCCCTCCTGCGGGGCGATCCGCCGGACGAGCGCCGGGCCCTTGGCTTTCTGGCGGCCACGATGGCGCTGTTCCTGCCGTCGGCGGTGCTGGTCGGCGAGACCCGGCTGATGACGTTCGCGCTCGTACCGCCGTGCTTCATGAGCCTGCGGGTGCCGTGGGCGCTGGCGGCCTCGGCCGTCATCAATCTCGTCCCCGTGGCGGGCTGGGCGCTGCTGTGGTGGCCGAGCGACCAGGACGTCTTCTTCAACGGAATGTTCGCGCTCGTCACCTTCGTCTTCTCGGCGGCCCTCGGCAGCTGGATCATCCGGATCATCGAGCAGAGCCAGGAACGGGCCGAGCTGATCGCGGAGCTGGACGCGAGCCGCCACGAGGTGTCGCGGTTGTCCGCGGCGCACGGGGCGCTGGCCGAGCGGGAGCGGATGGCCCGGGAGATCCACGACACTCTCGCCCAGGGCTTCACGAGCCTGCTGATGCTGGTCCAGGCGGTCGAGGCCGAGCTGGAGTGCGATGTGCCGCAGGCCCGCCGGCATCTGGCGCTCATGGACGAGACGGCCCGGCAGAACCTCGCCGAGGCGCGCGCCCTGGTGGCCGGGGCGGCACCCGCGGACCTGGACGGCGCCTCGCTCCCGGACGCGCTCCGGCGCCTCGCCGCGCGCCACGAGGCGACGCTGGAGGTGACGGGCCCGGTGCGGGCGCTGCCGGCCGGCGCCGAGGTGGTGGCCCTGCGGTCGTGCCAGGAGGCGTTGTCGAACGCCCGTAAGCACGCCGGGAGTTCGGTGTCCGTGGGGATCTCGCTGGCGTACGCCGACGAGTCCCTCTCCGTGTCCGTGCGGGACCACGGCCGGGGCTTCGACCCGTCGTGCGTGACCGAAGGCTACGGGCTGGCGGGACTGCGGGCCCGGGCCGCGGAGGTCGGCGGGGCGGTGTCGGTCCGCGGCGCACCGGGGCACGGCACGACAGTGACGGTCCGGCTGCCCGTACCACCCTTGGGGAGTGCAACGTGATCCGGCTCATTCTGGCCGACGACCATCCCGTCGTACGGGAGGGCCTGCGGGCGATGCTGAGCGCCGAGCCCGACCTGGAGGTGGTCGCCGACGCGTCGAGCGGCCCCCAGGCGGAGGCACTGGCCGCGGCACTGCGCCCCGACATCGTGCTGATGGACCTGCGGATGCCGGGCGGCTCGGGCGTGGCCTCGATCGAGCGGATGGCCGCGGCCGGTCTGGGCTGCCGCGTGATCGTCCTGACGACCTACGAGACCGACCGGGACATCCTGCGGGCCGTGGAGGCGGGGGCGGCGGGCTATCTGCTCAAGGACCTGCCGCGCGGGGAGCTCGCGGAGGCGGTACGGGCCGCCGCGCGCGGCGAGACGGTACTGGCGCCGTCGGTCGCGGCCCGGCTGGTGGACCAACTGCGGACCAAGCCGGAGCGGCCACGGCTGTCGGCGCGGGAGGTCGCGGTGCTGCGGCTGGTGGCGGAGGGCTGCACGAACGCGGAGATCGGGCGCCGGCTGTACATCGGGGAGTCGACGGTGAAGACCCATCTGCTGCGGGTCTTCGGCAAGTTGCGGGTCACCGACCGAACGGCCGCGGTCACCAGCGCGATGCGTTTCGGACTGCTCGACCCATGACGCACCCCACCGAACACAGAGATCGGGCGGCGGCCCACGCGGCGGTAGCCGCAAATTCAACACAGCATCGGGGAGTCGACGGTGAAGACCCATCTGCTGCGGGTCTTCGGCAAGTTGCGGGTCACCGACCGAACGGCGGCGGTCACCAGTGCGATGCGCCACGGGCTGCTGGAGCAATGACGAAGGCGCCGGGTGCCTCGAAGGGCCCCGGCGCCTCGCCCGGCCGTACTAGCCGAGCCTTGCCTCCAGCTCGGCCACGATCTCGTTCACGCCGATCGCCGTCTGCTCGCCGGACTCCATGTCCTTGAGCTGGACGACGCCCTCGGCGAGGTCGCGTTCGCCGGCGACGACCGTGTAGCGGGCGCCGCTGCGGTTGGCGTTCTTCATGGCGCCCTTGAGGCCCTTGGCGCCGTAGGAGAAGTCGGCGGCGATACCGACCTTGCGGAGCTCCGTCACCTTGGCGAAGAGGACCCGACGGGCCTCCTCGCCCAGCGGGACCGCGAAGACGCTGGTGGTGGAGGGGAGTTCGAGCTCGACGCCCTCCGCCTCCAGCGCCAGCACCGTGCGGTCGACGCCCAGCGCCCAGCCCACCGACGGCAGCGCGGGGCCGCCGATCATCTCCGACAGGCCGTCGTAGCGGCCTCCGCCGCCCACCGCGGACTGCGAGCCCAGACCGTCGTGGACGAACTCGAAGGTCGTACGGGTGTAGTAGTCCAGGCCGCGCACCAGCTTCGGGTCGTCCTCGAAGGCGACGCCCGCCGCGGTGATCAGCTCACGGACCTCCTCGTGGTACGCCTTGCACGCGTCGCACAGGTAGTCGCGCAGCAGCGGTGCGTCCCCCAGCTGCTTCTGGACCGCCTCCCGCTTGTCGTCCAGGACGCGCAGCGGGTTGATGTCCGCGCGGCGCAGCGTCTCCTCGTCGAGGTCCAGGCCGCGCAGGAAGTCCTGGAGCGCGGTCCGGTAGACCGGGCGGCACTCCTTGTCGCCGAGGCTGTTGAGGAGGATCCGGAAGTTCCTGAGCCCCAGCGAGCGGTACGCCTGGTCGGCCAGGATGAGCAGCTCGGCGTCGAGCGCCGGGTCCTCGGCTCCGATCGCCTCGGCGCCGACCTGGGAGAAGTGCCGGTAACGGCCCTTCTGCGGGCGCTCGTAGCGGTAGTACGAGCCCGAGTACCAGAGCTTGACGGGGAGGTTGCCCGCCTTGTGCAGGTTGGCCTCCAGCGCCGCGCGCAGCACGGAGGCCGTGCCCTCGGGGCGCAGGGCCAGCCTGTCGCCGCCCTTGGTCTCGAAGGCGTACATCTCCTTGGTCACGATGTCGGTGGACTCACCGACACCGCGCGCGAAGAGCTCGACGCTTTCGAAGCCGGGCGTCTCGATGTAGCCGTAGCCGGAGTTGCGCAGCGGGGCGGCGATCGCCTCGCGGACCGCGAGGAACTTCGCGCTGTCCGGCGGGATGAGGTCGTACGTGCCCTTGGGGGCCTTGAAGGTGCTCACGGAAGGTCTCGTCACATTCCTCGTCGGGGAGCGTCGACATGCGCGCTGTGATCCTGGCGGCCTGCGGCCACCTGCCGCAGATACGGGTTGGTGGCGCGCTCACGGCCGATGGTCGTGTGCTCGTTGTGGCCGGGCAGCACCACGGTCGAGTCGTCGAGCGGCAGGACCACGCGGGCCAGGGACTCGAGCATGTCGTCCATGGAGCCACCGGGGAAATCGGTGCGTCCGATGGAGCCGGCGAACAGCAGGTCGCCCGAGAAGAGCAGCGGCGGGATGTCCGCCGTCTCGGGCAGGCCGAAGGTCACCGACCCCCTGGTATGGCCCGGCGCGTGCGCGACGGACAGCTCCATTCCGGCGAGCTCCAGCTTCACGCCGTCGGTGAGCTCCTTGACGTCGCCCGGCTCCCCCACGGTCAGCTCGCCCATGAGCGGCATTCCGATGGAACGGCCGAGCGCCTTCTCCGGGTCGCTCATCATGAACCGGTCCTCGGGGTGGATCCACGCGGGTACGTCGTGCGCTCCGCAGACCGGGACGACCGAGGCCACATGGTCGATGTGGCCATGGGTGAGGACGACGGCGACCGGCTTGAGCCGATGCTTCTTCAGTGCCTCTTCGACTCCCTGGGCGGCCTGATGGCCCGGGTCGATGATCACGCACTCCTCACCGGCGGCGGGGGCGACGAGATAACAGTTCGTCCCCCAGGCCCCGGCGGGGAACCCGGCAATGAGCACGATCGTCCTTCGTTGTGTCGATAAGTGCGGACTGAGGGCGGGCTTAAAAATCGGCTGCGCCTGTGGTCAGAGCCTACCGGCGCTGCCGTTTCCTCAGCGAACCCATATACGGTACGGGGCACACGCACGCGGTCGGCTCACTAGACGCAGGCGTCCCAGCAGGCGTACGAGACGCATGAGGAGAGAACCCGGTGGTCACCCAGGAACAGCGGAAGCGGCAGCTCGCCCGGGAGAAGTTCTTGCGGCAGCAGCAGCGGCGCACGGCCGCGCGGCGCAAGTCCCGCATGCGCAACTCCGTGATCGCGTCGGTGCTCGGCGTGATCCTGGTGGGCAGTCTGGCGCTCTATACGTCGGACGTCCTCAAGGGCGACGACGACAAGTCCGACACCGCCGCGGCCACGCCGTCGCCGACGCCCAGCGCGATCGCCGACCCGTGCAAGAAGGCCGCGGAGGGCAAGGTCAAGACGGCGACCTGGAAGAAGGAGCCGTCGATGACGATCGACAAGTCGGCGAAGTACACGATGAAGTTGGCGACGACGTGCGGTGACATAGACATCGCGCTCAAGACGAAGGCGGCTCCGCACACCGTCAACTCGTTCGACTTCCTCGCGGCCAAGGGCTACTTCGACCACACCAAGTGCCACCGGCTCACCACCAACGGCATCTACGTGCTCCAGTGCGGCGACCCGACGGGCAGCGGCAGCGGTGGTCCCGGCTACACGATCCCGGACGAGAACCTGAAGGACAAAAGCCTCAAGGACAACGTCTACCCGGCGGGCACCATCGCGATGGCGAACACCGGGCAGGCGCACACCGGCGGCAGCCAGTTCTTCCTCGTCTACCAGGACAGTCAGCTGCCGCCGAGCTACACACCGTTCGGTACCGTTTCCGAATCCGGTATGACGGTCCTGAAGAAGATCGCGGCGGCGGGTGAGAGCACCGGAGCGGGTGATGGCGCGCCCAACGCAACGGTCGTGATCAACAAGGCGACTGTCACCAAATCCTGACCCCCAACAGCGAAATTTCGGTCGCGCGGGATGCGGACAGGCAACCCGCCGGTCGCCTATGTTGGCCGTGACGAAACTGTGGACGATGCCCGGGGGTGCTGAAGCCTCATGCAGGCATCATGTGGAGGAGGCGCTGTGAGCAGCGACCCGTGGGGCCGCGTCGACGAGACGGGGACCGTGTACGTGCGTACGGCCGACGGCGAGCAGGTCGTCGGTTCCTGGCAGGCCGGCTCCCCTGAGGAGGCGCTGGCCTACTTCGAGCGCAAGTACGAGGGCCTGGTTGTCGAGATCGGCCTCCTCGAGAAGCGAGTGAAGACCACCGATCTGTCGGCGAAGGACGCACAGGTCGCCATCGACCACATTCGCGAGCAGGTGGACGCGCACCACGCGGTCGGCGACCTGGACGCCCTCAAGGTGCGTCTGGACAAGCTCGTGGAGACGGTCGAGAAGCGTCGCGAGGAGCGCAAGCAGCAGCGTGCCAAGCAGTCCGACGAGGCCCGTCACTCCAAGGAGGCGCTGGTCGTCGAGGCGGAGGAGCTGGCGCAGTCCGACCAGTGGCGTTCGGCCGGTGAACGGCTGCGGGCCCTGGTGGACACCTGGAAGGGTCTGCCGCGCCTTGACCGCAAGTCCGACGACGAACTGTGGCACCGCTTCTCCCACGCCCGGTCGGCGTTCTCCAAGCGTCGCAAGGCCCACTTCGCCTCGCTCGACGCACAGCGCGAGGAGGCCCGTAAGACCAAGGAACGGCTGGTCTCCGAGGCCGAGGCGCTGTCCGGCTCCACCGACTGGGGTCCGACGGCCGCCCGCTACCGCGAGCTGATGACGGAGTGGAAGGCCGCGGGCCGCGCCCAGCGCGAGCACGAGGACGACCTGTGGAACCGCTTCCGCGGCGCCCAGGACGTCTTCTTCGCCGCCCGCAGCTCGGTCTTCGCCGAGCGCGACGCCGAGCAGACGGAGAACCTGAAGCTCAAGGAGGAGCTGGCCGCGGAGGCCGAGAAGATCCTCCCGGTCACCGACCTCAAGGCGGCGCGGTCCGCGTTCCGCCAGCTCAACGAGCGCTGGGAGGCCATCGGCCACGTCCCGCGCGACGCGCGTCCCAAGGTCGAGGGCCGGATGCACGCCGTCGAGCGGGCCATCCAGGAGGCCGAGGAGACCGAGTGGCGCCGGACGAACCCGGAGGCACGCGCGCGTGCCGCGGGTCTCACCGGTCAGCTCCAGGACGCCGTGTCCAAGCTCCAGGGCCAGATCGAGCAGGCCCGCGCCCAGGGCAACAACGCCCGCGCCGACAAGCTCGAGCGCGAGCTGGAGGGCCGCCAGGCGCTTCTGGACCAGGCGCTGAAGGGTCTGCAGGAGTTCGGCGGCTGACAGGCCGCGGTTCGGCTGCTACGACGAGAAGGGCCCCGTACCTCGTGTACGGGGCCCTTTCGTGGTCTGCCCTACGCCCGGGCGCGCGCCGACGTCACGCGGTAGACGTCGTAGACGCCCTCCACTCCGCGTACCGCCTTCAGGACGTGGCCGAGATGCTTCGGGTCGCCCATCTCGAAGGTGAAGCGGGAGGTGGCGACGCGGTCGCGGGAGGTCTGGACGGCCGCGGAGAGGATGTTGACGTGCTGGTCGGACAGGACGCGGGTGACGTCGGAGAGGAGCCGGGAGCGGTCCAAGGCCTCGACCTGGATGGCGACCAGGAAGACCGAGGACTGGGTGGGCGCCCATTCGACCTCAAGGATGCGCTCGGGCTCGCGGGACAGTGACTCGATGTTCACGCAGTCGTTGCGGTGAACCGATACGCCACTACCGCGGGTGACGAAGCCGATGATCGGGTCGCCGGGAACGGGCGTACAACAGCGCGCCAGCTTGACCCACACGTCGTCGACGCCCTTGACGACGACGCCCGGGTCGGCGTTGGAGCGCCGCTTGCGGCCTCGACCGTGCGACGGCGGTACCGACTCGTCGATCTCCTCAGTGGCCGCCTCCTCGCCGCCGAGCGCGGAGACCAGCTTCTGTACGACGTTCTGCGCGGAGACATGGCCCTCGCCGATCGCCGCGTAGAGCGCGGAGATGTCGGGGTAGCGCATCTCGTGGGCGAGCGTCACGAGGGAGTCGCCGGTCAGGATGCGCTGGATCGGCAGGTTCTGCTTGCGCATCGCGCGGACGATGGCGTCCTTGCCCTGCTCGATCGCCTCGTCGCGGCGCTCCTTGGAGAACCAGGCCCGGATCTTGTTGCGGGCCCGCGGGGACTTGACGAACCCGAGCCAGTCGCGGGACGGACCCGCGCCGGCCGCCTTGGAGGTGAAGACCTCCACCAAGTCGCCGTTGTCCAGGGTGGATTCGAGCGGTACGAGGCGGCCGTTGACCCTCGCCCCTATGGTGCGGTGGCCGACCTCGGTGTGGACCGCGTACGAGAAGTCCACGGGTGTCGCGCCGGCGGGCAGCGCTATCACGTCACCCTTGGGGGTGAAGACGAAGACCTCGTTGCGCGACAGGTCGAAGCGCAGGGACTCCAGGAACTCTCCGGGGTCCTCGGTCTCCTTCTGCCAGTCGAGCAACTGGCGCAGCCACGCCATGTCGTTGAGGTGGTCGTCCTTGCCGGTGGTCCTCGGCTGGTCCGAACGCACCTTGGAGGTTCCGGCGACGGCCTCCTGCTTGTACTTCCAGTGCGCGGCGATGCCGTACTCGGCGCGGCGGTGCATGTCGAAGGTGCGGATCTGGAGCTCGACGGGCTTGCCGTTGGGGCCGATGACCGTGGTGTGCAGCGACTGGTACATGTTGAACTTGGGCATCGCGATGTAGTCCTTGAACCGCCCCGGAACCGGGTTCCAGCGGGCGTGGACGGTGCCCAGGGCCGCATAGCAGTCCCTGACCGTGTCCACGAGGACGCGGATGCCCACCAGGTCGTAGATCTCCGCGAAGTCACGGCCGCGGACGATCATCTTCTGGTAGACGCTGTAGTAGTGCTTCGGGCGGCCGGTGACGGTCGCCTTGATGCGGGCCGCGCGCAGGTCCTGCTGCACCTCGTCGGTCACTATGGCGAGGTATTCGTCGCGCTTGGGGGCGCGCTCGGCGACGAGGCGGACGATCTCGTCGTACATCTTGGGGTAGAGGATCGCGAAGGCGAGGTCCTCCAGTTCCCACTTGATGGTGTTCATGCCCAGGCGGTGGGCGAGCGGCGCGTAGATCTCGAGGGTCTCGCGCGCCTTCTTCTCCTGCTTCTCGCGCTTGAGATAGCGCATGGTGCGCATGTTGTGCAGGCGGTCGGCGAGCTTGATGACCAGGACGCGCGGGTCCTTGGCCATGGCGACGACCATCTTGCGCACGGTCTCGGCCTGGGCGGCCTCGCCGAACTTGACCTTGTCCAGCTTGGTGACGCCGTCGACGAGCAGGGCGACCGAGTCGCCGAAGTCGCGGCGGAGCTGGTCCAGGCCGTACTCGGTGTCCTCGACGGTGTCGTGGAGCAGGCCCGCCATGAGGGTGGCCGGGTCCATGCCGAGCTCGGCAAGGATGGTGGTCACCGCGAGGGGGTGCGTGATGTACGGGTCGCCGCTCTTGCGCTTCTGTCCGCGGTGCCAGCGCTCGGCGACCTGGTAGGCCGTCTCGATCTTGCGGAGGGTCCCGGTCTCGATCTTCGGGTCGTTGCTGCGCACTATCCGCAGCAGCGGCTCCAGGACCGGGTTGTACGGGTTGGAGCGCTGGACGCCGAGGCGGGCGAGACGGGCGCGGACGCGGTTGGAGGAGCCGGAGCGGGCGGGCTGGCCGGCCGGCGGGCGGACCGCGGCCGGCGTCGACGCGGGCGCGGGGCGCTCGGGCGGGGCCGCCTTGGGGCGCGGCTGCTCGGCCGACTTGTCCACGGGCGCGGACTGGGCGTGCTCGACCGGGCCCTGCGCGGCGTTCTTCGCGCTCGGCGCGGGCGTGGCCGCGGCGCCTGCCGAAGGCTCGGGCTTGGCGGCGGTCAGTGGCTGGGCCTCGTCTGGCAAGAGGACTCCTCGTGCGCGAACCGGGTCCCCCGATCAGGCTCCGGAGACCCCATGGTAGCGAGCCTGCGGCTCAGGATCGCGTTCAGTCCGGTGTGAGGACCGTCTACCCCTGAAACGTGAGGGGTCGGCGCGGGAATTCCGGGACCTGCCCGAGGGCCTGATGTACGTGGCCGACCGCGGCTCCGCTGTGGCTGGTCGCGCAGTTCCCCGCGCCCCTGGGTACGTCATCGGCGGCCCGGGGAATCCCGGGCCGCCGATGACGTAAACCGTGCTGGCCGCCTCAGACCACCAGCAGGGCCTCCAGCGGAGCGCCCTCCAGCGCCTGCTCCAGGCGGGGGCGGCCCGCGAGGAAGCCGAGTTCCATCAGGACCGCGAGGCCCGCGACCTCGGCGCCGGCCCTGCGGATCAGCTGGATCGCGGCCTCGGCGGTTCCGCCGGTGGCCAGCACGTCGTCGACGATCAGGACGCGGTCGTCGGCCGACAGGTCCTCGGCGTGCACCTCGATCTCCGCGGAGCCGTACTCCAGGTCGTACGCCTGGCCGAGGGTGGCTCCGGGGAGCTTGCCCGCCTTCCGTACGGGGATGAAGCCGAGGCCCGCGCGGACGGCCACCGGGGCGCCGAGGATGAAGCCGCGGGCCTCCAGGCCGACGACCTTGGTGGCGCCGGTGCGCCCGGCGATCTCCGCGAGCGCGTCGGTCAGCGCGGTGAACGCCGCCGGGTCCGCCAGGAGCGGGGTGATGTCCTTGAACATCACACCCGGTTCCGGGTAGTCGGCCACGTCACGGATGCGGCTGAACAGCAGCTCCTTGATGTCGGTCATCGCCGCTTCCCCGAGGGGCGGCCGCGGCCCCGGCTGCGCGAGGCGGGCTGGGTGCGCGGGCCGACGACCGCGTGGGCGTCCTCCGGCTCGTCGCCGTGCGAGTCCTCGCCGCGGGCCTCCGCCTGGTCCTCCTCGGCGCCGGCCTGGGCACGCTTGGCCAGGACCCGCTTCTTGAGGGCCTTCATCTGCGGCTCGAGCTCCTTGAGGTCCGCCACGAGCGGCGTGGCGATGAAGATCGAGGAGTACGCACCGGCGGCGAGACCGACGAACAGCGACAGCGAGATGTCGTTGAGCGTGCCCGCGCCGAGGAAGCCGCCACCGATGAACAGCAGGCCCGCCACCGGCAGCAGCGCGACCACCGTGGTGTTGATGGAACGGACCAGGGTGCCGTTGATCGAACGGTTGGCGATGTCGCTGTAGGTCCAGCGGGTCTGCTTGGTGATGTCCTTCGTCTGCTCCTTGAGGGAGTCGAAGACGACCACCGTGTCGTAGAGCGAGTAACCGAGGATGGTCAGCAGACCGATCACCGTGCCCGGCGTGACCTCGAAGCCGACGAGGGCGTAGATGCCGACGGTGATGGTGATGTCGTGGATCAGTGCGACGAGCGCCGCGATGGCCATACGCCACTCGAAGGCGATCGCCAGATAGATCACCACCAGGACCATGAAGATCGCCAGACCCTGCCAGGCCTTGTTGGCGATCTGGTCACCCCAGCTGGGACCGACGAGGTCGGCCGCGATCTTCTCGGGGTCGACCTTGAAGTCCTCGGCGAGCTGGTTCTTGATCTGGTCGGACTGCGTGGTGTCCATACCGGCGATCTGGATACGCAGCGTGCCGTTGCCGAGCTTCTGCACGACGGCGTCGTGGCCGGAGGCCTCTTCCGCGTACTCCTGCGCCTGGGAGACGGAGATGCTGGTCTTCTCGGTCGTGAAGACGGCACCGCCCTGGAAGTCGATGCCCATGTTCAGGCCGCGCACCGCCAGGCCGACGATGGCCGTGATGGTGATCAGGATCGAGATGCCGTACCAGAGCTTGCGGTGGCCGACGAAGTCGTAACTGATCTCGCCACGGTGCAGTCGGGCGCCGAGGTTGCCGAGTTTCGACATGCTCACGCCTCCTTCGTCTCAACGGGGGCGGGACGGCGGGTGCGGCGCAGTGGCGGCTTGGCACCCAGACTCTTCGGGTCGAGGCCGGACCACTTGTTGCCGCTCGCGAAGAACGGGCGGCGGGCCAGCAGCGTCATCAGCGGCTTGGTGAAGAAGAAGACCACGACGACGTCGAGGACGGTGGTCAGACCCAGCGTGAACGCGAAGCCCTGGACCTTGCCGACGGTGACGATGAACAGCACCGCCGCGGCGAGGAACGACACGAAGTCGGAGACCAGGATGGTGCGCCGGGCGCGCGGCCAGGCCCGCTCGACGGCGGGGCGCAGGGAGCGGCCCTCACGGATCTCGTCACGGATGCGCTCGAAGTACACGATGAACGAGTCCGCGGTGATACCGATGGCGACGATGGCACCGCACACGGCCGGCAGGTTCAGCGCGAACCCGATGGCCGGGCCGAGCAGCGACATGAGCACATAGGTGAGGATGCCGGAGACGAGCAGCGAGGCGATCGCGACCAGCGACAGACCGCGGTAGTAGAACACCAGGTACAGGATGACCAGCGCGAGGCCGATCGCACCGGCGAGCAGACCGGCGTGCAGCTGGTCGGTGCCGAGCGCGGCGGTCACCGTGGTCACGCTCTGCTCCTGGAAGGAGAGCGGGAGCGCGCCGTACGACAGCATGTTGGCGAGGCTCTGGGCCTCCTCCTGCGTGAAGCTGCCGGAGATCTGGGCCTGGCCACCGGTGATGGACTGGCTGACGGTCGGGCTGGAGACGACCTCGCCGTCGAGGACGATGCCGAACTCGTTCTGCGGCAGTTGGTTCTGGGCGAGCTGGCCGGTGATGTCGGCGAACTTCTTGGCGCCGCTCTTGTCGAAGTCCATCGTGACCTGCCAACCGGCGGCGGTCTGCGTGTCGTAGATGGCCTGGGCCTTCTTGACCTCGGTGCCGGCGACGGCGGCCGGGCCGAGCAGGTACTTGTACCAGACGCCCTGGATCTCGCCGCAGCCCACGGTGGAGTCCTCGGGCTTGACGCCTTCGCCGGCCTTGTTGCGCTGTCCCTGCTTGGAGCAGTCGAGGGCGGTGTACGCGGCCTGGAGCTTGGCGTCGGCGGCGGTGCCGGTGCTCGCGGAGGCGGACGGGCTCGCGGGGGCGGAGGGCGAGGCGGAGCCCGACGGGGTCGGGTCGGCCTTCAGCGCGTCGGAGGCGGCGCGGCCCTGCGTGGTGGCGGAGGCCGACGGGGAGCTCGACGAGGTCGCCTTCTCACCCGTGGTGGCCGACTCGCTCGTGGAGGGGCTCGGCGAGGCGCTGGAGGAACCGCTCTTCGACGCGCTCGCGCTCGGCGAGGGCGTGGCGGCGGCGCCGGTGGCCTCCTGGGCCAGCACCGGACGGAAGTACAGCTTCGCGGTGGTGCCGACCTGGTCCCGGGCTTCCTTGGAGTTGGTGCCCTTGGGAATGTTGACGATGATGTTGCGGTCGCCCTGGGTCTGCACCTCCGCCTCGGAGACGCCCAGGCCATTGACACGGCGGTTCATGATGTCGACCGCGGTGTCCATGTTGGCCTTGTTGATCGCGGACCCTTGGTCGGCCTTCGCCTCCAGCGTGATGCTGGTACCGCCGGCGAGGTCGATACCGAGACGCGGCGTGGTGTGACCGGAGAGGAACATCCCTCCGGTGAGCGCCACGATGGCGATCAGGATCAGGGCCAGCGAGCGCCCTGGCTTGCTCTGGGCGCTCGCGCTCCGGCCCCTCTTGGGTGCTGCCACCTTCTCGTACTCCCTCTCGGGCCGCTGCGCGCCGGGTCTGCGGGCGGGCGGCCATGACATGGTGTCGATCCCGTGCGAGCTGCGTACGGCCGAGGGCGCGCAGGCCTGGCCCGCGCGCCCCGCAGGGTACGGCTACTTCGCGTCGGAGTCGCCGTCGGTCTTCTTCGGCTCGTCGTCCGTCTTCGCCTCGGCGGCCTCGTCGGCCGGCTCGGCCTCGTCGGCGGGCTCGTCCTTCTTGCCGAGGTCAACGGACTTGTCGTCGTCGGAGGCGGCGGCAGCTTCGTCGGCGGACTCGTCGGTCTCGGTGAGGGAGGAGGCGTCGTCGGGGACGACGTCGGTCTTCAGGTCGTGCTCGACACCGTGGACGATCCGGTTGTACTCGTCGTCCGTCAGGACGGCACCGATCGCGTTCTTCGCGAAGAGGAGCTCCACGCCCGGCCCCGCGTCGACGAGGATCGTGTCGTCGTTGACCTCCTTGACCGTGGCGTACATGCCCCCGATGGTGCGGATGCCACTGCCGGGCTGCATCTGGTTCCGCATGTCGGCGGCCTGCTTCTGCTTCTTCTTCGCCGACCGGGTCATCAGGAACATGGCCCCGATGAGCACGACGAACGGGAGGAGGGTCACGAGACTCACGGGTCGGTACTTCCTTCACGTGACCGCGATGGTGAGCGGCCTGATGGTTGGGGGTGTGCGCGCCGCCGACAAAGGCGGCATCGGCGGAGTCTAAGCGAGTCCGCGTGCAGGGAACAACGCTCAGCATGGCACCCGGGTTCCTGACCCGGCCAATCCCGCACCGTCACAAAGACATCACGTCCCGAACAGGTCTTGTTGTCCGTTTCCTGTGGCCGCCGAGCGGGGCGGGGTGAGGCCGAGGTGCGCCCATGCGGCGGGAGTGGCGACGCGACCACGCGGTGTACGGGCCAGCAGACCCTCCCGGACGAGGAAGGGCTCGGCGACCTCCTCGACGGTCTCGCGCTCCTCCCCCACCGCGACCGCGAGGGTGGACAGGCCGACCGGGCCACCGCCGAACAGCTTGAGCAGGGCCTCCAGGACTCCGCGGTCCAGGCGGTCGAGGCCGCGGGCGTCGACCTCGTAGACCTTGAGCGCGGCCGCCGCGATGTCACGTGTGATGAACCCGTCCGCCTTGACCTGGGCGTAGTCGCGCACCCGGCGCAGCAGACGGTTGGCGATACGGGGCGTGCCGCGGGAGCGGCCGGCGATCTCGGCGGCGCCGGCGGTGTCGATCTCGACGTCGAGGAGGTTCGCGGAACGGTGGATGACGCGCTCCAGCTCGGCGGGTTCGTAGAACTCCATGTGCGCGGTGAAGCCGAAGCGGTCGCGCAGCGGGGGCGGCAGCAGGCCCGCGCGCGTGGTGGCGCCGACCAGGGTGAACGGGGGCAGTTCGAGGGGGATGGCGGTGGCGCCCGGGCCCTTGCCGACGATCACGTCGACGCGGAAGTCCTCCATCGCCATGTACAGCATCTCCTCGGCGGGCCGGGACATGCGGTGGATCTCGTCGAGGAAGAGGACCTCGCCCTCCTGGAGCGAGGAGAGGATCGCGGCCAGGTCGCCGGCGTGCTGGATGGCGGGGCCCGAGGTGATGCGGATGGGGGCGCCCATCTCGGCCGCGATGATCATCGAGAGGGTGGTCTTGCCCAGGCCGGGGGCGCCGGAGAGCAGCACATGGTCGGCGGTGGCGCCTCGCGCGCGTGCAGCGCGCAGGACGAGGTCGAGCTGTTCGCGGACCTTCTCCTGGCCGATGAACTCGTCCAGGTCCTTGGGGCGCAGGGCGGCCTCGACGGCCTGGTCCTCACGGTCGGCGACGGAGCCCACCAGGCGGTCGGGGGCGGTGTCGTCGGTCGCGTCGTCCCAGTTCACTGACGTTCTCCTAGCGGGCGCGGTTCAGGGTCTGCAGGGCGGCCTTCAGCAACTGACCCACCTGGGGCGTGCCGCCGGCGGCCTCGGCCTGGGGTGCCACGGTGGACACGGCCTCGTCGGCCTCGCGGGTCGCGTAGCCGAGGCCGATCAGAGCCGCGTGCAGCTGGTCGCGCCAGCCCTGGGTGACCGGGGCGCCGACGGCCGGGGCGCCGATGGGCTCGCCCAGGCGGTCCTTCAGCTCCAGGAGCAGCTTCTGGGCGCCCTTCTTGCCGATGCCGGGGACGGCGATCAGCGCCTTCTCGTCGCCTGTGGCCACCGCCCTGCGCAGGGTGTCCGGAGCGTGTACGGCGAGCATCGCCTGGGCCAGGCGGGGGCCGACGCCGCTCGCGGTCTGGAGCAGCTCGAAGACCTGGCGTTCGTCGTCGTCCACGAAGCCGTACAGGGTCAGCGAGTCCTCCCGTACGACGAGGGAGGTGGCGAGCTTGGCCGGCTTGCCCAGGCGGAGCGTGGACAGGGTGTTCGGCGTGCACTGCACGGCCATGCCGACCCCGCCGACCTCGACGACGGCGGCGTCGGGGGCGAGTGCGGCGATCGTGCCGCTCACGAAGGCGATCATGCCGTACGGCCTTTCGTTGCGTCGGCTGCGTGCAGGGCGACCGCCTGCTGGAGCCTGTTCTGTGCGGGGGCGCGCCAGATGTGGCAGATGGCGAGCGCGAGGGCGTCGGCGGCGTCGGCGGGCTTGGGCGGTGCGTCGAGCCGGAGCAGGCGGGTGACCATGGCGCCGACCTGGGCCTTGTCGGCGCGGCCGCTGCCGGTGACGGCGGCCTTGACCTCGCTGGGGGTGTGCAGGGCGACGGGGATGCCGCGGCGGGCGGCGCAGAGCATGGCGACGGCGCTGGCCTGGGCGGTGCCCATCACGGTCCGTACGTTGTGCTGGCTGAACACCCGCTCCACGGCGACGAATTCGGGCCGGTACTCGTCGAGCCACTGCTCGATGCCCTGCTCGATGGTGACGAGCCGGTGCCCCAACTCGGCGTCGGCGGGCGTGCGTACGACGCCGACGCCGAGCATCGTCAACGGACGGCCGGCAACCCCTTCGACGACACCGACACCACACCGCGTGAGTCCGGGGTCCACCCCGAGTACGCGCACCGCGCCCCCTCCCCTACTTTGCGGCTAATCCGCCGCCGCTCTCGCGGACGTAGCTGAACGCCGTCGGGGTTCCTCAATTGATGGTTGCGGCCCATGGGACGGCGATCTTTGACTCTCGTCAGGCTATCCGCTGCCACCGACAATGGCGGCGGGCCGGTGGGACGTGTCCCATCGGCCCGTCGAAACGGCTCAACTCGCGGCAGTGCTACGCGTCGACCTTCTCCATGACCTCGTCGCTGACATCGAAGTTGGCGAAGACGTTCTGCACGTCGTCGCTGTCCTCGAGGGCGTCGATCAGCTTGAAGATCTTCCGGGCGCCGTCCTCGTCGAGCTCGACCTGCATGGTCGGGACGAAGTTGGCGTCGGCGGAGTCGTAGTCGATGCCGGCGTCCTGGAGGGCGGTACGGACCGCGACGAGGTCGGTGGCCTCGGAGAGGATCTCGAAGGACTCACCGAGGTCGTTGACCTCCTCGGCACCCGCGTCCAGGACGGCTCCCAGGACGTCGTCCTCGGTCAGCTCGCCCTTGGCGACGATCACGACGCCCTTGCGGTTGAAGAGGTACGAGACGGAGCCCGGGTCGGCCATCGAACCGCCGTTGCGGGTCATGGCGACCCGCACGTCCGAGGCGGCGCGGTTGCGGTTGTCGGTGAGGCACTCGATGAGCACCGCGACGCCGTTCGGGCCGTAGCCCTCGTACATGATCGTCTCGTAGTCGGCGCCACCGGCCTCGAGACCGGCGCCGCGCTTGACCGCGGAGTCGATGTTCTTGTTCGGGACCGAGCTCTTCTTGGCCTTCTGAATGGCGTCGAACAGCGTCGGATTGCCGGACACGTCGGCGCCACCGGTACGGGCCGCGACCTCGATGTTCTTGATCATTTTCGCGAAGAGCTTGCCGCGCTTGGCGTCGATCACGGCCTTCTTGTGCTTCGTCGTAGCCCATTTAGAGTGGCCGGACATCTGCCTGTCTCCTTCGCGTAACCCATCCAAACAACGAACGCCAGAGATCCTACAAGGACTCCGCCGCCCGGTTCGCGCGCACCATGTCGACGAACAGGGCGTGCACGCGGTGGTCGCCGGTCAGCTCCGGGTGGAACGACGTGGCGAGCGCGTTGCCCTGGCGGACCGCGACGATGTGGCCGTCGTGCTCGGCGAGCACCTCGGTCTCGGCGCCGACGGACTCGACCCAGGGGGCACGGATGAAGACACCCTCTACAGCATCGCCCTCGACGCCCTCGACGTCGACCGTCGCTTCGAAGGACTCGTTCTGCCGTCCAAAGGCGTTGCGGCGAACGATCATGTCGATGCCGCCGATCGTCTCCTGGCCCGAGCGTGGGTCGAGGATCTTGTCGGCCAGCATGATCATGCCCGCGCAGGTGCCGTAGACAGGCATTCCGGCACGTACACGCGCGCGGAGCGGCTCCATCACGCCGAACAGGACGGCCAGTTTGGAGATGGTCGTGGACTCGCCGCCGGGGATGACCAGACCGTCGATCTCGGCGAGTTCCTCGGGCCGCCGCACCGGCCTGGCCACGGCGTCCGCCGCGGCCAGGGCGATGAGGTGCTCCCGTACGTCGCCCTGGAGAGCCAGGACGCCGATGACTGGGGCTTCGTTCGACATGGTGTGATTACCAGCCGCGGTTGGCGTAGCGCTCGGCCTCGGGGAGGGTGTCGCAGTTGATGCCGACCATGGCCTCGCCCAGGTTGCGGGACGCGTCCGCGATGATCTTCGGGTCGTCGTAGAAGGTGGTGGCCTTCACGATGGCGGCGGCGCGCTTGGCCGGGTCGCCGGACTTGAAGATGCCGGAGCCGACGAAGACGCCCTCGGCGCCGAGCTGGCGCATCAGGGCGGCGTCGGCCGGGGTGGCGACGCCACCGGCGGAGAACAGCACGACCGGGAGCCTGCCGAGCTCGGAGACTTCCTTGACGAGCTCGTACGGGGCGCGCAGCTCCTTGGCGGCGGCGTACAGCTCGTTGTTGTCGTAGCCGCGCAGACGGGCGATCTCGTTCTTGATCTGGCGCAGGTGACGGACGGCCTCGACGACGTTGCCGGTGCCGGCCTCGCCCTTGGAGCGGATCATGGCCGCGCCCTCGGCGATACGGCGCAGGGCCTCACCGAGGTTGGTGGCGCCGCAGACGAAGGGGGTCGTGAAGGCCCACTTGTCGGAGTGGTTGACCTCGTCGGCCGGGGTGAGGACCTCGGACTCGTCGATGTAGTCGACGCCGAGCGACTGCAGGACCTGGGCCTCGACGAAGTGGCCGATGCGGGACTTGGCCATCACGGGGATGGAGACCGCCTCGATGATCTCCTCGATCATGGTGGGGTCCGACATCCGGGCCACGCCGCCGTCCTTGCGGATGTCGGCGGGGACCCGCTCCAGGGCCATGACGGCCACGGCGCCGGCGTCCTCGGCGATCTTCGCCTGCTCGGCGTTGACCACGTCCATGATCACGCCGCCCTTGAGCTGCTCGGCCATGCCGCGCTTCACACGGGCGGTGCCGGTCTCGAAAGCCTGGTTCTCGGTGCTGGACACGGGTTGACCTCGCTGATGTGAAAAGAGGATTTCTGCAGCACCGAGGAAACGTGAAGAGAGCAGTCCACAGCAAGGGCCAATGGAGAGCCGGTGGATCGTTTTCCGAGCGGGCGCGGCTACGCGGTCCGGTCCACCAGGGCCACAGGAGGCTCGTCGTCCATCTCGAACGCCATCGGGAACGGGGCGTGGCCCGCCAGCCGGAACCAGCGGACCTTGCGGTGGCGTCGCAGGGCACGGGCGGCCCGTACGGCGTCGTTGTGGAAGCGCCGGGCCATCGGCACCCGGCGCACCGCCTCGGTCAGCTCCCGGACGGCCTCCACTCCCCCGGGTGCCTCCCGCACCGTCTCCACCTGCGGAGTCTCCGCGAAGACGGCCCGCAGGGCCTGGGTCAGCTCGCTCTCGGCGACCTCCCGTTGCTCCTCCTCGGCCTGCCGCGCGGCGTGCGCCGCCTCGTAGAGCACGATCGAGGCGGCCGGGTCGAGGACACCGGAGGTCGCCAGTTCCTGGGTCACCGAGGCGCGCCGCAGCAGCTGCGCGTCCAGCGCGGCACGGGCGGCGTCGATCCGGGCGTGCAGCCGGTCCAGTCGTCCTGCGGTCCAGCTCAAGTAGAGGCCGATCGCGATCAGGGCGACGAGGATCCAGATGAGGGTTGAGGTCACGGGCGCAAAGGTTACCGACGTACGGCCCCGGTCTTACGCGCCCCTCAGTCCCGCGCCAGCCCGAACCGCGACAACAGGCTCGTGGTGCGGTCGTCCTCGGCCGCTGCCACCGCCGCCGCGCCCGCCGTCACCGTCTCGTACACCGACAGGATGTCCGCGCCGACCGTCGACCAGTCGAACCGCCGTACGTGGGCGCTCCCGCGTTCCCGCAGTTCGGCCCTCCGCTCCGGATCCGCCAGCAGCCGCAGCGCCGCGTCGGCCAGGGCGTCGGCGTCCTCGTTGGCGAAGAGTTCGCCCGCCGCACCCTGGTCGAGCACCTGGGCGAAGGCGTCCAGGTCCGAGGCGAGGACCGGGGCCCCCGCAGACATCGCCTCGACCAGGATGATCCCGAAGCTCTCGCCGCCGGTGTTGGGAGCGACGTACAGGTCGACGCTGCGCAGGAAGCGCGCCTTGTCCTCGTCGCTGACCATGCCGAGGAACTCCACACGCGAGCGGAGTTCGGCCGGCAGGTTCTCCACGGCCTCCTCCTCGTCGCCGCGTCCGGCGACCAGGAGCCGGGTCTGCGGGCGCTCGGCGAGGATCTTGGGCAGCGCCTTCATCAGCACCGGCAGGCCCTTGCGGGGCTCGTCGATGCGTCCGACGAAGCCGAGGGTGTCGCCCTGCCACTCGGGGTTGGGCTCGGCCTTGGCGAAGAAGTCGACGTCGACGCCGTTCGGGATGACGACCGCGTCCCCGCCGAGGTGCTCCACCAGCGTGCGGCGGGCGTACTCGCTCACCGCGATGCGCGCGCTGATCTTCTCCAGGGCGGCCTGGAGGATGGAGTACGCGGCGATCATGGCCTTGGAACGCGGGTTCGAGGTGTGGAAGGTCGCGACGAGCGGCCCCTGCGCCGCCCAGCAGGCCAGCAGGCCCAGGGAGGGCGAGGACGGCTCGTGGATGTGGACGACGTCGAACTCTCCGTCGTGCAGCCAGCGGCGCACGCGCGCGGCGCTGAGGAAGCCGAAGTTCAGCCGGGCCACCGAGCCGTTGTAGGGCACCGGCACCGCGCGGCCCGCCGAGACGACGTAGGACGGCAGCGGGGTGTCGTCGTCGGCCGGGGCCAGGACGGACACGTCGTGGCCGAGGCGGATGAAGTACTCGGCGAGATCGCGGATGTGGAACTGGACGCCGCCCGGCACGTCCCAGGAGTACGGGCAGACGATGCCGATCCTCACGAAGGCCCCTTACTGGGGTCGAGATCCTTGAGCCACAACCGCTGCAGCATGTGCCAGTCCTCCGGATGGTCGGCGATCCCCGAGGCGAAGGCATCGGCCAGCGCCTGTGCCATGACAGACGTCTTCTCGGCGCGGGTACCTGTCTCGGGTACCTCGACCGGGGGGTGCACCCTGCCCCGCATGACGGGCGAGTCGTCGTACCAGAGCGTCACCGGCAGCAGCAGCGCTCCGGTCTGCTGGGCGAGGAGCGCCGGGCCCGCGGGGATCCGGGTCGCCTCGCCGAAGAACTGGACCTCCACGCCGGAGGAGGACAGGTCGCGCTCGGCGACCAGGCAGACCAGGCCGCCGTCGCGCAGCCGCCGGGCCAGGGTGCCGAAGGCGGTGCCGCCGCTGTGCGGCAGGACCTCCATGCCGAGGCCCTCGCGGTAGGCGACGAACCGGTCGTACAACGTCTCCGGCTTGAGCCGTTCGGCGACGGTCGTGAACGGCGTCTCCAGCGTGGTGGTGACCCAGGCGCCGGCGAGGTCCCAGTTGGCCATGTGCGGCAGCGCCAGGACGACGCCCCGGCCGGAGGCGAGGCCCTCGGTCAGGTGATGCACGTCCTTGGGGTCGAAGCCGCCCCTGATGCGCTCCTTGCTCCAGGCGGGCAGCCGGAAGGACTCCATCCAGTAGCGCAGATACGAGCGCATGCCCGCGCGGGACAGTTCGGCGAGGCGCTCGGGGGTCGCGTCGGGCACCACGCGCGCGTAGTTGCTCTCCAGCCGCTGCACGCCCTTGCCACGCTGTTTCCAGGCGAGATCGGCGATGGTCCGGCCGAGGCGTACGGCGACCGGCTCGGGGAGCGTCTTCACCGCTCCCCAGCCGAGGCCGTACAGCGTGTCGGTGAGCCGGTCCTGGGCACTCACTTCGCCGCCTCGCTCCCCTGGGTCTCCTGCGGGGTGGCCGCGTCGGCCTCCGCCGCCTCACGGCGGACCGTGACGACGCGCTGGATCAGCGTGACCAGGCTGCCGACGGCGACGATCCACAGGGCGACCGGCAGCAGGTACTGGATGCCCGGCACACCGAACTTGTGCAGACCCGCGAGACCGGCCGCGACCAGGGAGATCACCAGCCGCTCGGCCCGCTCGACGAGACCGTTGACGGCGACCGGCAGACCGATCGACTCGCCCCGGGCCTTGGTGTACGACACCACCTGGCCGCTCGCCAGACAGAAGATCGAGACGGCGCACAGGACGAGGTCGTCACCGCCACCGGCGTACCAGAGGATGAAGCCGCCGAAGATCGCCCCGTCGGCGACCCGGTCCAGCGTGGAGTCCAGAAAGGCGCCCCAGCGGCTGGAACGGCCGAGCTGGCGGGCCATGTTGCCGTCGACCAGATCCGAGAACACGAACAGCGTGATCACGATCGTGCCCCAGAAGAACTCGCCCATGGGGAAGAAGACCAGCGCCCCCGCGACCACCCCCGCGGTACCCAGCAGCGTCACCGTGTCGGGACTGACGCCCCTTCTGATGAGAAATGCGGCGAACGGCGTGAGGACACGCGTGAAGAATGCACGCGCGTACTTGTTCAGCATGGCCTTCCCGAGGGTCGGTGTGGCCGCGCGGCCCCTGCTGGCCACCGGCTGGCCCATCGTAGCCACGCGCGCGCATGTGCGAACGCCGGGCACTCGCGCCCCGTGTCACGGCCGCATGGCATACGGGTAACGGCAGGATCGCGTCCGCCGTATGGACGCACCGTGACGGGAGTGGAAAGCTCGAAGAACCGCGGGCGTCACCGGAGCCGCCATCGCTGGGGGCACCTCCCGGACGAAGTCTGGGGGAGGATCCGCAGCGCCCACAGTGACCTCACCGTGCACGGGAGGCAAGGCCATGGGCGACAAGGCGAACGCACACCCCGGAGCCGCCGGCAGGGCAACAGCGGCCGACCACCCCGCGTCCGTACGGAATGTGGTGCTGGTCGGCCACTCCGGATCGGGCAAGACGACATTGGTGGAAGCTCTCGCGCTGACAGCGGGGGCGGTGAACAGGGCGGGCCGCGTGGAGGACGGCGGCACCGTCTCCGACTACGACGAGATCGAACACCGGCAGAACCGTTCGGTGCAGCTCTCCCTGGTGCCCGTCGCATGGGACGGCATCAAGGTCAATCTCCTCGACACTCCCGGATACGCCGACTTCGTCGGTGAACTGAGGGCCGGTCTGCGAGCGGCGGACGCGGCCCTTTTCGTCGTCTCGGCCTCCGACGGCGTGGACGGCTCGACCCGCATGGTGTGGGAGGAGTGCGCGGCCGTCGGCATGCCGCGGGCGCTCGTGATCACACACCTGGAGTCCGCGCGGGCGGACTTCGAGGCGATGACACGGACCTGTGCTCAGGCGTTCGGCGGGGACGACCCCGACGCCGTGCTCCCCCTGTATCTGCCGCTGCACGGCCCGCAGGGGCCGGACGGGCACGCACCCGTGACCGGTCTGACCGGACTCCTGTCGCAGAAACTGTTCGACTACTCCTGCGGTGAGCGCAAGGAGTCCGAGCCGGGCGAGGACCAGCTGCCGGAGATCGAGGAGGCCCGCAACCGGCTGATCGAGGGGATCATCGCCGAGAGCGAGGACGAGACCCTCATGGACCGCTACCTCGGCGGCGAACAGGTCGACGTCAAGACACTGATCGAGGACCTGGAGCGGGCCGTCGCACGCGGCGTCTTCTTCCCCGTCCTCGCCGCCGCCCCCGCGGCCGACGGCGCCAAGCAGGGGCTCGGCACCGTCGAGGTGCTGGAGCTCATCACCCGGGGCTTCCCGACCCCCTTCGAACACCCCACGCCGGGTGTCACCACCATCGACGGCACACCGCGCGAGGTGAAGGCCTGCGACACGGACGGCCCGCTGGTCGCGGAGGTCGTCAAGACATCCTCCGACCCCTACGTCGGGCGCGTCTCCCTCGTCCGCATCTTCTCCGGCACGCTGCGCCCCGACGAGACGGTGCACGTCTCCGGACACGGTCTGGCCGACCGCGGGCACGAGGACCACGACGTCGACGAACGCGTCGGCGCACTGTCCACCCCGTTCGGCAAACAACAACGCCCGGTGACGCACGCCATCGCCGGCGACCTGGTGTGCGTGGCCAAGCTGAACCGCGCGGAGACCGGCGACACCCTCTCGGCCAAGGACGACCCGCTCCTGATGGAGCCCTGGGAGATGCCCGACCCGCTGCTGCCGCTCGCCATCGAGGCGCACAGCAAGGCCGACGAGGACAAGCTCTCGCAGGGCCTGAGCCGGCTGGTGGCCGAGGACCCGACCATGCGGCTCGAACAGAACCAGGACACCCACCAGGTGGTCCTGTGGTGCCTGGGCGAGGCACACGCCGACGTGGCGCTGGAGCGGCTGCGCAGCCGGTACGGCGTCCAGGTCGACGTCGTACCGCACAAGGTCTCCCTCCGGGAGACGTTCGCCGACAGGTCGGCGGGCCGCGGCCGGCATGTGAAGCAGTCCGGCGGGCACGGGCAGTTCGCCATCTGCGCGATCGAGGTGGAGCCGCTGCCGGGCGGCTCGGGCATCGAGTTCGTGGACAAGGTCGTCGGCGGCGCGGTGCCCCGGCAGTTCATCCCCTCCGTCGAGAAGGGTGTGCGGGCCCAGGCCGCCAAGGGTGTCGCGGCCGGCTACGCGCTCATCGACGTACGGATCACACTGCTCGACGGCAAGGCGCACTCGGTGGACTCCTCCGACGCCGCGTTCCAGACGGCCGGCGCACTGGCGCTGCGGGAGGCTGCGGCGGACGCGAAGATCCACCTTCTCGAACCGGTGGCCGAGGTGAGCGTTCTGGTCGGCGACGACTACGTGGGCGCCGTGATGAGCGACCTGTCCGGGCGGCGCGGCCGGGTGCTCGGCACCGAGCAGACCAGCGGGAACCGCACCGTCGTCAAGGCCGAGGTACCGGAGATCGAGATCGGCCGGTACGCCGTCGACCTGCGCTCCCTGTCGCACGGCACGGCACGCTTCAACCGCTCCTACGCACGGCACGAACCCATGCCGCCGCAGATCGCCGAGAGGATCCGTGAAGAGGCGCGCGACTCCTAGAAGTTGGCGCGGGGCACACTGCAAGTGGCTTTCCTGGAACGCTCCCCTCCGAGTCGGCGGGCGGCTTCGGCCGTCCGCCGACGAATGTCGGTGGCGACGGATACGCTGATGACAGTGATCAAGTCGGGCCCGGATGCCGGGACGGCCTGATCAACAGGTGTGCGGGGCAAGGAAGTCGGGAAGGCCGCAGGAGCGACCAGGCGGCGATCGGGGGCGGGCATGACCGTTGGGACCGGTTACGAGAGCGTCTTCGGACCACAGGTTCCGCTCTCGGGCCAGGAGAGCCAGACAGCCACGTTCGCCCTCGCTTCAGCCGCATACCGGGACAATCCGGTCGAAGACATAACGAAGGCCAACAGCGAATGGCACGAGACCACGGTCAAGGAGGGCCAGAAGTGGACCGGCGGCCTCTTCAAGCCCAACCTCGGTGAGGCGTTCTCCCGTGCCGTGATCGAGCGCATGATCGGCCCGGGACGCAAACCCCTCATCCAGTCCTTCGGCACCGAACCGCAGGTCGTCGTCGACCACTGCCTGGCGGCCTACCGCCTCCGCCGGGAGCGGGACAAACGGCTGTCCGCCGTCATGGTGCTGTGCGGTGTGCTGTTCCTGCCCGGGCTCCTGGTCTGGCTCCTGGTCTTCACGATCCGCACCACCATCGACAAGAACCCCAACAAGAAGGCCTCCGCCCTCGCCACGGCCCTGCTCGTCGGCGTCGGCGCACTCGCCGTCCTCTTCCTGGTCAAGATGCCGTTCACGGGCTTCTGGGGCTGGTACGCACGCGCATGCGTGGTCCTTCCCGTCATCGGCTGGTTCTGGGCCAAGCAGATCTGCGATCGCTCGACGAGGGACCTACGGGGCCGCTGGGACGGACTGATCGCGGGCAGCAGTGTCGGAGCCCAGGTCCCCGAGGCGGTGCCGAGCAGCCCCGGTGAGACCCAGGCCGAGCAACTGCGCCAGTCGCTGGCCAGGTTGGGCACCGAGCAGCAGTCCAACTCCGTCTTCTACGCCGGCCCCAAGGGCATCCTGGGCATGGGCACGCGCTGGGGCAGCTGGCAGCTCGCCGAGGACCTGGTCCAGGCCGACCCCACCCGGGAGATCCACCCGTTCCGCAGCTGGGACGTCATCCGCGCCATCCACGACAAGCTGCGCATGCTGGAGCGGAACACGATCAACACCGGCGGCTTCCCGAAGGCATCCATACGGCACTGGATCGTCACGCCGATCGGGGAGAACGCCAAGGCGGTGGCCCGGACCGAGCAGTCGACGGACATCGAGGCGTTCCAGCACCGGGCCCACTCCATACAGGACATCTGCAACAAGCAGCAGTTCGGCAGCGGGGACCGGCACTACCTCGGGGTGCAGTGGACGCTGTGGGACGGCCAGTTGATCCTCACGATGATGATCACCGTCACCGTGCTGCACGAGACGCTGCGCATCGAGGTCACCGGACATGCGCTGGGCCCGGTCAACCCGCTGTTCATGGGCAAGCCCGAGGACCCGACGAGGGACGTCCAGAAGTCGTTCCGGCCCTGGGAGACCCGCAAGGTGAAGCTCCCGCTGGTCCCCACCAACGAGGTCGTACGTCTCGCCGTCCGCGCCCCGCTCTCCTGGTACCCGCCGCTGCTGAACTGGCTCGGCGGGACGATAGCCCTCCCCGAGCCGTTCGGTCTGCGGCACGTCTGGGCCGACAAGCCCTGGCGCCACCGCTTCATGGCCGACGACGCGATGCGCGCCGCGACGCCCGTGCTGCGCGTGGTGCACGCGGCGGCCATCAAGGTCCTGGAGGACAACGGCGTGGACACGGAGAAGTTCGGCAACCGTTCGGCGTTCCTCAGCACCGCGGTGCAGGACCCGTCACCGAGGAAGGCCGACCTGTACGACGCGTAGGCCTCCGGCGGTTCAGCCGCGTGGGTGGGTCTGGGTCCCGGCCCGGGGCCGCGCCCCCGGACCCCCCTTCAGACCCCCTTCGGCCTGAACGGCCTCGTCCTCGAACGCCGGACGGGCTGGTCTATGCAGGCCAGGCGTCCGCCAGCATCTTCCGGGTATCGGCGAGCAGTTGCGGCAGCACCCTGGTGTGGCCCACGACCGGCATGAAGTTCGTGTCGCCGCCCCAGCGCGGCACGATGTGCTGGTGGAGGTGGGCGGCGATACCGGCGCCGGCCACCGTGCCCTGGTTCATGCCGATGTTGAAACCGTGGGCGCCGGACGCGGTGCGCAGCGCGGTCATCGCCTGCTTGGTGAGAGCGGCGAGCTCGACGGTCTCCGGCTCGGTCAGGTCGGTGTAGTCAGCGACGTGACGGTAGGGCACGACCATCAGGTGGCCGCCGTTGTACGGATACAGATTCAGCACGGCATACACCTGCTCACCGCGCCGGACGATCAGGCCGTCCTCGTCGGACTTGGCCGGGATGGAGCAGAAGGGGCATCCGTCGTCGGCACCAGGGCCGGTCGGCTTGTTCTCGCCCTGGATGTAGGCCATCCGATGGGGCGTCCACAGACGCTGGAACGCGTCCTGGGTCCCCACTCCCCACTGCTGCTCCGGCTCACTCGTCATGCAGGGAAGCATATGACTTCGCCCGTTCGCGGCGTGTCGGCGGGGTTGCGGCGAAACCCCCTCGGGCCAAGCTGGGCCGGTGGACGATGACAGCCCCAAGGACCGCTGGGAGCGGCGCACCGAGGTCCCCCTCGCCGTGGCGTCACTGGTGTTCCTCGCCTCGTACGCGATCCAGGTCCTGGCGCATGATCTGCCGGACCGCCGACGGGACCTGTGCCTCGTGGCGATGCTGGCCGCGTGGGCGCTGTTCGCCGCCGACTACGCCGTGCGCGCTGGCGGCTCAGCGGACAGCGGCTGCGCTTCGTACGGACGCAGTGGCTGGACACGCTCGTGCTGGTGCTGCCCCTTCTCCGCCCCCTGCGGGTGGTGAAGGTCTACGAGGCCGTCCAGCGCCGGCACGGCCGGCCCCGGCTCGCCCTGCACGCACGCGTGATCGTGTACGCCGGCCTGTCGACGCTCCTGCTCGGCTTCGCGGGCGCCCTCGCCGTCTACCAGCAGGAACACGGAGCCCCCGGAGCGACCGTGCGCACCTTCGGGGACGCCGTGTGGTGGACCTGCGCCACCCTCGCGACCGTCGGCTACGGCGATGTCTCCCCCGTCACGCCGACGGGACGCCTGATCGCGGTCGGGATCATGGCCATCGGCCTGGCACTGCTGGGCGCGGTCACCGGCACCTTCGCCTCCTGGCTGCTCCAGGTGTTTCTCACGGGAGGACGACGAGAGGCCCCCGGGAAGCTGAGCCGGGGGCCTCTCAAAGGCCTTCGCCGATCGCGAGGGATCAGACCTGGACCCGATCCTCGACGACCTTCGCGATCTTCGCGAGGGCCTCGTCGAACGGGATGCCGTTGTCCTGCGAACCGTCGCGGTAGCGGAAGGAGACCGAGCCGCCCGCCATGTCCTCGTCGCCCGCGATGACCATGAAGGGCACCTTCTGCTTCTGGGCGTTGCGGATCTTCTTCTGCATCCGGTCGGAGGAGGAGTCCACGTCGACGCGCAGACCCTGCTTCTTGGCCGCGGCCGCGAACTTCTCCAGGTACTCGACGTGCGCGTCACCGATCGGGATGCCCACCGCCTGGACCGGGGCCAGCCACGCCGGGAACGCGCCCGCGTAGTGCTCCAGGAGGACCGCGAAGAACCGCTCGATGGAGCCGAACAGCGCGCGGTGGATCATGACCGGGCGCTGCTTGGAGCCGTCGGGGCCGGTGTACTCCAGGTCGAAGCGCTCGGGCAGGTTGAAGTCGAGCTGGATGGTCGACATCTGCCAGGTACGGCCGATGGCGTCCTTGGTCTGAACGGAGATCTTCGGGCCGTAGAAGGCGGCGCCGCCCGGGTCGGGAACCAGGGGCAGGCCCTGCTTCTCGGCCACCTGGCGGAGGGTCTCCGTGGCCTCCTCCCAGACCTCGTCCGAGCCGACGAACTTCTCCGGGTCCTTGGTGGACAGCTCCAGGTAGAAGTCGGTCAGACCGTAGTCCCGCAGCAGGCCGAGGACGAAGGTGAGCGTCTTGTCGAGCTCCTCCGACATCTGCTCACGGGTGCAGTAGATGTGCGCGTCGTCCTGCGTGAAGCCACGGGCACGGGTCAGACCGTGCACGACACCGGACTTCTCGTACCGGTACACGGTGCCGAACTCGAAGAGGCGCAGCGGCAGTTCACGGTACGAGCGGCCGCGCGCGTCGAAGATCAGGTTGTGCATCGGGCAGTTCATGGGCTTGAGGTAGTAGTCCACGCCCTCGTCGAGCTGCATGGGCGGGTACATGCCGTCGGCGTACCAGTCCAGGTGCCCGGACTGCTCGAAGAGCTTCCCCTTCGTCGCGTGCGGGGTGTAGACGAACTCGTAGCCCTCCTCCTCGTGGCGGCGGCGCGAGTAGTCCTCCATGACCCGGCGGATGATGCCGCCCTTGGGGTGGAAGACGGCGAGGCCGGAGCCGATCTGCTCCGGGATGGAGAACAGGTCGAGCTCGTTGCCCAGCTTGCGGTGGTCGCGCTTCTCGGCCTCGGCGAGGAAGTCGAGGTGCGCCTTCAGCTCGTCCTTGGAGGGCCAGGCGGTGCCGTAGATGCGCTGGAGCATCGGGTTCTTCTCGCTGCCGCGCCAGTAGGCGGCCGCGTTGCGCATCAGCTTGAACGCCGGGATGTTCCGGGTGGTGGGCAGGTGGGGACCGCGGCAGAGGTCCTTCCAGCACAGGTCGCCGGTCTTGGCGTCGAGGTTGTCGTAGATCGTCAGCTCACCGGCACCGACCTCGACGTCCGCGCCGTCGTCGGAGGAGGCCGAGCCCTTGAGACCGATCAGCTCCAGCTTGTACGGCTCGGCTGCCAGCTCCTCGCGGGCGTCCTCGTCGGTCACCACACGGCGGGAGAAGCGCTGTCCCCTCTTCTGGATCTCCTGCATCTTCTTCTCGATGGCCTTGAGATCCTCGGGCGTGAACGGCTTCTCGACGTCGAAGTCGTAGTAGAAGCCGTCCTTGACCGGCGGGCCGATGCCCAGCTTGGCCTCGGGGAAGAGCTCCTGCACGGCCTGCGCCATGACGTGGGCGGTGGAGTGGCGCAGGATGTCGAGACCGTCCTTGGAGGAGATCTCGACGCCCTCGACCTCGTCGCCCTCGGCGACGACGTACGCGAGGTCCTTCAGCTCACCGGCCACGCGCGCGGCGATGATCGAGCGCTCGCCGGCGAAGAGCTCGGCGGCCGTGCTGCCCGTCGTCACCGTGCGCTCTTCCCGCTCGGAATCGCGTTGGATGATCACACGGACGTCTGACACCGGTCTCTCCTGACTGAAGGTGGATGCGGGCGCCGTACCGTGAGCGCGCGCAATAGGGGATCGTACCGACCCCGGGCCCACCTCCGCGAAATCAGTCCCCTGCGGGGGCCTCCCCGCAGGCCTCCTCGAAGAAGTCGAGATTCTCCTGGAGGGACTTCATCAGCCGGTCCCGCTCCGCCTCGTCCACCTGCACGGGCGCGACCCCAAAGGCGCCGGTGAGCCGGCGGAACCCGCCCCGGCTCTCCAGCCTCCCGCGCACCCGCACCGGCAGCCCGACGAGGTGCGCGTGCCCCGCGATCCGGTACGCCTCCTCGTCCAGGGTGAGCCGGATGTGCGGCACCTCGGCGCCCGCGATCACCCGCAGCCGTACGCTGCCGTCCCCGCGCGGACCCGACCGGCGCATGCGCACCACCGCGCCGGTGATCCGCACCGGCACGGACGGCTCCTCGCGCAGATAGCGGGCCCCGGCCTCGCGCAGCACGGGCAGATCGCCGGGCGAGAACTCGACGGGCTCGACCCCCGCGGCACAGCCCGAAGGCACCCCGGCGGCCGGCGCCCACTCGACGGCGATGCGCGCCCCCTCGGTCCCGCGCACGAGGGCGATCAGCGCCTCGGTGAGCTCGCGGCTGACGCCCGCCTCGACGGCGCCGTCGAAGGCGTCCATGCCGCCGGTGGCGCGCTGGTAGTCGATGGCCTCGCGGGCGGCGTACAGGGCCTGGTGGAGGCGTACGGCGAGGGGGCGGCCGTTGCCGACGGGCACGAAGGCGGTGAGGCCGCCGCCGGTCGCCGTACCGACGAGCACGCTCTCCATGAGGGTGGCGGCGGCGCGGCGGTGGCGGGCGCCGTAGTACCCGGCACGCGCGCGTGTGGCGAGCGCGCCGGCGAGCAGCATCTGGCGGGCGGCGGCGCGCAGTTGTTCCTCCACCGTCCAGGGCGCGGTGCCGCCCGGTCCGGTCGGGGCGTCCCGCCACCAGCGGATCTCGTCGCTGGGCACGGCGAGGCCGACAAGGACCTCGCGGGCGGAGGGCGTGCCGCTGCGGGCGAGGGCGACGAGCGCCTCGCCGAGCAGGTCGTCGCTGTCGGGGAAGGCGCGGCTCTCGGGCACCAGCAGGCTGGTCCCGCCGGTGCCCTGACCGGGCGGGGTCCAGCGGCCGTAGCGTCCGGGGGCCCCACCGCGGCGCTGCCAGCCGTGGCGGTGCAGCAGGGCGGCGAGGACAGCGGGGTCGACCTCGTCGGGCTCGGGGGCGCGGTCCCAGGCGGCGTCGGCAGGGTGCGGGCGCACGGGCCTCAGCACCTCCTCCATGGGCCGGTGGGTCATGGTCTGCCTCCCGTCCCGACCCGCGTCATGATCTCGCACAGCGCCCGGTCGTCGAAGATGCGTGAGGTCGGTATCCGCACGGTGGTCCGGGTCCGGCCGGTGATCGGGTGGCCGGCCAGGTTGACCCAGTAGCAGCAGTGTCTGAGGTCGAGCCGGTCGTGGCTGGCGCGCAGCCAGTCGTCCTGGGATCTCGGCACGAGCATGACGACGAGGATCTTGTGCACCGAGACGGGGGTGCGCGCGAGTTTGCGCAGATGGTCGTTGTCGAGCGTGAAGGAGAAGAAGCGTCCCGGGGGGTTCGGCGGGACCTGGTACGTGCACTTGAGCTGCACCTTGATGGTGACCTCGTCGTCGACGGTGTGCCCGGGCGAGCCGTGACTGACGTGCCAGTCGATGCCATTGTCCGGGAAGGGTTGCGACAACGAGCAGCCGGCTGCCGCCGCGACGGCGTGCAGATAGCCCACCTGCAGGGTCTCCATGCAGGCGGTGGTGGCGAGTGTGCCGCGAAGGGGGCCCGTGCGCTCGGGCAGCAGCCCGCCCCGCTCGGGCTGCGCTATCGCCATGACCAACAGCCTTCCACGTTCGGTGAATCCGCACCGCGGGTCGCTGAACTGCAAAGACCCGTATTCCTGTTGTGTCCTTCCGGCGTACGGCGCAAACAGCCCGGGTATCACCAAACTGGCAGAAGACGGTGCGTCAGCTGCCGTGGGTGAACGAGGGGTTGAGTTGGAATGACGTGCTGGTACGAAGGGCCCCTGGCCGCCTTCGACACGGAGACCACGGGCGTCGACGTCGAGACCGACCGGATCGTGTCGGCCGCCGTCGTCGTCCAGGACGCCCCGGGTACCCGGCCGCGGGTGACCCGATGGCTGGTGAACCCGGGTGTTCCGGTGCCGGAGGCGGCGACGGCGGTGCATGGACTGACGGACGACCATCTGCAGCGCAACGGCCGCTGGCCGGCGCCGGTGATGTACGAGATAGCGGAACACCTGACCGAGCAGGCCGCCGCGGGCCGCCCGCTGGTGGTCATGAACGCGCCGTTCGATCTGACCATCCTGGACCGGGAGTTGCGCCGCCATCGGGCCTCGTCGCTGGACCGCTGGTTCGAGTCGTCGCCGCTGCTGGTGCTGGACCCGAGAGTCCTCGACAAACATCTGGACCGCTACCGCAAGGGCCGTCGCACGCTGACGGACCTGTGCGCGCACTACGAGGTCACGCTGGACGGCGCGCACGACGCGGGCGCGGACGCGCTGGCCGCGCTGGATGTCGTACGGGCTGTGGGGCGCCGTTTCGCGGCCCGGCTCGAGCGGCTGAGCGCGGGCGAGGTGCACGCGCTCCAGGCCGGGTGGCACGCGGCGCAGGCGCGGGGGCTGCAGGCGTGGTTCGCGCGCAGTGGCACCCCGGAGGTGGTGGACACGGCGTGGCCGCTGCGTCCGGAGCTGCCCGCGGCGGCCGCCTGAGGAGGGCCTCGACACAAAGAAGCCGGTCCGCGTGACGCGGACCGGCTTTCTCCCGGTGGGCGATACTGGGTTCGAACCAGTGACCTCTTCGGTGTGAACGAAGCGCTCTCCCACTGAGCTAATCGCCCGGGAACGGACTGAACAATACAGGTCCCCGCGCCCTTCCTTCAAACCGCTTCCAAGTACGCGGCCAGACCCCGTCGTCCGGCCCGCATCATCAACCAGTGGTTGGCTCGGAACACCGGCCGTCCGGGCACGGCGAGGCGCCTCAGGAGCGGCTTGTTCACATCGACCACCTGCTCGTAGCGGGCGAGGCTGCGCGCCCCGTCCCCGTCGATCGTCCAGCGCGCCCATCCCTCCAGGTCGCCGGTCATGTCGATCTCCAGCACTCCGGCCGCCCGGTCGCGCCGCACCTCTCGCGCGGTGAAGACCAGGTCGTAGGGCAGGGTGGCCCGGATCGTGATGATGCCGGTGGTGTCGTCGAGACGGTCGACCTCGCGAACCTGGGGCCACCAGCGGGGGTAGTCCTCGGCCTGTTCCAGGGCGTCGTAGACGGTGGCGGGCGGCGCGCTCAGGGCCCACTGCGTACGGAAGCGGTAATGGGTCCAGTCCATGCACAGAGTCTGCCCGCACGGATCTGAGTACGGTCTGAGTACGCGCACTCATGCCCTACGACGTGACGCGGACCACACTCCAAGGTATGACGCACATTCCGCCCCCGGCCGAGGAGCTGCGGCTCCTCGATGCCGAGCTGTGGCAACTCGACCGCCGCCGGGCCCAGTTGCTGACCCGACGGGCGTGGCTGGTCGCCGCGCTGCAGCCGCGGCCGACGACGAAGCCGGCCCCTGTGGCCTCGCCTCGCCCTGAGACGAGCGCTCCCGGCGTGCAGAACCTTCTCCTGCTGCTGGGCGGTGTCCTGCTGACGATCGCCGCGATGGTGTTCACGCTGGTCAGCTGGGGGCATCTGGGGATCGCCGGCCGGGGTCTGGTGCTCGGCGCACTCACGCTGGCCGCGCTCGCCGCTCCGCTGCCCCTGGTGAAGCGCGGGCTGCGCTCGACGGCCGAGACGGTGGCGGGTCTGGGTCTGGCGCTGACGGTGCTCGACGCGTACGCGCTGTACGAGGTCGCCTTCCCCGGGACGGGCGGCGCGGGCTACACGGCGACCGCGTCGGCGCTGCTGGCGGGGCTCTGGCTGGCCTACGGCCTGCTACCGCGGGCGGCGGAGCTGCGTCTGCCCCTCCCGGCCGCGCTGACCGCGGCCCAACTCCCGCTGTTCTGCTGGGCGATCTCGTCCTCCGTGGGCGCCCACGGCATCGCGGCCGCGCTGCTGGTGACGGCCGCGTTCGACACAGTTGTCGCGCTCCGGGTGACGATCGGGTCCGTACGTGTCGTCGCCACCGTCGGCGCGTACGGCCTGGGCTCCTCGGGCGCACTGACGGCCGGCTGGTTGTCCTGGACGGCCACCGGTCCGAGCGCCGCCGCCCGTGCGGCGGCGCTCGTCCTCCTCGCGGCGGCGATCGCCCTGGGCGCGGCCTGGCGCGGCGGCCTGGGCAAGGGCCACACCGTCGGCCTCGCCGTGACCTCGGGTCTCCTCGCGGTCGCCGCGCTGGGCGGCGCGGTCCGCCCCGCGGTGCCGGACGCGTGGACGGTTCCGATGCTTCTCGTCTGCGGGATCGCCCTGTTGGCGGCCGTGCGGATCGGCCGGCTGCCGGAGACGGTTCGCGATGGGCTGGCCTGGTCCTCCGCCGTCGTGCAGGGGCTCGCGGTGCTGTGGGCGCTGCCGCTCGTGGCGCTCACTCTGCTGGGGCCGGTCGCCTGGACGTCCCGGGCGTGGTCCGGGGCGCCGGCGAACATTCGTGGGGCGGTGACGGTGGACGCGCCCTGGCCGCCGGACATGGGGGCGGCTCCGCTCGTCCTGGTGGCCGTCGCGGCGGTGCTCGCCCTGGCGGTCAGGAACACCGACCGGCACGCCCGGGCCCTGACGGGCGCACTGGTGCTCATCTGGGCCGCGGCCCTGACGGTTCCGGCGGTCCTCGAACTCCCCTACACGACCGGCCTGTTGATGCTCGGCGCGCTGACCGCGGTCGCGCTCGCCGCTCCGTACGGGCAGCCGACGGCGACGATCCTCGCCCTCGCCACCTCCGCCAGCCTCTCCTTCACCGCGCTGGCCTCACAGACGGCGACCCTCACCACGCTCGGCGCCCTCACCGCGTTCTTCGCGGCGGTCTCCTGGCGGCTCACGTCCATCACGGCCCCGGCCGCCCTCGCGTACGCCACCGCGCTGGCCTGCGCGACGGGAGCGGCCGCGGACTGGCAGCCGCAGCACACCGCGTTGCTGGTCCTGGTGGTCCCGGTGGCCGCGGCCCTGATCGCACCGCGCGTGACCGAGCGGATTCCCCTCGAGGTGGCGGGTGCCGTCGCCGGACTGCTCGCCATCGGACTCGCCGCGACCGACCTGCCGATGCTCGCCCTGGTCCTGGCCCTGTGCGCGGTGATCGCCGCGGGCACCGCGCTCCGCCCGGACCGCCGTCCCGTCGGCTACGCGGCCGCCGTGCTGTTCGTCCTCGCCACCTGGGTACGCCTGGCGGCCTGGGACGTGACGATGCCCGAGGCCTACACCGTCCCGGTGACCGTCCCGGCGCTCGTCATCGGCTTCCTGCGCATCCGCCGCAAGCCGCGGACCTCGTCCTGGACGGCGTACGGCCCCGGCCTCGCCGCCACCCTCCTGCCGAGCCTCGCCGCGGCCTGGGCCGACCCGCACTGGACCCGCCCCCTCCTGCTGGGCCTGGCCGCCCTGTCACTCACCCTGCTCGGCGCCGGCTACAACCTCCAGGCACCGCTCCTGCTGGGCGGCACGGTCCTGACCCTGGACGCCCTGCACGAACTCGCCCCGTACATCGTCCAGGTGACGGACGCCCTCCCCCGCTGGGTACTTCCCGCCCTGGCCGGCCTGTTGCTGCTCGCACTGGGAGCGACGTACGAGCAGCGCATCAGGGATGTCCAGAGGATGCGGGACATCCTGGGAAGGATGAGCTGACCCACCCAGGGGCGCGGGGCTGTGTCGATATGCGGCTACCGCCGCGTGAGCGCGACCAGCCACAACAGCCCCGCAGCCCCCAGGCCCGCTACGGCATCTTGTCCCCGAGCAGCGCCAGGTTCTCGATGGCGGCGAGCCCGTACAACGCGGTGTCGTTCGTGGCCACCCAGGCCGCCTCACTACCCGGCACCAACGCGACCGGCCCGCTCAGCTCCTCCGTCTTCCAGGGCGCCGACTCCTTGTACCCGTCGGAGTTGTAGAACTTGTCCCAGGCACGCTTGGCGAGCTTCGCGTCCCCGGTCTGCACCGCCGCGTACGCGTCGAGCCGCGAGTGCCCCTGGAACAGCAGCAGCGTGCCGAAGTTGGACCCGTACCGCGCCGCCTGCTCGGCCTTGGTGGCGTTGAAGTAGCGGCAGTAGTCGTAGTACGCCTCGTTGAACTTCGGGATGTCGACGAGGTCGATGAGCTCGGCGCACAGTTCGTTGAGCCCGAAGACCGCGGAGAGGTGCGAGACCCCGACCACCGGTGCCGAGGCGATGGCGAACTTGCCGGTGTCCAGGTCGTACAGCCCGCTCCCCTGTACGAATCCGTTCGGCTGGGCGCCGATCGTCTCCATGGTCGACAGCACGCGCGCCTTGGCCTTCTCCCACTTGGGGCCCTTGCGCTCCCACTCGGTCAGCCAGGCCGACACGAGCCCGCTCCAGTCCGTGCCGAAGCCGATCGACAGCGCGTGGCGGTCGGGGGTGTACGGCTCGGTGCGGATCTTGCGCAGCGGGTCGAGCGCGAGGAAGGTCTCGTCGGAGTCGACGTTGGCGTGCATGAGGTCGCCGACGCGCTCGTCCGCGGTGAGGAAGTAGTAGTAGCGGCGGTACGTCGTGTTGGCGATGCGCTGCTGCTTGGCGCTGTCGGCGTAGTGCTGCACACCGTGCCGGGTGCCGAGCCCGGCCCACTTGCCCAGGTGGTAGACGTCGACCTCACCGGTGTGCCGTGTCATCGCCTCGGCGAAGCGGAAGATGTCCGCGCGACCGGAGCGGATGTACGCGAACCAGAGCCAGAGGTCTGGCGACAGTTCGGAATTGTCCCACGCGTACCCACCGATGTCGTACCGCCACTGGTGCCGCACCGTGTCATAGGTGTGCATGATGTCGCCGTAGTCCCAGAAGCCGTACCAACGGCGCTGCTCCACTTGGTCCTTGTAGTAGGTGAACAGGAAGTCGAGGTGGTCCTCGATCTTCGCCTTGGCGGGCGTGGAGCGGTCGGGCTCGGAGTACAGGCCGGGGCCGAAGACCTTGGCCTTGATGAGCTGCTTGGGGGGCGCGGCGAGCTGTGGCAGCACCCGTACGGCCTCGACCTGTTCGGCGAGTTTCGCCGGAGTCGGGGTCGTCTCGTTGGCCCAGAACAACAGCTCCGACGTACGCGCGATGCCGTACGGGGTGCCGAACTCGGGCTCGTAGTCCTCGTAGGTGATGTTGAGGCCTTCGAGCTGCTCGGCGAAGGTGTCCTGGCCCATGCCGTCGTGGTAGAAGCGCAGGTCCATCGGCTGTGCCTCGGGCGACCAGAGCCAGAGGGTGACCTCGGCCTCGTCGGTCTGGGCGTCGCGGATGTCGAGCTGGGCGGGGAACTTCTCCCAGAAGTCCCGCAGGCCGAAGGAGAGTCCGCCGCTGGCGCCACCGACGTAGCCGAAGCCGGACGCCCGCTTGCCGCCGCCGGCGCCGATCCAGCCGTGGCCCTTCTTGGTGCGCTTGCGCAGGTTGAAGCCGTCGGCGGAGAGCTGGGAGAGGGTGTAGTCGCCCCACTCGGGGATGTACTGGAGTCGGGTGGTGACCCGCTGGTCCCAGGTGGCCGGGTCGGGCAGCTTCTCGCCCGCGTACTGGGCGGCCTGCACGGCGGCGCCCGGGTCGCGGCGCAGACCGGTGATGCCCTTGACGGCCTCGCGCAGCAGTCCGGTGCCGTCACCGCCGATGCGGATGTGACGGTCGTAGGACTGGTCGCGCATCGGCACGGTGAAGCGGACGCCGATGCCACGGATGAAGTCGCCGCTGGCCTTGCCCGGCTCCTGGGTGCCGTCGAAGGTGATGGTGTGCACCATGCGGAAGGAGTCGGCGCCGGCGTAGAAGTACAGACGGATGGCGAACGGCAGCCAACTCCGGTTGCCCTTGCGGTGCTTGCCATCGATGCGGACGACCGCGCGGACCGGGCCGTCCTGTTCGACGGTGACCTCGGAGATGGCGCCGTCGAAGCGCTCGGTCTTGACCGCGCCCTGGTCCTCGTCCTCGATCTCGGGCTGGCGGATCAGCACGAGCCTGCCGTTCTTGGCGATCTCGGTGGAGCCGCGGGTGACCGACTTGATCAGCGTGGCACCGGACTTGCCGATCTTCGCGGTGATGACGCCGGTGGAGACGGTGATGGTGCCACCGCTCTTGTCGACGGTGACCTTCTTGTCCGGTACGGCGGCCTCGCCGGCGGCGAGGGTGAGCTTGCCGTCGCCCGAACTCACGGCGTGGGCGGTCCACTTGAGGGACCCGTCCGGCCAGTAGGCGATCGGCCAGGACTGCACGGGTACGGACTTGCCGTCCGCGTCCGTCAGCGCGAAGGTCTGGTCCTCCTGGTAGGTGCCCTTGGGCCAGGGCACGCCGAGAGTGGAGCCGGGTGCGGCACCCAGCCCGCCGTCCTCCAGCCAGTCCAGGGTCACGGGATCGGCGTCGGCTTCCGCGGCTCTCGGCGCGGCCTGCGCGTCCTTGGCTCCTAGGGCCCAGCTGAACTGTGCGGCGGCGCCGGCGACGGCGGCCGCCTTGAGGATGGACCTGCGGGGGATGGGAGACATAGGGGTCCTGCCTTTCCTTCCGTGCGGGAAGCTTTTCCGTGCAGGTGGTCAGGGGCATGACAGAGAGAGGTGCGACGCCCGGGGCGCCGACCTGGTGCGAGGGCACCGCCCGTCAGCGGCGCCGGTAGCGCTCCTCGACGGCGACGGCCGCCGCCGCGACGGCCCCGAGGACGGGGACCGCCAGCGGTGCGATGAACATGGCGGACAGGGCCACGACGCCCAGCCCGCAGACGATCAGGAAGGATCCGGCGGGATCGAGCACGGTCCGCCGCCCGGCGTCCGCGAGCAGCAGCCGCCAGGCGTCACCGGGCGTCCAGTGCGCCGCCGCGCGCAGCAGGGCCACGGCGAGCCCGATCAGCGCGAAGATGCCGACGGCCCCGACGAGCGGCCCACCGGGCAGACCGGCCCGCGCGGCCTGGACGTCCACCCAGACCGCGGCGGCCACCGCCCACCCGGCGAGCCCGACGACCCACCCGCCGCGCAGAGCCGTACGGAAGTCCGCGACGAACTCCCGCCAGCCACCGCTCTCGTGCGTCGTACGACGCCGTAGATGCCGCGCGCCGGCGGCGAAGGCCGCGGGATAGGTGACGACCCCGAGACAGGCCACGGCGATCCATACCCCGGTGAGCAGGGACTCGGCGAAGACCGCGAACCGCTCACCGAACATGGACTCCCTGCGCCGGGAGCGGGCCTTCACTCGTGCTTCCGCCATGGTGACCGCCTCAGTCCTTTCCGCTCACTTCAGTCCGGACGTCGCCATACCGTCGATGAGATACCGTTGGAAGGCCATGAAGAAGGCGATGACCGGCACCAGCGCCACCAGCGACATCGCGATCATGCTGCCGTAGTTGGAGATGCCCTCCTGATCGCGGAACATCATCAGGCCGAGCGAGACGGTGTACTTGTCGGGGGTGTTGAGGTAGATCAACGGCCCCATGAAGTCGTTCCACGCGTTGATGAAGGTGAAGATCGCGCTGGTGATGAGGGCGGGCCGGCACAGCGGCAGCACGATGGACCAGTAGGTCCGCAGATGCCCGCAGCCGTCGAGCTTGGCGGCCTCGTCCAGTTCCTTGGGGAGGCCGCGCATGAACTGCACCATCAGGAAGACGAAGAAGGCTTCCGTGGCCAGGAACTTGCCCGCGACGAGCGGCACCAGGGTGTCGGTGAGCTCAAGCTTGCGGAACATCACGTACTGCGGGATGAGCAGGACGTGATACGGCAGCAGCAGCGTGCCGATCATCAGCGTGAACAGCAGGTTCCGCCCGGCGAACCGGATCTTGGCGAAGGCGTACGCGGTCAGCGAGCTGGACAGCACGACACCGGCCACGGCGAGCCCCGCGTACATCAGCGAGTTCGTGAAGAACGTGCTGATGGAGATGCCGGAGATACCGTCGGCGAGCGCGGAGAAGTTCGCCCAGACCGGCTTGACGGGCAGCAGGTCGATGCTGGCGATGATGTCCTTGCTCGGCTTGAACGAGGCACCGATCACCCAGATCACCGGGTACAGGACGACCGCGAGGACGGCGAGCGAGCCCACGTGCCAGGCGATCGAACCGGTGCGCTTCCGCTCGTTGGCGGTGCGCACGGCGGGGGTGCTGACACTGGTCACTTGGCGGCCTCCTCGTAGTGCACCCACTTCTTCTGCGACCAGAACAGGACCGCCGTGACGAGCGCCACCGCGACCACCAGCGTCCAGGCCATCGCGGAGGCGAAGCCCATCTGGGCCTCCTTGAAGCCCTTCTGGTAGAGGTAACAGGTGTAGACGAGGGTGGCGTCGGCGGGCCCGCACTGGGTGTTGGAGACCACATAGGCGGACCCGAACACCTGGAACGCGTGGATGGACTCCAGCAGCACGTTGAAGAACAGCACCGGGGAAATCATCGGCAGCGTGATGTTCCAGAACCGCCTGAGGGGTCCTGCCCCGTCCATCTCGGCGGCCTCGTACAGCTCCTGCGGAACCTGCTTGAGCCCGGCCAGGAAGATGACCATCGGCGCGCCGAACTGCCAGATACTCAGCGCCACCAGCGCGTAGATGACGTAGTCCGGGTTGCCGATCCAGCCGCCCACGTCGAGCCCGAAGACCTTCTGCGAACGGTCCACGATCGCGTCGTCCGAGAACAGCGCCCGCCACACGAAGCCGACGGAGACGCTGGCGCCGATGAGCGAGGGCATGTAGAACGCGGCCCTGTACAGCCCCTGTCCGCGCCGTTTCTGCGCGAGCAGCAGCGCGACACCGAGCGCGAGCAGCAGCTTCAGCGGGGTGGCCACGACGACGTACTTCAGCGTGACCTCGACCGACTTCTGCCAGCGCGGGTCCTGGAACATGGTCGTGAAGTTGTCGAAGCCCACCCACTCCGGTGGAGTGAAGAGGTTGTAGCGGGTGAACGCGTAGTACAGCGACGCGATCATCGGCCCAGCCGTGAGCACCAGGAACCCGGCGATCCACGGCGACATGAAGAGATAGCCGGCGATGTTCTCGCGGCGCCGCCCGCGCCGCCCGGCGGAAGGAGCGGTGGACCGCTTCTTCGCCGGACGCGCGGGCGCTTCCTTGACGAGCGTCATGGTGGTACGTCCCCTCAGCCCGCGAACGCGGCCTTGGCCTCGCTGAACAGCGCCTTGGCGGCGTCGGCCGGCTTGGTCTTGCCCTGGGAGACCTCGCCGCCGATGCGCAGGAACGCCGCCTCGATGACGTCGGCGCCCGACGGGTGCGGGGTGATCTTGCCGAGCACCCCGGCCTTGGCGACCTCGTCCTCGTAGGCCGCGACACCCTTGTTCTGGGCGTCGGCCGGCTTGAACGCGTCGTACTGCTCGGTCGTGGAGAGGATGCCGCGGTCGTAGCCCATGATCTTGCCGACCTCGGGGTCGTGGACCATGAAGCTGATGAACTGGGCGACTTCCTTGGGGTGCTTGGTCCCGGAGAAGGCGCTCAGCATCAGCGAACCGAGGTACTGGCCGGTCTGCTTGCCGTCCGTGGTGGGGATCGGCGCGAGCCCGTAGTCCGACTCGCCCTCACCCTCGTAGCGGATGGAGAAGTTGTCCCAGGTGAACTCGGACGCCGCGAGCCCTGCCGAAAGGCCGGACTTGGGCTGGACCTGCTCGATCTTCTTGGGATCGGCGACGAGCCCGGACCTCACGCGCTTGTAGCCGTCCGTCCACCACTGCGTCAGGTCGTCCTCGGTGAAGCCGAGATCGGAGTCGGTGAAGAACGCCTTGCCGTTCTGACGGAGGTACAGGTCGTACAGGTACATGATGGCGTGGTAGCCGGTGTCGCCGGCGATCTTCAGCTTGTCCTGGATCGTCTGGAGCGCGTCGAAGTACTCGTCCCAGGTCCAGCCCATCTTCGCCTCGACGCCCGCCTTCTTGAAGGCCTTGAGGTCGATGACGAGCGCCATGGTGTTGGCGCCGACGGGGATGCCGAGCTGCTTGCTGTCGACCTGACCGTTCGCCAGAACGCCGTTGCGGAAGTTGTCCAGGCTCAGATTCCCGGCGTCCGCCTGCGCCTTGAGGTCCAGAAGAATGCCGCGCTTGTCGTACTTGCGCAGGAAGCCGACGGCATTCTGGAATACGTCCGGCGGATTTCCACCGGAGGCCTGCGTCTGGAACTTCTCCCAGAACGCCAGGTAGTCGGTGAATTCAGGCTTGATCTTGATCTTCGGGTTCTTCTTCTCGAAGACCGCGATCGCCTTCTTCATGGCGATGGTGCGCGGCTCGCCACCCCACCACGCGTAACGGAGTGTCACCGTCCCGTCGCCGGAACCACTGTCACCGCCGCACGCGGTCGTCGCACCCAGCCCGATGGTGGCGGCCGAGGCCCCGGCCACCTTCAGGATCGTACGCCTCTCAACATTCTTGCTGGTTCCCATGGTTGGGCCCCCTCCCCGCAGCGTCATTGCCGCCTGCATGAATCGTTTCAAGTAAGCGCTTGCTGGCACAAGTTACGAGGGGGCTCGGAATGCGTCAATGATTCGGACAGGATTTTCTTGTGGGCCTGCTGGGCGAGTTGACGGCACGTCGGAGCCGAACGGTCCCCCCAAAGAGGCAAAGCCGCAGGTGAGACGCGAGCATTCGACGGATCGAACGCGAACTGGCCTGTCGCGCCCGGACGTTGTCCGGCCGAAACTCGTCGGCGGCACGGAGGCCCGGAACGACGTCGGCCCGTCTGCACTGAGGCAGACGGGCCGACGGTCCGGGTGGGCGATACTGGGTTCGAACCAGTGACCTCTTCGGTGTGAACGAAGCGCTCTCCCACTGAGCTAATCGCCCGGACGCAGGAAGAACATTACCCCAAGTCAGGGGGTGCCCCCGCACCCCCCGCGGGGCCCCCGATCACTGGTCCTTGATGTTCCACGGCATCTCGAAGCCGAACTTGTAGAGGTAGACCCCGCCGATCGCGGCCACGATCACCAGGCCGATCGACGTCAGGATGATGTTGCGTCGGCGCACCTTGGGATCGAGCGCCTTCTGGGCCGCCTCCGTCACCTTGAGCTTGGTCCAGCGCAGCACCAGCTGGGCCCAGACGAACTCGGTCGCCCAGATCGCCATGCCGCCGAAGATCACGACCCAGCCGGGCCCCGGCAGCGGAAGCATGACGATGCCCAGGGCCACGACGGCAAGGCCGATGATGAAGATCCCGACCTGCCAGCTCAGGTGCAGCACGCGGCGCGCCTTGATGAATTCCGGCGCCTTCGAGCCGAGCCCGTGCCCGCTCTGCGCCCCGCTCGTCTTCGACTCGTCCGATGCCACGGCCACCTCGGCCTGCTCGTCACTCCCCGTATTCATACGGCCAAACTTTACCCGAGGGAAACCGGTCACCGAAATGGTCGTACCTCGCGAACAGGGTCTCGGCCGGAAGAGTTACGTAAAGGCACGCAAAACACTCAGAGGGGTTTACAACGGCACCGTAGGTGGCATGTCGATTTCGCCGACGTGCGAATCCCCGAGCGCACACTGAGCGAAAGGCCCTGGCGCTTATGAACACCACGGTCAGCTGCGAGCTGCACCTGCGCCTCGTTGTGTCGAGCGAGTCCTCCCTGCCTGTCCCCGCAGGCCTGCGGTACGACACGGCCGACCCCTACGCCGTGCACGCCACCTTCCACACCGGAGCCGAGGAGACCGTCGAGTGGGTGTTCGCCCGCGACCTCCTCGCGGAGGGCCTCCACCGGCCCACCGGAACCGGCGACGTCCGAGTCTGGCCGTCGCGCAGTCACGGTCAGGGCGTCGTGTGCATCGCCCTGAGCTCCCCGGAAGGTGAAGCATTGCTCGAGGCCCCGGCCCGGGCCCTGGAGTCCTTCCTGAAGCGAACGGACGCCGCCGTGCCCCCCGGCACGGAACACCGGCACTTCGACCTCGATCAGGAGCTCTCGCACATCCTGGCGGAGAGCTAGGGCGAGAGGTCCCACCAAGCCGCCCGGCGCCGTCGACTCGGGGTGACGGCTCGGGCCAAGACAACCGCATATGGGTACGCACACCGGCGCCGTCGCCGCGGATTCTCGCGGGGCGGCGCCGCTGCGTGTGCCCGTTACCACCGGTTCAGGAGGTCCGGGGCCGGTACGGGCGCTCGTGGAGCCACTACCATCGGCCAGCATCGGCGGGCGCCCGCCCGACCCCCAGGCCAGGGAGCGAAACGTGCTGATCACCCATGACACCCGGTGCGCCCTCGATGCCGTGGTGGATCTGGTGAACACCGCACCGGAGGACACCACGACCCCGGACGCGCTGCCGGACGTCGCGGCTCTCGAGGACTTCGTACAAAAGCACGAGATCAGCGATGTCGGGGTGCTCTCGGAGTTCGATCTCTCCACGGTGCGCAAGATCCGCGGCCGGTTCGCCTCGATCTTCTCCGCCGCGGACCCCCGGGTCGCGGCCGGGCTGATCAACGATTTGGTGGCCGCGGCGGGCACCACGCCCCGGCTCACCGACCACGACGGCTACGACTGGCATGTGCACTACTTCGCGCCCGGTGCATCCATCGCCGATCACCTGGCGGCGGACTGTGGCATGGCGCTGGCCTTCTTCGTGGTCGCCGGGGAGCAGGAACGGCTGCGGCGCTGCGAGGCCCCCGACTGCCGGCACGCGTTCGTCGACCTCTCCCGCAACCGGTCGCGGCGCTACTGCGACAGCCGTACGTGCGGGAACCGGCTGCATGTGGCCGCGTACCGGGCGCGCCGCAAGGAGGCGGCGGGCTGAGCTCCGGCCCGCACGGTGGTGTCGACGCGGTACCCGGCGGGTGACGCCGGGCACCGCGGGTACGGCTCAGAGCAGCAGCAGATCGTGCAGCGCAGCCATGAGCAGTAGACACCCGATCACCGCAAGAAAGATCATCAGCGGTGGCTGGGAAAGGGCGAAAAGGCACCCGCGCGGCTCGTCCTGCGGCGGCGCGGCGTCGCTCTGTGTCGTGTCCAGCATCTCGCGGGCGATGATGACGCAGTCGGCGCCGGTCGGGTGACCAACACGCCAGGGAAGAACGGCAGTTCGCCGGATCCCGTGACGAACGGTTCACGGCGTGGACGGCTCCGGGACAGGTGCGGGCCGACTGTGTCGTTTCAGTCCGCCTGCACCCGTCATATGCCGTGCTTCTTCAGGATGGCCTCGATGTCACTGAAGTCCTCCCCGGCACCGGCGCGGGGTGTGGCGGCGGGACGGGTCGCCGGCCGGGAGGCCTGGCCCAGCGAGGGCGCCGATGCCGCCGGGGCGATCGCCTCGCTCTGCGCGGCCCGGGCCGCCCTGCGCTCCTTGCGGGTGCCGCCGCGCCTGCGCTCCACCGCGCGCGTGCTCGCGAAGAGCATCCAGGAGACACCGAGCACACCGAAGCCGGCCCAGGCCGTCGGACTGAACGCGGTGTCCGCCACCCAGTCGACGACACCCGTCATGACCAGGCCGAGGGGCACGAGAGAGTACGCGGCGAGACGGGCGGCGGCGAGGAAACGCTTGCGGTACGCCGTCACCGCCGCGATGCCCAGGCCGGCCGCGGCGGCGGCGGAACAGACGGTCTCGGCAATCATCCGGTCCTCCAGGCAGGGCTCGGCAGGGCACTTCGTCCCTTCCATCCTGCACCGCCCCCACCCCGCGGGGCCATCCTCCGACCCGACATCAGGGACATCTCCGGGTCGGATCCTCCGTAGGTGCCGGTCGAGGTGTGTCTCCCCTGCGGCGTTCCGGGGCCGATTGGGTCGTCCGAGGCGCGGCTGGGAGACTGGGGACATGAGTGACTCCTCCCCCGCGCGTCCCGTCGCCCCCGTGCTCAACGTCTGGTGCGATCTCCAGTGCCCGGACTGCCGGAGCGCCCTGGAGGACGTCCGGGCCCTGCGTGCGCGATACGGCGACCGGCTGGAGCTGCGGCTGCGGCACTTCCCGCTGGAGAAGAACAAGCACGCCTTCGCCGCCGCGCAGGCCGCCGAGGAGGCCGCGGAGCAGGGGAAGGGCTGGGACTACGTCGAGGCCGTGCTGGGCCGGGTCGAGGAGCTGGGCCGCGGGGGAGAACCCTTCCTGGTCGAGGTGGCCGGCGAACTGGGGCTGGACGCCGAGGAGTTCGACACCGCGCTGATCGACGGCCGGCACATCCTGATCGTGGACGCCGACCAGGCCGAGGGCAAGGCGATCGGCGTGACCGGCACCCCGACGTACGTCATCGACGGCGAGCGCCTGGACGGCGGCAAGAGCCAGGAGGGGCTGCGCGAGCGCATCGAGGAGATCGCGGACCGGCTGCTGGCCGCCCAGGGTGCCTGAGCCGTCGTACGCCTACAGCAGCGGCTTGTAGAAGGCGTACTGCGTCGTCTCGTAGCCGAGTGACTCGTACAGCCGCTCGGCCGGGGTGTTGCCCGCGAAGACGTTCAGACCCAGGGTCCGTTCGCCGAGGGCGTGTGCCTGGGTCTCCGCCAGCAGCATGAGGGTGCGGCCGTGTCCGCGACCGCGGTGGGCCTCGTCCACCTCGACGTCGAAGATGTAGGGCTTGCCGTCGCGCAGGGCGAGCCAGAGGACGCCCACGCGAGTGCCCTCGTGCTCCAGGATGCTGAACTGCATGTTCTCGGTCGCGAGGCCCTGCGGCAGGAGCGTGTCGTGGTCGCGCTGCGACTTGGCGCGCGCCTCGGGCTCGGGCACGCCCCGTGCCATCCAGGTGCGCGCGTAGTCCTCCGACTCGTGCACCAGCCAGGCGTCGAAGTCGGCCTGCGTCATGGGGCGGGCCTGGCTGTCGGCGGGCAGGTCCGGCGCGGTGTCGCCGAGTTGCTTCACCATGCCGCGATTGCGCAGGACGTAGCCCAGCGCCTTGACCAGCCGCAGGGCCGCCTCAGCGGACGCCGGTACGCCGACCGCCTCGATCTCGCGGCAGCCCCAGCCACGTGCCACCTCCTCGGCGGCGAGCGCGGCCACCGTGCCCCGGCCGCGCCGCCGGTCGGGCTCCTCGATCCGCAGGTCGTGGATGCGGGCCACCGAGTCGCCGAAGGAGGGTGAGGTGCCGAGGTGTATCGCGCCGACGGGACGGCTGTTCACGCACACCTGGTAGCGGCGTGAACGCGTGCCGTCGGCGTTGTGCTGAAGCGGCTCGGTTGGCCGCAGGGTCGTGGTCATCAGGGGTGTTCTACCCGCCGCGGGCCTCCGAGTCAGCCCAATTTATCGGGCCTTTCACGGGTCCAGGTCGTGACCGGCCCGCTCGTCGAAGATCCGCATGGCCTTGGCGGTGACCGGGCCCGGGGTGCCCGGCAGTGCCCGGTCGTCGACGCGGTGGACGGCCTGTACGTCCCGCAGGGTGGAGGTGAGGAAGACCTCGTCGGCCCGCTCCAGGACGTCCAGTGGCAGGTCGGTCTCCTTGGCGCCGGTCCATTCGACCGTCAACGCGCGCGTGATGCCCGCGAGGCAGCCGGAGGCGACCGGCGGGGTGTGGAGCTCACCGTCGAGGACGACGAAGACGTTCGACCCGGTGCCCTCGCAGAGCTGCCCGACCGTGTTGGCGAACAGCGCCTCGGAGGCGCCGTGCTCGCGGGCCCGGGCGAGGGCCACGACGTTCTCGGCGTACGAGGTGGTCTTGAGTCCGGTGAGGGCGCCGCGCTCGTTGCGGGTCCAGGGGACCGTGATCACGGTGGTGGAGTCGGGTCGGCGGGTGGTCTCGCCGAGGGCGACGACCAGGGTCGGGCCGTGTTCGCCGCGGTCGGAGCCGAGGGGGCCGTGGCCGCCGGTGTAGGTGATGCGGAGCCGGCCGAGCGGCATCGGGTTGGCCTCGATGACGGCCGCGCAGCCGCGGCGCACCTCGTCGAGGTCGGGGTCGGGCAGGCCGAGACCGCGCGCGGACCGGGTCAGCCGGTCGAGGTGCCGGGTGAGGGCGAACGGCTCGCCGTCCACCGCCTTCACCGTCTCGAAGATGCCGTCGCCCACGGTCAGCCCATGGTCGAAGACGGAGACGCGGGCGGACTCGATGTCCTGCAGCCCGCCGTCGAGCCAGATCTTCACGTCAAGTCCCTCTCGTCAACCTCGTACGCACCCGACGCTACCGCGAGCAGCCGGGCCGCCTTCAGCTCGGTCTCCCGCCACTCCCCCTCGGGGTCGGAACCCCAGGTGATGCCGGCGCCGGTGCCGAACCGCAGCACGCCTTGCGCGCGGTCGATCCAGAAGGTGCGGATGCCGACAGCCAGCTCGCCAGTGCCCCGGTCGGCGTCGACCCAGCCGATGCCTCCGCAGTACGGCCCGCGGGGCGCCGTCTCCAGGGCGTCGATGATCCGCAGGGCGCTGGACTTGGGGGCGCCGGTGACGGAGCCGGGCGGGAAGGCGGCGTCGAGCAGTTCGGGCCAGCCGGCGCCCTCGCGCAGTTCGCCGCGGACCGTCGAGACGAGGTGGACAAGGCCCGGGTGCTTCTCGACCGCGCACAGGTCGGGCACGCTCACGCTGCCGGTGGCGCAGACCCGTCCGATGTCGTTGCGGACCAGATCCACGATCATCACGTTCTCGGCGTAGTCCTTCTCCAGGAGGTCCGCCTCGGTGCGCCCGGTGCCCTTGATCGGGCCGGACTCGACGATCCGGCCGTCGCGGCGCAGGAACAGCTCGGGAGAAGCGGTGGCTATCTCCACACCGTGCGCCCGCAGCCGGATCGTTCCTGCGTACGGTGCCGGGTTGCCGCGGGCCAGCAGGGCGGTCAGCGCGTCCACGTCGGCGTCGGGTGCGACGGGCGCGGTCAGCACCCGGCAGAGATTGGCCTGGTAGACCTCGCCGGCCGCGATGTGCTCGCGGATCCGGCGGACGCCCGCCGTGTATCCGGCGCGGTCCAGGGAGGACGTCCAGTCGTCGGCCGCCGGGCCGTGCCACGCCCCCGGCACCGGGGCGGGCACCCGCTCCTTGCGTACGTCCTGGAAGCGGGCGCAGGTCAGACGGCCCTCGAAGTCGGCGCAGACCGCCCAGAAGCCACTGGAGTCCAGGGCCGCGGGATCGCTGGTGACATCGAGGAGTCCGGTGGCTGTGCGCCCGCCGAAGCGGGCGAGAGGGACGAGGTCGAGCACGCGTCGAGTCTATGGCGGGTGTCCTGCGGGTGACCTGGTCATGTCCCTCCGGAGCCCGTGACCATGTGCGCGAGCGGGTGCAGCGCAGCACGCTGCACAAACGCGTTTTTGTGCTGGCCCCGGAATCCGCTAGAGTTCAACACGTCGCCGGGCCGCGAGAGCGGATCGGAAAGACAGGCGAACGTAGCTCAGTTGGTAGAGCGCAACCTTGCCAAGGTTGAGGTCGCGAGTTCGAACCTCGTCGTTCGCTCGAAAGAGCAAGGGGATCTTCCCGACCCCCTACACTCCTGGTGGAGTGGCCGAGAGGCGAGGCAACGGCCTGCAAAGCCGTCTACACGGGTTCAAATCCCGTCTCCACCTCCAAGGACGATTAGCTCAGCGGGAGAGCGCTTCCCTGACACGGAAGAGGTCACTGGTTCAATCCCAGTATCGTCCACTGGATCTTCCAGCTCCTACGGCAAGGTCCGAACCCGCGCGATTAGCTCAGCGGGAGAGCGCTTCCCTGACACGGAAGAGGTCACTGGTTCAATCCCAGTATCGCGCACGCAGCCCCTCTCACGGGGTGGCTGACCTGGACGATTAGCTCAGCGGGAGAGCGCTTCCCTGACACGGAAGAGGTCACTGGTTCAATCCCAGTATCGTCCACACACCGAAGCCCCCGGCCCTGCGGCCGGGGGCTTCTTCGTGCCTGCCGGCCGTCAGCTGGAGAACAGCATGTGGCCGAAGCTCTTGTGACGCTTGTGGCCGTAGTGGCCGCCGTGGTGACCGCCATGCTGCGGGGCGCCCCAGGCGGGGGCCGCGGGCGCCGCCGGGTAGGCCTGTGGGGCGGCCGGGGGCGGCGGGGCGGGCTGGGACCACTGGGACTCCACACGGGTCAGCGCCTCCAGCTCGCCGTAGTCGAGAAAAATCCCGCGGCAGCCGCTGCACTGCTCGATCTGAACACCGTTGCGGTTGTACGTGTGCATGGGCGCGTGACACTTCGGACACTGCATCGTCGGCTCAACTCCTCGCCGGTTGGTCCTGCTTCGCGTTACGCCAGGACAGACACTGTCCGGCTCCGGTCGGTTGCACCCTACTTCGCGTCGGTGCGGGTCAACTCGGGTGGGGCGGAACCCATTCGTGCACAGGCGTCGACGAGGAGCTGTTCGACCTCGTCCAGGGAGCGGTTCGCCGCGGCGGCCTTGGTCAGGGCGCGGGCCGCGGTCTGCACGGTGAGGGCGCGGGCCGGGACGTCCAGGGCGGGCCAGGGGTCGCCGTCCGCGGGAACGGCCGGGCCGCCTGCCGCGCGGTAGGCGTCGAGGAAGCGGGTCCACTCGTCGGGGTGGAGGAGGCCGCAGGCGTACCAGGCGGCCGGGCGGGCGAGGTCCCAGGCGGGGACGCCTCGTCCGAGGTCGTCCACGTCGATCAGGCGCCAGGGGCCGTCGGAGGCGGGGTGACGGACGAGCTGGCCCAGGTGGAGATCGCCGTGGCACAGGGTGCTGGTGTCCGGCATGGGGGTCTCGGCGCGGGCCCAGGCGGGGAGGGCGGACCAGGCGGCGAGGACGGGGCGTACGAGGGGTTCGGGGGCGGCGGGTGTGGTGCGGAGGCGGGCGATGGACTGGGCCGCCTTGGCCGGGGCGGGCATGGGGGGGGTGCCGGGGGGGGTGGGGGTGCGGTGGAGGTGGGCGAGGAGGGTTGCGGCTTCCTCCCAGGGGGCCTTGTCCGGGGTGTCCGGGTC
>NZ_JXTE01000320.1 GCF_000972385.1 Streptomyces sp. WM6386
ACACGGTCGGCGGGATCGACGTGCTGCGTCGCGGGGAGCGCGAGGACGTCCTGATCGTCGCGGTCGGTTCGAGGGCGCAGACCGCGCTGGACACCGCCGCCCTGCTGGCCGGCGAGGGTGTCGGCTGTACCGTCGTCGACCCTCGCTGGGTCAAGCCCGTCGATCCCGCTCTGGTGCCTCTGGCCGCCCGGCACCGGCTGGTCGTGACCGTGGAGGAGAACGAGCTGACCGGGGGGGTGGGTTCGGCGGTCGCGCAGGCGCTGCGCGCGGCCGGGGTGGACACCCCGTTGCGGAAGTTCGGTATCGCCCAGGAGTTCCTGGAGCACGCCGAACGCGCCGAGATCCTGCGGAAGTTGAGTCTCACCTCGGGTGACATCGCCCTGCACATCGCCGCCACGCTCGACCGGCAGAGCGCCGGGGTGCGGACGGTCGGCACGGCTGCCTGAGCGCTCCGCTGGAAGTGCGGTGGACGCGTTGTTGTTTGTCTGCGGCGCCGTCGTGGCTGGTCGCGCCCCGCGGCGGAGCCGCATATGGATACGGCCCGCGCCCCTTCGGGGCGCTGCCGAACCGTGGCGGACTTCGCCCGACCCGCTTAGCGGGCGGTCAGGTGGTGGGCAGTGTGTCCGGGAGGCGGTGGCGCAGGACGCGGCCGGTCTCGGAGCGAGGGAGCGCCGGGACCAGTTCGAGGCGGGCGGGGAGGTGGGAGG
>NZ_JXTE01000321.1 GCF_000972385.1 Streptomyces sp. WM6386
GCCCTGGCGATCGTGGTGAACGCGATGCCCGATCCACGGGAGCGAGCCCGGGCGATCGGTGTATGGGCGTCGGTCTTCGGACTCAGCATGGCGGCGGGCCCCGTGACCGGCGGGTGGCTCATCGCCACGTTCGGCTGGCGATCGGGGTTTTGGATCAAAGCACCCATCATCCTCGCCCCCCCCCTCCTGGGGGCAGTGCTCGTACCGGAGTCACACGGACAGCGCGCCCGGCGGATGGACCTGCCCGGCCAGGTGCTCCTCGCGTTGGCCCTGTGCGTGTCGGTCGGTGTCCTCATCGAAGGACCCCGCATCGGCTGGGGCTCGCCCATGGCGATGGCCGGCTACGCCCTGATCGTGATGGCCACGGCCGGGTTCACCTGGGTCGAACTGCACCGGCCCGAGCCCCTGATGGATCTCGCGCTCTTCCGGCGACCGGTGTTCGCCTCGGCGGTTCTGGGCGCCATGGCGGTGTTCGCGGCGCTGAACGTGACCCTTCTGCTCAACACGTTCTCTCTCCAGCACGCCCGCGGATGGACGCCGCTCGCGGCCGGCATGGCGACCCTGCCCATGGCGCTCGGGGCCACTCTGTGCGCGCCGTGGTCCGGCAACCTGGTGGCGCACCTCGGACCACGACGTCCGCTCGTCCTTGCGGGCGGGTTCACCGCCGCCGGTGGTCTGTGCATGGTGAATGTCGGTCAGGACACGAG
>NZ_JXTE01000322.1 GCF_000972385.1 Streptomyces sp. WM6386
GCTGGAGGCGTCGCTGCCGGCCGTCGTGTCGGTCACCGACCAGTCGGGCGAGGCGCGTTACCCGTCCTTCAAGGGCATCATGGCCGCCAAGAAGAAGCCAGTGGCCTCCTGGGACCTGTCCGACCTCGACATCGACGCCGAGGACGTGGGTCTGGACGGCGCCTGGACAGCCGTCGACTCCGCCACCGCGCGCCCGGCGCGTACCGCCGGAACAGTCGTCAAGGACGAGGGCGAGGGCGGCAAGCAGCTCGCCGAGTTCCTCGCCGGCCAGAAGTTCATCTGAGAGAGGGTGCGTTGATCCATGGCTGAAGTTCTCGTCTATGTCGACCATGCGGACGGTGCCGTCCGCAAGCCCACGCTGGAGCTGCTGACGCTGGCTCGCCGGATAGGTGAGCCGGTGGCTGTGGCCCTGGGTGCCGGCGCCGCCGACACGGCGGCCGCGCTGGCCGAGCACGGGGCGGTCCGCGTGCTCACGCATGAGGCCGCCGAGTACGCCGACTACCTGGTCGTCCCGAAGGTGGACGCCCTGCAGGCCGCGTACGAGGCCGTCTCCCCGGCCGCCGTGCTGGTGCCGTCCTCCGCGGAGGGCAAGGAGATCGCCGCCCGCCTCGCGCTGCGGATCGGCTCCGGCATCATCACCGACGCCGTCGACCTGGAGGCCGGTGACGAGGGTCCGGTGGCCACCCAGTCGGTGTTCGCCGCCTCC
>NZ_JXTE01000323.1 GCF_000972385.1 Streptomyces sp. WM6386
CTGGGACACCGTCACCGTGCATGTCGTCGACCCGGACCCGCCCGGCTCGGGACGCGTGTGGCGCCCCACCCAGTCCCGGCATCTGCTGATGAACACCGTGTCCTCGCAGGTCACGGTCTACACCGACGCCAGTGTCCGCATCGACGGCCCGCTGGACGAGGGACCGAGCCTGTACGAGTGGGCCAAGGCGCTGGTCTCGCACACCCTCGAGGCCGCCCCGCAGGCCGGCTACGACGACGGGGTCCTCGCCGAGGCACGCCGTCTGGGCCCCGACTCCTACCCCACCCGCGCCCTCTACGGCTGCTATCTGACGTGGGCGTTCCAGCGGGTCGTGGCGGGCGCCGCCGCACACGTGACGGGGCGCACCCACCCCGTACGGGCCGTCGCCCTTCACGACGACACCCCGGGCGGGTCGACGGGGGAGCAGACCATCGTCCTCGAGGACGGCACCCGGCTGACAGGCCTGTCCGCGGTCGTCCTCGCACAGGGCCATGTACCGGCCCAACTCTCCGACACCGAACGGAAGTTGACCGAGTACGCCGAAAGCAGCGGTCTGACCTACCTGGCCCCGGCCAACCCGGCCGACGTGGACCTGTCGGGCATCCGTCCCGGCGAAACCGTGCTGCTGCGCGGACTCGGGCTCAACTTCTTCGACTACATGGCGCTGTTCACCCAGGGGCGCGGTGGTGTGTACGAGGAGGTGGA
>NZ_JXTE01000324.1 GCF_000972385.1 Streptomyces sp. WM6386
TCGCCGAAGCCCTCGCTCAGGTAGGCATGCGGATGATGCACCATGCTGTCCTGTCGGCAGTCGCCGAACTGGGTCCCGTATCGCAGGCCGAGCTGGGCCGCAGCCTGAGCATCGATCCCAAGGACATGGTCGCGATCCTCAACGACCTCCAGAACGATGGCCTCGTGACCCGCGCGCCGGACGCCAAGGACCGTCGCAAGAACGCCATTGCCCTCTCGCCTAGCGGGAAACGTCGCCTGCTTCAGACGGAGAAACTGGGCCGTGAGGCGAACGATGAGCTGACCGCTGCCTTGACGCCTGCCGAGCGGGACCAGCTCATGGGTCTCCTCGCGCGCATCGTCCAGCAGGAAGAGCCCTGCGCTGAAACCGGCCCAGGCGGCGAATAGCAGTTCGTCACGCATGCCCAGGAAGACAGCGAGGCAGCCGTCCCACCCTCAGGTCGGTGCCTCGGCATCGTGTCCAAATTCTCGGCTGGTGCCTCCATGGTCACGTTCCGGAGCCGGACTTTCGCACCGCTGCGGCAACGCTCCTGCCGAACCGTTACTGTAGGAATCGATGTCACCGGGCACCGGCACTCCTCGTGTGACTGAGCGCCTCAGTTGGCCACTTTGAGCGTCCGGTTGACCGGAGGGTAGCGGTCGATTCAGGTAGCCGGTTTCGATTGAGTCGACTGCGATGCCGGGTTCAGCGGCTGTGGTGGGCTA
>NZ_JXTE01000325.1 GCF_000972385.1 Streptomyces sp. WM6386
AGCGCGTCGACATCGACCACTACGTCCTTCCCGACCACCAGCCGGCCGGCGAACTGCTCCTGGACCCGATGCAGACCAGGGCCCTCGACAAGGCCCGGGCCAACGGCGCGGCGAAGGCCGTGGTCCATCTGCATCTCAACACCGAGCCCACGCTCGACACAGCGCTGATCAAGGCACGGGGCTGGCAGGTCGTACGCCGCTACCACGTACTGCGACGCCCTCTGAACCCGGCGCGCGACCTCGCCCCCGAGCCGCCCGCCGGGGTACGGATACACCCCTGCACGACGGACGCCGACCGTGAGCGCGTCCACCGCCTCTACCAGGCCGGTTTCGCCGAGCACTTCGACTTCCAGCCACGCACGTACGAGCAGTGGCTGCACGACGTCGACGCCGAACTCCTCGACTGGTCGCTGGTGTGGATCGTCGGCACCGAGGAGTCGGGGGACGCCGGGTTCCTGATCTCCCGGGACGACCGGGAGGCGATGGGATGGATCCGCAGCATCGGAGTGCTGCGCGAGGCCCGTGGCCGGGGTCTGGGGGCGCTCCTGCTGCGGCATGCCTTCGCCGCGTTCGCCGGGCGGGGGCGGGATACGGTGGGGCTGGGCGTCGACACGGCCAACGCCACCGGCGCTCCCGAGCTGTACGGACGTAACGGAATGACGCTTCATTTCGCCGTCGACACCTGGGAAGCGGTACTGAAC
>NZ_JXTE01000326.1 GCF_000972385.1 Streptomyces sp. WM6386
CCGGCCGGGACGTCGATGTTGGCGAAGAACCAGGGGTCGATGTTGGCGGTGACCGTGTTCATCAGCTTGAGCCAGGAGTCGTTGAGGTCCTGGTGGTCGGCGACCGCGTCGTACAGGGTGCCCTCGGCGCTGTAGAGCTCCTTGAGGCCGACGACCGAGCCGGTGCGCGCGGACTCGGTGAGGTAGTACAGCTGTCTGAGCGCGGTGACCTTGATCAGGTTCATGTAGGCCAGGGCCCGTGCGAGGTCGCTCTCGGCGACCTCGGCGAGACCGTCGAGGCGGTAGCCGCCGGACGTCTCGTCCTGCGCGACGAAGCCCTCCTTGACGAGCAGGAACAGCAGCTGTTCCAGTGCGTCCGCCTTGGCGCCGACCTTCTCTCCCAGCTCGGCCGCCGTCAGGCCGGGGGCCTCGCGCAACGCGTCGACGACGCCCAGCTCGAAGACGGACAGCAGGGTCATGAACCGCGACGGTCCCACCATGTACTCGCGGAATCGGGCGAGCGTCGCTTGCGGTGTCACGGCGTTGGTCCCCTTCGGATCAGTGGATGTCCCGGCCACGGCGATGTGCTGATCGCCGCTCACGCCTGCTCCTGGAACTGCTGCTGGAACCGCTGGGCCAGCGCGCGGCGCTGCACCTTCAGCGTGGCGGTCCTGGGCAGTTCGGCCTGCGGGATCTGCACGGGGGCGGCGGGCTGGGGGG
>NZ_JXTE01000327.1 GCF_000972385.1 Streptomyces sp. WM6386
ACCCTGCTCCACCTGGGCCAGAGCCGCTCGGGCCGGGAAAGGCTGCGGGGCTGCCAGGCACTGGTCACCGACCCTCTCGACGGCCCACTGGCCCTCGAGTACGTCATCCTGGCCGCGGGCACCATGATCCTGACTGGCGAACACGCGCTCGCCCGGGCGACGATCAACACTGTCCTGACCCGGCTGCGGGCTGACGGGGCGATCGGCTTGATGCCCTTCGCGCTGTACGTATCCGCGTACGCCGAGGCTGTCGGCGGCCGGATGGAAGCCGCCAGGGCCGCCGCCACCGACGCGGTCGACCTGGCCGACTTTACGAACGACGAGTTCTGGCAGTACTTAGCGCTCAGCGCGCTGACCTACGTCGAGGCGATCCGTGGCGATGTCGAACGATGCCGTGAACACGGCCTACAGGCAATCGCCTTGCGGCGCTCGGACACAGACTACCCGCGCGATGCCAGCGAGGCCTTGGGCCTGCTGGAGCTGAGCCTTGGCAACTACGAGGAGGCCATCGCCTGTTTCCGCGACGGGGCACGGTCCACGCCCGGCGAGGCGACGGACGCTCTCGTGGACAACCTTCCCGACGTCATTGAGGCCCGCATCCGCAGCGGCGAGCAGCCCACGGGCAGCATGCTGCGCTCTCTCGACGAACTAACCCAAGACACCCACTTCGCCCTGCACGCGGCGATGGCGTGGCGGG
>NZ_JXTE01000328.1 GCF_000972385.1 Streptomyces sp. WM6386
CGCGTCGGCCACCTGCGACCTCACGTCGATGTCGCCCACGGCGAGTTCGTCGAGCACCGCCCGGGGGTCGGCCAGCCGGGCTGCGTACTCGCCGAGTGGCAGGGGGCGCAGCACGGCCAGCTTGAGGCCCGCGGCCCGCACCGCGGGGGGCAGCATTCCGCAGGCCGCGACGATGCGACCGGCCGCCGGCCGGTCGCAGAACACCCGGCCCGGACCGATGAGCCTACCGAGCAGGTCCAGGGCCTCGTTGGTGGTGAACGGTGGCACGTGGATCCGGTGGGCCGGGGCGAGCCCGGCCAGTTGGGTGCGAGCGGTGACGATGGCGGTGCTCGGCCCCGTGCCGGGCAGCAGTGGCCGGACGCAGGCCTCGTCAGGGGCGTCGTCGAGCATGAGCAGGACCTTGCGGCCCGCCAGCCAGACGCGCCAGAGCGCGGCGGCGTGCTGGGGATCCGCGGGCAACGGCTCGGACGGGTTCGTGTACGGGAACAGTTCGGCGGTGAGAGCCGCGAGAGTTCGGGGCGATCCGTCCTTCTCCCGGAGGCTCAGGCAGATCCGTCCGCCGGTGAACTCATCCGTCAGACGGTGCGCGGCATGTCCGGCCAGCACGGTCTTGCCCACGCCTGGCGCGCCGATGACGATGGTCACCGTGCCGCCGGGAGCCGCCAGTTCGAGCAACTGTCTCATCTGGTCATGAC
>NZ_JXTE01000329.1 GCF_000972385.1 Streptomyces sp. WM6386
TGGGGCGGTCGGCGTGCACGCCGAGGTGAGGTCACCGGACGCACGCGACAGCGCGTAAGCCGGGACGGCCGCGAGGAACACAAGAAAGACGATGCCGCGGGACGGCAGGTTCCGGATCGGCAGCGCGACCAAGACCTTAACCGCCACGGTTGTGCTTCAACTCGTCGGCGAAGGGCGGATGTCCCTGGAAGACACCGTCGAGCAGTGGCTGCCGGGAGTGGTCCGGGGCAACGGCAACGACGGCACCCAGATCACCGTGCGGCAGTTGCTGCAGCACACGAGCGGCATCCCTGATGTCGGGCCGGAGATATCCGCGTTGAAAAGTGCGGACGGCTATCGGGCCGAGCGGTTCCGCACGTACAGCCCCGAGGAGTTGGTGGGTCTGGCGATGCAGCTCCCTCACTCGGATGCCAGCTGGTCGTACTCCAACACCAACTACATTCTCGCCGCGATGATCATCCACAAGGTCACCGGCCGGAGTTGGGCATGGGAGGTGAAGGACCGCATCATCCGCCCCCTGGACCTGAGAGACACCAGTACGCCCGGCGCCTTCCCGTTCATCCTGGGCCCGCACGCCCAGGGCTACGCCGCGTTCGGCACTGGCACCGACACCGGCATCGACGTCACGGACCTCAACTCGAGTATGGCCATCGGCTCCGGCTCGATCATCAGCACCGCGCACGACCTGAACCGG